>DYGG01000064.1 GCA_020724775.1 Ignavibacterium sp. | reverse complement strand
AGCGTAAAATCAAGACCTGCCGCAACGGTAGTATGATACGAGGTTGTCAAAACCCCCGCTCGTCATACGCGGTGGACAAGTAACTCGGGGGGATTTTGACCTACGCCGTTGACACCGCGGTAAAAATTAATTTACCAGCAGATGTGGACATCTGCCAGGCACGAAATTTTGACCTACGGCTCGCGAGTCGCGTTCAAGATTGGGTGGTACGCGCCATTTTAACAGATATCATACAGGTCAGTAGAAAATGTGGGCGGCAGGTTTGTCGCAGGGGATAAGGCGGCGGCAATAAAAAACCCCGACTTTTGCCGGGGTGGGGGATAAACCGTCAACCACTAAAGTTTGCCTATATATCTCCCTGGCGGCATTTCCCGGGCGCTACGGTTGTCGTCATGACAGCTGGCGCAATTGGGAGCGCTGGTGAATTCTCTATTGAGATGGCAATCGGCGCAGTCCATGGCGCTGTGGGTGTCATCAAGATGTAACCCCGTTACGGCATGCTGGAAATTCTCGGAGTTCCATCCGGCATGACAGGCGGCACAGTCTTTATCTACCCGCGAAATCTGCCGTCCGGTCGGATGGCAGGCGCGGCAATCGAGGCCGGCATGATACTTGTTAAGACTCCATCCGGTGCTGGCATGCGAGAATGCCGGGCGCTCTTTTGAGTCGTGACATTTGGTGCAGCGGTCCTGCAGATGGCAGCCGTTGCACATGGAGTGAACCTCTTCCTCACTCTTGGCCATGGCGGCGGTTTTCTGCAGGTCGTGGCAGTAACTGCAATTCTCTTTCTTATGACAGTCCACACAGCGGAGCCCGAACAGGTCAATATGCTCCTTGTGATAGAAGGTCACCACGGGGGCTTTATCAAAGGAAGTATGATAAGTTTTTTTCACCGGTTCGGTTATGACCGGATGGGAGATACCCATGATGTCGGTGGAATCGAATCCGGAACCGGCCAGCGCTTTCCCTTCGGTGGGGCTATGGCAGACGACGCACTTGGTGTCGTGGCTCCACTCGCGATGGCAACTGAGGCACTGTCGATGATATGCCCCTTTGAGGCCGGGCTGGCGCAGATTGGCGGGATTAGCCTCTCCCCCGTGACAATCTTTGCAGGGTTGAATTTTATCACCGGGGCTGTAATGATGACAGGTACCGCAGTCGCCGCCCATTTCGGCCATCCGGGCATGAATCTTATGATTGAATTTTACCGGCTGATAAAGGTCAGCCAGTTCATCCAGCAGCATCGATTCCGGTGCTTCCGAAAGACTATGCTCGCCGACACCGTGAGTCATAGGAAGAGTCGGGCAGGGGCGAAGACAGTTGTCTTCCACTGTCGGTCGGGCGCAAGTGTGACAGACCTGACAATCCATTTTCGACATCTCGTCGCGTGACGGATTGTGAGAGTATGCCAGCGCCGAGAGTAATATCAGAGTCCCTCCCAGGACTGCTAAGTATTTTCTTTTATTCAAGAACGATTTCATATCCTCACACCTTTTCTGAAGTGCGGTCGACATTGATGCTACTCACCCGGTGTCGCTCACGGCCGTTTGGATGAACCGATACCACCGGGAAATTCATAACGATAAAACGGTACACCAGCACCAGCGCAGAGATGAGACCGAGTGTAACGATGATTTCCAGGACATGCGGAAAGTACGGTTTGTCGGCATAGAGGGGTTGATAAGCGACCAGGAAGACATTGATTCGATTGGCCACCACGCCGAGCACGACCAGAGTCGCTGCCGTAAGAAGACCGGAAACGGAGTTGCGAATCCTGTCATTCAGAAGCATAATCATCGGGACTATGACTCCAAGCGTGATTTCGAGAATGTAGATGACCGAACGGGTCGAAAATTCGAAGAGGTATGGCCAGACGTCGCGAATGGTCAGGTCGATTATTTTGGCGGCGAGATAAATTCCGAGGAAGATGGGGATATAGCGGGCCAGCGACGATAGAATTCCAAGTTCCGGTTTCATTTTGAAAGAGCGAGAAGCCAGAAGCGATTCGAAGATTACCATGGGAAATCCGACCATAATGGCGGAGAGAAGAAAAAGAAGCGGCGAGACAGAGGTGTACCAGAGGGGATGCATCTTGGTCGGCGCGATAACCATCAGGGTGCCGAGGGACGACTGATGAAGACAGGAGAGAACGACGCCGGCGATGATGAAAAGGAAAAGAGTTTTCTTAAGAGTCCGCTCGGAGAGCGAGAGGAAAGATTCGGCGGCTCGGTTAAGGAAAGAGAGTTTACCGGGCAGGTTGACTCTTCCCTTAAACCTTTCGAATGCAATCGGCGCGAATTCGATATAAAGGACCGTGAGATAGATCATAACACAGATGCCGACTTCAAAGAGCACCGAGTTTCCCTGCCACATGGAGGGAAGCATAGGATGCCAGACATTGTAGTACCGTCCGAGGTCAGCGAGAAGCCCGATGACGACAAAAGTATATCCGAGCATGGCGGTGAGAAGCGCCGGACGGGTCAAGGCATGATACTTGTCCTTATGGAAAATTTCGACCAGAGCGGCGGTGGTAAAACCGCCGGCGGCGAGAGCCACACCGGAGGCGACATCAACGGCAATCCAGAGACCCCAGGGGTACTGGTCGTTCAAATTGGTGGCGGCGCCTATTCCAAAGAGAAGGCGATAGATATAAACGGCAATTCCAACACCGGCAATGGCGGTTAGAATTTTAACGCCACGGGTGAAATATCTGCCGCGAACCGGGAGAGGGAGTTCAATGGCGCTCATCGTCACTATCTCCGTTCTGTTTTCTTTGACGCAGCGAATACATAGCCAGCCCTAACAATCCATAAAGCGCTAAGGGAGGAATAAAACCTTTGAAGATACCATGCTGGATCGGCTCGGTCGCTTGTGGGATCGGTTTATCGGGAAGTTTCGGCAGGTCGGTCCGAGAGAAATCAACCGGCGCCAGATACATCCAGGAGGTGCCGCCGACTTCGCGCTGCCCATAAATATGGTCGATATACCGGTCGGGATTCAAAGCGATACGGCTGTGCGCCATCTTGATAAGATCGCCCCGCTTGCCAAAGGTTAGCGCTTCATTGGGACAGATAGCAACACAAGCGGGCTTCTCTCCTTTGCGAAGTTTGTCGAGGCAGAAGGTGCATTTGCGAACTTCAGGGTCGAGCGCATTGTCATATTCATACGCTGGAATCTGAAAGGGGCAAGCCACCATGCAATAACGGCAACCGATACATTTCCAGGCATCATACGAGACCGGTCCCTCCGGTTCCTTCTTGAGAGCGCCCACAATGCATGCCGATACGCAAGCCGGGTCATTACAGTGCATACACTGCAGTTTGATATAGTTTTTCTTCTCGTTGTTGTCGGCCGGCTCGATCTGATTGACGACTGTATAGCGTTGGTCGGTGGGACGACGGCGCGAGGCAAAAACCGATTTATCCTCGAAACTGTTAAGCGGCTGGTCGGATAGAGAGTTGCTGTTATCACATGCCCATTCGCATTTGCGGCATCCGACACAGACCGCGGTATCAACCAGAACGCCGAAAACATCATCGAAATCAGCACTCTTTCTGTCGGCGGAAGCCTCGGCCGCTGCCGGGATAAGCGCCACGGCCGATGCGGCAGATAGTTTTAAGAAATCGCGGCGGTTACCTTTCATATTTCCATCTAAAAACCGGTACTATTTTGTACATTTTGTGAATTATTTCACAATATCTTTCAAAATATAAGCCCTCTCTCAAAGGTTTTCGGACTGATTCATTCAGTCCTTGTGAAAAAGATAACTATCTATACCGTCTTTGTCAAGACCTAAATACGATAAATTTAATCTATTTAGTATTATCGGCAGACTTTAGGACAGGTTGAGATATATGATAAATTTTATCTTAAAATAGACGACTGAGCCCAACTTATTAATATATATACAATTAGGAGAATACGATTATCGCCTATTCGAGATAGTCGATGCGGAACTGGTGAAGTTTTATATCGCCGCAGATGCCGGTGCGGAGGGGCCAGGCATAGAATTCCACCCGGAGATTGTGTCCCGCCTGGTATTCTGTCGGGATGCGGATTGGTTCGTGAATATTGTAATGTCTTGTCCCTCCCCAGTAAATTCCACCGGAGGTCAAGACGCCGTCGACATAGATGATAACTTCGCAAGCCGCTTCAGTTAGTTCAATATTGAAACCCCAGTAGACCGCTCCGGCGTTGCGTGGAATTGGCACCGCCGATTTCATCGCCAGTCGTCCCAAATCCTCCGCCACGCAAAATTCAAAGCGGAGACAGTCGTTGTCAGTGTCAATGAACCAGGGAGTAAAGGAGCCATCAGTATCAAGATCCCAGAGATAACTGGATTGAGCGCCTTGAGAGAGGAAGGCAATACGGCGCACCTTGGCAACGATATTGTAATTTAGAGAGGCGCCCATAAGCAGGATATCCCTCACTTCGACCAGAATATCATAGTCGCCGTTGCCGCCGTCTTCTATAAGCAAACGGCGATTACCGGTAGGAACGCCGGGAAGGGAATAGGAGCCATCCGCCGCCGTCAACGCCGATATCTGCGAATTGGTGCCATCGGGGTTAAGAAGGGTAATACGCAGGTTCTCCAAGAGTGTCCCCTCTTTGGTGCTGACAGTACCGCTGACGGTGCCGGAATAAGTGGCGCTGGTGAGGAATATGTCGGCGATGATATCATCGGTGAGATTAAAATCAACCGTCACCGGATCAAAACCTTCTCTTCCGGCCGTAAGGGTGTAAGTACCCGTGTATAAGTCAAAGAATCCGTACGCCCCATCGGAATCGGTGGTATCGGCGCGGCTGGCAACGGTCAAAGCTGCACCGGGGATGGGGACTCTGGTCCCTTCGAAGAAGACGTTTCCCGATATCGCTTTACCGGTATCGATGGTGACCCAGCGGTCGGTCGAAGAGGAATCTTTGCCGTCATAGACGGTCAGGGTAAATCGCACCGACATTCCGGAGCGGAGATAATCGGCAAAGGTGAATCTGGTATTGGGGAGCGAGTCATTTTCGAACAGACCGACCCGGGGATAGGTAATCCATCGAAAGCGGAGGGAGTCGTTATCGGGGTCGGAGGCAAAGGCGGCCAGTTCCAGGGTGCCGCCCGGCAAAATGAAATCGGGGGCGATAGTTAAGGAGTCTATACGGGGACCGTTCAGTTCGGGGGCAGTCGCCTTATCGGCACATCCGGCCAAAAGCAAAAAGGTGGCAAGCAGAAGGGCTGGTACTGGCAGGTAAAAGCCGCGCAGGGTCTTAGAAGGCAGAAATCCGGAAGCAGTCATTTTCACGGTGACAATATATAAAAATCGGGCAAAAAGTCAAAAGCCTCTTAGACGTCCGCTCGATTTTGCGCCTGCCATACTCTTTCTCATGTCAATTGAGATAGATAATATCGCCCTCATGAAAGAGGGAGATAAAAAGAAGCAGATAGTCGCGGATATGCCTGGTTATCAGATAGTTATTCCTGATATGTTCGCGGCCGTTGGCGCCGAGACGGGCGGCATATTTCGGTTCATTTAGAAGTTGTTTCAAGAAATGTGCGGTCCCCTCTTTGGAATAGGTCAAAATCCCGGAATATTTGTGGGCGATTTGAAGCGGAATGCCGCCGACGGCGGAGGCAATGACCGGACGTTCTTTCCAGAGGGCTTCCGCCACCGTCAAGCCAAATCCCTCCCGGAGCGACTTCTGCAGAACGACGGTGGAAGCGCGCTGGAGGGCGTTGATTTCTATATCACTTGACGGGGGAAGAAAGAGAATATGTACATCCGGGTCCTCGGCTGCGGCCGCTTTGACCTCTTCTAAGACCTGCATCCCCTCCGGGTCATCGGTGGCGCCGCCGCCGGCCAGGACCAACTGACAGTCGACATTTTTCTTGACCATTTTATAGACCTCAATTACCCCCACCGGGTCTTTGAGATAATCAAAACGGGAAATCTGGGTGACGATGGGGCGGGTGCGGTCGAGGTTATATCGCTCCAGAATGGAGTCAATCAGTTCCGGAGGGAGGTCTTTATTTTTGTCGCTTAAGGGGTCAATTGAGGGGGAAATAAGCGCTTGCGGAATATTCAGTTTTCGGGAAAAAGCCGGCGCCGAGAAAACGGCGGAATCGTACTGGTTTATATACGCTTCGAGGAACTGAATCACCTGCGGGTCAGGGTGAGTGAAATCGATATGGCAGCGCCAGACCCATTTTCTACCGAGTTCCTCCTTTCTCTCTATCAGCCCAATCGGCTGGGGGTCGTGAACAAAGACAACATCGCCGTACCGCTCCAGTTCGGCAGCGTTCTGACGGTTAACCTGCAGGAAGAACTCGAAATCGTCGTCAGTCAGAGTCGCCCTTGCCCCATGCAAAGCGTTATGCATCTTCTTGGTAATCTCAAAAAATCTCTCGTTCCCTTTAATCACATCCCAGTGGGCGTCAACGCCAAACTGGCGCAGAAGTGGAATCATCCGGGAGAGGATTTCGGCCACTCCGCCGCCGACGGCGGTGGAGTTTATGTTCTGAATCATCTTACCCTTGAGATTGCCGGCAAGGATATAGAGTTCGTCAATGGTACTCTGTCCGACAATGGGAATATACTCAGCAATATCAGGCATAGCGGCTCACCAGTTTAATTATTTTTTTGCGCAATCCCTCAAGAGTTATGGTGTACGGGTCAAGGCGCGAGAGTTCTGCGGCAAGTTTCTCTTTCCCCAGTCCCTGGAACCAGAGGGTGAAATCGTTGCCGTTGTTTTTCAGGCGGAGACGGGCTTCGAAAACATGAAAATAGATGGAGTTTATGCTGACCCTCCGCAGGGCTTCGAGAAACTGGGCGGCATCGTGGGCTATATAAGGAGTGGGAGTGATAACGGTAACACAACTTACGAAATGGAACTCATGTCCTTCCGGCGCCTGCGCCAAATACCCCCCTTTTGCCAGATAACCGGAGAGAACCGCTTCGAGGCGACTGCGCAAATGCTCCAGGTCGCGATACTGGATGACATCAACGCTGGCGACGGCTTCACCCCATTCCTGCATTCCCAGTATACTGGTAAGCCAATAAGCAAAGTCATTCGGGGGCTCGGGGGAAAGGTAGTGATGCTGCTGCAGGAAGCGATGAGTATGATAGTAGATGGAAGAAACCGGCACCGTTCTGATTCCTTCCAGTAATTCCACCGGGTTTTTGGCTTTCATCCCGAGAAGGCGCACCAGATGCGCCTGGGTATAGAAATGAAAAGGCTCGCTCATCGAATCATCTCCTCAATCAGGTCACGCACTTCAAGATAGTTATACAAATTGTAGCGGGCATAGGACTGAGTTACGCCGACACGAATAGAGTAGGCGTTTTCCGGGAGAACTCGGAAAAGGTCTTCATCAGTCCAATCGTCGCCAACAGCCATAATAAAATCATACGGATGACGGGACAGGATATCTTTGGCGGCAACCCCTTTATTTACCCCGGCGTTGCGAACTTCGATTACCCGATTTCCCGGAATCACCTGAACATCAATATTGGCGGTCAGATGAACCAGGTCGTCAAGAAGTTCTTTCGCCGACATCGAAGCCTGCTCCGGGTCGGCGTTACGGTAATGCCAGGCGACGGAGAATTCCTTTCGTTCGACGAAGGAGCCTGGGACCCGGTCGGAATAGATTTCAAGAATCGGTTGAATACGGGGAATCCATTCTTCGGCAAGGGGCCGGATTTTGAGCCACTCTTTGCCCGGTTCTTTAAGCCAGGCGCCATGCTCGGCGACAAGAATCATGGAAAATCGTCCGAACCACCGCTCCATCGTTTCCCGGTCACGACCGCTAATCAGAGCGACCACGGTGGATGGCTGACGACAGAGGGAGTCGAGTATTCGCTCCAGGGCGGCATCGGGTTTCACCCGGGCCGGGTCGGAAGCAAATGGAACGAGAGTACCGTCATAATCAAGAAAGATAATCTTGGATGAAGCCTGGCGAAACTCGGCGACCAGTTTGCTTCCGATGTGACGTCGCAAAAGGCGGGCTTCAAACTGCGCCTGGCTGTCGCGGACAGAGACGACCTCCTGAATGAATTCATCAGCCCACCGCACGACATCATATCGCTGCAGGCGTTTCTGCATCAAACTGATACGTCTTTTTTGCTCTTCCGGAGGAATTTCGAGCGCCGTTTTCAAAGCCTGGGCGATTTCTTCAACGTTATAAGGATTGATAATAATCGCCTCCCCCAGTTCTTTGGCGGCGCCGGCCATCTCGCTTAAGATAAGCACACCGGTCTGGTCGGTCCGGGCGGCAATGTATTCCTTGGCGATGAGATTCATTCCGTCGCGAAGGGGGGTAATGAGGGCGACATCCGATTCACTGTAAAGCGCGACAAGAGAATCCAGCGACAGAAAGCGGTACTGGTAGAGAATCGGCGTCCATTCAAAAGTACCGAAGCGACCGTTGATTTTTCCGATAAGTTCATCAATCTGACGTTTCATTTTTTGATAATGCTCGACGCCGATACGTGATGGCACCACCACCATCGCCAGCACCACCTTTTTGTGCCATTGGGGATTGCGCGTCAGAAACTCCTCGAAAGCAAGCAAGCGATTGAGGATTCCCTTGGTGTAATCGAGGCGGTCGATGGAGAGGATTATTCGCTGATTCTGAAAGCGCCCGCGCAGGTCCTTTTTCTCATTTTGAGCGCGCTGATGAGAGACCGCTTCACTATACTTGTTGTACTCGATTCCCATCGGAAAAGTCGCCGCTTTGACCATTCTGTTGCCGACAAACATCTGACCTATATTATGTTCAATGCCGAGGAGGCGAAGGGTTGTGCGGAGAAAATTCTGGGTATATTCATGGGTATGAAACCCGACCAGGTCGGCGCCGAGAAGCCCTTCGATGATTTCCCGCCGCCAGATATTCGGCAGGGTGCGGTAGATTTCGAAGGAAGGAAAGGGAATATGGAGGAAGAACCCGATGGCGGCCAATTCAGATTTCTTGCGGAGCATTTCGGGAAGAAGCATCAGATGATAATCATGTATCCAGACCAGGTCATTCGGTTTGATTATTTTGATGAGATTTTCGCAGAATATCTCATTGACCTTCTGGTATCCCTGCCAGTAGTTTTCGTCGTAAGCGGTGAAAGAGGGAAAGTAGTGGAATAGGGGCCAGATAGTCTTGTTGCAAAAGCCGTGGTAGAAGAGGTCCATCTCTTCATTGGACAGGAAAACCGGGATGTAATTAAATTCTTTTTCCAGGTGTCGCGAAAGTTGCTGGCGGTCATTTTCTTCCACAGTCATGCCGGGCCAGCCGACCCAGAGATGCTCGATTCTCTGCTTGGTGGAAGCGCTATCCAGGTCCAGATAGGCGCTTATTCCCGACACCAGACCTCCGGCGCTTTGCTGGAGGTTCAGTTTTCCACCGCGACGATTGATAGTAACCGGCAGACGATTGGAAATGATAATAAGCCTCATATTATCTCCAATGCGACGGGGCAAGAAAGCATGTCCGCCCCGCGCATAAAATCTCTTGAGCGCGAATCCGCCGAAGCGGACCTGACTCATGTTGCCCCTTGAATTATTCCGCCAGAGACAGTGATACCCGGCAGGTTGAACGGCGGAATATTCACAGTATAAGAAAAATCTCCGCCGGCGGCAAGAGAAAACCGGTAATTGAGACAGGGAAGAATGAAGATATAAATTATCGATTATGTCTATCCTCATCTGATTCAAGATTGAAAGACTCGAAACAGCAAGACAATCCTGAGTTAAAATCTTGACAGGGAGATAAGCGCGGAGATATCTTAGTTAGTCGGCGATTTCAGAGCATATTCAATAACAGCCGGGACCGGCGATGTTCAAAAGATTTTGAGATTCGATTTCAATGAGCAGTAACTTTCGTCAGAATCGAGCCGTCATAATACTTCTGGTAATTGTGGCGCTGATGGCGGCTGAGATTTTCTATCTCTCCTATCAGAACAGCAAATTACGGGCGATGATTGATGACCCCTCGCGATTGTTGCGAACGCTCAACCCCGACGACGCGGTCCCTTCGGTACGGACGCAGGATATCAACGGCGTTGATTTTGCGCTGCGGTTCGGTCCGGAGGAACTGGCGACGTTACTTCTCTGGTTCTCGCCCGGCTGCGCGCACTGCGAGAGCAATTTTGAATTCTGGGAAACAATTTATCAACGGCACGACGATACCCGTCTGCGGATGGCCGGGTTTTGCGCCGGTAATTTTGATGAGGCGCGGCAGTTGGCGATGGAAAGAGATATCAAGTATCCGGTGCTGGCGGTTACCGACCCGTATATAACGGAGACTTTCAAAGGGAATGTTCTGCCGCAGACAGTTTTGATTTCGTCGGAAGGAATTATCAGAAAAGTCTGGCCCGGGGAACATGACGACAGGGCAAGGTTAGAGATAGATTCTGCCTTGAGTTCACTTTCGATATTTAAGAATCAAGGAGGTGAGAACAAGTGAGAGTTTTGCGGAAGATGAAAGCAGTGGTGCTGCTTTTGGCTCTGGTGGCGCTTTTTGCCGGCGCTTTTACTATCACGACCACCAGCAGTGTTACGGCGCGCCCCAGTTGCTGTATCTGGGTAATGTACTGCACCGTAACGCCGCCGATTGTCTGCTGGGAAGTTTGCAAGCCGGTGCCCTGTCCTAAATGAGATAGGACAGACCGCCAAAGGAATTAAAGGACGCCTGAGTTGGGCGTCTTTTTTTGTTGGGGTAGAATAAGGATGTCAAAACCCGCGACCAATAATAAAGGGTTACGAGGGTCGGGGGGATTGACCTGCTATGGCTCAGCGCCGTAGGTCAAAATCCCCTTGGGTTTTGA
>DYGG01000011.1 GCA_020724775.1 Ignavibacterium sp. | reverse complement strand
CGGCGAGAATCATCGTTATCCATCGTCTGCATGAGTGGTACATAACCCACCTCCATTTCAAATGCCTCTGGTGGTTCGGTCGGGATATTCCCGGTTCTGGAATGGCGTCACCACCAATTGTATTCTTAGCCGTTTTCAAGGGTAATACCGTTCCGAAGAATATTTCTTCCCGTTGACTTTGAAAATTTTGGCTTCGGTGTAACTATTTTCTCAATAGTGGTATTGGGCCCATCGTATCAAATTCGAACATTCAAATCCGGAGTGGGGACTTTTACAAGCATATATAAATTGACGTTAAGGTTGACTCTGGTATTCCGTGCAGAGTCACAGCCGACGCTCTAAAATTTTGTCACAGTTACTTGCAAAACTACATCAAACTATAAACAGGTTACAGATTCTGTGAGGTTTAACTTATGCGCGCTGCTATCCGAAATTGATTGGTTGCGGCAGGGCTTGATTCCCATTTACAGGGAATTGAGACCTGCCGTTCTTCCAAACGATTCATTTCTCTCCTCGCAAAATTTGCCGCCCCTTGTTTTCTGCCCCCTTTCTCGTTGACGGCCTCTACTCTTTTCCCTTATATTATCATCGTGGTAATCCCCACATCAGTCTCTCTTCTTAAATGAGCCAATTCCGGCTTTAAGGCGACCAGCAGAGAGCGCTGTTCCCCACTACCTCGCCGCGGAACCGTCAACCCTTTTCAAGGAGGATTCCGCCTATGATCTGACTGTTTTTCCGACACCTCATTTATCTTCGGGCGGCGTCACGCCGACCGTCATAATTGAGATGGCGGATTAAATCGATTTTAGTCCTGCTGTTTCTTTAAAGACCGGCTATGAAAGGGGATTGGAAGCATCATAGCCGACGGCGTGGCAGGCTTCCCTATCATCCACCGCCGTTACCTCTAAACGAGTAGCAGCAGGACAAAAGACTGTAAGACCGGCTATCAGATATCAACCCAGACTGACGGCTCGGTCAAAATCCACAATACCTGTCGATGCCCCGGCTTAACTGCAAGTCGGGGCTTTTCTTATCCCAACAGATATGGGATTATTCCCATTTATTCCCGGCGCCAGAAAGGATTCCGGCTGCCTTTGTCCCCCATATTATGACACGATTTGCTTTGGCAATAGTTGTCCCCACAACAACTTATATAAAAATATGAAAATCATCGCCGCTGCGGCATCCCCCTTGCAAAACTGATATGCCGGAATGAAGAAGGAAACTTGTTAAAGGTAGGCGATGAAATGAAAATCAAGTTTACTCTCACTATGGATGACCTCGAAGTCGATGGCAAGCAGATCGATACCCTTATTCTTGACTGGGTTTCAGAACTGGACAGCAATGAGGTGCTGGCTATCTCTCATCGCTGGATAACCTCGCAGAATTTTCTGACCCAGCGGATGACCGGCCTCACCCGTGTCGGGGAATCCTCACTGACCATCGAACCAATGGAAGATTTCTAAGCGGGAGACCTGGCATGCTTGATTCACTCGGAAACATTACCAACCTCGGCATCGATACGACCGGATTTCTGACTGATGGCTATCGCTACATTTACGAGCGCTTCGGAACCGTCGGAATCGTCGCAGCCGCCATCCTCCTGGTCTCTCTGGTTATTCTCCTCCTCTCGAAATTGGCGAAGATATCTTTCAATCTTTTCCGCTTCGTGGTGTTGCCTTCCGTCGTAGTCGCTTTTGTCGTTTCCTATTTTCTTCCGTTTCCCTTTGACCGCGTTCTCCCGATCGCGGTGGCGATTTTCTCCGTTGTCCTTCTCATAAAAGGGTAGCCGCACTCGGGAGGGAGTTATTCTTCAATGAAACCTAAAGGCAACCGTCATAAAAATCCTAATAGAGTGGAACCGGAGCGCCTGCCGGTTTACTCTCCCTTTCAGGACGACTCTTCTTCCGATATCAATGAAACCGCGCTTCTCGACGACGACAAGATGTTTATCGAGTGCCCCGGCGCCACCGTTTATGACCCGGTCACGCGGCAGATAATTGCCGGAGTCAAGTTTCATGACGAGCAAAACCCCGAAGCCGGTCACGAAATAATTTCGCATCCGGTCTTTGCGCCGGAACATCGCCGCAAAAGAATCATCAAGAAAGAACACCGCAATTCGATTCGTCGCTGTCAGGCTTGCCAGGATTTGACCGTCCGCCTGATGCGACGTGAAGGACCAGATTTCTTTATCCCCAACCCCCGCTTTCCCCACAAAAAACAGCTAAAACCGGTCGAAAAAAACTGGTAATTTTCAAACCTTTTTTGCCTCCCAAAAATTAATGTAACTTATTTGCAAATAATAAGTTATATATGAACTTTTCCCTTGCTTAGGTGTTTAATATATGGTATAATTGTAATTCATGAAAAAGAACGCTAAAAAGGCTTCTAAACATAACTCCGCCCGGCTGGGAAATCTTATCGATGGCATCTTATCCCGCCTTGGACTCTCGCATAAATTGGGGGGATGGCGCGTCGCCGCCAACTGGGATGATATTGTCGGCGAACCGATCGCTCGCGCCTCTCACGCTATCAAATTTGACAACGAAACTTTGCTGGTCTCGGTGCCGGATGCTGTCTGGCGCCAGCAGTTGTCGCTGGAGGCTGATGCCATCCTGGAAAAAATACATTCCTATCCCGGAGGCAAAGCGGTACGAAAAATTCATTTTGTGGCTTGAAATAATTCTCCCTTCAAGCCGGAAGGATTGAAAGTTAAATGAAAGGTGATACTACGACTATAGAAAACGGAAAGAAAAACGGTCTGAATTACGATGCCTCCAGCATCACTGTCCTGAAAGGTCTGGAAGCGGTCCGCCGTCGTCCCGCTATGTATATCGGCGATGTCGGTCCCCGCGGCCTGCATCATCTCGTGTACGAAGTGGTCGATAACTCTATCGATGAAGCAATGGCCGGCTTCTGCAGTAATATCAAAGTCGAAATCGAGCAGGATAACAGTATCACCGTGACCGATAACGGCCGCGGTATCCCGGTCGATATGCACCCCACCCAGAAGAAATCGGCGCTGGAAGTGGTTATGACGATGCTCCACGCCGGCGGCAAATTTGACCACGCCAGTTACAAAGTCTCCGGCGGTCTGCATGGTGTCGGCGTCTCGGTGGTCAACGCCCTCTCCGAATGGTGCCAGGTTGAAGTCTGTCGCGACGACGCCAAGTATTCCCAGGAATACAAACGGGGAATCCCCACCGGTGACGTCAAAAAAATCGGCGCCTGCAAAGACCCCGGCACCAAGACCACCTTCCTCGCCGACCATGAAATATTCAGCAAGGTCGATTTCAAGTTCGACATCCTCGCCTCCCGCATGCGCGAACTGGCTTTCCTGAACAAAGGGCTGAAAATCGCTCTCATCGACCATCGCGTCGATAAAAAACTCGAATTCTTCTACAAGGGGGGATTGGCCGCCTTTGTCGAATATCTCAATGAAAATAAAAATGTTCTCTACAGTAAGCCGATTTATTTCCAGAAGGAAAAAGACGGCACCGATGTCGAAATCGCCATTCAGTACAATGACGGTTATGTCGAAAATCTATTCTCGTACGTCAACAATATCAATACTATTGAGGGGGGCTCGCATCTGACCGGATTCCGCACCGCGCTTACGCGAAGCATCAACAATTACATTACCAAGAACAATCTGGTCAAAAATGGCGATAGCGCGGTCATCGGTGATGATTCCCGCGAAGGGTTGACGGCGGTTATCTCGGTCAAAGTTCCCGACCCGCAGTTTGAAGGGCAGACTAAAACCAAACTCGGCAACTCCGAGACTAAAGGTATTGTCGAGACTATCACCAACGATTACCTGGCGGAGCACTTTGCCGAAAATCCCTCGGTCGCCAAGAAGATTGCCGAAAAAGTTATCTCGGCGGCGCGGGCGCGCGAAGCCGCTCGGAAAGCCAAAGAACTGACCCGCCGCAAGACCGCTCTGGACAATGCGTCACTTCCCGGCAAACTGGCTGATTGCTCCATGACCGACCCGGAATCGTGTGAGATTTATATCGTCGAGGGAGACTCCGCCGGCGGCTCCGCCAAGCAGGGAAGAGACCGCCGCTTTCAGGCGATTCTTCCCCTCAAAGGAAAAATTCTCAACGTAGAAAAAGCCCGCATCGACCGGATTCTCTCCAACGATGAAATCCGCGCCCTCATCACCGCTATGGGATGCGGCATTGCCGAGGATTTCGACCCCTCACAACTTCGCTACCACAAAGTGATAATCATGACCGATGCCGATATTGACGGCGCTCATATCCGCACCCTGATACTGACTTTCTTTTTCCGGTATATGAAAGAACTAATCGAGCAGGGAAGAATCTTCATCGCGCAACCGCCGCTCTACCGGATACAGAAAGGGAAAAGCGAGCAGTACGCCTACTCCGATGAAGAGCGCGACCGGGTTATCGCGCAGTTTGGACGTGATGGGGTGGTTGTCCAGCGCTACAAAGGTCTCGGCGAAATGAACCCCGAGCAACTCTGGCGCACCACCATGGATCCGGAGACCCGCACTTTGCTTCAGGTCTCCCTGGAGGATGCCGCTGCCGCCGACCATCTGTTTACGATTCTGATGGGCGATGCCGTCGAGCCCCGCCGCGACTTCATCCAGGAAAACGCCCGCTACGTGCGGAATCTGGATATCTGACCTTTAGTAAGAGTTAAGTGCATATTCGGCCAGAGTTCCATTCTATAAAGACCGATAGACAGAGGTCAATGTCAGCAAATCTTAATTGGTTGCCTCTTGCCTTGTCTGGTATATCCCTCATGGTTTCAATCTATACATGTTACTTGGTGCATTTTTCAAGAGAACTTAATATTATCATGGGAAAACAGGCAAGGTTATATTTCCCCATTGCGCCGTCAGGAACCCCTTCCTGACGGGAATTGTCATTACTCGTTGGGTCAGGTCCTAGCCCGCTTCGGGCGAGACCTGACGCCTTCAGTTATGTAGGGCACGAGCCCTCCCGGCCAGAACGCACGCGGCTCGTGCCATATTCAATCCGATTTGTATTAGAATGAATACTTCTCTCCCTGCCAATCGACCCGCCGCGGCGGGTCGATTGTGGCAGGAGCGCCCCGCTGAAGGCGGGGCTCCTGCCCTACTTCAGCCCCGCCGTCAGGAGTCTCTCCTGACAGAATACGATATTCCGGGCTATGACCCGGAATCCAGAATCATCTCTCCACGAAATGATTACGGGTTGACACATGGGTCGACCGCTACAGCGCTGATATGTCGCGACCCCTGTTGCGACAACATTCAAACAGCATTATCAAAAATTCTGCCGTCCTTCGTATCTAATTCAAACATCTTACCCAAGGAGGCAAAATCATGATTCTCGTTCGCGACATCCTTCAAGTCAAATTTGGGCGGATGAAAGATGCCCTCGCTCTGATGAAAGAACTCGGCAGTATGACCAATATCCCGGGCCATCGTGTCGGGCGGGTCCTCACCGACCTCACGGGCAAATATTACACACTCGTCCTGGAAAGCACCTTCGAATCTCTTGCCGCCTACGAGAATCAAGACACGGCCGGTATGGCGACACCGGAGTGGCGCGCCTGGTATGCCAAATTCTCTCCGCTTATCGAATCGGGCAATCGCGAGATATTTCGGATTGTGGAATGATGGACTCACGGTAGGGCACGAGCCCTCCTGGGCAAAAAGAATATATGGATTGCTCCTGTTTAATCGACCCCATCGATTGCCCCCCCCTACTCCACCCCCACCATATCCTTCAACCTTCTTATCTCCACATGCGTCAAAAAGCGCCAGCGCCCCGGTTTTAAGTCGTCTATCCGCAATCCCGCAAACTCCACCCGCTTGAGCGCCTTCACCGGATGCCCCACCCCCTTCAATAACTGCTTTACCTCCCGCTTATGCCCTTCGGTCATCACCAACTTCAACTTAGATGTCTTCAGGTCCGACATCAGAATCTCCGCCTCAACAATCCGCCCCAGATGGCCGTCATCCAGTTTTATCCCGCGCTTCAGCGCTTCGATATGGTCGGCGGTCACCACTCCGCCCACCACCGCCTGATATACCCGCTTCACCTGATATTTGGGGTGCGCCAGACGGTACGCCAGTTCACCGTCATTGGTAAGAACCAGCGCTCCCTCGGTGTCGTAGTCCAGCCGCCCCACGGGATACACCCGGGCCGGCGCGCTCTTGATAAAATAGGCAATCGTCTTGCGCCGGAAGGGGTCTTGCAAAGTGGTCAGAACTCCTTTAGGCTTATTCAAGAGAATATACAGCCGCTTTCTTACCGGCTCAATTACCGCCCCGTCAACTTTGACAACATCCTTCTGCTCATCGATAATTACCCCCATCTTCTCAACTACATTGTCGTTGACCGTCACCTTCTTCTGGCCAATAAGTTGCTCTGCCCCCCGTCGTGATGTCACCCCACACATCGAAAGAAACTTGTTTAGTCTAAGCAATTCGGAAAATCTTCTCCTCAAACCGTGAGAATCGGTGTGCTCTTATCATCAAATCAGATGCCTCCTGCGGCATCGCCTATACTTTCTCCTCGTCCGAGACCTCAACCATCTCTTCTTCTGTCATCTCCTCCGGTTCGGTCATTGGCTCTTCGTTGTCATCCGCGGAAATCTCCTCCATCGCCTCTTCATTCTCTTCTTCCGCCTCCTGATTTTCGCTGCCGATATCGGCCCGGTCCATTTCCAGAGGAAGACGCGGCTGCGTGTCCGGTTCCCGGGAGGAGAGAAGTTCCTCTATCTCTTCCATCTTGGGCAGGTCTTCCAGCGAATTGAGATTGAAATATTTCAAGAACTCATCGGTTGTCCGATACAGAAGCGGTCTGCCAATCGATTGCGCCCGTCCGGCAAGGGTAATGAGTCTTCGCTCCATCAGCGTATGAATTACCGAATCGGAGGCCACTCCCCGAATCAGTTCGATATCCATTTTTGTCACCGGCTGCCGGTACGCGATTATTGCCAGCGTCTCCAGCGCCGAGCGGGTCAGACGCATGTTCCGCCGACGGGTCAAAAGTTCTTCCACATACGGCGCATAATCTTCAACAATATAGAGCTGGTATCCCCCGGCGATTTTTCTGATACGGAAAGAGGCGCCGCTCTCCATATAACGGTTGTTGAGGGTCGCCACCGCTTCGCTGATATCTTCCGCGGAGGTGTTTTCCAAAAGGTCAATAATCCGCCGCGGCGACAGAGGCTCCGGTGACGACAAAATCAACGCCTCTATTATGGTCGGTCTGCTGCCATTGTTGCTCATATTCTCTATCACTTCAAATAATGAAATTTCTTGATAAATTCCAGCGCCGGTTCCGGGTTTTCATACTGCTCTCCCCGGTAAACCCGCAGTTCGGAAAACGGAAGCGACTGCCGAACCGCGATTCGCCTGATGCGAACCAGTTCCAGAATCGCCAGAAACGTCAGTATCGCCACCAGTTTCCGGGGCGAATCGGTGAATAATTCCATGAACGTGGCTGATTCTTTCCTCTCCAGAATATCCAGTATCAGCGTGATTCGCTGCTCAATCGTCTCTTCTTCCGGGGTGATTGTGTACAGGTTCTCATTACTCACCCGCGACAGAACCTCTTTGAACGCCGTCAACAAATCAAACAACGTTGTCGTCTCCGAAAGGACAATAACTTCCCGGTCGCCATTCCCCCCTACCGCCGGCGGTACATACAGCTGCTCTTCCGCCAGACGTTTCTCCCTGAGAATCTCGCCGGCTTCCTTGTATTTCTTGTATTCCAGTAACGCCGCCACCAGTTCTTCCCGCGGGTCCGGCTCCTCCGGGTCAAGTTCGTCGCGCGGAAGAAGCAGTCGCGCCTTGATTCTTATCAGGGTCGCCGCCATCAGAATATATTCCCCGGCAAGTTCCAGATTGAGAATCTTCATCATCTCCAGATACTGCATATATTGCTCCGCCACGCGCGCTATCGGAATGTCGTAAATATCGACTTCTTCCTTCCGAATGAGATACAACAACAAATCAAGTGGTCCCTGGAAGACCTCTAAATTGACGGTATAATTGTCTTTCTGTCCGTTCATTTGCTGAAATCCGTTCATGTTCCTCTGTCTGTCGAGACCCGGGGTCCCAAAATGCTCCTCGTCAATACCGCCGGTCCGTATGCGACCTGGGTTTTGACAACCCCCGGTCGCTCTCCTCGGCAAGTCTTCGACCCTGTGCGACATCCCCGCTGAAAGCAGGGATTATCACCAATGTGCCCGCGGACGCCCTCGTCCGCGGCTAATCGTCATTCCTGACTCGATCGGGAATCCATCTATTATCTGCGCCGTCCGTCCCGCTTCAAGCGGGATTCGTGCGCCGTCCGTCCCGCTTCAAGCGGGATTTCCTGACGGAATTCCTTGCCGCGTCATCTTCCGCGCTCGCTAATGCTCTCAAATCACCAATGTGCCCGCGGACGCCCTCGTCCGCGGCTAACTGTCATTCCCGACTCGATCGGGAATCCATCTATTATCTGCGCCGTCCGTCCCGCTTCAAGCGGGATTCGTGCGCCGTCCGTCCCGCTTCAAGCGGGATTTCCTGACGGAATTCCTTGCCGCGTCATCTTCCGCGCTCGCTAATGCTCTCAAATCACCAATGTGCCCGCGGACGCCCTCGTCCGCGGTTAACCGTCATTCGCGACTCGATCGGGAATCCGGAATTTTGCGCGAAACCGACCAGGTTTCGCTTTCATCATCCATAATAATCCATCTTCATCGCCGCGCGCACTTTCTCCATCACCGCCTGCGCCCGCGTGCGCGCCCGCGTGGCGCCGTTTCTCAAAACATCCCAGATATAATCTTTATTATTCTCCAGAACAACTCTTTTTTCACGAATCGGCCGCAGCGCCTCATTGAGATTCCGGGATACCATCTTCTTGCAGTCCACACATCCCAGTTCACCGCTGCGGCAGGGGGGAGCGATTACCTTTTCCGCCTCCGGGGTGTACACCTGGTGAAGCATATAGACCGGGCAGATCTCCGGACGCCCCGGGTCCCCCTTGCGAATCTTCTGCGGGTCGGTGAACATCTTCTTCAGACGCGCGGCCGTCTCCTCCTCGGTATGCGTAATCGCAATATGATTATCCAGCGATTTCGACATCTTCCGCCCGTCCAGCCCCGGTATGGTCGGTATCTTGGTGAAAAGCGCCTGCGGCTCTTTCAGCGTGGGACCGTAGAGAGTGTTGAACCGTTTCGCCAGGTCAGCCGCCAGCCAGATATGTTTCTCCTGGTCCTTTCCGACCGGCACCTTATCGGCATTATAGACACAGATATCGGCCGCTTGCAACACCGGGTACCCCAGAAAACCATAACTGTCCAGCCCCTTATCTTCTTTCTTTTCCAAATAGGTCGGGAGTCTTGTCAGGGTCGGCACCGTGATAATCATCGAGAACAGCAGATGCAACTCGGCATGCTCTTTTACATCCGATTGGATAAAAATCGCCACCTTTTCCGGGTCAAGACCCGCCGCCATATAATCGACCGCCAGTTGAAACACCCGCTCTTTCATAAGTTCGGTATGCTCATAGTCGCCGGTTAAGGCGTGCCAGTCAACTATGCAACTGTACATTTCGTACTGGTCCTGGAGCCGCACCCAATTCCGAAGGGCTCCTTCCAGATTGCCGATATGCAGTTCCCCCGACGGCTGCATGCCGGAGAGGATTACTTCTTTTGCGCTCAATTTTACTCCATGAAGAGGTATGGTCTCCAGCGGGTATCGGTTATTCCTATGAAACGCTGGATATAGGTGATATGATTGGGACGGGTCGGTTTGCGCAGAAGCCGCATTCCCGCGCCCGCCGGCGTCTGGTTTTTCTTCTTGTTATTGCACCGGTCGCAGGCGCAGACGAGGTTCTCCCAACTGTCGGTCCCGCCCAGGTTCTTCGGAACAATATGGTCCACCGTCATCGGACCCCGCGTAGAGCCGCAGTAACAGCAGGTGTAGCCGTCACGGATAAGCACATTCTTGCGGGTCAAAAGGATTCTTTTGCGCGGCGCTTTCACAAACCGCTCCAGCCGCACCACCGAGGGGAGAGGATACGATTTCAAGACCGAATGGATTTTCGCCCCGTCATAGGTTTCAATCATCTCGGCTTTCCCCATGAAGAGGAGCACAAAGGCCCGTCGCGCCGAGCAAACTGAAAGCGGTTCATAGTTTTGGTTCAAGACCAGGACGTTGTGATTCAGCATTTCCATATCGTCATCATATTATACCCGCGGTTTCACCCGCATAATCTTCCTTTTGCGCGCATCCGCCTTTTCTTGCGCCGTCAGGAGTCCCTCCTGACGGTAAATGTCATGCCGGACTTGACCCGGCATCCCTTCTTGTGCGCGGCTCCGCCTTAAATCTGTGCGCGGCAGTCCGTAGGTCGAAACCTTTACGGTTTCGACATAATCATCTGTCGATCTGCCCGCGGACGCCCTCGTCCGCGGCTAAATGTCACTCCCGCGAAGCTTGTCCTCGCGAAAGCGGGGAGCGGGAATCCAGACCGCCAAACTGCGGCCTCACCCGCACATCCACTTCGCCGTCAGGAGTCTCTCCTGACGGTGAATGTCGTTTATTATGCGCCGTCAGCCTGCCCGCCGTGGCGGGGAACCCATTCCTGACGGACTTCCTCCACACCACAATATCCTCTTCCCCTCACCCGCATAATCTTCTAAAATTATCCCTTCGGCTTCTGTTGTCAATAGCAAATTAGGGCGGGCACGGCGAGTCAGCCGTTTCTTATCCGCTCCAAATACTAGTCGGGGCGGTCTTTTAAATAAGCACTCGACAAAATACCGCTTTAAATCGTCAATGGAGGAAGTAGGGCAGGAGCCCTGCGCTCCTGCCACAATCGACCCGCCGCGGCGGGTCGATTGGCAGGGAGAGAAGTGTTCATTCTAATACAAATGGGATTTAAAATGGCACGAGCCGCGCGCATTCTGGCCGGGAGGGCTCGTGCCCTACATTACTGATTTTGAAACACAACCGAGTCTAAGAAGTGCAGTCCTGTTCATGAATCTGATTTTAAAGCAAGGAAAATTTTCGCTTCCGCGAAAAGTTGGAATCGATATATTGTAAAGGATGGTTGACGCCATTCTGGTGAGCGTCAATCGAGGCACCGTCGTCATTATCGAACGACTTAAATTTAAGGGAGGGACACCTATGTCTGCCCAAGCATTCCGTCGGACTTGCTGCGTTGTTTCGCTAACGATTCTGTTTTCCTTTCTTCTATCGAAAGAAGCATCCTCCCAGACAGACCCGGACTCAGCAATGCACAGGCTCCTTACGGCCACCCGGTTGTATGACTGTCTCGATTATGTCAGAAATAGTCGGAAACTAATTCCGAAGTTTTATACTGAAGGGAAAATCGACTCTGTTGAGAAAATTGTGGACTTTGTAAACTCAAAATGCTCCTTCAGTCCCTTGCAGGCGTTTGAACTATTGCACCAGATTAAGAAAGGCGAGATAACTTATTACTGGTGTGATGACTCACTTGTAGAAGGAATGATTTTGCCGCGTTTCTATTCCTATTACGGTTCTTTTGGAAGACACGACTCATGGATAGAACCAAGTCACGAATATAATTTGTTCATTGAGCGGCTTGCCTCTGAGGTAAAGGACAGTGTTGACCCTACTTCTGTCGCCAATGCTATCGCGACTTATTATGCCGTGGGTAGGGATAGTCTCTTGGACAAACTTTCAAAAGGTACTTATCAGGGTACCTGCTTCCAGGCAAGATATGACCGTGAGGTCGACACTCTTCTCGAAAAACGTCGCAATTTTGCAAACAACTGGTCCTTAAACGCCGGCGCATGGATACCCGGCGGAAACTTGAAAAGGCTCGGCTCAAAAATAGAAATTGGCGGTCAAGCAGGGCTTCGCTCTCGACACTACGGCGCCGACGTCACTTTTTTCGCCCGATTTCTGAATTCCCAGCAGCCCTATCTGGTCAATCATCGAGATTCCTTATATGAAACCGATAATTTTCTCGGGACGTACTTCGGGCTAGACCCTGTTCTCCGAGTTTACACATCCTGGAACACCTCGCTTGAATTTTTCGGTGGAATCGGTTGGGATGGTATTATGGCACTTACGGCTGACGACCTGAAAGAGAACCAGGGAGATTATCTGAATTCTTTGAATCTAAATCTTGGTTTCACCCTTCGATTGTTCTACGGTCCCCGTCACACACGCTACTGGGGGCTTCAGGCACGATATAACTTTCTTAATTACGATACCGATGGCGGGACAGATCTTTCGGGCAATTCCCTATCAATCAACCTTATCTGGGGAGCGATGGGACATGGTTGGACAGACGATTATCTCGAAAGACTTCATTATTTCGACCACCGGTGATTGAATGTTGTAAGGCACGAGCCTTGTTTGACCGCCAAAGGAGAGTCGTAATATTATCGTCGTAGCGGTCGACCCATGTGTCGACCCCGTCTCATTCCGCAAGGCCGAATGAGAACATCAGAGGACATCGTGAGGCTTCGCTCCTTCAACCCCCCCCTGCCCCCATCGTGTGCCGTCCTCCCAACTTCCAAATATCACACTTCTAATTTACCCCCAACCACTTACCACCTCACTCCCGCAAAATCACCAGCGAATCGATGGTGAAATTCCGCCAGGGGTATATATAGAGAACCTTTTTTCTAGTCCATCCCTGTTTCGACAGTACCTTGAACATCAAACAGGGTGAAACTGAAATGCGAAAAAGATAGGGAAAGCATCATTATGTTACACAATCACTTACCAACTCACACAGCCAGAACTGCGAACGCTTGCGCCACGCCCAATCCGTTCTTCCACAAGAACTTACCATGGGAAAGAACGGAAAAGATACATTTTTCAAAATAATACGAAAACGAACTATAGACTCGTTGCACCCCAACCACTTAACTTCTCCACGGGTCGTTAATTCGCCAATTTCGCCTTCACCCAAACCTCCTGCTTCTTCGGCATCTCGGGGCGGTCTCCACTCCTCCCTTCTGGTCGCTCCCCGCCAAAATCGCCTCCTCGTCCCATTCCCCCAGGAATACCTCCCGGCGGCATTCCCCCCTCGGGCCCTCCTCCAAAGCCGCCCGATGCCCTCCCTTCCATCCTTCGCTTCATCCCCTCCATATTCCCCCATTCCAGTCCTATCGCAATCGGCTTCTCACCTTTCGCCCCCAATCCGAAATATCGCACTGCTCCCGAATCGAGCGGCACCCGAAATTCATAGACGTAAAATCCCATTGATGTATCATACGCCGCCATCGGCCCCTCAGTCCCGTCGAGAGGTATCTCCTTCTCCACGATTCTGTCTTTTATATAACAGGTCAACGCCGGCTTCGGCTCTTTCCCCATCGGTCTCTCGTCATCCATCCCCTCCGTTCTTTCCAACTCTTCCATCCGGTCTTGACCTCTTCTGCGCATTTGCTCCCGCGCCGGGCCCCCTCGGAACTTCAGATAGAAATCTTTCTTCTTCTTCCCCTCGATGTTGAAATACACTGTCATTCCCGCCATCTTGATCGTTCTGGCTGTCTGCAAGTCCGATGTGCGAAACAGCAGGTACAGAAATTCGCTGTCATTCGCCACCGCCAGCGATGCCTTCTGCTCCTCGAAAAATATCCCCGATAATTTCGCCCAATCGCCGGTCTTGCCGTCGACCAGTTTCGTTGCCCCACTCCGGTCCGAAATTATCTCCTCCATCCCGGCAAAGACCGGTACCGCGAAGATAACCAGAATCAAAAGAGTGATACCGACCATCGGCATCTTTTCAGTTGAACGCATAATCATGCTCCATGAATCTACCAATATTTATTCCATCATAATATTTACTGTTAGACAATCGAGATATGGTTTTGGACGAATCACCCCCGTCTTCTCCGAACGCTAAAAGTTGTATCCCAATGATTATCTTATTATCTTCCTATCATGTTGAAAATTGCCAAACTGGCGTTAGCTCTCCTAATCTCCTGTTATTCTGTACTGCCTGCCTCGGACACATCAATCATCATCGAGCGGACGCACTTCATCTACCACTTCGACTACCCCCCTTTCGTCCAGACCGCCGATTCGGCTCTAACTGTCGCGCGGCAGAGATTAATCGAACTTCTCCGTGATTCACTCGATTATCTTCCGGAAATCTACATCGCCGACAGCCAGGACCGGTTCCGCCAAATCATCGGCTCCGCCATTCCCGACTGGGGCGTCGCTGTCGCCATGCCGTATCGTCAGACCATCGTCCTCAAATCTCCCGCCCGCTTCCCGGTCGGTAAATCTCTGCGGGAACTGCTTCAGCATGAGTACACCCATCTCGCTCTCTCCGAGCGCCTCGGTCTTGGACGGGCGCCCCGCTGGCTTGATGAAGGGCTGGCGATGTTTCTCTCCTCCGAGTGGGGATGGGAAGACAATATCAGCATGACCCGCGCCGTTCTTTTCAATAACCTGATTCCCCTTAACGAGATTGAAAAGATGAATCTCTTCCCGGAAGGGAAGGCTCATACCGCTTACGCCCAGTCCTATCTGGCGGTGAGATATTTCCTCGACAATTACGGCATCAAGGCTTTCAATATATTTCTCGATTCGCTGAGCCGACGTCACTCCGTTGACTCCGCGCTCTTTACCGCCATCGGCGCCACCTATGAAGGATATGAAACGGAATTTTTTGATTACCTTAGAAAGCGATACACATTCATGAGTCTTTTTATCGATACTCTCTATATCTGGATAATCCTTGCCGCCGTTGTTGTCGTTGGATTTATCCTCAACTTTCTTAAAAAGCGCCGCTACTACCGTCGCTGGGAGGAAGAGGACCGCCTGCAATCGCGGGATTTCGACTACGGCGACCCCACTAAACCGGAAGCGACAGAAGATGACGAAAATAAGCCATGGGCTTGAATACGCCGCCGTCTATACGCTGACCCGGCTGGTGCAGATTATGCCGGGCCGTCTCGCCGACTGGCTCGCGATAGCGCTCGGAAATCTGGCGTATCTGTTAATGACCAAACGGCGCGAGGTCGCCATGAATAATCTTCGCCGCGCTTTCGGCGATGAAAAAGCGGAGAGGGAACTGGCGCGAATAGCCCGAAAAGTGTTTATAAATATTGCCCGCACTCTGGTCGAGTTCGCCCGCCAGCCGGTTTTGAAAAAAGTGAGAATTCTGGAAATGATTGATGCCGAAGGGGTGGAACATCTGGAGCGGATAAAAGTTGACGGCAAAGGGGCAATGCTGGTCGCCGGGCATTTTGGCAACTGGGAACTTTTCGGCGGATGGGCTGCCGCGCTCGGATATCCGGTCGATTTCCTCGTCGGGCAACAGCATAACAAGAAGGTCGATGAACTGATGAACTCCTTTCGTCGCGCACTGGGGGTCGGCATCATCCCGATTGGAATCGCCAGCCGTCACGTCATAAAGTCTCTTCGCTCCAACCGGATGATTGCCGTTGTCAACGACCAGCACTCCGCCACCGGCTCGGTCGTTGTCAACTTTTTCGGACGCCCCGCCGCCTCTCACAAAGGTCCCGCCGCCTTTGCCGTAAAGATGGACTGCCCGCTGCTAACCGGAGCCCTTATCAGAAAAGGTTACGCCCGACACCATGCCATAGTCCTGCCGCCGATTCAGCCTCCGAAAACCGGAGACGAAGAAAAAGATATTCTAATCATGACCCAGAAATTCACCGACTGTCTCGAGGCTTTTATCCGACAGTATCCGGAGCAGTGGATGTGGACTCATCGGCGATGGAAACTGGATTGATATTCAATATGGTGAAGACTTTATGAAAACGGTCGTCGTCCGCACCCCCAATCATCTCGGCGATTGCCTGATGGCTCTTCCGGCGCTTCGCTCTCTGGCTCGCTTCGGTTCGGAGTACAAAATCTCACTTCTGGCACCCCACTGGAGCCGGCCTCTTTTCGAGGGTCTGACGCTCGCGGAATTCCTCCCCCTTTCCGGGGAACATCTCCATGGCTGGAAAGGAGTTCTCCGCCAATCAGAACTTCTGCGCAAATTCCGCCCTGCTTACGGAATCATAATGCCCCCTTCGTTCTCATCGACTCTGGCAATTCTTCTGGGTGGGGTCAGATTCCGCTACGGCTTTCGCACCGATAATCGCGCGCTCCTTCTGAACCACGGCATCAATCTCCCCGGAGGCAAAATCGTCCACCGCGCCGCTCTCTATCAAATCCTTATAAATCATTTTGCCGGAAGGGATCTGCTTTCGGCGCCATCGCAACTTGTGATAGGAACGGGCAGTCAGATAGAGGCTGACCGACTTCTGGCGCCGTTCGCATCCGCTTCCCGCCTGGTCGCCATCGCCCCCCAGGCAGTTGCCGCCTCGCGCCGCTGGGGAACCGACAACTATCGAAAACTTGCTTTGCGGCTAATCTCCGAGTGTAATTGCAGAGTAGTGCTTCTGGGGGCGGCCGCCGAATTTGATGCCGGAAAGTTGGTTGCCGACAACAACAGCAAAATTCTGAATCTTTGCGGTAAAACCGATATCGGCTCCGCCGCCGCTATTTTGTTCCGATGTCGCCTCTTCATCGGCAATGACTCCGGACTGGCGCATCTTGCCGCCGCCGTCGATATCCCTCTGGTCGTCCTCTCCGGCGCGGACAATCCGGAGGAAACGTCTCCAGTTTCAGACAAGAAAACCGTTATAATCAAGAATGACCTTTCATGCATCTCCTGCGTGAAAAACCGCTGTCCCTTAAGTGGTGACGGCTTTATGCGTTGCATGAAAGATATCAGCGTTGACGATGTCTTCAGCGCCGCGAAAGCCAGGGGATTTTGCTGAGGAGCCAAATTCTGCCGGATATGTCTGCTGCCGGGAAGAGCCGCCGGGTCAAATGGACCTTTCAAGAAACAATAATATAAATATTGCTCCATTTTTCGTAAAAATCCGTTGACAAATCCTGACATAGGCTGTTAATTAATTATTAGATATTCAACCGGAATGACCATCTCGACAAGCCTTTAAATCTTACCTTTTGGTGCGAATTTTCGGTCAATCCGATTAGTCTAAGTGAGACATTCCGGTCAATATTAACTTGTCATTGCCGTTGACTTTTTGGCGGCCGTAATGGCGCCGCAGGCTTTTTTTTCGAACATCGAGCACAATAAGTCCGGGAAATCCGGGAGGTATCTTGTTCCCCAGACTTTCTTGCTTTACGAACCTTGTTGCGGATTCACGTCTTCTTCCAGAGAACGCAATCCGGGCAGTTTCACGGTCATTCTCTTCGTGCCGAACATCTCAACTTTAAATTTTAAATTGGAGGAGCACTATGTGGATGAAAAACTATCTGAAACTAAGAATGGTGCTGTTGCTGTTTTGCAGCCCCCTTCTCATTGCCGCTGACCAGCCTGCCGCAGAGAATCCCGCCCCGGTAGGACAACTGACTGATGCCTCCGCGGTGTTTGCCGTCATCAACACCAATGACGCCGGCGCCGGCTCACTTCGTCAGGCGATTCTGCAGGCAAATGCTACCATGGGGACCGACCAGATTGTGTTCAATATACCTGGACCTGGTCCTCATACCATAATGCCGCTTTCGCCGCTGCCGGCGTTGACTGATATGGCGGGGGTAATCATTGATGGACTTTCACAACCCGGTTCCGCCGCGGGATCGAATCCCCCTTCCACCGCCAATCTCCAGATTATAATCAACGGCAGCCTGGCCGGACCGGCGCACGGTTTCATAATTGCCTCCAACGGCAATACCATTCGCGGACTGGTCATCAATCAATTTCAGCAGTGCGGTATCTATATTGTAGGCGCCCCCGAAGCGGCGACCAATCTCATTTACTGCAATTTCATCGGCACCAGCCAGTCAGGAACTATCGACATCGGCAACGGCACCAATATGGCGAGCCTCTGGGCCGGGGTCTATATCTGCAATCAGGCTAACGGCTGGACTTTTCTGAATACGGTTGACCGCAACTTGATTTCCGGTAATTATACCGAAGGGGTCGCGATTATCGGACCGATTCAACCCGGCGATGTCTATAATAATACCGTCTCCGGCAATTATATCGGCACTGATATTACCGGTACCGTGGACCTCGGCAACGACCATGACGGCGTTACTCTCGCCGAGGGGACTCATGATAACGCCATAACCAGAAATCTGATTTCAGGTAACGATTACTCCGGAGTCGGTATTAACGGATTCAATAATATTCCGTATCCTGTTCCGCCGATTCAGACTTACAACAATACCGTTTCCACCAATATTATCGGAATGGACATTTCGGTCGCTAAGTCGCTGCCGAATTCGTGGCACGGGGTATCGATCGGAATGTATGGACCGTCATTCTGGGGTTGCGCCGACCGTAACATAATCGGCCGCAATATTATTGCCCATAACGGGAGGGATGGAATCGCTCTCTGGGAAGACGCGGTAAATAGTATAAATGCCGACCGCAACTGGCTCACGCAGAATTCAATCTTTGACAATCTGGGCCTCGGTATCGATATCTGGGATAACGGCGTTTCTCCCAACGACCCTCTCGACCCGGACGCCGGACCTAATCAAGAAATAAACTTCCCGGTAATCACCAATATAGTTTATGCCGCCGGCACCACCACCATCACCGGTACTGTCGATATCGGTTCTCCTTCCAATCAGGCTACAGTGGAAATTTTCAAGGCAGCCTTAGACCCGACCGGATTTGGCGAGGGGATGGCTTACCTCGGCAATAGCACTCCGGATGCACTGGGTAATTGGATATTTGTTGACCTTACCCTGATTCCAGGCGACACCGTTACCGCAACTGTTACCGATGTCAGTAACAACAGTTCCGAATTCTCCGCTGTCATGCCGGTATCCGCTCCGCAGGACAGTGACGGCGACGGTATCCCGGACCCGTCAGATAACTGCCCCTTTAATTTTAATCCGGCACAAGAAGATACCGACCAGGATGGAGTCGGGGATTCCTGCGACAATTGCATTTATGTCTATAATCCGGGGCAGGCTGACATTGATGCGGACGGTTTGGGTGATGTCTGCGACAATTGCCCCAACAATTACAATCCGGGGCAGGCTGATGGCGATAACGACGGCTTCGGAGATGTCTGCGACAACTGCCCGACCATCTATAACCCCGGGCAGGAGGACTCCAACCAGGACGGACTGGGGGACGTCTGCGATCCTGACTATCCCATATACTACAAACCGGGATATCCCGATTACGCTCCTTTTGGAATGCCGGATATTGACCAGAAGCAGATGCCCTGGTCTAACGGTGTGCAATGGACTCACTGCGGACCGGTGGCTGTCTCAAACTGCCTGTTCTGGTTCGATTCCAAATATGAATATCTGCTTAACCCGTTATCTCCTCCTCCGCCGGCTTTCAGTGACAATTTCCGGCTGATTTCTTCGATGATGATGATGATGGATGACCATGATGCCAACAATGTTCCTCCGGTGGTCAATAACCTCGCCGCCATTATGGGAACCGGACCTCTTGGCACTGATATTAACCTTATGCTTGGGGGAGTTGATGGCTATCTGACCTCTCTCGGGCTGGAGGATTCTTTCCAGGTTACGCTCTATCCGCAGCCGACCTGGGAACTGATAAGGGGAGAGGTGAAACGAAGTCAGGATGTCATCCTCTTACTTGGTTTCTGGCAACCAGATGCCGGTTCTCCTGCCGGCTGGTCTCGTATCGGCGGACATTATGTAACTGTTGCCGGCGTTGACACTATCAACCAGTTGGGGGCAGCCACGGTCCATCTCTCCGACCCATATTTCGACCTCTATGAAGGTGATCCGCCGGTTCCGCCCCATCCTTCCAATATCCATAATGACCTGAGACTAATCTCCGGACCGCATGGGACTATCTATCATGACGGTTATATAGTATCGCCATCAGGTAGCCCGGTAGGAATGGTCGGCTTGCCGGGATATGCCGTTATGGCAAATCCGCCCGTCTATACCCAGCAGTTTTATGGATTGAATTGCCCGCCGGAATTCATACCTTTCCAGGCTCCCTGGCGTCAGGGTCCGATTAACACCGAGATTGAATATGCCATGACCATCTGCCCGCGGGAATTTGTCTGCGATTGCAAACCGGGCGACGCCAACGGCAACGGCAGTTACAACATTCTTGATGCCACCTACATTATTTCTTACCTGTTCAAGAGTGGTCCGGCGCCGACACCTTATCGCATCTGCTCCGGTGATGCCAACTGCAACTGTGTCGTCAATATCCTTGATGCCACTTATCTGATTGCGTACCTCTACAAGAACGGTCCTGCTCCCTGTACCTGTGAGCAGTGGGTCGCTAACTGCGGCTTGCCGTTAAGAAAACAGTAAACTTCGGTCCTGTTTCTTTGCTTCTAAAGGCCCCCGGCTCAAGAAGCCGGGGGTTATTTATTGCGCCGGAGTCAGTTGACGATTCCTCTTTGCAAGGTTATATTTCTCTCTGATGATTTCGCTGAAGAGTTTATCTTATTTTAAAAGGAGAGACCAATGAAAGGCAACGACAAGATAATCGCCACCCTCAACAGCCTCCTGGCTGATGAACTGACCGCCATCAATCAATATATGGTCCATTCCGAGATGTGCGCCAACTGGGGATACGAGCGGCTACATGAAAAAATCGAAAAGCGGGCTATCGATGAGATGAAGCATGCCGAGAAGCATATCGGACGGATTCTCTTTCTGGAGGGGACACCGGTGGTCAGCAAATTAAAAGAAATGCATATCGGGAGCGATGTCGAATCCCAGTTGAAGAACGATTGCGGGGAGGAGATGAATGCCATTAAGGCTTATAATCTCGCTATCAAGGAAGCGACCGAGGCGCACGACAACGGCACCCGCGAAATGCTGGAGTCAATCTTGAAAGACGAAGAGGAGCATCTCGATTGGCTTGAAGCCCAAATTGATCAGATAAAGCAGATGGGACTGCAGAATTACCTTCTGGGACAGAAGTAAAGACCTATATCGCCGGCATCAGGCAACCGGAGCACTGCAGATGAAACAACTCAAGACCCTCGACTTACAAAAGGCATGCGCACCTGGTCGAGCGGTCTTGAGAATCTGATCCCCGGTCATCTGTGAAAGATGAGAGGAGGGGACAGGTCGTTTTTCGCGTCAGCAGCAGAATATCTTAACTTTCTTGCCGCTCTTTTCAATTTCGATCGGGCATTCCTCCAGCGCCGCCATAATTTCTTCCAGTTTTCTGGAATCAATATCATCCAGATTAAAATTGAATCCTCTCTCAGAGAACTGGCTGTTGAGCGTCTCCACAGTCTGCCGCGGCATCACCGAACCAAGTTTTATTCCGGCCTTCAGCAGGACCGCCGGTATTCTGATATCTACATTTTGTTCGCCGTCATCCTGGCCGGCTTGATGTTGCACCACGACACGAAGACATTTCCCCCACTTGCGCTCCTTGGTTTCCGATTTTGTCTCGGAAGTGGCGCCCGAATTACCGACCTCCAGGGCTTCAAGAAGCCGCTCGGCATCTTCAGCGCTGATTTTCCCTTCTGCAAGCATCTGCAGAATCTGTTTCCTCTGGTTACTCATGGTCGCTCTCCTTTTTTAAGAGTTTTATCGCCTCATCAACCGATATCTCTCCCTGTGCCAATCTGTCCAGCGGTTCGCCCGAGGTAGTGGATGATTCCACCTTTACGAAATCGAGTTGACTGCCAATACGGTTCAGGCGGCTCTTTATGGTCGGATAACTGACCCCGAAATGCTTCTCCATCTGTTTGATTGAGCCGTGGCACTTTACGAACACCGCTACAAATACCTGGTCATCAAGGTCAAGACGGGCAAGCGGGGGAAGTTCAAATTCTCCTTCTACTGCCACCTCATCTCCCTCCACAACGACCCGTCTGACCACGAGCGGCTTTCCCCCGGACAGACCAATCAGATAACTCCATTCCTTTTTCATAAATTCTCCAATTTCAGGCTTCCGACTGAATATATGGAATAATGTTATAATTGTTTCATAAAATATTGATAAAATGAATATATTGTATATAATTTATTAAAAATTGCAAGGTTACCAATGGGTGAAAAATGTCTGTGAAAGGGGGGAGAACTGACCCCAACCAACTTGAAAATCAGCCTTAAACACTGCAACTGACTTTCTCCCAATACATTCCCTAACTGCCTTGATTTTCGAAACTAATTTTCCTACATTCACAAAGTTACTTCTAATGGTGAGAGAATATGCCAGAATCCTGCCGGTCTTGGAGCATTTATTTGCCCACCGGCAAGTTCTTGAAAACTAATTGGAGGTGGAATGAAAGATAGTCTTAAGAGTGTCCTCGATTGGCTCAAAGGCAAGGGAGTCGATTATGCCGACGCCCGCTATGTCCGGACCGAGTCGGAATCCTGCATGGTGAGCGACGGTATAGTCGAGACTCTCTCCCGCGATGTTAATGTCGGGGTCGGAATTCGTGTCATCGACCGTGGCGCCTGGGGTTTTGCGGCGGTTTCATCGCTCAAGGAAGCCGATATAAAGAAAGCAGCCAACAAAGCGCTTCAGACCGCGCGGGCATCAGCCACGACCGTTAAAGAAAAAGTCCGCCTGACGGAAACCGAATCCTTTCGCGACCATTATAAATCCCCCTGCGAAATCGACCCGTTCGCTGTTCCCACGGATGAGAAGATCGGGCTTCTTCTCGAAATCTCCGACCGCCTGAAATCCAACCCGAAGATTAAAACGTCGGAAGCCTCGATGGATTTCTACAAGACCAACAAAATCTTCTGCTCCACCGAGGGGTCGGAAATAGAACAGGATATAATCGAGTCGGGCGCCGGATATATGTGTGTTGCTTATGACGGCAATGAGGTCCAGAAGCGGTCATATCCCAATTCCCATCGGGGCGATTTTGCCACCCGCGGGTACGAGTTTATTCAGGGAATGAGACTTCTTGATAACGTCGACCGCACCCGGGAAGAAGCCGTTGCGCTTCTAACGGCGGACAACTGCCCCGATACGGTCACCGATATCATTATATGCGGTTCGCAGATGGCGCTTCAGGTTCACGAATCCTGCGGTCATCCGACCGAGTTGGACCGTGTCCTCGGCACCGAGATTTCACTAGCCGGCGGCTCTTTTATGCAACTTGATGGCCTGAATAAACTGAAATACGGCTCGGACATTGTCAATATCTTCGCCGATGCCACCATTCCGGGCGCGCTTGGCTCTTTTGGCTATGATGACGAAGGAGTCAAAGCGCAGCGCTCCCCGATAATTCAGGAAGGAATTCATGTCGGATATCTTACCAGCCGTGAGACCGCCCCGGTCATCGGACGGAAATCGAACGGCACCATGCGTGCCGACGGCTGGAATCGCCTTCCGCTGATTCGAATGACCAATATCAATCTCGAACCGGGGGAGTGGGAGCTCGACGATTTAATTGTCAACACCAGGGATGGTATCTTTTTCGATATGAACAAATCCTGGTCGATAGATGATAAACGTCTCAATTTCCAGTTCGGCGTGGAATGCGCCTGGGAGATTAAGAACGGAAAACTGGGGCGGATGTTGAAGAATCCTCTTTATACCGGTATGACTCCGGAATTCTGGAATTCCTGTGATGCTATCTGCAATCGGAAGCACTGGAAAATCTGGGGGGTGCCGAATTGCGGCAAGGGTGAGCCGATGCAGATTGCGCGGGTGGCGCATGGCGCCGCTCCGACTCGCTTCCGCAAAGTGAAAGTCGGGGTGAGCAAATGATAGGACAGGATAAACTTTTCAGCCTCTTCGAGAAAGTGGTTAAAGGAAGCAAAGCGGATGAGACCGAAGTCGTCTTTGTCGGCTCCAACTCCGGACTGACCCGGTTTGCCAATTCCATCATTCATCAGAATGTGAATGAAGCCAACGCCAAGATTCTCTTCCGCACCGTCCTGGGCAAGAAAATAGGCGTGGCTTCGACCAATTCGCTCCTTCTGTCTGACCTGAAAGCGACACTTCGGAATTCTTTTGAAATCGCCAAATATCAGAAAGAGAACAAGCATTTCCCGGGACTTCCTGAGCCCAAAGAGTATGCCAGAGTGGAGACATATTTCCCCGCCACGGCGGAATTCGGACCCAAGGACCGTGCCCGTCTGGTGAAAAAGGTCTTCATTCGCGCCAACAAGAGGAAATTCACGACAGCGGGAGCCTTCGCCACCGGTGACGGCGAAATCGCCGTCTTCAATACAAAAGGCGTCCGCTGCTATCAGCCGGTCACCAGCGCCAGCATCAATATCATCGCCATGTCGGAGACCTCATCGGGATACTCGGTGGGGCTATCCCGGAAGGTTGAGGATATCGAAGTTGTCTCTCTTGCCGATATTGCGGTGGAAAAAGCCTATGTTGGCAAGAAACCTAAACCGCTCGCGGCTGGCGATTATGAAGTCATCCTTGAGCCGGCCGCCGTTGCCGCCCTCTTTGAGTGGATTAATTACATCGGGTTCGGCTCCAAAGGCTTTAACGACAAGACCTCTTTCCTATCTGACAAAATCGGTCAAAAACTGATGGATGACGCGGTTACTATCTATGATGATGGCAATGATCCCTCGGCTATCGCCATGCCGTTTGATTTTGAAGGGGTCCCCAAGCGGAAAGTTTACTTCATTGAGAAAGGCATTGGCAAAGGGGTAGTTTTCGACCGCACCAGCGGCAATAAAGCCGGGGTTGAATCGACCGGGCATGGACTTCCGGCAAACGAGCAGGGCCAGGGCGCCATTGGACTCAATCTCATTGTTGAGCCGGGAAATAAGACCCGCGAGGAACTTATCGCCGGCGTCAAGAAAGGTCTGCTGGTCACCCGCTTTCATTACATTAACGGCTTCATCGATACTCCCAAAGCGGTTCTGACCGGAATGACCCGGGATGGGGTCTATCTCATTGAGGAAGGTCAACTTAAGCACGGGGTCAAGAATCTTCGCTTCACCGATTCCATGCTACGGGCTTTCTCTCATGTCATAGGAATCTCGAAAGACCGGCAACTTATACCATCCTGGTGGGATTCTGTCGGCTGCATAGCGGCGCCGAATTTTCATCTCAGTTCTTTCAAATTCACCGGCACCACCGATTTCTGAGCCGGTAATTAGTTATTATGCGACTGAAGCGGCGGCATGCGGTATGCCGCCGCTCTTACTTGATTGATTGCGGACTCTCCACGATTTATTTTTCGGGCGAAACCTGGTCCTTTATTTATCGTAATACAAAGTAGTTAAAAAAGTTGCCCGGAACAGGAGGAGAATCGTTTGCTGAACCCAAAGCTGATAGTTGCGGCTTTAGTCTTATTCCTCATCTTCTGCCTCATTTTTATTTTTGGGGCGGTAATGGTTAAAGCGGATGAGGTCGTCTTACAGATGAAAAATTTCAGCGAGGGGGATCTCAAAGTCGAGGGGTTTGAGTTGAAGGGGCAAACCAGGATTTCCATATATGCCATCGGCGGCGAATTGAAGAACGCCGACCAGATGTTCGCCTACGGATGGATAATCAGTTCTTCCGACCGCGAGCCGGTTTGGATTATGGAGGAGCAGGAGACACATCGATATGAAGGCTCCCGTTACCTGCGGGAGTGTGAGGACGAGGTGACCCTCCCGGCCGGAAAATATGAGTGCTATTACTATGTCGGCCGCCCTTATTCGCTGGAAGGAATGGAGATTATTATCGAGGATATGGGGGATGCCTTCAAATGGCTGGGTGATATTATTGACACCGATGAAGAATCCAAACGGGAATATTACAGTGAAGATATAAAAGATCTGCAGATATTGATAAAGGCGCCCGACGGCACCTTTACCCGTTTTGACCCGGTACTGACACGGAAAAAAAGCGCCGTTGTCGATTTCACGCAGCCTGGCGACGACTACTTCGCCAAGAAAGGCTTCACCCTCAAGAAAGAACTTTCCCTGAAAATTATCGCCATCGGCGAATATTCCAGCAGCGACCGGGTTTTTGTTGACCATGGCTGGATCATTGACGCCGATAGTCTCAAGAAAGTCTGGCAGATGGATAAATGGAATACCTCCTGGGCGGGCGGCGGTCGGAAAAACCGCTCCTTTGTTGGAGAGATTACTCTGCCGGCAGGGAACTATCTGGCGCACTATATAACTGATGACAGCCATTCCTTCGAGCGATGGAATGTTCAACCTCCTTATGACCCGATGTATTACGGTATGCTTATTTCACCGGTAAAAGAGAGCGACCGGCAATTCATTTCTGATTTCGAAATCTCCTATTCCGAGCCGGTGGTGGTGGCGCTTACGCGTATCCGTGATGATGAATTTGTGTCTAAAGGCTTCACCCTCAAGAAACCGGCTGCGTTCCATATCGTAGCGCTCGGAGAATTCGGCTATGATGATGAATTCGCCGATTACGGCTGGATTGAAAATATGGACAGCGGCGACAAGGTCTGGGAAATGACCGAGGAAAACTGCACTCACGCCGGCGGCGCTTCCAAAAATCGCCGATTTGACGGCATCGTTAGGCTCCCCGCCGGAAATTATATGGTCTTTTACTCGACCGATGACTCGCATGCCTACAATGACTGGAATGCCTCGCCGCCAATGGAGAAAGAGTTATGGGGTATAACCCTCTATGGGTTCGGCAAGAACTTTGACAAGAATTCTGTTGAATATTTCGACCAGTTGCCGCCCAACAGCAATATTCTGGTCGATTTGACCGGATTGGGTGACGATGAGAAAGCGCGCCGTGAGTTTGAACTGAAGTCGGCCGCAAAGGTAAAGGTGATTGCGCTCGGTGAGGGTAAGGGGGGGCATATGTACGATTACGGCTGGATTGAGAATGCCCGGACAGGAGAAACGGTCTGGGAGATGATCTACCGAATGACCCGTCACGCCGGTGGCGCCGACAAAAACCGCAAAGTCGAAACCCAGATATTTCTTGAAGCCGGAAGATATGAAGTTTATTTCGTAACTGATGATTCCCATTCTTTCCCGGATTTTAACGCCTCCCGTCCCGAAAATCCCCAGCGCTGGGGAATAATGGTGATGAAAGAATGAAGGTGCGGCGGGCGGTTTCGACACAATCATCCCACCGCATGGGATGTTCATCAGAAGTTCTGGCAAGAGGATTGACTCTGTTGTAAGGAAATCAGCACTCACTCTTCCGTTCCCCCGGCGGAATTCGAGACCCTTCGGATTCCGCCGTTATTGTATATTCATAGAAGGCGCCACCCGATTCTTCAAACGCGGCTTGCGACGAGTCTTTTCCCGGAGCCCATCTAACCCTTGACTCTCGTAGGCTTGTTTGATATCGTAGAAATGCTGACGGGAATCCGCCGCGGCGGATGGATACGGCAGGCTTCGGATACGTTCTGAAGATATTCCCCCAGTTCCAGAAGGCTTAGTTTCTTCTGGACCAGTTTCTGTTGAGTAGTCATCTTACCTCCTTGATTTGCTTTCTCAGAGGTAAATGACTACTCGCTTTTTACGCAAGTGTCAAATCAAGTCCGTCCTGGCACGCATCATTTCATCACCTTGACCACCCGTGTGCCGGCAATCCTGTCTCCGAATCGCGCCCGCTCCGGTGACTTCAAAATGAGTATCACGCCAACTACATTCAACGCCGGAAGACTGTCCACCGCCCGCAGAAGATTTCTAATAAGACTTCTCTTTAAGCCCGGCAGACCGCCCTCAACGGCGACCACCTTAATCCCCAGCAACCGTTTGCCAACGGTCTTCCCGGCCAGACCTTCAAGCAGAATAAAATACAGAACAATAATCGCGAGAAAGATCATGCATAAGGGGTCATTTATGAACCAGCCGCTGACCCAGCGATGGTCTTTAGCCCCCATCAGCCAGACTCCTTTGACGATTCTTGTGATGATGAAAAACGGAATGCTCAGGAGAATGAAATCGACAAGCAGGGCTGTAAACCGTACCCACAAACCCGCAAAATGAAAACTATTATATCCGAAACCGCTATGCATATTGCAAAGGAGGAGTTAACTGGAGGAAATATATATCTGTCCGGAAAATAAGGCAATACTATCGTACTGCTTGCAGATTTTCGGCAGGGGAGAGGATGGGAAAATTGATAGTAATCGTGGTTCCTTCACCAGGAGTCGAGTCAATTGTCAATTTCCCTTTATGATTCTCGATGATTCTCTTGCAGACCAGAAGCCCGAACCCATGCCCGCTCTTCTTGGTGGTGAATCGTGATTTGAAGGCATTGGCCAGCTGCTCCGGCGCCATCCCAACCCCGTTATCGGTCACCGACAGGGCAAAGTTCTCGTTTTCCTGGTCAAAAGTTATAAGCACCGCGACCTTGCGCCCTTTATTAGCGTCGTTTTCGACCGTGGCATCGGCGGCATTGTTGAGCATATTATAAAGAAGTTGCTGCACCTGCCCAATATCAGCCATGGTGAAAACGGAATTCGGAGGCCTGTCAAACGAAACCTGAACTTCTTGAAAGTGACGGTGCGCTTTCAGCGATTCCAGAACATCCTCAACCAGTCCCACGATTTCGCACGATTCGAATTTCGACGCCAGGGCGGTGAAATCCATCAGTCCCTGCGTGAATTTCCTGATATTGTCGAGGTTGCTGATGACGGCTTTAATATATTTTTCCAGTTCCGAATAGTTTTTCTGATTAACCTGATGTTCCAGAAGCGAGATATTTCCGGAGACAACCCCGAGGAAATTATTCAGTTCGTGTCCGATTTCGGCCGACATCTGCCCCTTGACCGCCATTTTTTCCAATTGAATGGTCTGGTCCTGCAGGTCTTTTAAGCGGCTGTAAGCATTGCGGGTTTCTTCCAGCAAGAGAATATTTTCAAAAGAGATTGCTATCTGGCTGGCCGTTATGGAGAGGAGTTGACAGTCGCTGTCGCTCGGCATTTCGTTATCGGCGCCGTAGCCGAGTATGAGAAAGCCGTAAAGATTGGCGCCGCGCTTGAGGGCGATATTGAGTAGGTGATCATTTGGCTTATACCAGGGTGGAATCAGAAAAGAATCTATCTGGCGGTCACCGCAGGCGGCAAAGAGGGGATGCTCTTCAAGAGACTTTATCACCATCGGACCGTTCCAGGTTTCGCTGTTGACTGCCAGAAAATCTTTCTCAAAATGCTGAAGTAATTCCTCGAAACGGTTTTCGGTAGAGTCGACCGTATAAATCAAGCCTATCTGATTATCCTCGCCGGCTTTATATGCCACCGCTCCCCGCGCTGTCTTTCCCTGCATCAATGCAAACCCGAGCGATAGCCGCAAAAGCGATTTCTTGTCGCCCACAGTGTACATCAGTTGATTGAGGTCGCTGAGACGTCCCAGTTGCCCGGCTAAAGTCTTTTCCGCATCCTTCTGCCGTTTCCGGAGCGCCCCTTTAACGGCATGACGAATTTCGTTCAACTCGAAGGGCTTCATAATATAATCATAAGCCCCTTCTTTGATGGCATCCTTGGCGGAATTGAGATTGGCATATCCGGTCATGAAGATGACCCCGATGGCTGGCACTTTTTCCCGCGCTCTTTTCGCCAGTTCCAGACCGTCACATTCCGGCATACGGATATCAGTCAGAATGAAATCGAAATGCTCCCGCTCCAGTTTACGAAGGGCTTCCAGCCCTCCCGATGCCAGGTCAATCTCGTAACCGGCATCGTCAAGGGCATCCTTCACGAGCGAGAGAACGATCTCTTCATCGTCCACCACCAGAATGCGGGGTGAGCGCCCGTCTATTTTTATCGAATCTGACACGTCAACGAATCGCTTTGACCTTCAAAGCATTAGCAATTATTGATTTCAATTCTTCCAGGTAAAATGGTTTGGTTAAACAGCAAAAGGCTCCCGCTCGCGCCGCCTGCTCCGCCTGGCGGTCCGGGAAGGAATCGGTCATCACGATACGCGAATCCGGTTTCAGTTTCTTGATGGCGATGACCGTCTGCAAGCCGTTTAATACCGGCATATGTACATCGCAGAAAATTATCGCATAGTCATGCTGCTTAGCCATCTCATAGCCGTCACGCCCGTTCTCGGCAACATCGACCTCAAATCCCATATCGCTGAGCACCTCTTGGAGAAAGGCGCGAATGACCGGGGCGTCATCGATGACCAGCATCTTTTCAGGCATGGGCGCCCCCTTCCGCGCGGCGCTGGTCGCTTCGGAGTGATTTATCCACTTCGGCGCGCAGTTGCTTAATAGTAAACGGTTTCGACAAGAAAGCGCAGACGCCGTAGCCGAGGGCGATCCCGACCGAGGAGAGACTGGAGTACCCCGAGATTATGATTATCGGGGTATCCGGATAGGTCTCCCGGGCGAATCTTACCACTTCTTCACCGGAGACACGGGGCATTTTCATATCGGTTATAATCAGGTCATATGCCCGCGCTTTAATCTTGGCAATCGCCTCATCGCCATCGGAGGCCTTTTCGACGGCAAAATCCTCCAGCACGTCATAAAGAAAATCGCGCATGACGGCTTCGTCATCAACGATGAGAATGCTCTTTTTATTGACTTCGTCCATAAAACTGTCAGTTCCCGAGAGCGTTTCCAAAGTTTTTACTTATCAAGTACTTTATCGACCGAAGCCCCGCGTTTCTCCAGCGGAATAATTATGGTGAAGGTGGTTCCTTCGCCCGTCCGCGACTTTACCTTGATTTCTCCGCCATGCTCCTTGACGATGCCGTAACTGACCGAAAGGCCCAGTCCGGTCCCTTTGCCGATTTCCTTAGTAGTGAAGAACGGCTCAAAAATCTTTTTCACATTTTCTTCGCTGATGCCGTGGCCATGGTCGGTCACAGCGATTTCGACGGCTCCGGAGAACTCGCCCAGCGGCGGCAGGAAGCGGGTGGAGAGAAGAATTTCGGAGCCCGGTTTGGAAGCATGCATGGCGTTGATAATGATATTGGTGAATACCTGCTGCAGTTGGCCGGGGTTCCCCTGCGCTTTCGGCAGATTGCGGTCGTAGTACTTGCGCAAAGTTATCTGATTCATCATCAATTGATGGTCGATAAAGGTGAGCGTCTCTTCCAGCACCTGGTTGATATCTGTTTCCTGGAATTCCACGGTTTGAGACGTCCTTGAGAATTTCAGAAGATTCTGCACAATCGCCTTGCAGCGGCGCGATTGGGTCTCGATATCTTTAAGGTAGCGGCTGAATGACTCCTGGTCTTTGGGCGTGAACTCGCTCAATTTTTTAGTCTGAATCTTCTCCAAAGCGAATTGCGAGTATCCCAGAATGCCGCCGAGAGGATTATTCAATTCATGGGCGACACCGGCGGCAAGTTGTCCGATAGCGGCCATTTTTTCAGTCTGTATCAATTGCGCCTGCGCTTCTTCCAGTTCCGTGGTTCGTTCGATAATCTTCTCTTCCAAGGTGCGGTTGTATTCTTCTATCTCCTCCTGCGATTTCTTCAGCGAGGCAATCATCCGGTTGAACGACTCCGCCAGTAAGCCTATTTCATCCTGCCAGTGAACTTCTACAGTCTTGCTTAAATCGCCCTTGGAAATCTTATCGGTGACCTCCACCAGCGATTCGATAGGTCGGGTGATGATCCTGACGAATGCCGTCATTATGATAATGGCCGAGAAAACCACCATCAATGTCAAAAGAATCGCCGCCGTCTGCGATTTGGTGACTTCCTTCTGAAGATTGTCCAGCGTAATCCCCATTAGGACTTCGCCTATCACTTCCGTATCTCCCTGCTCGGAGGCTCCGCTCGGGCTGGAAACCGCTCCCAGATTCTCTTTGGAGACAGCCGCCCGGCGGGTGGTTACCGGATAGGTCAGGAGCACAAATTCAATCCCTCTTTTGGACTGATAATGCTTCATGCTGATGCAGCCGGAATGAATCGTCGAATCGGGACTGCGGTGTTCGAGGGTCAACTGCGCATCCTGCAGTGGATTCTCTCCCGATTCTGCCAGAATTCGCCCATCCGTCGCGGTGATGGCGACATAGATAATATCATCGGCGCGCGTGACACCCTTAATCAGATTTTCCAGTTCCTCGGGCGATTCCAGAATGACCCCGTACTCGGCGTTGTAAGCCAGGTTGGCTACCAGGGTTTGTCCGCGCCGACCCAATTCAAGATGATAAATCTCGTTCTGGCGCTTTATCAGATAGCCGCTGATGATGAACATGCTGGCAACAATAACCAGGAAAACCACTGCCACGAATTTTTCGCGGAGGCTGAAACGGCGCAGTCGCGTAAAGAGGCTCATCGGTAAACCTCCTTGGCAACGGCCGCCAGGTCATCCGGAATGGTAACGCTGATATGCTTGGCGGTCTTCTCATTGTAATGGAACCAGATAATCCCCGGAACCGCCACCGGTATCGATGACGGCGGCCGTCCGGTAAGGACCTCGACCGCGATTTTACCGGCCTGCCGTCCGATATCTTTATAATCATAATCAAGCGAAAACAGTGCTCCCGACTCCACCATATTGCGGGAGAATCCCATAAACGGTTTGCTGTTGCGAAGAGTATTTAACAGAATGAATCGGGTCGAACTGGGACTGAAAATTTTTTCGTCCGCCACCGACCAGATGCCGTCGGTTTCACGGCAGAGTTTATCCAGCGCCGCGGGAATTTCTTTCTCCGAGACAATCTTCAACGCCACCAGTTCGATGCCGTCGGCCTGCGCCAGCGCCTTTGCCGGCGGAATGAGATTGGCCGTGGACTCCGTGTACAGGACGCCTATTTTCTTGAGTTCTTTAATCACCCTCTTGAAATATTTGAATTGGATGTCCGGCGGTATGTCCAGCGAGGCGCCGGTGATATTTCCGCCCGGACTTTGCAGCGACCTGACAAATCCGGAGGTCTCGGGATTGAGAACGGCGGAGAAGATAATCGGCTTATCGCTGATTTTCTGCGAGACGATCTGGGTGGCGCGGGAACCGATAGTTAGTATCAGTTTGGGATTAAGCGCGGCGATATCGGCAGTGGCATTATCTTCATTAGCCTTGCCGGGACCGAAATAGAATTCATAAAAGGTGGCTTGGGGAAATTGCGTGTTAATCGCCCCCCGAATCCCCTTAATCGTCCGCAGCGTCGATTCCACGCTGTCGGCGTAGACAACGGCCAGTTTAATTTCTTGCGCCGACGCGAGAGATACCGAAAGGATGAACGCCAGAATAATCCAACCCAGGAGCAACTTCTTTTTCAAGTAGTACATTCCTTTCCTATGCCGAAAAGCGATGCACAGGCGCGTTCTGTCTATATCAAATCAACCTTTTCAGATTCTCCGAGACCTGATACAAATATGCTCAGATATCAATCCAATTATCGGGAGGGGCGGCGAAAACTTGACTTCCCGCTCGATATATATAAATGTGGGCCGCCCCTTTTCATTTTGAAACAGTCGATTCCGCCAAAATCAGATAATGATTATGTAAAGATTTTTTCGGGGCAGACGATAATTTTTATGAAACCTTGTTTTCTCATAAATGCGAGAATCAAAATCTAAATAGATGTCGCCGCAGAAAAATTATGGCTGAATAAATGCGAGAACCATGAGACGGAGGGTCCGGCTTTGAATATAAGTAAAGTTTCATATCATATAACGGTCGCATTAATTCTGTTAATAGCGCTTCCCCTGGCGCTATGGGCCGGGACTACCGGCAAGATTGCCGGCGTAGTCGAAAACAAAATTACCGGAGAACCGATTCCGGGCGCCACCATTCGCGTTCTGGGTACTGATATCGCAACCCAGACCGACAGCGACGGCGAATATTTCATTATCAATCTTCCCGCCGGAACCTACGAACTGGCGGTCTCCATTATAGGATTCCAGGGGATTCAAAAGGAAAATGTCCGCGTTCTTATCGACCTGACCACCCCGGTTGATTTTGAAGTGGAGCAGGTCGAAATCCCGCTGGCGCGCCAGGTCAAGGTTTATGCCGAGCGCGCACCCATTCAGAAAGACCTGACCTCCACCCGTTCCACATTGACGTCAGACCAGATGAGTTTCATTCCGAATTCTATTACGGTACAAAACATCCTGGCCAATATGGCCGGCACGGTGGTTGACCGGAACAACAATCTGCATTTGCGTGGTGGACGGGCCGGGCAGATTTCTTACTACTATGACGGTTTCTCGGTGCAGGATCCTTTTGTGGGACGTTCCGGTATCCGTATCATGCCGGACGCTCTGGAAGAGATTAACCTGACCTCCGGCGGATTCCCCGCGGAGTACGGCGAGGCTCTTTCCGGTGTAGTCAACGCCGTGACTAAAGAAGGCGCTCATGATTTTACCGGAAAAATCCGTTTCTATGACGGTTATTCGACTCCCTTCAATATCGATAAGGCTTCTTTCGATGATTTCCAGCGCACCAAGAACTCGGCCGCAGGATATGACCTTTCAGGACCGATTCCGTTTCTGGAAAAAGAACGCGCCACTTTCTTTGTTGCCGGCGAATATATCCATGACGGCGGCTACCTGCCTCATAATAAAACCGAGGAAGTGGTGCAGTCCGGAAAATTCAATATCCAGCCTTCGCCAGATTTAAAACTTACCGCCACCGGCAGTTATCATCGCAAATGGGAAGAACTTTATACGCATCGTGATGTCAATGACCGGTCATACGATTTCAATCTTGACGGTTTGGGGATTGCCCGCTCCGAGGCTTATCTCTGGGGCATAAAAGGAAATTATAACGTAAACCACCGCAATATCCTGGCTTTCTCATATAATCATTTCCACACCGAGAGCAAGCAGGCGCCTCAGCATCTATTCGACACCTACTGGAACCAGTGGCCCGGATACTCTGAAGACTCCAACGGCGTTTATAACGGCACCATTCATGAAGACAATTACCAGTTGTCGCAGGACTATTTCTGGACTGGGTTTACATCCGATGACGACTTCAATCCGACCTATCGGATGCGCTCCACCACTTATGATGCCGTCTCCGCCAATCTGACCAGCCAGTTCAATAAATACAATCAGATACGGTTTGGCGGGGAATACCGCGTTTATAACATCTTCTGGGACTTCAAACAGTTCTTTAACATTGAGCCGTACGGCGAGAAATATGATGAGTCACCCAAATATTCCATGCTATACTTGCAGGACAAACTGGAATTGAAAGACCTGATCATTAATGCCGGTTTGCGCTGGGACTACCTCAACTCTGAGGTCGATTATTGGCCCAATGTGCTCGACACGGTCAGCAGCCCCCGTGTCCGCTCCAAATCTCAATCACAACTTTCGCCGCGGCTTGGCGTTTCGCACCCGATTTCCGATAACTCTATCATCCGCTTTAACTACGGTTATTTCTTTCAGGCGCCCAATTACACTTATATGTACACCAATCTGCAGGCTAATCTGAACAGCGGTTATCCCCTGGTCGGAAACCCGGCCCTGAAAGCGGAGAAGACAGTTGCCTATGAACTCGGTTTGAGCCATATGCTAAGCCCTGAGATTCGGGTCGACATAACCACCTATTATAAGGATATTAAAGACCTGATTTCGACCGAAGAGATTGGACTTTACGGCACCACACCGGTAACGCAATTCATAAATGAAGACTTCGGCTCCGTCAAAGGAGTTGATATCACTCTGGAGAAAACCTCCCGGGGCAACCTCTCCGGTTCGATGGTCTATAGTTATATGATTGCCAAAGGCAATCTCTCCTCCGCTTATGACGGGTATTATGATTATGTGACCGATCCGGAAAATTCGGTCAAGCCGGTAAAAGAATTCCCGCTTGCTTTCGACCAGCGCCATACCCTTACTCTTTCGGTCGATTACCGTGTTCCGCGTGACTGGCAGGGAAGATTTTTTGGCATGACTCTGCCGGGCGCCTGGGGTGTTAATCTGGTTGGACATTATGGCTCCGGATTGCCGTACACCGTCACCGACCAGAGCGGACGCCAGGAAAAAGACCGTCTCAACGAAGGCCGACTTCCGGCTAATTATTCGGTCGATATGAGATTTAACAAAGATGTCTATCTGGGACAGAAAAATCTCTTCTTCTCATTCTTCGTCGAGGTGGAGAATCTGTTCAATCGACGCAACATAATCAATGTTTACACCAATACCGGCCGCCCTGACGACGATGGTCGCATCTATGACCTGACGTCCGACCCGGACGGTTCGGGACCTTATACGGCTGAAGATGTCAATAGATATTACCGCCTGATGGCAAAAGACCCTCAGAATTATTCGGCTCCGCGCATAGTCCGAATGGGCCTGGAGTTCAATTTCTAACGAGGTGACAATATGTATAGATTGAGAGCGATAAGATTCACGATAAATCTGATACTGCCGGCGGCGCTGTTATCGGGAACCGTTCTTTCCGCGCGCCCTTTGAAAGTGGCCGCCCCCTCGCCGCAGGTTATCAAGCAGATTATTCACGACAAAGGGAATATTGTCACCACGGTCGACAACTGGGGACTGATTGGAGGATACTCCTATTACGATTACCCCTCCGGAGAATGGCCCAAGAACTCCGGACATGACTATATCGGCGAAATGAAATTCTGGATGGGCGCCGTCAACCCGACCGGCGATACCATTGTCGCCGATACCGACGAGGATTTCAAGCCGATTCCTTCGCTGGTCTCCGGCACCCAATCCTATAACATTCGTCTCTCCACCGATACCACCACTTTTGATTTCGACCCATCTGATACCACTGGACTCGGTTTGGGGAACCCGGCCTTCGGCTGGCGGGTTTGGGATCCGGACAGTTCCGCCTGGGTTTACAACCGGCTTTTTTCAACTCAGGACTCCAATTTCTATCCCGGGGGACCCACTTCACTGCAGCAGTCTTTCTACCGCTTTGAAGACGGCAATGTGGTCACTCGCCTGGGACTGGAATTGTCTCAGACAATCTACCAGTGGAATTACTGTTATAATGAAGATATGCTCTTTGTCGTTTTGGAAATCACTAACATCTCCGGTGTCGATTACCCGGAATTTGCCTTCGGGATTTATGCCGATTTCGACGTGGGCGGTCCTGACGGCACCGGTGAAAACGGACGTCTGGGCGACTTGGTTGCCTCCGACAGCGCCGAAAATCTCGCCTGGACTTATGATGATGACGGCTATGACCCCGGTTGGGGACCTCTCGTTCGCACCGGCATTATGGGGACAAAGTATCTGGAGACGCCGGATAATATCGGCATGACCGCGTTTCGCAATCTCCAGTGGGAGAATGTGCCTGATAACGACCCCGGCAAATATCAAGTCCTCTACTCCACTCAGTACGACAATTCGCTGCCGCCGACCGACCAACTTTACCTGCAGTGCACCCGTGGCATTAATCTGACCGCCGGTAAGACCGTCCGGGTTGTCTTTGCCATCGTGGCCGGAAAAGACACAGAAGAATTTTATGCCAATGCCGCCACTGCTCAGACTCTTTATGACAATTATTTTGTCGGTCCGCAGCCGCCCTATACACCAACTTTGAAAGCCCGCGCCGGCGATAAGAGAGTTTATCTGAGTTGGAACGACACGGCTGAAGTCGATATCGACCCTCTCACCGGTCAACCTGATTTCCGAGGATATAAATTGTACAAATCGACCAATCGCGGTTATACCTGGGGATTTGAAGCCGATATTTCCAACGCCTGCCTGCAGAAGGATTATCAGCCGCTCGCCGCCTACCAGATTGAAAATTTCGGCGACCCTATTGCCCATACCTATGTTGACAGCAATCTGATAAACGGCATGGAATACTGGTACTGCTTGGTTGCTTATGACGGCGGCGATTCGTCCGTCCCGATTGACCCCCTGCAGAATGGCTTCGGCACGCCGGGAAGTGATGCCAATGCCGTTCGCGTCATTCCTCGCAATGACCCGGCCGGTTTCTACAACGCCTTTTCCACTGTTGAGCATCGCTACGCCGGCAGTGAAATCCCCTCCGAAGGAACCATCTATCCGCTGGTCTTTGATGAATCTCTGGTGAAAGGCGAGGAATACTCTGTGGTCTTCTCCGAAGACGATGAAACCACTTACTGGCATTTAATGAATAACTCGACCGGCGATACCGTGCTGAAAGACCAGACGGTGCAGGATGGCGATGTCAAACTGTATGAGATTGCCGACGGTATCCAGGTAGTGGTTCGTAACGGCGACCGTGTGCCGCGCGCCTGGAATCAGACCGGCTTTGCCGTTGCCGGCGACACCAATCTGCATCTCGGCTTCAGTTATGGTCCGATGGGTGACCTCTTCGGTTATCCCCGCGGCTCCGATAAGCATTTCCGCTCCACCTATGAAATCCGCTTTACCGCCGGAGGCTCCGTTGGATACTGGTTCTGGGATGATGTCACCCCTGTGAATCTGCCGTTTGAAGTCTGGAACGTAACGTACGGATACCAGGTGCTGGCCGAGATTTACGACCAGGGATTTGACCAGGTCTGGAATCCGGAACAGCGGGACTATATCTCGATCGTCGACATACCGTACGATGGCAGCCCTCATCCGGAAGCGTTTCCCGCTTATCATTCCTGGTTCTTCCGTTTTGCCATCACCGATACCGGCTACGTCACCGGCGATGTTTTCACAATAACCGGAGCGCCGGTTAACGGACCGGACGACATCTTTGTCTTTAAGACCGACGGGGTCAATGAAGTCAATGCACGCGCCGAACTCGGTCGGATAAAGGTGGTGCCGGATCCTTACATCGTGCATGCCACCTGGGAAAGCAACAAGAATGAAAAGAAATTGCAGTTCATTCATCTGCCGGAGAAATGTACCATACGAATCTATACTCTGGGTGGCGACTTAGTTCGCACTCTTGAACATAATGACGGAACCGGAACGGCCGACTGGAATCTTCTGTCGCGCGATGGTCTCGATATTTCTCCGGGGATATATATATATAGCGTTGAATCAGAATACGGCAGCCGTTTGGGCCGGTTTGCGGTCATTAAGTAGGGAGATGAAGCCATGAAGAAAATAATCTTGATAACACTGGCCGCATCGGTACTGACCGGAAATATTCTCGCCGACGATTTCACCAAAGCCGGGACCGCCGGAGCGCAGTTCCTGAAAGTCGGCGTCGGCGCCCGATACCACGGTATGGGGGAAGCCTCGGTGGCGGCCGCCAATGATGTCTATTCCATGTACTGGAATCCGGCCGGTCTGACCCACATCTTTGACAATGAACTTGCCTTTACTTATGTCAATTACCTCACCGATATCAGTCTCAACTACATCGCTTATGCCCGCCGCTATGAGAATCTCGGTGTCTTCGGCGCCTCGGTCACCTCACTTTCTATGGATGACCAGATGATTACCACAGTCGAACAGCCCGAAGGAACCGGATATACCTACGGCGCATCATCCTTCGCTTTGCAGTTGAGTTTTGCGCGCGAACTGACCGCCCGTTTCTCTTTTGGCGCCAGTTTCAAGTATGTGCAGGAGAAAATCTACCGGGAAAGCGCCCACGGTTATGCCTTCGATTTCGGAACCCTCCTGTATACCGGTTACCGCTCGCTTCGAATCGGTATGAATATCAGTAATATGGGTCCGGAGATGAAATTCGACGGTCCCGATTTGGATGTCTATTACGACCCCGACCAGTCCAACCCGAACCAGGACCCGGTAAACAGCCGTCTCAAAGTTGACCCTTATGACCTTCCGCTCGCCTTCCGGGTCGGAATGGCGTACGATTGGGATTTCGGTGAAAATTCCAAGTTGGTACTGGCAGTCGAAGCGAAACATCCCAATGACAATACCCAGCAGGGTTCAATCGGAGCCGAGTATAACGCCTTCGGCAGATATTTCCTTCGCGCCGGATACAAAATCAATTATGAAGAAGAAGGGCTTGGTATGGGAGGAGGGTTCCGCGCCAATATTACCAGCGGCACCGAACTTTCTCTGGACTATGCCTGGGTTGATTTCGGGAGGCTGGAATCGGTCCATCGGTTTTCCGCCGCCATTGTATTCTGATGTTTGAAATCTGCAGTATGGGCTCGTCGGAAACGGGGAGCCCTTTTTTTAAGCATAAATTCAATTTTTCCGCCGATAAATTTGTATATTACATAATATATCCAATATCAGGGAGTCTTTGTCGATGACCAAATCATTGCCTGTATGTGCGCCCATTCTGCTGTCGATAATTCTGCTGCTTTCGCCGTCAGCCGGGGCGCAGCAAAATTCTGAAGACCTTCTCGCACACGAACTGATGAATAACTACCTTGACCTGATTCGCTCCGGCAATTTTGAATCGGCTCTGGGGCTATGGGAACCGAAAGCGCTGGAGCAGGCGCATCGGCTCAATATCCGGTTCGAAAATATCCCGATTAAACCGGACTGCAGTTCTCCCGTCATGTACGACAATGACCGTGTCAAGGAGTTCTTCTATAATGCCATCCAGTCCCTGGCGGTGATTGATAGCCTGGCCGGTATCCGTCGCCTCCGCTTCAGCGTTCTGCTCGGCGCAGAAAAAATCGAATATCATTATTACGCCCGCAGGATGGGACAGAATTACTGGCTGATTTTTCCCCATAACTATTATGCCGAGAACTGGCCGGTTAAAGAATCAAAGTATTTTCGCATTCATATCAATCCCCAGCAGCTGAAATATTACAATGAAAGAGCCGCCACCAATCTCGATAATTTCGTGGAGAAAACCTCGGCCCGGCTCGCCCTTTCGACCGAATCTCTCCGATATCTCGCCACGGCGAAAATAGAGTACTACCTCTGCCAGAGCGAACAGGAGGTGGCCGTGCTGTCGAACGGTCCCGGCGCCAAAGGGGTCTATCATGTCGCCTCCGACGCCATTATTTCTATGATATTCCCGCATTACCATGAAGTGGCTCATCTACTGGTCAATTATAAATTGCAGGAAATCCCGCTGTATACCGCGTCTTTCCTCCAGGAAGGTCTGGCGGTTTATCTGGGCGGACGGTGGCAGCGGTCGGCGGAAGTAATGATTGATTTTGGGAAATATATTCTGGATCAGGGAATTGTCGAGATCGATTCGGTCTTACTGGAGAATGATTCGTTAAGTGAAGTCTCCTCAGACATTGCCTATCCGGTGGCGGCGACCCTGAATGATTATCTTTTGAATTCCTGCTCTCCCGACCAGTACTGGCGACTGTATCGGTCATTGTCGGGCGACCGGAGATTTATTCGGATTCTTACTGTGGATAAGGTCAAGGAGACCATCCAGTCCGTTCTGGGTCAGAATTGGTCGCAATTTGACGCCGCTTTCAAGAAATTTCTGGCGGAGCGGAAAGCGCGCGGCGGGATGATTTCCCCCGGGGGGTTATCAGGAGGCAAGACCATTTTCAAAAGCGACAGCGTTATGGTTGCCATTGCGGACAAATCGCTTCAGGTGGAAGCGCTTGCCGACAGCGCCGGCAAGGTAGATTTCAGTCTCCTATTTGGGTTTGATTCGACCATGGCAGGAAAAGTCTCGAGCATTTTTGAAGAGCATTTTCCGCTGGGGAAGACTTTTGAAGGATACCGTTTCGGGATAAGAATGGACAAGAATGAAGCCGGTCTGTACGACTACTTCGGCAATCAGTTGCTGGCAAAATATGTTTATGATTTTGACCCCAGCCCCGAATACTTCAACCGCGGCGCCAACAGATTCGCTGTCCATTTTGACCTGAAACTGCTCGATGGTATGCTGCCGGATGGAAAAGACTTCAAAATCCTGCGGTAGCGGAATTTCTTTATTCGGTCGGCGTCGTTTCCCGCATCTTGAGGACGATACTGTTCATCCGGCGACGGATATCGGGAATCTCAGGAAGATTCTCGTTTAGTTTGATAAAGCGGCCGTAACTTTCCAGAGCCTGCTGCAGTCTTCCCTGTTTTTCTTCGACCATTCCCTTGAACATGTACGGATATGGTTCATCGGGGTCCATTCTTATCCCTTCGTTGGCATAGAATTCCGCGCGCTCCAGTTCTCCGAGGCGGAAATGGTGCGCCGCCAGCCCCGAGAGAATCAAAATATTGTCCGGAGAAAAGGAATATGCCCGCTCCAGGGTCTCGAACGCTTTCTGCCGCAGATTCATCTCGGTGTACAACTGCGCCAGGAAATAATAATAGTCGGCGTTGTACGGCTCCAGTTCGATTGAGAGTTTCAACTCTCTTTCGGCTTCCGGGTACCGTTTGAAATATTTGAGCAGGTTACCCAACTGCATCCGATAATGAGCGGTGTACGGATGCCCTTCAACCAGGCGAACGGCGTAAGCATAGGCGTCATTTACCCGCTCGTTGACAAACAGGTCCTCCACCAGTTTCGACTCCAGGGCAGTCTTCGATTTCCCCGGTATCATCTGCTCTCGCCGGTCCGCTTCAGAATAGTTGCCGGCGGTGTAGAAATAATCGCGCATTGCCAGCAGGGCTTTTTCATAGTGGTCTTCATTGTATGAAAGGAAACGGTCCAGGTGCGCAACTGTTCTGGAGGGAATGAGATGAACCATATAAGTGGGAAGCACCAATAGACAGGCAAAAGCAAGAAACGGCAGCCGTCTTAATTTCAGAGCGGGAGGGGAATCGTTCACCGTCAGGGAGTAGGCGCCAAAAAAAATCACCCCTGTCAACAGGAATCCAAATAGAGGGATATCGCGCGCCATTCCATTAAGAGGAACCAGCACAAATATCAGCGCTACCTGAGCGACACGTAAAAGGGCCAGAAAAGTGTCTATCGGTTGTCGCTCTTTCTTGATTATCCGCACCGCCGAAAAATATAAAAAGAGGATGAAGAGCGGGGCAAACAGCACCGCCAGATTCAGAATATCTGCCAGATGTTTCAAACTGAATATGCTGTAATCGATATGGGGAAACTTATCCCAAAGCGGCAGAAAGTGACGGGCTATGGCGATATCGTCCGATGCCAGGACATATACGGCCGCAATCGCGCCCCCGAGGAGGGCGAGGCTTGCCACCAGGGCTGTTATAGATTCCTTCCTGGAGCGGTTGACGAGATGACCTGCCGCCGCGAAAATTGCCGACGGCAACACCGCGAGAAACAGCAGATTAAAGAAAAGTCCGATAACGGCTATCAGTAAAAGCAGAAGCAGATTTTTCGTATTCCGAGTCTCATAGTATCTGAAGGCTTGCAGAATGAACAAAGCGGCCAGCGGTAAAAGCGGAGCATAGACTTCCGCCATGCCAAAACTAAACAGGGTCAATCCCGAGAAGAGTATCAAACAGTAGAAAAGAGTTTTGCCGTTGTTATCGGAAGATATCTTTTCAGCAATCTTGTGTCCGGTAAAGAGGAAGATGAGGCCGGAGAGGATGGAAACAGTCTGGAATCCCCAGACGGCGGCGATTTCCGGCTTTACGCCGCTTGCTTTCAGCGGCAGGTAGAGCAGGTAGGGGAGAAGATTCCCTCCATACTCGTACCAGCGGAATATCGGCACCGCTTTCTGGCTCAAATTGGAAATTTTGATATAGGCGTCACCGTAGAGATGCGCCTCGAAGCGAAAAACAATGAAAAGAAGGGCTAATATACCAAAGAGCCCCCAGCGGACTTTCGCATTTTTCTCTTCCCAAAGTAGCCGGTTGAGACGCTCCATCGGGCCCAATCCGCTCCAGCCCGAAATCGTTCCTGCCAGCGACAATAGTAACAGCGCGAACCAGATGATTTGAATATAAGTTGGGAATAAAGCGACCTGGTCAATGCCCCAATTGACATTCAGAAATTTCCCGCCGCCGGCAATTAAGATGACAGTCAGGAACAATAGCGCGGGGATAACAATTGCCGCCGTTTTGTCGCCTGGGTGATGTTGTTCATTCATGAATAGCGGAGTCTCAGATTTCCTGTCGTCCTTCCAGCGCCCGCGAGAGTGTCATCCCGTCGGCATATTCCAAGTCGCCGCCGACCGGGAGGCCCCGGGCGATTCTGGTGATTTTTACTCCGAGCGGCTTGAGAAGTTTCGCCAGATGCAGGGCGGTGGCTTCCCCTTCAACATTTGGATTGGTGGCGACAATGACTTCCTTAATATCTTGATTTATCCGCGCCAGAAGTTCGCTGATTTTCAGGTCATCCGGTCCGATTCCATCCAGAGGGGAGATTTTTCCGCCCAGAACATGATACAATCCCTTAAAGCCTTCCGCCTTGTCGAGAGCGAGCAGGTCGGAGGCTTCTTCCACCACGCAAATTATATCCTGGCGCCGACTGGGGTCGCTGCAGATATAGCAGGGGTCAACCTCAGAGATATTATTGCAGATGGAACAGAAGCCGACTTTTTCCTTAACATCCTTGATGGCGTCCGCCAGTTCCAGCGCTTCTTCTTTGGATACCTTCAAAAGATGAAAAGCCAGCCGTCCGGCCGATTTTCGACCTATCCCCGGAAGACGCGCCAGGTTGCTGATTAATTTCTCTATCGATTCCGACGATTTGAACATAGTTTTCAAAAGGGAAGATTCAGTCCCGGAATATTCAATCCGCCGGTCAATTCTTGCATTTGTGACGCCTGCAGTTCCGCTGCTTTCTGGCGCGCCTGGTTTACCGCCGCCACGATTAAATCCTGTAGCATTTCCACATCGTCCGGGTTGACCACTTCCGGGTCGATTTTTATCTCAAGGATATCCTGTTTGCCGTTGGCGATGACTTTGACCATCCCGCCGCCGGAGGTTCCTTCCACCTGTGTCTGCTCCAGTTTCGCCTGCATCTCCTCCATCTTCGCCTGCATCTTCTGGAACTGTTTCATCATATCGCCAAGACCGCCTTTAGCCATTACTTATCTCCTAATCTGTTTTGGTCGTCGTATGGGTCGAAATCCTTCCCTGGTCGCCGCGTGCGACTTAGGCTTCGACACTTCTGATCTCAATTTATGTCGCTCTTTATTCTCCTGTCCGTCAAAACCCAAGAGGGATTTTGACCTACTCCCGTCGCTTGTTGCTTATTCCTCCGCCTTCTTCTTTCCGATTATCTCCCCGTCAATCCGCTCCACCAGGTTCCGAAGTTTCTCATCTTCGGCGAGGAGTTTTTCCGTGTCAATCTTCTCCGGCTCAGGGGCGTTTCTGGTAATCGTTACCGGCGGTTTCTTGGTCATATCGACTTCAAACTTAATTTTCAAATTGGTCTTGAAAAAATCCCGCAGGGAAGCGGTGATTGTCTGAACATATTGCGGTTTTTCGACCACCTGCTTGCTTGTTCCGCCGGCATTATGAAAAATGGCAGTGATGACATTGTCTTTGACTTCCTTAATCTCTGCCATTGCCAGAAGCGCCGATAGCATCGGGCTCTCTTTTTTCAGATGTTCAATGAACCGTGTCCAGTTGGTCTGCACCATCGGAAGATTGAGCGCTTTGACCGGTGTGCCGGCGGAAATCTCCTCTGCGGCTCCACTGAGGTCGGAGAAGAGGTCGGCTTTCTCGCCGCTTGATGTCGGCGCCGTCTCAAGCGCACCCGGTTTCCGGGGCAAGCCGAAGAGGTCTGTCTCAGATTCTCCTGCAATACCATCGGATGGCTCGGAGAGGTGGGCGATGATATCTTCAAAAAGCACGGTCGATTCCAGGCATGCCAGACGCAGAGTCGCCGTTTCCAGCAGCAGCCGCTGGTCCAGACCACTCTTGAGGTCCTGACTCAGGTCGGTAACTATCTTAATCATCCGCAAGAGGTCACCGGTCGAAAAGTAGTCCGATTGTTTTTGGTAATCGGCAATTTCAGAATCGGAAACCTCCAGAATTTTCTGCGGCTCCCGGGCGTTCTGCAAAATGAGCAGGGCACGCAGATGTTCAATCAGCCCCTGAGTAAATTCCGGAATCTCCACTCCCGCATCAATTAATTCTTTGACCACGGCGAGACTTGAGGGGCAGTCTTTCGCCGCCACGGCGTCGATATATTTGAGGTAAAACTGACGGTCCACCAGTCCCAGGGCTTCGATTATATGCCGCGGGGTAATCTTCTCTCCGGCAAATGCCGAAAGTTGGTCGAGAAACGATAGAGAATCCCGCACGGCGCCATCGGCTTTGCGCGCCAGTATATAAACCGCTTCTTCCTCAATCTCGATCTTTTCCGCCGCCGCCACCTTCTTGATGTGCGCCGCCAGGTCGGAAACGTTTACCCGTCTGAATTCATACCGCTGCGTTCGGGAGCGAATTGTTTCCGGAACTTTGAACGGCTCCGTGGTGGCGAATATGAAAACGACATGCGGGGGCGGCTCCTCCAGAGTCTTCAAGAGGGCATCAAATGCCGAGCCGGAAAGACGATGAACTTCATCTATGATATAAACCCGTTTTTTCCCGGAAGTGGGAAGATATCGTACGTTTTCCCGAAGAGTCCTGACATCATCGACCCCGGTATTGGAAGCGGCATCGATTTCCAGAACATCAAGCGAAGAGCCGGAGATAATCTCGAGACATGAGGGGCATTTGTCGCAGGGGGTTGGGGTGGGACCATTGATGCAGTTAAGCGCCTTGGCGAGAATTCTCGCCGTGGTGGTTTTGCCGGTTCCCCGTGGACCGGAAAAGAGATACCCCGATGACAGCCTCTGCGAACTGACCGCGTTTTTCAGCGTTCGGGTAACATGCTCCTGCGCCACAATATCATCAAACTGCTGCGGCCTGTATTTCCTTGCCAGTACCTGATATGACATTGGATTTTAATAATCGGTGTGCACCCACCGTTGTCCCTTCACTTCAAGGTCTCAACGGCAGCCGACTCCAGTCAGGCTGACCCGCAACACATACCGGTCATCACCTACCGTTGCTACCTTCCGGTCCTGGCGGGGTTCAGTGCGCCAATATTGTACAGGACCCAACCTTCAACGCCGCTTTCCGTCTCAACGCCAGCAATGGTTCGGTCCGCCGGTGGGAATTCGACCCCGGTATAGCGGATTCCGGGCGACAGGGCACCGCTAACTCCCCGTCTAGCACACCAAAAATATCCCTAAAATTTTTAATGGAGCAGAGCGGATTCGAACCGCCGACCCTCACGTTGCGAACGTGATGCTCTCCCAGCTGAGCTACTGCCCCATTTTGTTACTCGCGACGCTTTCCTGAGGCAAGAAACGTCGCTCAATCTTACGCCAATTAACACAAAACCGCCCCAAAATCAAGCGGTTTTGAGGTTTTAAATTGAAACAAGCATCTCATATTTTTGTTGAATTAATGTAATTTTTTTTTTAAAATTTGTCGAATTACTAATGACTAAGCATTCTTTAAGGAGGAAGAAATGACCGCCCGCACCCCGTTACATACCGGAAGAATTATCTTATTAATTCTGGGAATCTTTGCTCTTTTCCTTGCCGTCGGCTATTTCGCCGGCTGCAGTTCCGATAAGGAGAAGGCGAAAGAAACCGAAGAAGAAAGCGGCCTTCCCGCCGACTACGGCGAGAAAGCCTTGCTGGACACCACTACTACAGTAGCGGAAAAGCCGGCAGAAAAACCGGCCCAGAAGCCGGCTACCACGGAGCAGAAACCGGCACAGAAGCCAGTGGTGAAAGAAGAGCCTAAGGCAGTTGCTCCACCGAAACCGCAAGTTGTCAAGACTACCATTCTGCCTGCCAATACTGCATTGCATATCGCATTGCTCAATCAGGTTTCAACCGGCGAAAGCAAGATAGGGGACAAAGTTCGCGCTATCATAAAAGGTCCTGCCGAACAGGGAGAGAGCCTTCCAATACCGGAAGGGAGTATGCTCGAGGGAGTGGTGGCCGACCTTAATGACGGCAAAGCCGAAGACGCCAAAGCCTATATTAAACTGAAATTTACCAGTCTGATTCTGCCGGGTGAAGGACCTATCCCAATGGAAGGGTACATCGTTACTAAGGATGGCAGCGGCGTGATTCACCCCGGAGAACAGGGGACAAGCATAGCCCGTGATGCCGGCATTGGCGCGGTTGCCGGCGGTGTCATCGGCGGTGTGACCGGCGGCAAAACCAAAGATGCCGTCAAGGGCGCAGCGGTCGGCGCGGTCGCCGGCGGTGTCCTGGGGGCTGTCCTGCACAAAGACCAGGTAACGCTCAAAGAGGGTCGGGAATTCGATGTCACTCTGGTATCTCCCGCCGTCAAAGAGACCACCAAATAAGATATATATTCAAATAACCTATCGCAGGGTGGGGAAATTTCCCCACCCTTTTTGTTTCACCGGAATTTTATTATAGACCATATTAATCTACTATTGGTCTCCCGGCGTATAAGTTATTAGACTTGTGGGATTCGTCCCGGGCCGACATCACAGTCGGTTGCTTTCCCATCATAAATTTGAGGCGACCGCCTGACGTCGGCGGTGGGTACGAGCGATTTTCAAAATCTCATAGGAGGTAAACCATGTTCAGGAGTAACTTCAAAATGCCTATGTTGCTTCTGCTGGCGATTGCGGTCCTTTTCGCGACAACCGAACTCACCGCCGCCACGGGAGCCAACACCCTGGCGGTCTGCGGCTGTGGCAAAGTATTTGTCCCGGACCAGAATACCCTTTACATCAAATCCGGCGACAAAGAATATGCCTGCTGCAGCAAGGGTTGTCACGATATGGCTATGAAAGACCCGGCTGCGGCAGCCAGAATGAGTGAAGCGGCATTCAGGGACAAACTGACAGAACTCAACAGTCTCAAACTGGCGGTTGCCAATGTCACCGCCGTGACTGAAAAAGGCACTAAGGCATTATGCGGATGCGGCAAGGAATTCATTATTGATGAAACTACGGAATATATCAATCATGAAGGTAAATCGTACGCCTGCTGCACCCACGCCTGCCACGAAATGGCAACAAAAGATCCCGCCGGCTCCGTGAAAATGTTCAAGGAGAAACTTCAGGCGCGAACGATGTAACGCAAAGGTCGGAACTTATTAACCTATCATCCCACGGCGGGCATGGAATCCCGCACCTTAACAGGTTCTCTTTGCGGTAATTAAAAAGCCCCGTGAAAGCGGGGCTTTTGCTACAATTGTTTAGAGGCAATGAAGCATCTACGAAGAGAAGTCTTCTTCGCTCTGACACTACTATTGCAGAAAATCCGGTTCAAGTCAATCGTTTTTTTAATTCGCCCCGTCAAATTTTTGCGGCAGACTTTCAATTGGAGTTTGACTCCGGGAGTATAATGAAGTATTATTTGATTTTGTGAGAAAGAACAACTTCTTTGAGGTTTAAAATGAAAGCGGTACTGACCATTATGTTTCTGACGGCATTCCTATTCGGCCTGGCTATGGCCGATGAGCAGGCGGGCAAGAGCGGGCAGGGGTCAACCCCCAAGAAGACCGAAGCCAAGTATGAAAAAAGAAAACCGGACAACCCCGAAATCGCCATCGAGACCGATTACGGCACGATGAAACTGGAGCTGTTTCGTGATGTTGCCCCTAAACATGTCGACAGTATGCTCGCCAGGATTCGGGAAAGATTTTATGATGGTTTGATATTCCACCGAATAATTGACGGCTTCATGATTCAAGGCGGCGACCCGAAAGGAAATGGAAGCGGTGACGCCGGGTATACTCTTCCGGCTGAATTCTCCGATATAAAGCATGTCGAAGGAATTCTTTCGATGGCCCGCGGACCACAGCCAAATTCGGCATCCTGCCAATTCTTCATCTGTCTTGCGGCGGCTCCCCATCTGAACGGTCAGTACACCGCTTTCGGGAAACTGATGGAAGGATATGAGACCCTGCACAAGATTGGGAAAGTAAAGACTGGCGTGGCCAATAAACCCCTGGAGGATGTCGTCATCCGTAAGATGGTGATTCTTAAGGACATAGCAGGCAAGAAAGAAGCCGGCAAATAACTGTTGCCGATTAATAATCGGGAACAGGCCCGTTCTATTTCCGTTTATCGATTAGATGAAGAAACGTCTGGTTATACTCGGCTCCACCGGCTCTATCGGTCGCTCCGCGCTGGATGTTGTTGCGCGGAATAGAGACCGTATTGACGTACTTGCGCTTTCGACTCATCGGAATATTGAGCAATTCCGGCGTCAGATTCAGGAGTTTCGTCCCCGCTACGGAGCGGTAACGCAGGGAGAGTGCTGTTTCCGCTTTCAGAAGCAATATCCTTTTCCCGGCACCGAAGTTTTTTCCGGCGATGATGCGGCTGAGCGGCTGGCATCTTTGCCTGAAGCCGATATTGTTTTGAATGCCATCGTTGGAGCGGCCGGTTTGAAAGCCTCCCTGGCGACGCTGAAGTCGGGCAAGAGACTGGCTCTGGCAAATAAGGAATCGATGGTTATTGGAGGGGTTCTTCTTAACCTGGCGCGAAAAGCGACCGACTCGGAGATTATTCCGGTTGATTCCGAGCATTCCGCCATCTGGCAGGCGCTGACATCGGGGAAGAAAGAGGAAATCAAAAAGATCATTCTGACCGGTTCCGGCGGTCCGTTTCGAGAGACACCCCGGGAGCAGTTTCGCGACATTACCAAAGAGCAAGCGCTGAATCATCCTGTCTGGAAAATGGGACCCAAAATCACGGTAGATTCGGCGACCATGATGAACAAGGGGCTTGAGGTAATTGAAGCGGTGCACCTTTTTGATATATCGCCTGACAAGATTGACGTCGTTATTCACCCGCAATCAATCATTCATTCTATGGTCGAATTCGTCGATTCTTCCATTATCGCGCAGATTTCATATCCCGATATGCGTCTCCCGATATCTTACGCCTTATTCTATCCCGACCGGATTGTCTCTTCCAACGGGCATTTTGACCTGACTGATATTCGACAACTGACTTTTCAGAAGCCCGATTACGAAAAATTCCCGCTGCTGCGGCTGGCGTTTGACGTAGCGCGCAAGGGCGGCACTCTGCCGGCCGTTTTCAACGCCGCCAACGAAGTCGCCGTGGCCGCTTTCTTAAAAGAACGTGTGAAATTCTATCAAATTCCCGATATTATAACCGATACTCTGGAAAAACATATTATGGTAGCGCAACCGTCACTTGATGATATCATCGCGGCTGATATCTGGGGGCGGAAAACTGCCGAGGAGTTTATAGTCTGAAATGCTGATCACAATCCTTGCCACCATTTTTGTACTTGGCATACTCGTCTTCTTTCATGAACTGGGGCATTTCCTGGTCGCCAAAAGAGCCGGCATCAGGGTCGAAAAGTTCTCTTTGGGATTTCCCCCGACATTGATTTCAAAAAAGTGGGGCGAGACCGAGTACGCCATCGGCATCATTCCTCTGGGCGGCTATGTCAAGATGGCCGGAGAGAATCCCAATGAAGAAAGTCATGGCGCCCCTTATGAGTTTATGTCGAAGCCGGTCTGGAAACGATTCCTGGTAATTCTTGCCGGTCCTTTTATGAATTTCGTTCTGGCGATTGTGGTGCTTGCCGGTCTTTATATGACCCGTGGAAAGGAAGTGGAAGCGGTTTTCATCGGGCAGGTAGCCGAAGGGAGTCCGGCGGAGAGGGCTGGTTTTAGCACCGGTGATGAAATTGTTGCCATCGACGGCGTTGAAGTCAAGACATTTCAGGATATGGCATCGCTTATTTATAAGAAAGTCGAGGAGCCGGTCGCCATTGCCTGGCGGCGTGACGGTGTCTTGCGGACCGATACGGTCATCACATATCGCGATGAGGCGGTGACTCCCCAGGGGGATACTATCGCGGTCGGCAAAATCGGAGTAGGCCATCAGCCGGTCTTTCGACGGCTGGGGGTCATTGCAGCAGTCGGCTCCGGATTTAATCAGGCTGTTTTTTACGTGGAGAAGGTTTTTGAATTTGTAATTGGTCTGATTACTCGTACGGTCACTCCGGCGGATATCGGCGGACCGATACTGATAGGCCAACTGGCTGGCGCCACGGCCCGCGCCGGTTTCGATATATTGATGGAATTCCTTGCCCTGCTGTCAGTTAACCTGGCGGTGCTGAATATTCTGCCGATTCCTCTGCTCGATGGCGGCCATCTTGTATTCCTTCTTGTTGAGAAGGTCAAAGGCTCACCCCTTTCTATGAAAACCCGGCTGGTCATTCAACAGATAGGAATCGCATTTCTTCTGATTCTGGTAATTTTTGTTACCTTCAACGATATCCGAAGATGGTAAAATGTATATATGGATAAAATCATGTCAAAAAAAACGGAGCAGGAAAAAAGCAGCCCCAAAGCAAAGAAGCAGGGAGACTTCTTTGATTTTCTCTGGGAAAATGTCAAATCGTTCCTGATAGCGATTGTCCTCGCCATCATAATCAAGACTTCTATTGTCGAAGCCTACAAAATTCCCTCTTCTTCGATGGAAGATACTCTCCTGGTCGGCGATTTTCTGATTGCCAATAAGTTTATTTACGGCGCCTCGATTCCTTTCACCAGTTGGCGGCTTCCGGAAATCAGGGAGCCGAAACCGGGCGATGTCGTTATATTCAAATGGCCCGGAGACGGCGTGACCAATTATATCAAGCGATGTGTCGCTATCGAGGGACAGACGATCGAAATAAGAGATAAAGTCTTGTATGTCGATGGCAAGGAATTTCCTAATCCATCCCACGCTAAGTTCACTGATGGATATATCAGGCCGCGGATGGATGACGGCAATAGCCGCGATAATTTCGGTCCTTATGTCGTCCCCAAAGACTGCTTCTTCATGATGGGGGATAACCGCGACAATTCTTACGATTCCCGTTTCTGGGGACCGGTGCACAAGAAGATGATTCTCGGTGAGGCGATGTTCATTCACTGGTCGTGGGGGTCTGACCCTAATTCTCCGCAGGTGACTGTCTCCGACCCTCTTTCGGTGCCGCGGCTTTTCTTATATAATTCCGTGCATTTTTTTGAGCGGGTCCGCTGGGGAAGATTACTAAACGTTATTCATTAATAGAGATCTGAAGAATTCAGTATAAGGGCGGGCCAACCCGTCCTTTCTTTTTGCCGCCCTTCCTGCCCCCTCTGTTCAAATCACTGCTATGACGTCTGTTCCGCCGCCCGAATATTCCTCCGGATTCCTTTCAATCCCGCTCTCGATAGCGGACTTTGGGCGAAATTCTCCCTGAAACCCGATTCCGAAACTGTCACAACCGCACCGTTTTCGACCAAACCGACCTCCTCAAGTTTCGCGAATGAGCGGTCAGAAAATGGTTTCTGGAATTTATTGAACGGGCATACCGATATACAGATGTCGCAGCCGAAAACCCAGCCATTCAGATTTATGGAAATAAAATCCGGTATTTCTTCGCTTTTCGATTCAATCGTCCAGTAACTGATACATCGGGTGGCATCAAGATTATACTCCGCAAATAAGGCGCCGGTGGGACAAGCGTCAACACAGGCGCGGCAGTTGCCACAGTGGTCAGTCTCCGGCGCATCATATTTATCGATTTCATGGTTTAAGATCAGACTCCCCAGAAGAAGCCAGTTTCCCCACTGTCGCGACACCAGATTGGTATGCTTCCCCTGCCAACCCAGACCGGCCTTCTCTGCCCAGTACTTGTCCATAAAAGGAGCCGTATCGACGCAGATTCTCCCTTTCAAATCCGGCGCATTACTTCTCAATTCCTGGCGAAGTCTTTTCAGCAGTTTCCTGATTGTCCGATGATAATCAACACCCCAGGCATAGCGCGCCACTTTGTATTTCCCTTTATCAGAAATCGTTCCATCATTATCCTGAAAATAATTCAGTCCCACCACAATGATAGATTTGGCGTCGGGAAGTATTCTATTGGGGTCAAGGCGGGTTTCAAGATGGCGCGAAAGATAGGTCATCTCGCCGTGCATCCCCTTTACCAGCCATCTGATAAACCTATCAGGATTATCCACAGCCGCCGGACGAGTTATACCGACCGTATCTGCCCCCAACTGGCGCGCCCGTTCTTTAATTCTGTCGGCATTCAACATATCTTCTTCTCTTATGATAACGTAAGAGACGCCGCCGGTCAAACTGGATTGAAGAGCAAAGGAATTTCATTCAGATTGGGAAACAAAGAGGGGGGAAATATCAACCATTACCCAGCCGTTCTCGATTTTGCAGTCATATTTTCGAAGATGCGCCCATTGCTCGGTAAGGCATTGCCCCGTGCTGAGGTCATACTGCCACCCATGCCAGGGACAGGTAACCGTTGTTCCGTCGATTTTCCCCTCCAGAAGAGGTCCCCGCATATGGCGGCATTCTCCGTCAAGCGCCATCGGCACATTAGTGAGATTAGTGATGGCAATAATCCGCGACATTATTCGCATCTGACGGAACTTGTGCCGATGCAGTTCCGCCACCGGAATCGCCTTAATCCATTTTGGCTCAGACATCTTCGATAGCCTTTATCGCCAGCGGCTCAAGCGCCGCCCCCGCCTCATACTCATTTTTCAAACGCTCCAGAAGCGCTTTCATTTCATCTTTTTCGATCCAGTGACGGTCACTCCAGACATCACCATCCAGCCGGATACATTTCTCCAGCGAGCCGATATAGAACTCGACCAGCAGATGCAGCATCAGTCTCTCTCGCGGTGTCATCTCCGCTTCGATAGTCTTCATTGCCTCCAATGCTCTCTCTCTCCGCATCGCTGCCCGGTTCATGTAGAACCGCAGGTAGGGACGCCATTTTTTGCCCGCTTCGTGCTCGTTTTCCAGACCGAACTGCTGGAGTTCATCGACCGGGAAGTAATTCCGTCCGGCGCTGAGATCCTCCTTGAGGTCCCGGACAATATGCGCCTCGTAGCAGAGAATCGCCGCTTCCCGAACGGCGTCGCGAATGGTCTCATACGGCACTGCCAGAAGAAAGAGGGCGCCGTTTCCTCTCTGCAGCAGCAGCGAGGCAAAGACCGCCGCCGGTGCGACTGTGGCGCCTTCCGCATACACCAGAAAATCCTGATACGATGCAAATCCCCATTGCTCCAGGTCATGCTGCATCGACTTCTTCATATTGAGCCACGGCTCCAGAGGCAGTTCAAACTTCTTAAAACTATCTGCCAGAGCCGGTCCATAGATAATGCTTCCGGCGATTCCGGAGTAGTTGCCGGCAACCTCTCTTTGCCAGGCTTCGAGTTCCTCCAGAGAACCGGCCAGTTCATCGACATGGTCGTCGACCCAACGCATCGAGGCATAAGCGGCGCAGAATGCCAGATAGCGCGCGCGATCCGGAAAAAGAGTGGCGACTCGAAAAAGATGAGGCTTTCTCTTGGCGGCAATCTGCTCGGCAAACCGGTATGATTCTTCGACGCGAGCCGCTCGCAAGGTAATATCCATAGTGGTCATAAATTTTACGCCGGGCAGTTGAGCGCCGGTCCTCCTTTGTACAATTGTGCGATTATCGAAGTGATGTCGAGGATATTTATCCCGCCGGAACCGTTGACATCAGCCGCCGTCAGCGATGCCGGAGCGGCTCCCCCTTTGTAGAGGTAATTTATGAGATAGGTGATGTCGAGGATATTTATCCGGCCGTTACCGTCAACATCACCGCATTCAAAAAAACAGAGGGAAGGGACTCCATCCGGGACAATTTTGAATATCTCTCCTCCCAGATGGTCCAGGATGTAAAGTTCTCCGCGGTTATCCACCCCGAAAGAGGATATCCAGTCTATGGTAACGCCACCTCCCGGCTCCAACTCCGCGGTCCGGTTGGTGAACTCGGTAATATTTGTCCCATCGAAACGAAAAGACCATACTTCTGAAGTGCAATAGTCGGCGAAGAAATATGTCCCCTGCAGGTCGGGGATGGCGCAGCCGCGATATACGTACCCGCCTGTTATCGAGCAGCGTGATGATGAATGCGAATACTCATATATAGGGTCAGTCAGAATCCCTTCCGTATCGCAATTGGTGGAGGGGTTGTAACAGTGCGTCCCTTCTTTGAGTCGCCACCCATAATTTTCACCCCCGGGGCTGTTGGCAGGCTGATAACTTAACTCCTCCCAGGCATTCTGACCGACATCGCCGATATACATCTCGCCGGTAAGAGCGTCAAAACTGAAACGCCAGGGATTGCGAAGCCCCTTTGCCCAGATTTCATCCTGAGTCGTGGCGGAATCAACATAGGGATTATCCGGCGGTATACCGTATGGAAAGCCGGCATCAACATCTATCCGAAGCATCTTTCCCAGCAGGGAAGAGCCATCCTGCGCTCGGTTTTGCGGGTCGCCACCGGAACCGCCGTCCCCCATTCCGATATAAAGGTAACCATCTGTGGGGGAAAAGGCTATCATTCCGCCATTATGGTTGCTGTACGGCTGCGGGATGGTCAAGATGATCACGCCGCTTGAGAAATCGGCGCTGTCCGGGTCAGTGGCAGAGACGGTATAACGCTTAATGACGGTGGCTCCGCCAACTCTGGTATAATTTACGAAGAAATAGCGATTCGTTTCAAAATCGGGGTGGAAGGCCATTCCCAGAAGTCCCTGCTCGTTGCCGCTTGTCGCCAGACTATCGCCGATATCCAGAAAGGGACGGGCAAGCACCGTATCGTTTCGCCAGATTTTGATAAGCCCGGTATATTGCTCCAGGATGAACAGCCGCTCGTTGTCTCCCGGCGGCGAACAGACAAGTACCGGTCGCGATAAACCGCTTGCGATGCGCACGGTGGTCAAAGGAGTCGCCGCAGGTCGAGCGGTGATTATGTCCGACATATTGTTTCGCTTCTCAGATTCGCCCCGGGACGACAGCGCCGGGCAAACCAGCGCCAGCGCTATTATAAACAGCCATGTTTTGAATTTCCATTTTGTCATCTTCGTCCTCTATCGGTTTGATTGATTTTGGCCGTCCGCCATGCGGCAATGCCGCCAGGCTGCGGATAAATCATAAAACGCTACTTTTATACGAAAAATTCCCGTCAAAACGCTCAATTATGGCTTTTATTGGTCTATTTTTGTGAGAAATGACAGAATGGGGGAAATTAAAAGAGAGTCGCCGGAAATTTCAGCCGGACAACTCTCGCTCTTTGAAGCCAGGTCAATATGAAATGACTGTTGGAGTTATAAGTATCAACAAATCGGTGGTGCTGGTCTTGACAGTCTTATGTTTGAAAAGATTGCCCAAAATCGGAATGGAGCCGAGGAAAAAGACCTTCTGTTCGTTCTCAATCTTACTCTCTTTGAGAAGTCCGCCCAATGCCGCCGTTTCGCCGTTCTGGACCGTGATTTTTGTCCGAATTGAGCGCTCGGAGGTAATCGGTTTCTGATTCCCCTCAGGACCGGAAAAACCGATTATTTCCGCCACGGTCGGATAGACGTCCAGCATTATCTGGTTGCTGTCGGTTATCCGGGGAGTTACCTGAAGCGAGATACCGACTTCCTCATCCTGGAAAGTGACGATATCCTGAACGGCGCCCCCTTCACTGAACCGATTAATCGTCTGAATTGGCACCACGGTCGCCACTTTTATTTCCGCCTGATGATTGTTAAGAGTCGTGATGCGCGGGTCTGAAATCAATTTGGAGTTGCCCGATTTTTCCAGGAAATCGAGAACCAGCGCCACCTCGGCCACCGAGAGTTTTCCCCACTCCCATTTTCCATCAGGCAAATCAATCGCTCCCAGCGCTTCCGTGGCATTGGTGGTAGCGCTGGAACCGGTGCTGCTCGTGTTCTCGATGCCGTGCAGACGTCCGTTAAGTGAAGTGGGCCAGTTAAAGCCGGTCTTTTTCTCGCCGTCAACATTCATCTCAATCATCCGCACCTGTATCGCCACCAGCGGTTCCGGTTTATCCATCTCTTTGATGAAGTCGGTCACTTTCTGCACTACGTCGGGATAATCGACTATCACCAGTTCTGTCGGGTTTGGGGCGCCGGGACCTTTCGAAACAAAAGTGGCATCCTCGACCACTTTCATCTTACCCTTGGGTGAAAGCAAATCTGCGGTAGCATTCATTGCCGCATTGGGGGAGATATAAGCCAGTTTAATCAGCGCCGGTACGGTCTCTCCAACCGCTGATGTTTCCACCGGTTTGACGACTATGATGTCGCCGATAAGATAGTAATTCAAGCCGTTGGCGGTGAGAATCGCCCGGAGCGCTTCCTGAAGAGCGACATTGTCCAGTTTGATTGAAATTTTGCTTTCTACATCACCGGCAAATACCAGGTTCAAATCATATTTTTGAGCCAGCATATTCAGGACGGTGGCTATCGGGACATTTTCAAATTGAAGCGAAATCTTTTTTCCCGATTGAAGTTCCTGACCCAGCGCCGCTATATGCAAAGCCCAGATTATTCCGAGGACAAGAGTAATCTTTTTCATGATTTATCCTTTGAGAGCGTCAATTCGACTAAACTACCGTTTATATTAAGGGTAACAACTTTCTTCTGAATATTAATAACACGCGCGCCGTTAATGTCCGCACCGACCTTTACCAGTTTTCCGTCGATGATGGCGCTGGGGTCGGTTTCATCGTACAATATCCCGTTTAGAATCCATCCTGGCGTAATGCTTTCGCTGGTCACTGCCGGCGAGACATCCTTGCGAAATGGGTCACGTCCCCATTCCAGGGCGCGGTACTTTTCAATCGGTATCGGCATCTCCGCCTTCTTGGCGACCGCATGCTGTGGCGGCGCCGGCGGCTCTAATGACGCGCCCGATTCCATCCGAAATTTATCCGTCATATTGACAGCCGCATAAATCACCGCCGCCGCCAACGTCAAATAAATGACAGTCTTTCTCGTCTTAGGATTCATCATCCCTCCCGAAGCGCGCCCAGTACCGCTTTGAATCCGAAAGTCATTTCGGGAAAGGCCTCTCCCTGCCCGACACTGGTCACCCGGCAGAAATTGGTTCCCTGGTAAAACTTTTCCTCTTCAATCGTGCGCACGAATGAGCCCAGCGCCGGAAAGTCGCCGCTGAGTCGAACCATCATATTCAATTGTTGCGGCTGCCCGTCCTCAGAAAGTTTATTCAGTTTAAGCAGTTCCTCAATAGAGGGCGTTATTTCCAGCAGATTAAGGCGAAAACGCATCGCGTTTTCTTCAAATCGTCGGAACAACTTTATCAAATCTTCCTTTGAATAAAGTTGGGATATCAGGACCTTGCGCTTCTCCAGAAGTTCCTTTTCGGCACGGTAGAACTCCGGGAACTCCAGGAGTTTCTTTTCATAGTCGGCAATATTTGTCTCCAACTCGGCGCGAGCGGACGCTACTCTGTTTTCCTCATTTTTCAAAGGAGACATTAGGAACAGGTACCAGCCGGCCGTAAGCGCCACTGTTGCCAGAGTCGATTTCAGCCATAATTTTTTCATATTACCGTATCCATCTCCACCAGAAACTCAAGGGAGAATGCCCCCTGAACCGACTTTTTGGAATGTTTCCGCAGCGCCACATTTCTATAAAACGGCGAGCCTTCCAATCGCGCCACAAATTCGGCGACAATCACCTCCGGCGGGGTTGAGGCTGACCGGGCTTCACCGTTTAGCGTCAGACTCAGACGGTCTCCTGCGTTCTGCAAATCGAGCAGGTCCAGTCGAATCTGCGGCGGCGTGATAAGCGATAGTTCCTTAAAATTGAGATTCATAAATGTCGGCTCGCGATCGAGTTTCTCCATCAGTTGCCGATTGGCTGTCAGTTGCTGTTTCAGCCGGTTGTACATCACAAATGAGGGGGAACTTTTCAGCCTTTCCAGTTGATTCTGTCTGACCGTGAGATGAAATTGCTCTGTGGCTACATGCTGCCGCAGCGACAGCCACGTACCAAATAGAATCAGCAGCAGGGTGGCTGCGGCAGGAACCGCCACCCGGTAGTATTTGCGGACCGATGCCGCTTCCCGCATATCATTGGGCAGCAGATTGACCATACTGTCACGCGCCACGGCCAGCGCCACCGCCCCCAACGAAACCGGAATCTGTTCCGCATAATCGCGCGCCTTTGGTTGGGATTTCAGCCAGTTATCTATCGGGAATCGACAAAATTCCATGCCAAAGTGACGGGTCAGATGCCCTACCAGTTCCTCGGAGTAACAGAGGTCTCCGTAAATTAGTATCTTGTCCGCCAGAATTTGTGAAAACTGCCCGACATAGTAATCGAGCGAATTCTGGATTTCGACCGTAAGGGCGTCGGCGAAATCCTGGAAGACCAGTTCCTTTTCCCCCGGAGATGAAAGGGAGTCGGAGCCGATAGAAGCGGTGTGCCGAAACTCCATCCGCGCGCCACGGTAGAAACTTATCTCCGTATGATTTTTCATGATATTAACCAGCGTGTACGCCTTGCCCGGCTGATATTCATCGAGAAAAGGAAGCATCTGCCCGATCGCTTCCAGTTCATGATAGGCGCCGTCAATCCGTATGTCGGCTTTCAGTTCCTCCAGTCTCCGGTGAACCTCTTTTCGCGGGGTTGCCAGAAGGACTACATTGAGTTCTGATTGCCCGTTTTCCTCCCATCGGTCCGCCAGATGGTAACCGTAGTAGGAATCTTTAAGTCCGAAAGGAATCTGCTTGTTACCTTCCCAAAATATGGCGCTGTCCAGTTCGCGGCGGTTCATCGCTGGAAAATTCAGCAAGCGTATAGCGCTCTCCTGACCGCCGATTCCAAGAATGTACCGAGTTTTTTTCCCTCCGTATTCGCGGACATAGCGCATTATTTCCGATGTGATAAAATTTTCCCGCTTCTCCTGCCCGCTATATGCTGATGGAATATAGGCTTTGGTGACATTCAGCAGGCGGGAGCGGTGCCAGGTCTGTCGGGCGGCCGCCAGTTGAAGTGACTGGTCATCAATAACAATAGCAATCGTCCGTCCGAAACTATACCGCCTCTTAAGGATTGAGCCTCGGCAGAGGGAACCGTAGCGACTGCAGAATCTCTTAATTAAGCCGGCCGCTTTTTTTGCTTGAATTGTCATCCCTTTTTCTACAGGCTGAAGTTTATCGTGGAACTGTCGCTAAAAACGACCGTGAAAGAGACTCCCGCCATATTGGCGCTGGAGCCTCCGCCATTTAAAGCCGTGTTGAAATTCTGCAACCTTATTGTGACTGTTGAGCCGTCATTGATAGTTCGTGAACTGGAAAAATTGACCTGCTGTCCCGAGGAGTAGCGGGGACTGGTGCTGTTGGCGATGGTGCCGTTGGCCCAGCGGATTCGCTCGTAATATGCCGCCGGATTCCGAACATAGGTTGCCTTCAGCCAGGAAATGCTTATATTCGTGCCGGTGTTATTAAAGATATCGAACTCGATATCATCTCCTCCGGATAACTGCGCCGACCCGGAGACATACTGCAGTCCGTTGGCGCTCGGTGAATTTCCCGCTCCCCACAATGCCGAACCGAAGCGAAGATTATTTATGATGGTCGATTTCGGCGGCAGCGTAACATAGGACAACAATGTGTCATCCGTGGTGGTGTTCACCGCTATAATCTGATGGTTGCCGATGGGAATATTGCTGAAAGAATAACTGCCGTTTGTCGAGGGATTGACCGTGGCTGATGTCATCCCCCCCAGCCCATCGGGATAATTTATGGTGATATCGACATCGACATTATAAACTCCCGGAGGAATCCCTTCTACATCGACAACCGTACCCTGCACCGTGTTCGCGGTCAAGTCAGATGCGGCTCCGGCAATCTGCCGGGTGATATTACTACCGGAACCGGTGGAGACAATATTGAGTCCGTTGTAGGTGTAGAGGGCATTCCAGGCGTCTTTCTTGTAATCGTCCGTCGCTTGAGTGAACGAATTTACAACATAAGGACCGTCCCAGGTGCCAAATCCGCCCGGGTTTAACGCCAGAGCGTCCAGATTAGGGGGGAGGGCGCCAATGTCGCCGACATATCCAAAATCAACCCGAAAACCGTTGCTGACCAACGCCGGATTTCCGACAATCGCCTGCGCCAGCATCTCCATCTCTTTCTTGGTCGCTTCAATTCTGCCCGTCTCAATGGCCGAGTCCATAGATTTCATCGCCACCCCGGCAAGAATTCCAACAATGATTATCACCATCACCAGTTCAATGAGTGTCAGACCTTTTTGAGATTTCAGCATCGGCATTCCTCTCAGAAATTGAGCACGATATCGGGGTCGGCTCCGGTAGCGGTTATCGTCCGCGCGGCTGGATTGTAGGAATAAGCCAGTCCCCAGGCGTCATAAAGGTAATTCTGTCCGGAACTGTCGAGATAGGGACCATTCCAGCCCAGGCGGGTAAATTTGTCATAAGCCGAAATGCTGTCAGGTTTGCGCACCAGGTCGTGAAGTTGCGACGGCGCAAAGCCGACATCCCCTTCAAAGCCGCGATTGACATACTCCGAGCCGGAAATCAGACTCGGGTCGCCTTTGATGGCTGTCTTGATTCGCAGCATTTCTTCACGGGTGGCGTTCACTTTGGATTGCTCCGTTAACGGTCCAATCCGCGGAATGACCACGCCGGCGACTATACCGAGGACGACTATGACTATAACCAGTTCCACCAGAGTAAAGCCGCCGGACCGCCGTTTCCATTCTGCAATCAATCCATCCTTCATTATTTTTCTACCAGTTGTTTTCGCCGCTGACCGAGGTGTTGGGCCAGACTTCACCGGTGGTCGGGTTATATGCCCAGCCTCCGCGCGTGCCGACCGTGGTTCCTTTGGTCACGCCGGTAACAATACTGTCAGGGGCGTTGGCATCGGACTGATAGGGATTTTTCGGTAATGACTGTTCCATTACCGAACCGGGGGCTCTCAGGCTATCAATGGGGGGCCAGGCCGCAGTCCCGGTCGTCACTGCCTGATTGGCGTACCAGATAGTTATACCTGAGCGCAGTCCCCCCAGCGCGGCCCGGGTGGCTGACTCTCTTGCTTCGGAACTGATATCTTTGTACTTCGGAATCGCCACAGCAGCAAGAATTCCCAGGATAACTATGATAATCACCAGTTCGATGAGGGTAAAACCCTGTCCATTACTGAGTCTTTTGAACGGCATATTCCGCTCCTCTGAAATAAAGTTTGAGTTTTGTAGGTTCTTCGATTATTATCGGAAAAATAATGATTTCTCTTGAGTGTCTCAGCCCCGGAAAATCTGGGCTAAGTTCCACATTGGCAAAAAGATCGCCAGAGCCACTATCAGCACAAAAAATCCCAGGACAACCGTCAAAATAGGCTCCACGAGCGACGCCAGATGACGCGATTTGTAATCCACTTCTTTGTTGTAATGCAAAGCGACTTCGGAGAGCATGCTGTCTATCGAGCCGCTTTCCAGCCCGATGCGTATCATCTGAAGCCCCATCTCCGGAAAATATTGCAGCCTCGATTTTATCCCGTCCAGTTCCCGCCCCTCCTTGAAAGAACTGGAGAGAACTTTTATCTCTTCGGTCAGACGGGCATTCTTCACCGTTTCTGAGAGTAACTCCAGCGATTTCACCATAGGCAGACCGCTTTTTAGCAGAAGATGAAACATGTATGAAAAACGGGCGATATTCCCTTTGACAATTAGATCGCCAAACACCGGCAAGGATAGAAACCAGGTATCGAAATAGAGTTTGCCGGATGACGAAGCATATATCTTTCTCAGCGTCAGGGCGGCCGCTATCAGAATGGCTACCACGGCTACCCAATATGTCGTGACAATATGATGTACCCAGATAATAATGCGGGTCGGGGCAGGAAGTTGCGCACCCATCGACGAATAGAAATCGATGAAGCGGGGGATGACAAAGGTAATCAGGACGGCAAATGCCAGAATGATGGCGCAAACGACAATTATCGGGTAGCGGAGAGCCGATTTAATCTGACGGTTCAAATCGAGGTCGCGCTCCAGCATATAACCGAGCGAATCAAGAATCTCATCCAGTTTGCCGGAGGCTTCCCCGGCCGCTATCGAAGCGATATAGATTTTGCTGAATAGTTCCGGATGCTCCCCCATAGCATCCGACAGGGAACGTCCCGACTGGACATCAGTTCGAATCCGTTCGATGGTCCGGTTGAAATATCCGTTAGCCGGACCGATCTTAATCGTATCGAGCGCGCGTAAGAGTGGAATTCCGGCTTTATACAGGGTCGATAAATTCCGGGTGAATAAAATCAGGTCTTCGTATTGACGGCTTCTCAGAAAACCGAAAAGAACCGGGCGGATATCTTTCTTCTGCGGCTTGATTTCAATCGGAATCAGCCGCATCTCTTCCAGAATGGCGGCAACTCTCTCGGGATTTTCGGCTTGAACCGTTCCGCTTCGTTTCTCCCCCTCAGCAGTGCGCGCCGAATATGAAAATGTCTCAGGCATTTATCAGTATTTTCTCCAGGGGCGCCGCCGGACGGGGCAGCTCTCCTATCGATGTCACTCGCAGCAGTTCCTCCAGACAGACTTTGCCTTCGGCAACCTTTTCCAGCCCCGCCTGAAACAGAGGCTTGTAGTGTCGCGTGCCGGCGTAATTGCGAATCTGGATTTCCGAAGCGCCGCTGATTATCATTTCAGAGATAGTGTCATCAACTTCAATCAATTCGTAAATCCCTACCTGCCCCATATAGCCGGTCATGCGGCAGCGGGTGCATCCGGCCCCTTTCATGAAACGAATCCGGGCAGTAGAACTGTCCAGATGCGAAAAGCGGATATGGACATCCTGCGGTTTGTATTCTTCGGAACAATGGGGGCAGTTGGTTCTCAGAAGCCTCTGCGCCAGTATCCCTTTGAGTGATGATGCCACCAGGTAATTCTCGATTCCCATATCAATGAGACGATTGATACTGCTCGGCGCATCATTGGTATGAAGCGTCGAAAGCACCAGATGCCCTGTCAAAGCCGAACGAATCGCCATATTGGCCGTTTCCACATCCCGTATCTCTCCAATCATAATGATATCCGGGTTCTGGCGAAGGATATATCGCAGAATCGACGCAAAGGTCAGTCCGGCGCGCTCATTGGTCTGCACCTGATTCACCAGAGGAATCGAGTACTCCACCGGGTCTTCTATGGTGATGATATTCTTTTCGATAGAATTGACTTCCTGAAGCGCCGAGTAAAGGGTAGTGGTCTTGCCGCTGGAGGTCGGTCCTGTCAGGAGGACCAGTCCTTCTTTCTTTCGTATCACCCTTTTCCAGGCTTCCAGAAGACTGGGCGAGAAACCGAGTTGCTCCATTCCGAAATTCAAGATCCGGCGGTCGAGAATACGAATCACTACCTTTTCGCCATGGATGGTGGGCAGGGTCGATATACGAAGGTCAATATTGCTGCCGTCAACTTTCATCATGAGACGTCCATCCTGGGGAAGTCGCTTTTCGGAAACATCCATATTGGCGGCGACCTTGATGCGGGATATGATTTCCGCCTGCAACGATTTCGGGGGGGAGGCTTCCTCCCGCATAACGCCGTTAATGCGGTACCTTATCCGCAGTTGGCTTTCGTCCGGCTCGATATGGATATCCGAGGCCTTGTCTTTGACCGCCTGCGTGATTATCAAATTTACCAGTTTGACAACCGGCGCTTCCCGCTCAGATTCCGATACCGATTCCGAAAGTTGTGCTGTCTTCTCATCCACTTTGGCTCCGGGATAGGAGCCAATCACGCCGCTCATCGAATCAGCGACCGAATAGTATTGGTCAATCGCCGCGTTAATTTCCGAATGAGACGCAATTACCCGCTTGATGTCGCACTTGGTGGTATATTTCAGTTCATCGATGGCGATAATATTGAGCGGCTCGGCCATGGCAACGGTGATAATCTTGCCGATTTTGAAAATCGGCATCAGGGAATAGCGGCGAGCGATCTCCACCGGCACCATCCCGACCACCATCGGGTCGATCACCAGCGACGCCAGCGATATTTTTGGTATCTGCAGTCGCTCCGAAACCGCTTCAATTAACTGGTCTTCCGTGATAACCCCCTTCTCGACCAGCAACTGACCGATTTTCCGGCCTGTTTTTTCCTGTTCCTTGAGGGCATCCGCCAGTTGAGCGGACGTAATCAGCCCTTTTTCAAGGAGAATATCGCCTATTCTTCTTCTTAGCATTGGAGTTAATCTCTTATATATCATTATAATAATCGGTATAAGCAGGGATTAATTAAGGGTGGAGGAGCCGGGGGATACCTCAAAAAAGAGATTTTTGGACAAAAATTAACCCGGTAGCGCGAGCACAGACACTACCGGGCATTCAGCCCCAAGCAAGCATATAGGCCTGTTTGAGTTAGACTCACTCCCCCCTCACAGGGACTGATTTTCAATTTTTTGGGATTCGTTATCTATTATTAATTAATTCCGTCTCCTCCCGCTTGCCTCATTCCAATCGCATCGTGACTCTCTGCCGTCCTCAAGGTATTCCTCCCCCGCGTGACCATCGCTGTCTTCCAGAGTACTTCTGCAGGTTTTTGCGATTTCAGACGACAGAGACTTTCCCTGTCTTCTAACCGATGAGGCGCCATCGATATAAATATTCCCACCATCTCGAGAAGTTCTTCTTTACTGGTAGAACTCATTCCTTCCGAAGTTGTCTTTGCTTTCCTAAGCGGGTAATCTTACAATACCGTTCCGGTAAATTGAGCATACAAATCTGGTGCCGGGCGGCAGCCGGCTTGAAGATTCCTAATCCATTGTGACACAATATGGTTGTCTCAGACTGTCGAACCCGGTAGTCAATATGACCGCAAAAACAGGGGGTATGGGCAGGTCGATATGACCCCTCTGACTCAATAAAAAAACCCGCCAATGGCGGG
>DYGG01000063.1 GCA_020724775.1 Ignavibacterium sp. | reverse complement strand
GGTGGTAACGCTGCTTGACAAAGAATTGCTTGCTGGCCAATATCTGGTCCGCTGGGACGGAACAGATGCTTTTGGAGAAGCTGTATCAAGTGGAGTGTATGTCATTACGTTAAAATGCGACGAGTTTATGGATTCGAAAAAGGCTGTCATTTTGAAATAGAAGGAATTTGAATTCATTATCGCTGGCGTAAAAAGGATGCATTATTGGGGAGGCATCTATGAAGCAGTTATTTGGTGCGGTGAGTTTCGGGCTGGTCTATCTGCTCTTATCGACATCTCATCTCTTTGCCGCAAACAGGTTCAACGTATTAACTTATTATGACTATGACGACATCAACTATTACATAATTAATCGTGATTCGTTCTATATCCAGTTGGATGAGATGGGAATTAGCCATTTTCTGACTATGTCTCCAGATAGTGCGGCGAAGTATAAAGATCAATATGACCTCAACATGTCCTTGATAACAAATCACTGGCGACCTGGATTCATCATATATCTGGATGATAGTAATAAGATTCCGATCAATCCGCGGGGTGCCAGTCGTATCACGGCACAGCCGTCGGCGCCTTTTCTCTCTTTATCTGCCACAATCTCCAGTAAGTATATACCACCGGAATAATTTCAAGCGTCAGGAAAGTGGAACTGACAAGCCCGCCGACCATCGGCGCAGCGATACGTTTCATCACATCGGCGCCGGTGCCGGTTGCCCAGAGAAGCGGCACCAGCCCTATCATGGTCGTCCCGACCGTCATCAGTTTCGGCCGCACCCGCATCACGGTCCCCTCCATATGCGCCCAGATTATATCATTTAAGTCCCGCACCTTTCCGGCCCGCTTTCTTTTTTCATAAGCATGGTCAAGGTACAGTATCATAACAATGCCGGTCTCTGTCGCCAATCCAACTAAGGCGATTATCCCGACCAGGGTCGCCGTGGAATAATTGTAACCGAGGAAATACATCAGCCAGATAGAACCGACCAGAGCAAACGGCACCGACGCCAGGACTATCAGCGCCTCCGTGAGATTCCGAAAGTTGAAATAAAGAAGAATAATCACCAGTATGAATGTCAGCGGTATGACAACTTTCATCCTGCGGCCCATCTCTTCCAGAAGTTCATATTGCCCGGTCCATTTGAGATGATATCCGGACGGGATGGTAAGTTCCTTTGCCACCACCTCTTTGGCTTCATCGACATATCCGCCGATATCCCGCTGACTCTGGTCCATATCGACATAGACATATCCCACCAGCATTCCATCCTCATCTTTTATCATAGGCGGCCCCGTCACCACTTTAATATCGGCAATCTGTCCCAGCGGAATGGCCGGGGCTCCCTCCGGAATCTGAAACGGTGAACCGACCTTTCCCGCCGACATCGCAGTCGAGCCGGTCATTGATGAACCGGACATTGCCCCCATACCGCTTCCGGTCGGAAGTCCCTTCCGTGCCGAGCGACCTGACTTATTCATATCCCCCATCTGCGCCCAGACCCGGTATCCGTCATCAATATTGTTGCTCGCCAGCATCGGTGATTCAACCACAACCTCATACCCCATTCCCGGCATCGCCGTTTCCCTAATGTCCCCCTTGGGCGATGGTAATGGCACCAGCACCTCCCGAAGACGGTCTATATTCTGACGCAGGTCGCGCGGATATCGCACATTTACGGTAAAACGATTTCTTCCCTCCACGGTCGTCTCTATCGGCATTCCTCCGATGGCGGTCTCGATGACATCATTGATATCACCTATGGTCAACCCGTACCGCGCCAGGGCGTCCCGGTCGGGAATAATATCAATATAAAAGCCGCCGGTGTTACGGTCAGAATAGACCGACCTCGTCCCCGGGATTTTCGACAGCGCCTTCTCCAGTTCCAATCCGATTCCTTCGATAATATTGAGGTCGCTCCCGAAAATCTTTACGCCAATTGGTGTCCTGATTCCGGTGGAGAGCATATCGATACGAGTCTTGATTGGCATCGTCCAGGCGTTGGTCCACCCCGGAAACTGCATCGCCCTGTCGAACTCCGCCATCAGTTCTTCCCAGGTGATGGTCCGTTTGTCAGGCCAGAGCGGACGAAAAACTTTCTTCAAGAATTCCGGCGCCCAGTTTGAGTACCACCGGTCATACGGCACCTTGCGCCAATCTTCCCGCGGCTTCAGTTGCACCACTGTCTCCAGCATACTTAACGGCGCCGGGTCAGTGGCAGTTTCGGCACGCCCCGCCTTGCCGTAAACTGAAACTACCTCCGGAAACGACTTTATCACCCGGTCCTGATACTGCATATATTGCTTTGCCTGTTCAATGGAAATATTCGGGAAGGTGGTTGGCATATACAGCACATCTCCTTCATTAAGCGGCGGCATAAACTCGGAGCCGATTTTTGGAATCATCGGAATCGTGGCGATAATCGCCACCAACCCGATAGCGATAGTCGATTTCGGATTCCTGAGCGCTACAAAAACGAACGGTTTATATAACTTGATGAGGAATTTCGATATCGGATGTTCCGATTCATGCCTGATTTTCCCTCTGATAAAAAGCGTCATCAACGCCGGCGCTAACGTTATGGCGACAATCGCCGCAAAAAACATGGCAAATGTTTTGGTGTACGCCAGCGGCTTGAAAAGCCGTCCCGCCTGACCGGTCAGAGCGAAAATAGGCAGGAAGGCTATCGTAATAATAAGAAGCGCATAGAATATCGAGGGTCCTACCTCTTTTATCGCCGCTATGATGACTTCCTTCCGGTCGGCTTTATTCCCGGCCTTTTCCAGACGTTTATGCGCATTCTCTACCAGCACAATACTGGCGTCAACCATCGCTCCAATTGCAATGGCGATTCCGCCCAGACTCATTATGTTGGAGTTGATACCGAGGATATGCATCGGAATGAAAGCCAGCGCCACCGCCACCGGCAGCACAATTATCGGCACCAGCGAACTTCCGAAATGAAACAGAAAAATGATTATCACCGCTGCCACCACGATGCCTTCTTCCAGAAGACTGTTTCTCAAAGTATGAATGGCGCGGGTTATCAGGCTGCTTCTATCATACACTACCTTGAATTCTACTCCTTCGGGAAAGGACGGCTTTATCTCCTCCACTTTTTTCTTGACACGGTTGATTACCTCGAGCGCATTCTCTCCGTACCGCATTATGACAATCCCGCCGACCGCTTCCCCGATACCATCCAGGTCGCCTGCCCCGCGACGGATATCAGGACCGTACGATACATTCGCCACCTGCGACAGATAGATCGGCGTCCCCGATTGGCTGTTGCCCAAACTAATCTTGCGAATCGACTCCAGGTCATTGATATACCCCCGTCCCCTCACAAAATACTCCCGTCCCGACATCTCCACCACTCTCCCCCCGACATCATTGTTGCTTCTCCGGACCGCGCGAGTGACATCCTGAATGGAAAGCCCATAGGCGCGAAGTCTCTCCGGGTCAACTTCAACCTGATACTGCTTCTGAAATCCACCGATACTGGCAACTTCCGCTACTCCCGGCACTGACGACAGCGCGTATCGTAAGTTGAAGTCCTGGAAGGTGCGAATGTCGGCGAGGTCATTCCTGCCGGAAGTATCGACCAGCGCGTACTGAAAAACCCAGCCGACCGAGGTGGCATCCGGCCCCAGTGTCGGCGAGACACCGGAGGGCAAACGGTTTTCAATCTGCTTCATGAATTCCAGCACCCGGCTGCGCGCCCAGTAGATATCGGTCCCCTCTTTAAAAATCACATAGACAAAAGACATCCCGAACATCGAATACCCCCGCACATCAGTGACCCCCGGCGCCGACAGCAGTGATGATACAATCGGATAGGTCACCTGGTCCTCAACCAGGTCGGGACTTCGCCCCATCCATTCGGTAAATACAATCACCTGGGCATCGGAGAGGTCGGGGATAGCATCAAGAGCAATATTATTGATAGAATATATCGCGCCGGCGACGGCGAATATCGTGCCGATAACCACCACGGCGATATTGCGAGCGCAGAAATCTATTATGGACTTTATCATCTTATCTATTTCCCACCGTAGGTCGGGTTCCGAGACCGAGATTTATCGAGGTTGAGAAACCCGACATCATCATCAACCATTCACCAGTTGCGTCAGTTCCTAGTCCCGACTCTCATCGGGACGAGAACTGACGATCACTTAAACTACTCTTTCCAGTTGCGTCAGTTCCTAGTCCCGACCCCCGTCGGAACGAGAACTGACAATCACTTAAACTACTCATTCCAGTTGCGTCAGTTCCTAGTCCCGACCCCCGTCGGGACGAGAACTGACGATCACTTAAACTACTCATTCCAGTTGCGTCAGTTCCTGTTCCCGACCCCCATCGGAACGAGAACTGACGATCACTTAAACTACTCATTCCATTCATTTCCCGTGCCCTTCATGCCCGCCGGCCTGCGCTGCCCCCATGCCGGATATCGCCGCCTGCAGACGACTCTCCGAATCTATCAGGAAATTGGCGCTGGTGACTACCTCTTCCCCCTCGCTTAAACCTTCGAGAATCTCTACTCTGCTATCGGAGCGTCGCCCCACTTTCAACATTCGCGGTTCGAAATGTGTCTGACCGTGCACCACAAAGGCATATTGCATCTCGCCGGCGTCGATAACGGCATCGGCCGGAACGGTCAGCGCCATACTGGCGCCGTCGGACAATTGAACGTCACCATACATACCGGGTTTAAGTGTCATCCCTGAATTCCCAAACTCCATCCGCACTTTCAGTGTCCGTGTGGTCGGCGAAACTGTGGGATATACAAAACTGATTTTTCCCGGAAAGTCTCTGTCAGGATACGCCGCCAGCCTCAATCTTCCTGTCTGCCCTACCTGAATCCGCGAGAAATCGGCCTCGAAAACATCGGCGATAACCCAGATTTTGCTCAGGTCGGCGACAGTCAGAACGGTCTGCTCCGGAGAAACAAACTGCCCCTGAACAACATTCTTTTCCAAAACGTACCCGGTGAACGGCGAACGGAGGGCGATTTCGGAAAGCGGCGCCGATGATTTTTCAATCTGCGCCATTTCATCTTCGGATAAACCCAGAAGCCGCAGCCTGTCGCGAGCGGCGGTCATTACCTGACGGCGCACTCTTGCCAGTGAGGTGTCACTGCCTGCTCTGTTCAGCATCTCCCGTGAGGCGATATAATCCTGCCCCGCGGAAAAGAGGTCCTGACTGTATATCGTAAGGAGAATCTCCCCCTCTTTGACAAACTGCCCCTCCTGATTGACATACAGATTCTGCACCCAGCCACCGGTGCGGACATTTATTCTCGCCAGCCTGGTTTCATCCGGCACAACATATCCGACCAGTTTTAGTCCGCCACCCAGGCTCGCCCGTTCCGCTTTGGCTGTCTTGATTCCTATCAGTTGAAGCCTCTGCGGTTTGATTGTAACCGAGACTAACCCCGGCACATTCCCTTCGCCTCCCGACATTTGATGTCCCTCATGCCCGGCGCCGGCATCAATTTTTTCCATATACATCCCGCATTTGGGGCAGTCACCGGGAGCATTCGAGATTACCTCCGGATGCATTGGGCAGGTGAACTGCGGCGGGCTCTCCGGCATTACTTCTAAGTTCATTCCACAGACCGGGCATTTCCCCGGTCTGTCCGATACAACCTCCGGGTCCATCCAGCAATAGTACTGCCCCGGTTTCGCTTTGAATACAGTGGCGCTGTCGCCGACAGCAGTTGCCGAATGCCCTTTATGCTCTGCCTTGATCTCTTTCCCTTCAGCATTGATTGGCACCAGACTCATCCCGCAAATCGGACAGTCCCCCGGTTGATTGCTGATATAGGTCGGATGCATCGGGCAATGATACTGCGCCGCCTTCGCTTCACTTCCGGCCCAGGGCGAGAGACCCAAAAATCCCAAAAGCATCACCACCGCAAATACCGAAAGCGCGCCTAATATCCCCCACCGTACAATCGCCATGGTGTGGGTGTATGGTGGCGCCGTTTCTTCCCCTTCCGGAAGCGGCTCCTCTTCGAATATGTCATAATGCTCTTTGTCTGCCATTTCAATTTCCTCGCTCTATTTCAATTACTGTATCTACTTCCGTAGGGGTCGACCCCCGCGTCGACCCAAATCCTCGTCCCGCGCAATTCGCTCCGTACATCGTCGTACCACAGCTGCGTCAGGTCTTGATTTCGGGACGGCCTGTGGGGAACCCGTGGTTCCACTATGGACGTTGCCGAAATTGTGACCTGACGCACAATCCACTTGCCGTATTGAATCCTTCATTGCTGAATTGTCGAAACCGCAAGGGTTTCGACCTATAGAAACTCCGAACATCGTCATTGCGAAGCGCTCACCTTGCGTCCCGACCACGTCGGGACAGCCTTGCGCGCCGAAGCAATCTCTCTTCGCAAGTAGAATCATCTTCTCTCCCCCGCCTCCACAAAATACTTCTCTGCCTCCGCCATCGTTGACGCCAGTTCATTCGCTATCTGATGAACCAGAATTTTATCGCGATAAATTGCCGAGGCATAATTATAAACTGTCTGAAACGACGAGCGGTTGGCGGCATATCCCGCAAAGGCGCTCTTGAGCGCCTGCTCCGAGGTCGGTATTATCATCTCTTTGTAAATGCGCAGCGATTCCTTCAGTCTCTGGGCTCGATGTAATAATGAACGAAGCCGCGCTTCGATATCTTTGCGTAACTGACGAGCCTCAGCGTCCGCACTCTCGCTCATCGCTTTCATCGAGCGGGACATCCTGCGCTGCTGACCGATGGAAAAAATCGGAATCGATAATGACACCTGCACCCCAATCATGTCGTTCCGCTTCTCCATCTCGGAATCGGCGCGGAAACCGTAATTACCGGATAGATTGAGCATCGGCCAGCGCATCCGGCCAGCCGCTCGCGCCGAATATTGATATGATTCGGATTGATACGCCAATCTTCTCAGCGGCGGATAATTCTCTTCCGCCTGCGCCAGCCAGGCCTCGGCGCTGTCCGGGATAGTTCCTATTTCCGGCGATTCTATCGCGCCAATTTCCGTATTAACATCCGCCCCACGAAGTGAATTCAGGTCAAACCGGGCTTCATCAAGCAACTGCTTCGCCGAGAGAATCTCTGTTTCTATACGCCATAAGTCCGACTGCGCCGCCAGCATATCCTCCTGCGTTCCTTGATTGGCCCGAAGTTTCGCGGCGGCCGCATCCACCACCTGCTCCGCAATCTGACGTTGGCTCTCCAGTTCCTTCAATATTTCATTCTGATAATAGTAATTGTAATAAGCCATTCTCGCCGCCACCACCATCTCCCGCTCCACTTCCTCGCGCGTTTTCCCCTCCACTTCCGCTTCTGCCTTGGCCGCTTTCGACTCCAACCCCTTGAATCCGGAGTACGGAATATCCTGGCTTAAACCCAGCATCTTCATCGTCATCATATCTTCTTTGAAATCAAGTGAGGTCGGAAGGTTCTGCACTCCGAGCATCAGCATCGGGTCATTCCATGCCCCGGCCGAGGCCGCCTTTTCCCGCGCCGAGCGCTCCATCAACCGCGCCGCCCCCACCCGGTCGTTATGCGCCAGCACTTCGCCAACAACCCGCTCGACAGTCAAACTGTCGGCAGCATTGACCGCAACCGGCAAAATCAGGGCAAATATGACTGTTTTCCATTTCATTACCCCTGTTTAGTGTCAAAATCTATGCCAATGGGACTGGCCAACGTAAGTGGATGATATATAAGAATATAACGACTAAAATGGATGACGCCTCCAATCCATTATTGAAGAATATTAATCAATAGGCATGACGGCAGAAGAATATTGTTCACTTTTCGTAGGTCGAAACCCTGCCGAATGCGGATCGGTTTCGAATTTAATCATCTACCAAAGCGGAAACTCAGCACAGCAAGGCAATCTCTCCGCACCAAAGCCGTCATTGCGAGGAGCCGCGTGACTCTCGCCATCGGCGATCACAGTGTCGCGACGAAGCAATCTCCTCCTGTCCACCCGGCTGAGATTGCTTCGCCACACCTCAAAGCCAGCACGGCTCGCAATGACGATAAGAGCGCGATTCACCGGTTCATATCGCATCGCGGTCTCCCTCCGCCGGGGCAGATTCGCCGAACCCTCCTCACCCCTTCACTATCTTCCTGTACCGGTTCCGACGGTTCTTCATGAAATCGCCGCCCAATTCCTTCCGGTGCCATTCCTCGTACTCCTGGTAATTCCCCTCGAAAAACCGCACTTTCCCTTCCCCCTCGAAAACCAGAACATGCGTGCAAATCCGGTTCAGGAAAAACCGGTCATGGCTAATTACCATCACGCATCCGTTATAATTCAGTATCGCCTCTTCCAGCATCCGAAGCGTATTCACATCGAGGTCGTTGGTCGGTTCATCCAGCAAGAGCAGATTCCCCCCGAGTTTCAGAACCTTCGCCAGATGGCAACGATTCCGCTCTCCTCCCGACAACTCCCCCGCCGTCTTCTGCTGGTCGGCTCCTTTGAATCCAAACCACGACAGATACTGCCGCAGCGGCACCGCCCGCTTCCCCAGAACCACCTCATCTTTTCCTTCGCCAACTTCTTCCAGAAGCGGCGTCTCCCCCTGAAGGGAACTCCGCTCCTGGTCAACATACGATATCCTCACCGTCGCGCCGAGTTTGACCTCGCCGCTATCCGGTTTCTCCTGCCCGTTTATCATTTTGAAAAGTGTCGTCTTCCCGGTTCCGTTCGGTCCGACCAGCCCGACTATCGCCGAGCGTGGAACGATAAAACTCAAATCCGAAAACAGAGAATTCTTCCCGTACGATTTCGCCACATTCTTGAACTCCAGTACCTGCGCCCCCAGTTCCGGTCCCGGCGCTATCTGTATCACCGAGCCGTCATCCCTCCCCACCGCCGTCTCCCGCGCCACCAATTGCTCGTATTCAATCAGACGGTTCCGCGACAGTTCATGCCGCTCCTTGTTGCTCATCCTTATCCATGCCAGTTCTCGCGCCAGCGCCCGAGCGCGCGGCGAATCTTTCTTCTCATCTGATGCCAACTTCCCTAATTTCTGCTCCAGCCATGAGGAATAATTCCCCTCATACGGTATCCCCCTCCCGCTTTCCAGTTCCAGAATCCATTTGGTGATATTATCCAGAAAATATCTATCGTGCGTCACGATTATTACTGTCCCGGGGTAATCCCGTAACTGCTCCTCCAGCCAATCAATCGTTTCGGCATCGAGATGGTTCGTCGGCTCATCTAGCAATAGCAAATCGGGCTGCTCCAAGAGCGCCTTGCCGAGCGCTACCCGACGGCGCTCCCCGCCGCTTAGTGTCCCGACAATTCTATCGTCATCCGGCAGACAGAGAGCATCGCTTGCCACCGCCAGCCTTTGGTCCAGATTCCAGGCATCCGAGGCATCCAGTTTGTCCTGCAACTCCCCCATACGGTCCATCGCCTTCTGCATCTCCTCATCTGAGAGCGGCTCCGCTAATTTTTCCGTCAGAGCGTTATATTCATTAAGTTGCACCATTGTCCCGGCAAACGCCTGCTCCAGGGTCTGACGAACCGTCAGATTGTCATCCAGCACCGGCTCCTGAAGTACTATCCCGGCTCGGTAGTTGCCGATTATCTCCGCTTTCCCTTTGAATTCATCGTCGAGCCCCGCCATTATCCGAAGTACCGTCGATTTCCCCGAGCCGTTCTCCCCGACAATCCCGATTTTCGCCCCCGGAAAAAACGAGAGGTAGATATCTTTGAGCACCTGTTTTTGCCCGTAGAATTTATTCAGCCCCAGCATTGTGAATATATATTGCTCCGCCATTCTCGCTCCTGATATATGGTTGAAAACCCAATTTATGAGAGAGGAGCAGAATGCACAAGGGGAAATCAACTTTGCACGGTTTCGTCAGGTCTTAGGCTCCCGTTTCAAACGGGAGGCGTGACCTGACGACATTACTTGGTGCCCCACCGCCTGAAGTGGGATAGATGAAAGTTCGACCATCCTGCACAAACCTACCCCAAGGGGTGGGGCACCGAGCGCACAAGGGGAAAGGTGAATCTAAAGAATTTTTGGTTTCGTCAGGTCTTAGGCTCCCGTTTCAAACGGGAGGCGTGACCTGACGACATTACTTGGTGCCCCACCGCCTGAAGTGGGATAGATGAAAGTTCGACCATCCTGCACAAACCTACCCCAAGGGGTGGGGCACCGAGCGCACAAGGGGAAAGGTGAATCTAAAGAATTTTTGGTTTCGTCAGGTCTTAGGCTCTCGTTTCAAACGGGAGGCGTGACCTGACGACATTACTTGATGCCCCACTGTCCTGGTCACTGCGACGACTTGCGGTGGGATTATTGTTAGTACGGTGCTCCTGCAAAAACCGGGCCCAAGGGGAGAGGCGCAGAACGTCAATTAGGGGTAAAGATTTACACATCCTGCCAATGGTTCAGGTCCCCCTTTATACAAAAAAGCCGTAAGATAGCTGACATCCAGTATATTACTCGTGCAATCGCCAGTAACATCGCACGCAGATGGATGCTGCACAGTTGCCCCTTCATATAAGTAGGCGATCAGAACAGTGATATCCAGCATATTCACTATTCCATTGTCATTAACATCTCCAGGAATGAAAACTGGTATTGCATGCGCTTCAAAAATATTCTTGAATACGTCCCCAGTGGAATAACCCATCTTTCTCCAACCATGAATGAATTCATAGACATTCCAGCAGTAATTATGCTCCGGATCGTCCGGTTTTGGGTCAAAACCCCAGAATACATCCATGATATTCGATATACCTTGCCATGAATAATATTGATTTTGGTCATTATTATGCCCCCACAGTACGCCTCCCAGATAATAGTCCGCATCATTAGATTCGTCATAAATGTCCCAGAGTGCTTCTGAAATTGCCCCTTCTACATGAGCCCCTTCCCAGAGCGCCGTCGGAGATGGCGGGCCTGTTGGGTTTAGGACGCTGGCATAAGGAACATCAGGATATGGTTGTTCAAGATTCAAAATAAATATGATGTCCATATCTTCATCATGGTCAATGATGAATTGAGAGTTATTTGCTGCACAAGCAAAGAAATTAGCCCAGCCTTCCGTGTACGCTAGATTCAGCGCACTGCTGCCGTAAGTCGGCATATAATAGTAATGCTGATTCTGCGTTACCGGCGGCAATTGGGCGTTTTGATCCATAAAGGCATGGCCGTATTCGTGAAGCACAATACAAGTGTCCCACTGGTCCCAATTGCTATCAGGAGGGGCGCTTCCCTGTATTACTATCCCTGTCACACCGTTGATTGAGAACATCCCGTAGAGACTCTGTGTCATGGTAGGGTCATTGTCGTCAAAATAAATTGGCACTTCGTATGGCATGTTGTGACCGAAATTGATATAACCATTCCGGATAACATTACAAATATTGAAGGCGCCGCCGATGTTCCAATATTGTTGCGGAATAGTTGTATATTGCCCTTCCCCCATTTATTGGTCCAATCATAACCTCACGGTTTCGAGTTTTTCT
>DYGG01000062.1 GCA_020724775.1 Ignavibacterium sp. | reverse complement strand
TCCGAAGAGCAGTTCGGCGAAGAGCGCTTGTTGGAGGTTCTCCACCGCGCCCGGGAGTTGACTCTCGAAAAGTTGAGCGCTGAAATCATATCAGCACTGAATCAGTTCCGGCGGGAGCAGCCGCGCTCCGACGATATCACTCTGCTGGCATTGAAACGACTGCAGTGACCGGGGCTCGGCTTAATCGACTCCGAGAACTTTCGCCGCCTCATCGAATTTCTTCGGTTTGACCCAGAAGATATATCCGAATCTTCCTGTGCCATCGGCAACGCCATTGCCGGCATAGACATTGATTCTGGCATCAGTCAGTTTTTTATGGAGTTCGGCAATTGCCCCGACACGGTCCTCCCCCTGAACCAGAAACGCTTTTTTAGGCCCGGTTAACTTAATTCTGGCATTGGCGGCAACTGACTGCAGCCGGGCAGGGTCTTTTGGGATGAAATCAAGCTGAGCCTGACCTCGCGCCGAGGGAAAGGCGGTAAAGGCTACCAGGTCAATTTCATTCTCTTTCAGAAGCGAGATAATCTTATACCCTTGTCCCGGTTTGTCGCCCACTTTGACGTAGAAGTAATCTACCTTCTTGACGGTTACGGTCATAAAACCTCCTTCGGATTTCTCCGAACCGTTATAAGTTACCTTAGATGGAATGAATCGCTTGGTTGATAATGCTATAATATAACAACGATTCAAAGTTGCGCATCATTTGTTGGAAGTGTTGAAATTGAGCCGGATGATGCTAATTTTCTTTGTTTTCAAAGAAGGCGGGGTTATTTTGGTGGTATATAACGATTGCCCCTTTTCCGACCTGTTGATTTACTGACACGACACCATGACCGATTAACATGGTATTGACTGTCCGATAATGATTTTAGATGCTCAATTGCAGAAGGCAGGATTAAAGTGATTCAGTTTAGATTCTGGATGCTGATTTTCGGCGTTGTCTGCCTGAAAGCGCTACCGACCGCCGGGCAGGTCAGCCTGAAGGGGACCCCATACGGATTGTCCGACGCCCTCTTATCGCAGGGGGCAACGGTGAGTACCCTGCCGCTTGACCGGGTGGCATTGCTCCGGGAAGATAGTCTGGAGGGGTCGATGGGGCTTCCCTTTCGCTTCGGGTACCCCTTTGAGGTGGCCTATAATCTGGACAATAGCGGTATATGGACCGAGAGTGGCGACGGCGGCCGCATCTGGGGCTTGAGAATCATATGCCCCGGAGCCTACAGCATAAATCTTATCTACAGTCGCTTCTACCTGCCGGAAGGGGCGCAACTTTTCCTCTATGATGAGAGCCGTCAGTTTGTTCGTGGCGCTTTTACCTCGCGAAATAACAAAGAGCATCGGCAGTTTGCGACGGCGCCGACACCGGGGGAGACGGTCATACTGGAATATTATGAGCCGGCGGCGGTTCGAGGCCAGGGGGAACTGGAAATCGGGCAGATAGTTTATGGATACAAAGATATCTTCAATTTCGGCGGCGATAAGGATGGCAACGACTACGGGGGGTCGGGAGCCTGTAATATCAATATCAACTGCCCCGAAGGAGAGCCCTGGCGGAAAGAGGCGCGCTCGGTGGCGATGATACTGGTAGCCAACGGCACCCGCATCTGCACCGGCACTCTGATTAACAATGTCCGACAGGACCAGACCCCGTACTTCTTGACCGCTTACCACTGTCTCGGCTCCGAAGCGACCTGGGTTTTTATGTTCAATTACGAAAGCGCCACCTGTGTCAACGCCGATGGCCCGACCGATATGACCCTTGCCGGGTCGGTGCGCCGCGCTCTCAATGAGGTCAGCGATTTTGCCCTGCTGGAACTTCTCGAATCGCCGCCGCCCGAGTATATTCCCTATTTCGCCGGCTGGTCTAATCTGGATTTGCCATCCGATTCCTCGGTGACAATTCATCATCCCAGCGGCGATATCAAGAAAATTTCCTTTGATTGCGAGCCGGTCGTATCGACCGATTATCTGAATGCCTCCGGGACCAGCCATTGGCGAGTGATTGAGTGGGACCGGGGGACAACCGAGGTCGGCTCATCCGGCTCGCCTCTTTTTAACCGGAATCATCATCTGGTCGGTCAACTGCATGGCGGATACGCCTCATGCGCCAATACCTTGTCCGATTGGTACGGCAAATTTGCGTACTCCTGGAATAGCGGAGAGAGACCAAACAGCCGTCTGCGCGATTGGCTTGACCCGGACAATATCGGAGCCACGACACTCGACGGCTTTGACCCCTATGCCGGCATTACCATTGTTCATTTTTCCCTTCCCGATACTTATGATACCGTCAATAGTTACGAAGTGGCTGCGACCATAAGTTCCCCCAGTCCGTTGATTCCGGAATCGACCCTTCTCTTTTTCGAAATCAATCCGCCATCGACAGTGCAGGCTCTTCCTATGACCGGCGCCGGAGGCCCCAACCGTTATCATGCCTTCATTCCGGCGCAGAAACCCGGCACTGAAGTGCAATACTATATTCTATCCGTCGACAGTCTCGGACGGAGACTATCGACTGACAACTATAGTTTTACGGTGGAGTACTCTCCGATTATCGCGGTGGCGGCGGAGAATATGTCAGTTTCTTTGAACGCCGGAGATACTGCTGACGCTTGGCTGACCATCGCCAATCATGGACGCGGTATCCTTAACTATGACCTAAGTGTCAATTATGACTTTCACTCCACCGCTCGACTCGAAGCCCTGCAGGCGCGCGACGCTCTGGAGCCGGCGCAGAGAGTCTATCCGGAAGGATTCGACGCGGTTATTCAGGATAAGAACATCGCTGATACCAGAACGGGGTACGCGGTAACCAAAGATGCCGGCGGTCCCGATAGTTTCGGATATTACTGGGTCGATTCTGATGACCCTCTCGGCCCCGCTTTTGATTGGATTGATATAACCGCCTTCGGGACCGATATTTCCGGCGGGGTAACCGACGACAATTACGTCGGACCGTTTCCGCTCAATTTCGATTTCCCCTTTTACGGCGGAAGTTATAATCAGATTTATGTCGGCTCCAACGGAGTAGTCGGTTTCTATCCGGTTTCCCTCGATGAGAATCAGAAAGTACATATACCATCGGCGGCAACGCCCAACGGATTTCTTGCCTGGCTATGGGATGACCTCGATATCACTAACCCGGGCAATCCGGGCGGGAGAATATTCTTTCACTCCAATTCCGAGCGGGCTGTCATTCAGTTTTCCAATTTTCCTGAATACAACGGGCTAACCGGAGATGTTGTCAATGCCGAAGTAATTCTTTATGCCGGGGGATTGATAAAGTTTCAGTATCTGAGTTTCGGCGCCGCATTTGACACCGAGAATTGCGCAGTCGGAATTGAAAATTCCTCCGGTACGGACGGGCTGGAAGTGGCATTCCTGACCCGCTACCTTCATGACAGTCTGGCGGTCGCTTTTTACCTGCCGGAGCAATGGTTGATGCTCTCTTCATTGTCGGGGACACTTTCATTAGAAGAAATCGATACAGTTGCCTGCAAATTCGATTCCAGAGGACTGGAACCGGGGATCTACCGCGCCCATATCTCGGTCATCAGCAATGACCCAGACTCGACCGAAAACCCCTGGGTTTTGCCGGTCTCGATGGAGATTATAGGCGATAAACATTTCATCTGCGGCGATGCTGATGGCAGCGGCCGGGTCAATATTCTTGATGCCACCTATCTCATCAGGTTTTTGTACAGAGGAGGAGAATCGCCATCACCCCCGGAAGCGGGGGACCTCAATAGCAGCGGGGAGATAAATTTGGTCGATATCATTTATCTTGTCAGTTACCTCTTCAAAGAAGGGCAGGAGCCGACCTGTCCGGGATTTCCGGAGACCAGCCTCGGCAGCAAATAGGCGCCGGCTTCCAGTGTGCCACAAAGACAGTAGCAGAAATCAGTTGCCAAAAAAAGTAGATATCGGAATCTTTATTTGTACACAAAGTCAGAGGTTGGGTAAGCACCGGCACGGAGAAACAAGTCGGGACGCTCATCACGATTCTGTATCAATTTAAATCTGTTAGAACTCCCCGGCTGTTGATTCCTGTGCCAAATCAGGAGGTTTCATGCGTCAGGCAGTGCTCTTGTTAATCCTGTCCTCGATAATTTTTCCTCTGGGACGGGCAACGGCTCAAGGGGATACATAGTTTATTACCGCCCGGATTCCAGAGCAGTTTCTCTTTGTCTCGCCGGATACGATTATCGCCGGCGATTTCTATCTGGAGATTGTTTGGAACTATATCTGGACCACGGTGCCGTATCGCGATACCTTGCTGGGGGGCTGTTTTGTACTTCAGTTTGACGGCAACGGCTTTTCGAGAAGAGCCGTAAGCGGAGCTCTGCCATCGCCGTACGACAATGTCATCCTGAAAAACGGTTTTGAGAGTCTCATTTATTGGAACACCTTTGGCTTGCCGGTGGACTGGCCCTACGCCTTCCTGCAGACCGACTACGACGGCGTAATGCCGGACCTGTTCGGGCATGCCTTTGCCGGTAGCAACGGTCATCCGGGTCTTCCGCCTATGGGGCCAATTGCCCACTATGAGATGCATTTCAGCGGGGTTAATGGCGGCTTTTTTAGTGTCGATTCCGTGTTCATTAATGACCCTTCATTTGATTGGGATTTCGAGGTGCCGTCAATCTATTCCGGACTGAGTCTTCCGAGCGCCACTCTCCCTGACCTGGCGCCGGTCATAGACAATTGCCCCTCATCTTTGACCACGCCGCATCATCTCAACTTCAGTTACGATTTTAACGGACACGACCCGGATGCGACCGCCGGCGGAATTACATTCGAGAAAGTCTCCGGTCCCGGAACAATTAATGCCACTACCGGCCTCTGGACCTATAATCCTCCTTGCTCCGATGTCGCCTTGCCGTTAATGCTCACGGTTTGCGCCAAAGATGCCAACAATCCCTGTCCGACCGGAGGTGAGTGTACTGTCAGCCTGACCGTCACCAACTCCGCTCCCGTTATTGGTGTGGTTTGCGGAGATACGATATCAGTTACAGAATCAGGCAGTTCCATTCAACTAACTGCCACTGACCCCAATGGAGGCAGCGATACCAAATACTGGACTCTTGTAGGGGTGACACCGAATCCGGTTGGCAGTTATAATCTGAGCAGTTCCGGACTGCTGACCTTTGACCCGGCCGTTTCAGAGGTGGGGAATATCTATCGGCTTACAGTTCGGGTTACCGATTGCGCCGGAGTCTCAGCCGAATGCGATATGTTTCTCAGCGTCATCACATACATGTGCGGCGATGCCAATGGCGACCAGCATTTGAGCATTCTCGATATTACCCATTTAATCAGTTACATTTTTAGAGGGGGACTGGCGCCGAATCCGATGGAGGCGGGGGACGCGAATGGAGACGGCCAGGTTAGATTACTGGATTTGGTATATATGATAGCCTATCTCTACTAAGGCGGTCCGGCGCCGATTTGTCCGTGAGGATTTTGTTTCACAGACTGAAACGAAAAAGGCAGGAGCCCGCTGTTTTCAGTGCGGCTCCTGCCTAATTTTAATCCGGGTTCTATCTCGTGACCGGTTCGGCGCCTACCTGCTCAGCCAGACGGTAACGGCGATAAATCCGATAATAATTCCCTTCCAGCATCATCAATTGACGATGTGTTCCGGTTTCAACCAGACGGCCGTCATCAAGGACATATATCAGGTCAGCCCGCTCCAACGTATCGGGGCGATGAGTTATCAGAACGGCGGTCATCTCCGGCATCACCTGATGGAGCCTCTCCCAGAGAGCGGCTTCGGTGCGGGAATCGAGCGCCGAGGTGCAGTCATCGAGAATCAGGATTTTCGGTTTCCCGACCAGTGCCCGCGCCAGCGCCAGGCGCTGTTTCTGACCGCCGGAAATCGACATCCCCCGGGTGCCGATAGGAGTATCCAGCCCCTGTGGAAACCGACCAACCTCATCCTTCAATTGCGAGACCTCTATCGCCCATTCCATAATATCGGGACTGATTTCTTTGCGGCCAAAGAGGATATTATTACGGACCGTATCGCTGAAAAGAACCGGCTCCTGAGGCACATAGCCGATACTGCGGCGGAGTTCCTCCAGTCGATATTCTCTCATATTGATGCCATCCAGAGTAACAATTCCTTCGGTCGGGTCAATCAGTCGGGGAATCATATTAATCAGCCAACTCTTGCCGGAGCCGACCTTGCCGACTACCGCCACGGTCTTGCCGGCCGGAATCTCCAGGGTTATTTCACTCAGAATCTTTCGCTCTGAACCGGGAAAAGAGAAAGAGACATTGCGGAAGCCAATTCCCCCTTTAAAATCCCCGCCAACCTCCCTTGTTCCATTATCTGCCACCATTGGCGCCACTTTTTCCAGTTGCACCAGACGGTCGATAGAGACAGCCGATTGCCGTGATTTGACCAGAAACTGTCCGATATCAAACATCGGAAAGACCAGGGTAGTCTCGTAATAGATAAATGCCACCAGGGCGCCGAAAGAAAGACCGGAATTGATGACCATCGTGCCGCCGACAATCAGAACAATGATGACCCCGAACTGCCAGATATAACCGTAAAGGCTATCAATCACGGTGGCGGTGCGGACGGTGGAGATTTCGGCGTCACGACGCTCCTTCATAGCCGCTTCAAATTTAGACTTCTGTGCCGTTTCCTGAACATAGGCTTTGACCACTCTGATTCCGGAGAAGCAGGCTTCCATAACATCATTGAAACTGGAAATCTTCTTCTGCAGATGGTCGTATCGCTTGTCCAGCAAAGTCGAACTCTTGAAGAAAATAAATATCAAGAGCGGCAAAGGTCCAACCGACCACAGGGTCAGAGTAGGATTGATAGAAGCCATCATAATGACGGTAAAAATCACCATCAGGACCGCTTCATAGAAGCGGAAAATGCCGGAGCAGGCAAACCAGGAGAGTTTCTCCGCTACGTCATCGGTCATACGGGTCACCAGGTCGCCGGTACGGAAGCGGTTGAAGAAATCGGGACCTTTAAGGGTGACACGGTTGAAGGAATCCTGCCGAAATAGCCACTCCAGTTTTTGATTCATCCAGGCCCGATGGCACTGCACAAAGGCATAGAGGATGGTGGCGATGATGCCGAGCGCCACCAGGGCGAATCCGAAAGCGGCCGCAGTGGAGATACCCCATTGCTGACCCAGGGCGGAGACCCAGACGGCAAGAGTATTAGCCGGAACTTCGCCGGTCTTTACAAAATCTACCGTAAATTCCATCAGGCGGGGAATCAGAACCTGAAACACCCGCTGAATGGGAGTGAATACGATAAGAACGAAAAGCACATATTTGTAATGGCGGTAATAGCGCCAGAACCATTTTATTTTATCCCACATTGGCAACAACCCCGTTTCTACTCTTGAACTGCAGGTGGAACAGTTTGGAGTAATATCCATTCTGCAGAATCAATTCGGTATGGGTGCCGCGCTCGATAATCTCGCCGCGACGAATCACCAGTATCTGGTCGACGTCAAGAATGGTGGAAAGACGATGCGCTATAATCAGCGAGGTCCGTCCCGTCATCAGTTTCTTCAGCGACTCCTGAATGGTGCGCTCCGTCTCCGGGTCAACCGAACTGGTGGCTTCATCGAGAATGAGAACATCAGGATTGACCACCAGCGCCCGCGCGAAGGAAAGAAGTTGTCTCTCTCCACGGCTGAAATTGGAGCCTTTTTCTGAGACTTCTGTTTTATATCCCTGCGGGAGACGACGGACAAAGCGGTCAATCTCCACCGTTTTTGCCGCCGCTATAATTCTTTCCTCGGTCAGACCATCCTGCTCCAGAGCGATATTGGAGCGGACGTCACCGGGAAAGAGAAATATATCCTGCAACACCAGGGCGAAACGGCGACGGAGGTCATCTTGGGAGATATCGCGGATATCGATGCCGTCAACCGTGATTCTCCCCTGCTGCGGGTCATAGAAACGCAACAGCAGAGAAATGACGGTCGATTTTCCGCCGCCGGTGACGCCGGCGAGGGCGACTCTCTTGCAGACCGGAATTTCGAAAGAGACATTCCGCAAGGCGTGGTTGCCGTCTCCCGAGTAAGAGAAGGAGACATTATCAAATCGTATTCCCTTTTCGAGCCGATTCCATACGACCGGTCGAACCGGGTCGGGAAGTCTTTCCCTGGTCGCCAGCAGGGCAAAAATCCGTTTGGCGCCGGCGATTGCTTTCTGGACATTAGCCATCTGTTCGGAGACACGGTAGATTGGGTCGAACATCCGCCAGATGAGGATGATAAACATGCTGATAATTCCGACCGTTATCTCGCCGCTACCTGCCCAGAGGGCGCCGAAGAACAACACCAGCGCCACCATCAGGTACTGCAGGAAAAAGACGGCATTGAAAAAAAGAGTCGTTCCGACATGGACATAAATGTCGTTGCGGAATTTCTGGCGATTGGCCTCGTTCAGTCTCTCTTTGACATAGGCGCCGCGATGGAAAATCTGCACGATAGAGATGCCGTGCAAAAACTCCGTCAGGGCCGCTGTCACCTCCGCCATTTTCTTACGCAGTTCCAAAAAGTGCGGGGTGGTCAGCCGTTCGAAAATTACGAGAAGTATCAGCATTACCGGAAGCATGGTCAAAAGCACCAATGTCAATTTCTGACTGTAATTGAGCATCACTGCCAATATACCGAAAGCGAGAATCAGGTCTCCGATTAGGAGCACAACGGTATTGGTGAACATCATCCGCAGCGCCTCGGTATCCGATTCCACCCGCGCCATAAGACGTCCCACCGGGTTGCGGTCGAAAAACGAGATATCAAGCGACAGAATATGGTGAAAGAGTTTTCGTTTCAACTCCACCATTATATCCTGGCCGATAATCTCCAGTTTAATTCGCTGGATGTACATCAGGAGCAGAGTGACTCCCTGACTGATCCCGATAAGGACCACCGTCCAAACCAGTCCGGGAATGTCGCCGTTCTTGATATCGATGTCGACAGCGTTTTTCAGTAAAACCGGCCAGTAGAGGGACAGTCCCGTGGCGGCCAGAAGCAGCGCCAGACAGAGAAGGAGCGCACCGGTGTATGGTTTCAAAAGCGGCAGAAGTTTGGCGAGCGCCTGCCGGGATTTGATATCTATTTCGTCAAACGGTGTTTTTTCATTCTCTTCTAATTCAAAACTCATATAGAAAGCCTGACTTTTATCATTACGTTCTCAGTTAAGATCCGTTTCGGCCGGCAACAAAAAACCCGCCGAACCTTTCTGGCTGCGACGGGTGAAATCCGCAAACTTTTCTCTATCACGTAAAAGATAGACTCCTCCCGTCGCGAATGACGCCGATTTTGGACGTCATACTTTTGAGGCGATTAATAAAGATTATCATTCAATCTCTCCGCAACGGTCCGAAGTTTGTTTGCTTAAATACGATTGTCAATTAACTTTAGTTTCGGCAAATATATCAGATTTTTGAAATCTGTCAATCATAATAATTGAGCGGCAAGAAAAAAAAGCGCCCGCCGCAGGCGGGCGCCGATAATATAACGGTTTATCCGGCAATTATTTGAGCAGAACCATTTTCTTAGTAACGGCGTATGTCCCGGCCTTCACTTTATAGAAGTAGATGCCGGAGGCAACATCAGCCGTCCAGTTCAGTTCCAGAATGCCGGCTTCGCTGTATCCGCTCCAGCCATGAACTTTCTGTCCCGAGATATTGTAGACAGTCACGTCATAGTCGGTCGCGACCGGAAGTTCCAGCCGAATGACCGTCTGGGCGTTGAATGGATTGGGATAGTTGCTCACGGCAAACCGTCCCGGGTTCATCACCACCCGGTAAGCATTACCATAATAGTCGGAGGCTTCACATCTGAGTAATGAGCCGTCAGCATGGAGAACGTCGCCGGTAAAAATCTTGCCCCGGTCGATGGCGTAAATCAGGACATGAGTGTTGCCGTCAACCAGTCCGGTTTTGATATCCATGCCATAAGCGCCGCTGCCAAGCGCGACCGGAATATCGCCGGCGAAGACAAAGAACGCCGCGCCCAGTTCGGCATCAACCGAAACTGTGGAGCCGTCACAGCGTATATAGACGTTCTCCGCAAAAGGTGTCAGTTTCGACAGCGGCAGGGCATCACCAATCACCACCCGAATCAGATAAACCAGGTCCGCCACCGAAAGCACCACTCCATCGCCGTTCAACTCGGTAGCGGCAATCTGACCTTCGATGTTGACAGTGAATGCCGCCAGACCGGCGATGAAATAGTTTGTGAAGGTGACGGCATCGCCGATTTCGTTAGGGATGCCGTTGAGATTGACGTCGCCGCGGGCGTCAATGCTGTCGGCGCAGACAATATCAATGCCGCCGTTCCAGAACTCGATACAGCGAATCGGGAACCGCTTCTCCCCTATCATGCAGGGATAATCGGGCGCGCCGATATTGGCAATACGGTCTCCTTCGGGGAAGGAGACATTATCAGTCTCATCCCAGAGAAGGCCTCCAGAGAATTCGAAAATCTTGCTGTCCAGAAAAGTGGTGTCGCCGGAAACACTGGCAATGCTGTTGTCCCCGCAATCAAGCCAGAAGAATCGGATAGGGACATACTGGCATTCCAGAGTCCGGTCATTGCTGACCAGGAAGCGGAGTATGGCAAGCGTATGCTGGGAGCCGTCCGAGGGACCAAAACAGTCGGGACTGACCGGACCGTTATTGGTCTCAGCCAGGGCGACAATTCTAATCATGCCGGAGGGACACCCGGTACCACAATTCCCGAATGGTCCAAAGCGATAGGTAAAATACTCCCAAGTGCAGTCGGTAAGGACCTCGCCGGGAGTGGCCTGAATAAAGGTCAGGGCAGAGGCGTCATACGCTATCAGGAAGTCAAAACCGCCCATATCATAACTGGCGTCTTCAATCATGATGGCGACATCCCGGTAATGTCCCTGAAGCGTGTTGTGAGTCTTCTCAATTTTGACAATCGGGCAGATCGAAATGAGATTGATATATACTTCCGTGGTGCAGACCGCCGTCGCGCCGCAGGCATCGGTGGCAGTTATGGTGATAATATTCAGTCCTTCCACCGGATTGAAGCAGACGGTATCGTTGCTCAAACTGCCGCCGGTGACGACGACATTGACAAGGTTGCCGTCGGGGTCAGACGCCGTAAATCCGGGCAGACAGACTTCTGACAGCGCAAAAAGGTCGAGCGCAACATTGGCCGGACAGGAGACAACAGGCGGCGAATTAAGATTGACCGTGAGCACCGTGACACAGGTATCGGCGGCGCCGCAGGAGTCGGTGGCGATTAACCGAATAGTATTGACTCCGGCAACAGGGGTGACACAGACAGTATTGCCGGTGAGAACACCGCCGATTACGGTCAGAGAGGCGAGATTATTATTCGGGTCAGATGCTGAGAAGCCGGAGAGACAGATCTGGCTCAGATTGCAGACCTGACGGGTTTCGTTTCCGGGACAGGTAGCGACCGGCGGAGCATTGACCGTTACCGTTACGATTGTCTCGCAGGTATCGGCCAATCCGCAAGAGTCGGTGACAATCAGTTTCAGGCTGTTGGGTCCGGCAACCGGGGTAAAACAAATCTGATTGCCGCTAAGAGTCCCGCCGACAACCGCTACGGTGGCAATATTATTATTGGGGTCACTGTAGGTGAAACCGTCAACACAGAGCGGGCTGAGATTACAGACAAAGCGGCTCTGATTACCGGGGCAGTTGGCTACAGGCGGCTGGTTGAGCGCTACGGTTACG
>DYGG01000061.1 GCA_020724775.1 Ignavibacterium sp. | reverse complement strand
CAGCCCAGGATGATACCCCCGTTATTCCAAGATAAGAATCCGGGACGATGCTCTAAATTTAATAACGCCGCATCCCCTCATTCAGTCAAGCGGAATTATCTGGTTCCATTTCAAAGCATCATACAGGGATGTCGGGTTTTGCATCCTCATACCACCCTGTGCCATCCCGATTCGGACTCAGAACCCGACCTGCCGACCGACCTACCGACCGACCGCTATGGCTTTTATTCCCGTTGAAGTCTTAATTCCTTATTGTTCAAGAGATTGCGTTAAGTAAGCGAGCCTCTTCCCTCTTAAAGAAAATCTTCTCATCGCCGATAAATACAGAGTACATCTCTATTCTTTAAGGAGGACTTATGCTTAAGAGAATCTCACTGATTCTGGCGGCGCTTTTCTTGATTGCCGCGGTAGCGCCTTCATTCGCTCAGACAACCGAGGATGAAGTGGTGGCGCAGTTCCTGAAAAAGATGGACAAAAAGAAAAAGGAGCATAACCGGGTCGCCTTTGTGACCTTCGGTTTCGCCTACGGAAAACTTCCCAATGATAATCCGTACAACCAGTTTTACACCTATGCCAACGCCAATATTGACCCGCTCGACGGGAGTAATTATCCGGTGCTGGGCATCTGGCGCTCCAAGCAGTTTGAACTGAATGCCGGTATGATGATATCGCCGCGGGTGACTTTCAGCGCCGGCTTTGACTATTGGTTGAAGATGGGAAGCAACAAGACCGGCGACTACGACTTTGACATCGCCCCACTGGGAACGCAGTATGACTTTAATATCAAGTCGGAAGTGAAGGTCTATGGCTTCAAAGGCGGTTTTGATTACTATCTCCTGAATCCGCCCGATAACAAAGGCGTTTTTAATTCTTTCGCCATCCGAGTCGGCGGCGGCGCCGGATTCTATTTTGCCAAGTGGGATATCTGGGATGGCAGCACCGCTTACAATCTCGCCACCGGCACCAGCGACCTCAACGCCGAGCCAATAAAAGCCTCCGCCCCCGGATTCTACGGCTCGGTCGGGCTGGACTATCCGGTTGGATTTCTTGGGCTTCTCCTCGGCGCCGACTTCAATTACTTATTCCTGAACTTCAACAAGGTAAAAGGGTATAACAACATAGGTGAAGAGCTTTATGTGACTTACTCGGACAATACCGATGACCGGGTGGAACTCGATTTTTCAGGACTTCGCGGCAGATTGCAACTGAAGAGATTCTTTCAGTTATGATTTAGCAGTTGACAAGATGAGGGATATTTTTATACTACCCCTCACCTGACGAACAAGACTGTCAATGGAGAGGAATTAAATTGAAGAAGTACATTGGTCTGTTGATTCTGGGAGGGTGGTTCAGTTTTGCGCTGGTACATGGCCAGGGGAGCCCGACGCCGAAACTTCCGGCAGAAAAAGCCGGGCAAATCGGGGCGCCGCTGGGGAAGATTGCCTTTATCCGAGAAGGCGACCTCTGGGTAATGGACTGGGACGGCAAAAACCAGTTCAAAGTGGTTGCAGCGCAGAACGCCGATGGGCGATTGTCCTGGGCGCCGGATAACAAACGGATTGCCTTTGTCCGCAAAGGTTCGGTTGACCTGAAGGGCCCCGATAATCTGGGCGGACAGCATCGAGTCTATGACATCTTCATCGGCTTTATCGATTCGGCTCGAACCAATACCAACTGGTGGTTTCGCGTGACCGATGGACTGGGTGGGCGGCATCCGGAATGGTCGGCCGACGGCGGCAAGATTTATTTTACCAATGACCTGAACGCCAACACCGTGAACGCAATGCTTCCCAATTACCAGACCTGCTCGGTCGATACCGCCGGTGGGTCATACCAGATACTGACGCGCGACTGGCAGACAACGGACCGTTTTGCGACGATGCCGACGATTGCACCCATCGGACGGTACGCCTTTGTGATGTACAAAGGGACAAACCCGGCAGGAGTGGTGATTGCCCCGGCTGACTTGAAAGGATTGTCCGACGCTGAAATCAGCGCGAAGGGGAAATTTGTCTCCGGCGCCACCGCGCCGGCATGGTCACCCGATGGAAACTGGCTGGCATATATCAATATGGAGTTAGCCAACCAGGGCATCTATATCGTGAAGCCGGACCTTTCCGAAAAATATCTGGTCTATAAACCGGCCGCCGGGCAGTTGCTTCAGACTTATCCTCTCTCCTGGTCGCCTGATTCCAAATGGATTACTTTTGCGACACAAGACGGCGCAATCTGGATAGTCGATATCACCGGCAACGGACTTAAGCAGGTGATGGGTACCGGTCTTAATAGCGCGCCGGCCTGGTCAAAAAAGAAGTAAAGTTACAGTTCTCCTTTTAGAAAAGCCCCGACGTTCGGTCGGGGCTTTTTTTTATAATTTTTTCCAGTGGGAAAGAAGTTCGATAAGGAGACGAACGCCGATACCGGTCGGTCCTTTAGGGATGTATGGCTGTCCGCTCTTTTCGAGGTCGACATAAGCGATGTCGATATGCGCCCAGGGCCAATCGCCGATGAAGTTTTCGAGGAAGGCGGCCGCGGTGATAGTCCCGGCGGGACGTCCTCCCGAATTTTTCAGGTCGGCGATAGATGATTTCATCAGTTCGCGGTATTCCTCCCAGAGCGGCATCTCCCAAACTTTCTCGGCAGAGTTGTGGGCGGCGGCTTTCAGAGCATCCATAAGTCTCTTGTTGTTACCCAGGATTGGCGCACCGGCGTAACCGAGCACAAAAAGGGCGGCGCCGGTCAGAGTGGCGATATCAATTACCGCCTGCGGATGAAACTTGTTGGCATAATCGAGAGCATCGGCAAGGATGAGCCGCCCTTCGGCATCAGTATTGATGATTTCAACCGTCTTGCCTTTGCGAGATTTAATAATATCGCCGGGGCGGGTGGCTTTTCCGGACGGCATATTTTCCGCCAGCGGCACCAGAGTGACCAGATGGAGCGGGAGTTTGAGCCGGGAAGCGGCGGTGATGACGGCAAGCATGATGGCTCCGCCGGTCATATCCCCTTTCATTTCATCCATATCGGCGGCCTGCTTCAGGCTTATGCCGCCGGTATCGAAAGTAATCCCTTTGCCAATCAGGACAATCGGTTTGTCCGTTTTCTTTCCGCCGTTGTATTCAAGTATGACAAAGCGAGGTGGCTGTTCGGAGCCCTGCGCCACGGCGAGCAAGGCGCCCATCTTCTCCTCACGAATCTGTTTTTCATCGAGGACGGTGCATTTAAGAGAATGTTTTTTCGCCAGCATCTGGGCTTCGGAAGCGAAGGCTTTGGGAGTGAGAATATTTCCCGGATGGGCGGCAAGCCGTCGTGCCAGAATCACCGCCTCGGATATCAACTCCCCGCGGACGAGGGCTTTGCCATACGCGCGGGACAGGCGGGCGTTACCCGATATGAAACTGACGCTCCTGGTAAGATCGTTTTTGTTGTCGTCGCCGGTCTTGTAATCCTTCATGTCGAATCGTCCCAGAAGAAATCCTTCGACTATCGCCGAGACGGCACTCTCTTTTTCATTCTTGTTTAGAAAGAAAGCGAGAGTCTCTGATTTTTTGACCGATGGCACTCGGGCGATGGTCCCGGCCGCCTGACGATAGCTATCATCGTCAACTTTCTTCTTTTCCCCCAGACCGGCCAGGACGACACGTCCCGCTTTCAGATTATTAAGGGTATGCAAGACAAAAGTCTGGTTTCGTTTCCCCTCAAATTCCCCCGAATGGTAAAGAGACTGGACGGCGCCGTTTAATCGTTTATTCAGTTCTTTCAGGTCACGGTCGGCCGCGAAGTCTTTCTCGAAGCAGAAAAGTACGATGGTTGATGTGTCGATGCCGGTGAATTCCCCTGTCCCGGAAATCAATTTCATAGCGACTCCTTTAATTTCAAGGCTCTTAACGGTAATTATTTAAGAATAATGATTACCCGCCTCGGAAACAAGGGATAGTTTCGAATCGTCAACGAGGGTATAGAGGGAGATTACTTGGAGGGGAATTCCGCTTCCTGCGGCAGGACAATGCCGTGGGAGTCGCTGAGGCGGCTCATCCGCTCTTTGATGCGGTCGTCGATATTGAGGATTTTGGAGCGCTCATAGAAGGCCAGATTTTCCTGCAGGTCCAGTTCGGAGATTTCCTCGAGAACAGCCACAATTTTCTGTACTGCCTCATCGGTCACCTGAAGAATACGAGGGAGCATTGCGACAATCTGCTCCGGCGTTTTGCTTTTCATCGACATTTTCAGGACCTGCGAATTGCCGGAAATTGCCATGGTGGCATTATTGATATAATGAGAGAGAGTAGATATGGCGACCTGTTTGGCTTCAAGCAGACCGCGGGCGCGCTCTTCTTCGAGAATCTTCCTGGTCAATTCCTGGCGTTCCCGGAAGAGTTGCTGGACGGACATGTAAGTATTAAATAGTTCCCGATTGGCGTGGACGAGGACAGCTTCATAATCGTCGATTTCTATTCCGGTAGAGCGGGCGAAAGCGCTGGCTTCTTTGGCAACGCTGGCCGCGATATCATCAAGTTGAGGGTGAGTAATTCCCAGTCGTGCAGCCGTGACGCTTATCTTGGCAATTTTGTCTTCAATGTAGCAACTTTCCGGGCCAACATGGAAATCGCGGTTGAGTGAAACGGCGAGACGAAGGATATCGTCAAGACGGGAGATTTCCGTTACTCCGCTGGTATGATGATTGGAAATGGCGGAGGAAATTGATGCCGGGAGGCGCCATTTTTCAACCAGAATCTTGCCGGTTTCAGTGTGGGAAATGCCGAAAGCGCGAATTTCCTCATCATGAAGACTTCCTGACTTGCGGGCATGGCCTATGATAGAGCGATACTCATCCGGGTGATGATGCAAAAGGTAAAGCAATCCGATTTCGTGAAGCAATCCGCAGGTAAAGGCATCTTCGGGACTGGAATATTTGCATGCCACCGCCAGTTTCCGACAGGTTATGGCAACTGAGATAATATTGCCGTACAAAGCGGAGATATCGATACCGATATCCTGACGCATCTTGGAAGGATTAAATATAGCGGCGGAGACAGCCAGGCATTTGACTGTGGTAACGCCCAAAACCATAACCGCCTGATGGACCGAATTGACTTTGTGACTGAGACCGTAAAAGGGAGAATTGGCGATTTTGAGGAGCCGTCCGGTGAGCGCCGGATCGCGGCTGATTATTTCCGAGAGCGAGTCAATGCTGATTTCATCGCGCGAAGCCGACTCCAGAATCTTTTTAACCGCTTCCGGAAGAGCCATTAAATCGCTGTTCTGGACGATTTCCAGTCGTACGTCCGGATGCCCGGGCTTGATGCTCTTTTGCATACTGGTTATAATCGGCAGAAAGGGAAGAGACCTGAAGCGGCTCAGGGGCGAAAACCGGCGGTGACCTTTGAAATTAGTTCCGAAAGTTGTTCAAGGCGGAACGGCTTATGCAGGATAAAATCGACCCCGGCCGCCTTAAGGTGGGCTTCGTCAATAGCCATACCCCATCCTGTAATCAGGATAACCGGAATCTCCGGGGCGATTTTTTTGAGCCGTCCGGTCAATTCCAGCCCGGAAGTGCCGGGCATGACCAGGTCGGCGATGATAATATCGGGGCGGCGCTCTTCAAAGAGTCGCCATCCCTCCTCAGCGCTGGTGGCGGTAAGAATTTTATGTCCCATCGATTGGCACATGGCGGCAAGCAATTCCAGTATCACTACCTGGTCATCGATGGCGAGAATGGTAATCTCACCGGCGGGACGCTCTGTTGAAAGACCTCCGGAAGCGGACGGTACCGGAAAGCGAAAAGAAAAGTAAGAGGGGTAGCGGCTGAAGCGGTCGTAAGCGAACTCGCCGGAGATATCGGTCAGGCGGCGCATGAATTCGCGATTTTTCAGGTCGCCTTCAACTCCTACCGGCTTGAGATATCGTCCGAAATTCGCCACCGGCTCGACCGGCGGAAAATTCTTGCGATGCCGCGAAATATCAAAGTAGATAATCCGGTCCTGAGTGTAGGTATTGATAGAGACAATCTCGTCCTCAGTAACATTTTCGGTAAAAGAACTATAGACAGAGTCGAGAAACGCCTGAAGTTCTTTCTCCCCTATACCGAGACGAGGAATCTCCTTGAGATTGAGGGCGACCTCGGTTGGCCGCCCGGCTACCATATAGAGGTCGCCGGAAATGCTCTTGCTGGTAATGCTTCTCCGGATAAGGGAGTTGAGGTCGGTTACGCTTTCGGGAGCGGACTCCTTACCGGAGGCAAGACTGTTGATAAGGGCTGACATCTTTTCCGTAACGGAGACCATCGAATCGAGGGCGGATTGGATTTCGCCGGTGAGGTTAGGGTCGCGGCGGACAATCTGGCAATAACCGGAAATGGCGGCAAGGTCGTTATTGAGTTCATTGGCGGCGGCAGGCGGGATAGCCATGACTGTCGGCGATGGCGATGGCGCCGGAGGGGGAAGCGAAACTGAGGCGATTTCGATTTTGAGGTTGAGAAGCCCCACCAGCACCGATACGAAGCGATGCCGCTCGAGGTTGTCTGCCGGAGAGCCGCCGAATGACAACAGAGTGAGGACAAATTGGGGGCGCCCCTGGGAGAGAATCGGATAATCGGCATGGAACGATGGGGCGGCGAATTCATGAAACAGGCGGTTGAGAATAATTCGATTCTCTTCGCTGTAGGCGGCGATATTTTCACTGACAGCGGACGGCTCAATGAAGAACTCCGGTTTTCCGGTGACGGCGACCCGTCCGGTGCTCGCTTCGCCGAGTTCCAGAGCCAGTTCTTCACTGGCGGCGCCATTGCGGTTGGAGTAGAGCGCTTTCAGGCGGTCATTCTCGAGAGCGGTAAGCAAGACCAGGATGTTTCCCCCGAGAGCCTCAGCGATATATTCAGCGGAGGCTTTGAGTTCCTTGACCATCTCGGACAGGGACATTTTTCTTCGCAGGAAAGCGGCGACGGCGTCGAGGTCGCGCCCTTTGGACGCCGAAAGGCGGCGGGCGGTGTCATAAGCGATTACGGCTCCGGCGACAGCGGCGACCGCTTCCAGCAGGCGAAGTTCATCTTCATTCAGTTCGGTCGCTCCCTGTTCGTTCCGGAGAAGAAGCGCGTTCCCGCGGTCGTCGGCCGGAAGGAGCAAGGAGGAGCGGATAGTATAATTCTTTCCTGATTCGTCAACCGCTTCCTGGTTCAGAATAACCGCCTTTTTGCGGGCAAGAGCAGTCAGAAGAGCGGCGCGAAAGTTTTCGGAGAAATCGGGAGAAGCGCCGGTACCGCCATAGATTTGAAGTTTGCCTCCGGCAAGCCCCAGCAGCCAGACCTCGCTGAATTGAGGGAATGCCAGGCACTTTTCGGCGAAACGGTCCGGCGAGAGAAATTCATTATCCGTCTTAAATAAAGCATCAATCTGCCGCAATATCTCGGTGGTGCGACTGCGCAGGGTAACCGTTTCCTGCGCGTTCTTGCTCAGTTCCCGTCCCAGGCGCGTGACCTCAATCTTTTCCGCGATCCAGGATGCAACCGGAAGCGTCAGGTTGATAAATTCACGGCTGTAGCGCCGGTCTTCGGTGGAGAAGAAAAGAACGGCGCCCAGGCGGCTCCGCCCGGTTATCAAGGGGAGCACCAGTATAGAGCGGAAACGGGAGGCGGCTAACTGCGCTTTGCCTCCGAGCGAGCGGAAATCATGGGACAGCAGAGGCGCTTCATCTTCAACCGCCTGCGAAATCAGATTGCGGCCGTATGGGTAATATTCAAGAAGGGCGATTTCTTCTTTTGACAAACCGATGGCGCTGGAAAGGATGAACTGTCTCTGCGACTGATTGAGCAGGAAAATGGCTCCTGATTCTTCTTCGAGACCGGTCAGCATACCGCGCAGCATCCGCTCCAGAAGTTCATTCATCGGCATCGGCTGGCGGCATTCCTGTTGCAGAAAATCGAGAGTTTTCAGTTTGGCAAGATGATTGGAGACCTCGGTATCGCGGTCGCCCCAGAAACTGAAATGAATTACCAGGCCCGATGCCGCCAGTAATAAACCGAATAGAAGCGACAGGAATTCAGCGATATTGACGATGCCGTAGATATTACTCAGAAACCAGTTGGGGTAACCGGGCAGATGTTGCAGAAGATTTATTAGCGAGGCGAACAAAACCAGGATGAAACCGGAGACAAGCAATCCGGAGCCGCCGGCATCACGATTCTGCCCTATCTTGAGACGAATATAGAGAAAGGCAGACAGGGTGATGGCCAGTATCGGGTAGGCGACAGCGATAATCCGGTCGAGCATAGTCTTAGTTTTCCAGCTCCCCGTGCAGAGTCCAGGCGTCAGCCGAAGTAATTCTGACAGTTTTTATGGCGCCAATGAGCGATTCCGGTCCCGTGAATAGAACCGTTTTATTCCCCCCGGTTTTGCCTTTAAGGACCGATTGACTTCTTCGGGAACAGCCGTCAACGAGAACGGAGCGGCTCTTTCCCAGTTCCTCCTGATTTTTCTCAAAGGAGATTCTCTTCTGCAAATTAATCAGCCGGGAGAGGCGACGGATTTTTTCATTGTCGGGGATGTCGTCAGGCAAGCGGTAGGCGGCGGTCCCCTGTCGCGGCGAATAACGAAACATAAAGGCGGAATCGAAGCGGATTTCTTCCACGGCGCGAAGAGTCATCTGGAATTCCTCTTCTGTTTCGGAGCAGAATCCGACAATCAAGTCGGTGGAAATGGCGATATCGGCGACGGCGGCGCGCATCTTATGAATCAGATTCAGAAAATGCTCATAGGTGTAAATGCGCCCCATCCGGCGGAGAATCCGGTTCGAGCCGGACTGCATCGGGAGATGGAGATGAGCCATCATTTTAGGCTCGGTCGCCATGACGTCGATTAACCTGTCAGAAAGGTCTTTGGGGTGAGAAGTCATGAAGCGGATTCGCTTTATATCGGTATTGCGGGCAACCGCCCGCAAGAGGTCGGCAAAATCATGGCGGCCGTCGTTGTACGAGTTAACATTCTGTCCCAAAAGGGTAATCTCTTTGACCCCATCCTGCACCATCTGATTAACCTGAAAGGTTATTTTTTCCAGCGGGTAGGAGCGTTCTTCGCTACGGACATAAGGGACGATGCAATAGGTGCAGTACTGGTTACAGCCGCGCATTATAGTTAGAAAGGCGGCGAATTTGTTATCGCGGACCGGCACCAGGCCATCGATTTCCTCGTAGCCGAATTCGGTATGCACCTGGGCGCCAAAGGCGCCGTCATCGACATACTGCGGCAACTCCAGCATTCGGTCGGTGCCGAGGACGATATCGACATAGGGAGCGCGCTGGAGTATTCTCTCCCCCAGCCTTTGCGACATACAGCCAACCACGGCGATTTTCTTGCCGGGCTGCATCTTTTTCATACCATACAGTTCTCCCAGACGTCCGAAGACCCGGTCTTCGGCTTTCTCCCTCACAGAACAGGTATTCAGGATGACGATATCGGCGTCCACTTCGGTCTCAGCCGGATGAAATCCGCGGGCATTTAGCACCGCCGCCAGCGAGCCGGAATCAGCCAGATTCATCTGACACCCGAAGGTTACGATTTTATAACTCTTCACTGCGGAACCTGTCCTTTCGCCCGGTGTATCGTTTCAACGGTATGTAAGTTCGACAGAATAAAATAGCCAATTGAGAGACGAATACAACCAGTTTTTTTTGAGATAGAAGAGGGATTTTCCCGCCGGGCTCGGGCATTCGGGACCGGCGGGGGGAATTCAAAGTTTGCGGCAGGCTCAGGGAACACAGCCGATAAGGGGGTCGGGACCGTCCTTGTAAAGAAGACTGATGAGATAGGTTATATCGAGAACGCTGATATCGCAGGAACGGTTGGGGTCAGCCAGAGCCTTAACCGGAGGAGCCGCGCCCGATTTGTAGAGGTAACCGAGAAGGAAAGTTATATCGAGGATATTGACCGCGCCGTTGTTATCGGCATCACCGGCAAGACCGGCGACAGGGGCAACGGTAAGGGTATAATCGGCCGAATCCTTGTAACTGCTGTACTGGTCATTGGCTCGAATATTGAAGTTAAAGGTGCCGTAATCATGGGGGGTGCCGGAAATGATTCCGCTAAGAGTGTCGAGGGTCAACCCGGCCGGAAATGTCCCGGATTTCAGAGTGAATTTATGGAATCCGGTGCCGCCACGGGCGACGATAGTATCGGAAAACGGCTGGTACTGCTGCCCGGAATTGAGCGGAAAGGGAATGAGATTGTAAGCCCAGGTGGTTTTGGTGGCATTGCGGAGTATCCACTTGTTGGGGTCCAAAACAATATCGCTCGGTCCCTGGTCATTCTTGAAGATATAGATTCTCTTGCGAGTGTCGTGAAATACGACGGTGGTACTGGTATCGCCGGGCGAATAGGTGAAGCGGAGGTCGATTGGCATCCGGAAAACCTGCGGCTGCGAAACCTGCACCTGGTTTATCATAAAGAAAGTCCAGTATTTGCCGTCGGAGGGATCGAGTTCATTCATATACGACCAGAGGTAATTGGGGCGGAGTTGGCCGTAGAGCCAGTCCTGGAAAAAGTAATCGAGGTCCATTCCGGATACGGTTTCACAGATTTCCAGAAACTGGGCGCTGGTGACATCGCCATACTTGTACGGGCTGTCATAGTAGGCGCGCAGAATCTCGAAGAAAGTGGAATCGCCGACAATATGGCGCAGCATATGAAGGAACCATGCCCCTTTGTCGTAAACGATAAGATCAAAAATAGCGTCGGAATTGGTAGTGTCGTAACGATAGATGGCTCCGGTATCGGCATAGTCCATTTGGTCCATATAGGAATGATAATAATTTCGGCCGTTTTTCACTTCATAATAAAGGGCTTCGGAATAAGAGGCAAACCCCTCATTGAGCCAGATTTCGTGCCAGTTATTGCAGGTTATCATGTCGCCCCACCACTGATGCGCCAGTTCATGCACCACCACCGGCTCGTAATAACCGAACCAGTTGGATATCATTGACGTGACCGTCTGATGCTCCATCCCGCCGCCCCAGCCAAAATTGGCATGCCCGTATTTTTCATTGATGAATGGATACTCCCCGAACAGGCCGGAGAGAACCTCGAGGGCGTATGGAGTAATTCCCCAGCCGGTTACGGAGGCGGTGTACTGGTCGGTGTACGGATGATTTATGATAACCATGGAATCGGTCGGCGAATAATGGTACCAGTCTTTCCAGATAGTGAACTTGGAAATCGACAGGGAGAAAAGATAGGTGGTGATAGGATAACGGACGGCATAGTAAAAAGTCCAGGTGCCGTCACCATTGCGGAGAGTATCAGTCAGATTGCCGTTGGATGCGCAGAAGAGAGCGGTATCGCACGTGACGATGATATCAATAGAATCGGCTTTGTCATCGGGGCGGTCTTTGCAGGGCCACCAGGAACGGGCCATATATGGTTCCGACAAGGTATAAATAGCCGGCACGCCGCCACGGTATCTAAAAAAGAACCCCTGATAAAATCCGGAAGTGGGGGTGCCGTGATATCGGATGGTAAAAGAAAAGGTTTCGCCGCTCTGATAGGCACGTTCAAGTCCCACGGTAACGGTCATCCCCGAATGAAGATAATCAAGGCGGGTGCCATCCTGCAGATAAACAGAATCAATGGTCAAGGTGGCGTCAAAATCAAGCACAACAGTATCAAGATTATTGACCAGCGCTTCGGCAGTGGTCCCGACATTGCCGTAAATGGTAGAATCGGGCGCCGAGACAGCCAACTCTATCCGATAGAATTTGACATCGAAATCGGTCTGGGCATGGGTGTAGGAGATATCGCGGAGCGATTTCTCAATGGCGCGGGAGCGGTCAAAGGCAGCCGCTTTTGCCTCCGCCATGATGCGGTGCATCTGGGACGGGGTCATATTCTCAATGTACGGTAGATTTTCAAAGTCGGGGATATCGCTGCCGCTCGTCATTAAGGGCAGCAGGAAAAAGGCTAAAAAGCCGGCGAGTAATGAATTCTTTGTCATGGTGGATTCTTTTCTTACCTATTTTGTTGTCTTGTTTATCTGTATGTAAAGTAGCGGAACTTTCTGTAATATATTCCCAATTATCGGTCAGTCAAGCGGTTATATTTATGGCGCCAATCCCGATTCTGTCAAGAAGGTTGTGTAAATTGATTAATAAGCATATCCTGATTTTGAT
>DYGG01000060.1 GCA_020724775.1 Ignavibacterium sp. | reverse complement strand
TCCCAAAAATGGCAAAATAAAAAAAGGGCGTCGACCATTTTGTCAACACCCTGGGCCCCGCTTCTGCGGGGCGGCCTTTTTTTGCGCGAAAATCAAACGCTCGGTCATCAGACCGGGTGTATTCGATAGTCAGTATATAAAAGGAAGAAATGTCACCAGAAGTACTTGCTATTATACCGGCTGCGCGGCAGGTCACAATTTCGCGCGAAAACGGCAAAATCGACAAGGGCATTGCCCTTGACCGCACGAAATCAATACCTGCCGTAACTTAAGCGCTCGGTCTTCTGGTCGAGCGTATTCTGGGATATCTAAGTTCGGATATTGGAGCGCTCTCACTTATTCATAAACGGCAGGAAACTCATGAAATCGGCGTGGTGGACAATCAGGGCTTCGGTCGTCCGTTTCACATGGTCTCCTTCGGCGGCATGCGCCGCTATGATATGCAGCACCTTATCCGGGACACCGCACTGCATCGCCAGCCCGACGCCGGAAAAAGGATGGCGCACGAATTTGCCCATGTCGCTGGTAACCGCTTTGCCGTTGACTTTGTCATATTCCAGCAGTTTGCCGACATCGGCCAAGATGGCGCCGGAGACGACGGCGTCAAAGTCAATCGGCAGATTATTGCCGAAAAAGTGAGCCATTATTTTGGCGGATTCATGAGCAATATGCACCACCGCCCGCTTATGCTCCATGAAAGTGACCTTGCAGTCTTTGGCAAGCAGGGTGAACGGTATCTCGTGCAGGTCGGCGACATTCAGTTTGCTCTGAGAAAGGGCGAGCGCCCAGGTCTCGGCGGTTTGAGCCCGCCGTTTCTCATCTTTTATCCAGTTTAATTCCGGCCAGAGTTCTCTGACTTGGTCGAGCATGAATTATTCTCCATCTTGATTTTTGAGTTTCTTTGATGAATAATTAAGGGGAAATAGGAGACCGTGTCAATTGGATAAATATTCTTGCAGGAAAGTGATATTGAGGTAGGTCGAAATTCCCCCTCGATTCTGAGGCAAGCAGAGGCGAGGGGGTTTCGACAATCGAGTAGGATCTGAATCTAACATGACAAACATTCGCCGTTATTTCCGGCCGGGACATTTGTACTTTCTCACCCACGTAACGTACAACCGAATGCCGATTTTGGTGAAAGAAGCTAAAGCACTCTGGGATTCTATAAAGCGCGTAAGAAGCGAGTATCCGTTTATAATCAAGGCATGGGTAATTCTACCAGACCATTTCCATATTCTTCTCCATCCTCTCGAGTCCAATATCTCGGCCGCGATGAGGAGAGTCAAACTTGGCTTTTCCCATCAATACCGTATAAAAAGATCAATACCGGGCGGTCTCCTCTGGCAGAATCGCTTTGGGGACCATCAGATCAGAGATGAGGATGATCCGCGACGACAAGTTGATTATATTCACTATAATCCGGTCAAGCACGGATTGGTAGATTCACCCAAGGAATATCAATGGTCTTCATTCAATGAATACTTGGGAAGAGGGTACTATGTAGAAGATTGGGGAAAGCAGAAAGCGTTGAAATTTGAAGGCGAATATGGCGAATAAGCCTAATTCGAGATGGCATGCAAAATGTCGAAACCCCCCCATTGTTTTTCGTGGAACGAAAGACAATGGGGGAATTTCGACCTACCAAACATAAATGAGGTGAGATATTATGGAATTCAAAGAAATCCCGGTCGCAATACCGTCAGACGCCAATATCATCCTGGGGCAGACGCACTTTATAAAGACGGTCGAGGATATCTACGAGGCAATGGTGGGGATATCAAGCGCGGTGAAGTTCGGCATCGCATTCTGCGAGGCGTCAGGTCCCTGCCTGATTCGAACTGAGGGGAATGACGTCGAGTTGGTCAAGATGGCGGAGAAGGCGGCATCAGATATCGCCTGCGGACATACGTTTATTATTTACATGCGCAACGGTTTCCCGATAAATTTCCTCCCGCGAATCAAGATGATACCGGAGGTCTGCCATATCATCTGCGCCACCGCCAATCCTCTGACTGTTATTGTCGCGGAGAATAAACAGGGACGCGGAGTAATGGGAGTCATTGACGGATTCCCGCCGAAGGGTATCGAGGGAAGCGAAGACAAGCAGAAGCGGCACAAATTTCTTCGCGATATCGGGTATAAGAGATAGTAAAAGAGATTGGCGGCTGATGTCAATTTTCAATAATTGAAAAAGCATCAGGGAGATAATTGATCAGGTCGCCGGCGATAAGGGAGCGCTTGCCCAGTTCAGAAGCGGCAAGGTCGCCTGCCAGTCCGTGCAGATAGACTCCGCAGACAGCGGCACGCAGCGGGCTTAAGCCCTGCGCCAGAAATGAGCCAATTATTCCGGAGAGCACGTCACCAGTGCCGCCGGTCGCCATGCCGTCATTACCGGTAGGATTGAGATACAACTCGCCGTCAGTATCGACCACGATGCTCGGCGAGCCTTTGAGGACTATGACGGAATTGTATTTGGCGGCGTATTGTCGCACCAAATCGAAACGAGACGGGAGCGCGGCAGGAATCTCTTCATTAATCAGGCGACGGAACTCGCCGGGATGGGGGGTCAGCACCAATTTAATATGTTTTCCTTCCAGCGGAGCGCGATTTTTTTCAAGAGCATTGAGACCGTCGGCATCGATTATTGCCGGTTTTCCCAAGTCTGCGACTATTCGCTGAATTAATTCTCGTGTTTCGTGATGCCGTCCCGCCCCGGGACCGATAACAAGAGCGTCACTTTCTCTTATTATCTGCCTTATTTCCCCCAGTCCTCGTAACGCCAGGGCTCCCTTTCTGGCGACATCAGGAAGAGGATAAGTCATCGGCTCTGTCAGTTTCATTTCGAGAATCGGATTGAGGGATGCCGGGCAGCCTACTGTCACCAGCCCGAGACCGCTGCGGGCGGCGGCATGAGCGCACAGAGTGGCGGCGCCGGTCAGCCCGGTGGAGCCGGCAAGAATGAACAGTTTGCCAAAATCACCTTTATGTCCCTCCGGTTTGCGTTGCGGCAAGAGTGACGCCACATTTTCGCGTGTAATGAGATTTTCTCTGATATGGAAGGAGTCGATGACCTCATCGGGAATTCCGATTGGCACAATATCGACAATCCCGGCCAGTTCTCGTCCCGGCGACAGATAAAGACCATACTTCGGAAGCGCCAGAGTGAATGTGAAATCGGCATCAACCACCTCCCCTTCGTGCTGACCGGTATCGACATTGAGACCGGAAGGGCAATCGACGGCGATAACCGCTTTCCCCTGCTTATTAATATAACTGATGATTTCGGAGAGAATACCTCGGGGGGCGCCGGAGAAGCCGGTGCCGAAGATGGCATCGATGATATAATCGCAATCTAACATTGACGGCAGGTCGCCGCTGCCGCTAAGTTCATTAATCTCGATTTTCTCTTTTATGGCGCGATTGTAATTCAGACGGGCATCATCGGAAAGAGCCTCGGAGGGGCCGGGAAAATGTACGGCAACTTTGCTGCCATATTGATGAAGATACCGTGCAATGACAAAACCGTCGCCGCCGTTATTTCCTTTCCCGCAGAAAATCGCAAAGGATGCTCCGGTTCTGCCAAACAGGAAGTGGTCACGAATTTGCTCCGCTATCCCCTGCCCGGCGCGTTCCATCAGGTGGGGACCAGGCATGCCGCGCTTCTCGATTGCCTCTTTATCGATAGCGCGCATCTTTTCGGCGGTTACCAATTTCATATATTACTGAACTTATTAAGCCTGAGATTTAAGACTTCCGCAATTTTTCTTTTTTTGACACCGGTTTCTTTTCCAGAGAATTTTCCAGCACCTGTCCGACATTTTTGACGAATATGATTCTGATATTTTTCTTTATCTCCGGCGGGATTTCGACTAAATCTTTCTTGTTCTCCTCCGGCAGGATTACCCGCTTGATACCGGCACGATATGCCGCCAACAATTTCTCTTTGAGACCGCCGATAGGAAGAACCTCGCCGCGGAGGGTTATCTCTCCGGTCATAGCGGTGTACGGCTTTACGGGTCGTCCGGTGAGAAGCGACGCCAGGGCGGTCGCCATAGTGATGCCTGCCGAGGGTCCATCTTTGGGGGTGGCGCCGGAGGGGACATGAATATGTATTTCATGACTTTCGCAGAAATCCGGCTCGATGGAGAGTATATCGCAATGACTGCGAACATACGAGAGCGCCGCCATGGCTGATTCTTTCATCACATCGCCCAGATGACCTGTAAGAGTCAGGTTCTTTTTCCCTTTCATAGCGGTCGCTTCGATAAATAGAATCTCTCCTCCGGCGGAGGTCCAGGCTAAGCCCGGCACCACCCCGATCTGCCCGGAGCGAGAGAGGACTTCTTTCGAGAATCTTTGCGGACCCAGATATTTTTGCACATTGTCGCCATCGACGATATAACGGCTCTTGGAGCCGGCGGCTATTCGCCGCGCTACTTTGCGGCAGATAGCGGCAATCTCCCGCTCCAAATTGCGCAATCCCGATTCGCGGGTGTATCCGTTGATGATTTCCAGGATTGACGAATCTTTGAATTCGACGTTGGCTTTGGTAATGCCGTGGTTTTCATACTGCTTGGGAATCAGATGCCGCTTGGCGATTTCCAGTTTTTCCAGGTCGGTATAGCCGGGGATACGGATAATTTCCATCCGGTCGCGCAACACCGGCGGTATCGGGTCAAGTAGATTGGCGGTAGTGATAAACATCACTCTGGAAAGGTCGAACGGAACCTCCAGGTAATGGTCGGAGAAACTGTCGTTCTGCTCCGGGTCGAGGACTTCAAGGAGTGCGCTGGCCGGGTCGCCGCGGAAATCAACTCCGATTTTATCAACTTCATCGAGCATCAGGATGGGGTTGTTTGACCCGGTTCGTTTTATGCTCTGGATGATTCGTCCCGGCAAGGCACCGATATAAGTGCGGCGATGTCCCCTGATTTCGGCTTCATCACGCATACCGCCGAGCGAAATTCGCTCGAATTTCCGTCCCATGGCGCGGGCAATGGAGCGACCCAGAGAGGTCTTCCCGACGCCCGGAGGACCGACAAAACAGAGTATAGGACCTTTGACATTGCTTTTCAGTTTACGAACCGCCAGATATTCCAGAATGCGGTCTTTGACTTTTTCCAAATCATAATGGTCTTCATCGAGAACTTTTTTCGCCTTGGGGATATCGAGAATATCTCTGGTCGAAATCGACCAGGGGAGGGAGACCAGCCATTCGAGATAGGTTCGTGAGACCGTATATTCAGCCGATGCCGGATTCATCCGGGTCAGACGGTCGAGTTCTTTCTTGGCGGCGGTCTCTGCAAGTTCCGGCATTTTTGCCTCAGCGATTCTCTTTTCAAACTCCTCGATTTCCGCCCGGTCATCCTTATCCCCCAGTTCCCGCTTGATTGCTTTTAACTGCTCACGAAGAATAAATTCCCGCTGAATCTTCCCCAGTTCCGACTGCGCCTCGTTTTGGATTTTCTTGGAGAGTTCAAGGACTTCGATTTCCTTGTTGATTATGGCAAGGAGACGCTCCATCCTTCGATAAACATCGGCCTCCTCCAGAATCTCCTGTTTATCCTTGATGGAGATATTAAGATTGGAGGCGATCAGGTCGGCAAGTTTGGAAGGAGTCTCCTGGTTAATAGCGGAGACGTAGAGTTCCTCGGAGAGATTGGGAGCAAGGGCAATGACCGCTTTTAACTGCTCCAGCAGGTTGCGCTGGAGGGCTTCCATCTTGACCGATTCTCGGGAAGTCTCGACAATATCTTCGACCTCGGCGGTTATATATGGCTGGTCGGCTAGGAAGCGACGAACCCGCACCCGTGTTAATCCCTGTACCAGAAAACGGATAGTGCCATCGGGGAAACGGAGCATTTTCAGAATATTGCCGGAGGTGCCGACCTCGTAAATATCCTGCTGGCCCGGGTCTTCCTTGGTCTGGTCGGTCTGGAGAAAAAGCCCGACTGTGCTTCCCCGCATCAGCGCTTCATCGATTAGCCGTGCCTGTTTCTGCTCATTTGCCATCAGTGGCACCACCAGAAAAGGAAAGACTACCGTTCCCCGCACCGGCAGAACCGGAAGGGTATATGGTTTATCCTTAATCTTCACGTCCGCTTTTTCTTTGACTTCAGCCACTCTTATCCTCTCTTCTCAATAATTTCGACAGAATCTCAAGAATTTATACATTAAAGCGAAAGAGTATGACATCTCCATCCTGTACTATATAATCTTTTCCTTCGATATGAAGTTTCGCGGACGCTTTGAGCGCCGGAAGAGTTTTGTGCGTCATATAGTCCTCATAGGATGCCACTTCGGCGCGGATGAATCCCCTCTCAAAATCGGTATGGACCGCCCCGGCCGCTTTAGGGGCGGTGGAGCCGCGGGGAATGGTCCAGGCGCGAGCTTCGGGAGTACCAAGGGTGAAAAACGAAATCAGCCCGAGTAGCGAAAAAGACTGACGAATAAATTTTTCCACCGCCGGACGCTCAATTCCTAAATCCTTCAGAAATTCGGAGCGTTCTTCTTCAGCCAGTTGGGATATCTCCATCTCAATTTTCCCGCAGACGACGGCTATGTCGCGCACTTCCGGTCTGACATGTGCGGCATATTTTTCTGTCAGAGATTCGATGTTGGGGATATTATCTTCAGAGATATTGAAAACAGCCAGTTGCGGTTTCTTGCTTAAGAAAGCATATCCCCTTATCAACTTATCCTCTTCCTCACTTAGTTTCAATTCTGCAATGGGACGGTTTTCTTCGAGCGCCTGCTGACATCTTTGAAGAACCTCCAACTCTCTTGCTCTTTCCATCCGACCGGTCAGTTTTATTACTCGAGAGAGTTTATCAATATTGTTCTCCAGTACCATCATATCCGCCAGAATCATTTCATCCTGGAGTATCCGCAGGTCCCGTTCCGGGTCAGCGCCGGGACTGAAAGTATCCAGGACCAGCACCAGCGCCTCCATCAAACGAAGTTCCGGCGTAATCTCGAGGTCGGACCGGGATTCTTTTCCCTTGCCGGAGAATCCGGCGGCATCGAGGAATTCGATTTCAGCATGGGTTACTTTCGCCGGATTGGCAATGAGCGCCAGGTTATCCAGACGTTCATCAGGGACTTTGATGACCGCCCGATGTACGGCGCGGGAATAATCGCCGACGGCCTCCTTAAGGCCGGAAACGGCATTAAACAATGTAGTCTTCCCTGACTGCGGAAGACCTATGATGCCCAGTTTCATATAGTTGTATTGTATTGAAGATTGCCGCAGATCGCAAGAGGAAGTTATTTAAGGAAAACGCCGGCGGCGGCGCTTTTGACAGTTATTGCACTACCGGTAGAATTTTTTTGATTTATGCCAGGCTTTTTTCGAAGGTGACCGCCTTCAGTACGGAGTCAACATAGAAGTAGTTCTCGAGGTGGAACGGGGCAAAAAAGAGAAATATTTCCTGCGGAAGGAATTTCGTCGGTGAAGACTGGTTGGGACCAAAGCGGGAGAGACGCTCGCGATAAGTGATTATTTCAGCCAGGGCGGAGGCTTCACCCGGCCCGACCGTAACGGAACCGTAACCGGAGCCAAAGTTATCCAGTTCCTCGAGAGCAATTTGGGGAAGCGCGGATGATATCCGCTTCGATAGACGATACATCGCTTCAAAATTGGCAATCCGGAAAGCCGGTACCACCAAAAACTCCGATTGATAAATACCGCCGAAAAGAATTTGCATCTCTTTCCGCTGGGAATCGGAGAGGCGAAAACTCCAGAAAGGGAAAAACCGTTCGCGCCGCTCAGTCAAACTGCCGGCTCGGTAGAGATTATTTCTCATAAGATTGTTTTTCTCAAGTACAATCAGCCTCTGACAGTTGCGGCAGATATAGACCAGAGATTCCTCTTTTGGCAGGTCAATCCCGCAGTTGGTGCAGCGGTGCGGCTCGACTGTGAGTCTGCCGAAATCGAGAACAGCATCTGTTGCCGCCGACAGTGATATCACATGGTCATCCACAGAGGCGCTGGTAACGCGGCCGGTGATGCCATCTATTATAAACCTGGTCCTCTTCCCGGAGATCTCCTCCTCGGCGATGTAATACGGAAAGTAAACGAGAGAGCCCCGTGGGTGAAAATATTCGGTGCGATTCTTGCCGAAATCTGCCTGACTTACCGAAGATATACCGCTGATATTCTTTTGCAGATTGTTCTCTATTTCCTCCCAGTTTTTCAACACCGGCAGACGGCGGAATTCCTCTTCAATGTTCTCTCGAGAATAGGGAAGCATTCTCAAATAATCAGTCCTCATTCCGAGGGAATAAGGAATAACGTTATCGGGAGGACCGGCGCCAAAAGTGGCGAAAAAGGGAGATAGGGAGATTTCCGATTTCTTTATCTGAATGGTTCTCTCTTGCTCATAATCATTCTCGGCGGCGACCGGACGCTCTTCAATCCGGTTTCGTAATTTCAAGAGAATAGCATTGGCCTTCCAGTACGGATAATATATCCCCTGCAGGGATATTCCGGAGGAAATCAGGGGCAGGTTGTTCTGTTTACAGTGACGGTCAAGGTGAAACCGGGCTTCGACCGGTCCGAATTTGCTCCTGATTATATATGCCGGAGGGGAATCCGGCATAGCAATCCTCATGGCTGACCCGCAGTGATGGCAGGTCAGCACGAAAAAATTTTCCTGAATTTCCAGTTCGGCGCCACAGGCGGGGCAGGTGACGCCGATATAGAAACCGGACTTTTTCTTATCCCTGATTTCCGGCATTATCATCTACCGGTTTGCCGCAGGAACCGCAGAATTTGGAACCGGGAATCAACTCCACCTGGCAGTGCGGGCATGTGGTTTTGGCGCTCAGTTTGTAACCGCAGTGCAAGCAGAAATTGGCCTCGGTCGGAAGTTCCTTGTTGCAGGTGGGGCAGAGGTTCTGGATAACCATCTGGTGTCCGCAGCGATAGCAATAACGGGACTGCTCCGGCGTGTCCGTGTGACATCTGGGGCAGGTGACAGTTGCAATCGGCACCCGTTTCAGTTCCGTCTGCTCCGGCGCAAAAACTTTGTTAAGCATTGCCGGCATCATCAAGCCGACCCCCGCCGCCATTCCCATCCCGGCGCCGGCCGGACCCGCCCCGGTGGAGGAACCAAGCCCCCGGGCCATCTCATATTTCAAAAACTTATCAAGGTCGCCGACCGCTTCCAGACCGCTCCGCTGGTCAATCATCTGGGAGACGTCATCCGGAGGCGTAATCGATGAAATAAAGAAGTCAACCAGTGTCAGTCCATATTTCTCAAATTCGACCCTCACGATCTCTTTGAACTGCGCCGCCAGTTCGGTGTACTGGGCGGGAAGGTCCAGAAGAGTATCGAGTTTTTCGCCGAGAAGGTCGTTCATCCGGGCGATTATCAGGTCGCGAAGGTAGTCTTGAATATCGGCGGTGCTGAATTTTGACTGACGTCCTACAATGGAGTTGAGGAAGAGAATCGGCTCACTTATTTTCATGGTGAACGCGCCGTGTCCGCGAAGCCGAATCAGCCCCAACTTGGTGTCTTTGAAGGTTACCGGATGTTTCGTTCCCCATTTCAGATTGGTGAAGATTTTAAGATTGATAAAATAAACCTCGGCTCGAAAAGGGGAATTGAAGCCGTAGGGAAAGGCGAGCAGACGAGTCAAAATCGGGACGTTGAGGGTGGTGAGAGTGTGACGTCCGGTAGTGAAAGAATCGGCGGCATGACCGCTTTTGAAGAAGATTGCCATCTGGCTGTCGCGGACAATCAACTGGGCGCCCAGTTTGAAATCGGCGGAGCCTTCCTGGGGTATCCGATGAATCATCTCTTCATTAGTAGGGTCAATCCATTCAATGACTTCCATTAAGACTGACATGGTAATTTCTCTTCCGGTTAAGGATTATGGTTATATAGATAGATTTTCGGATGAATCCTTGATTTTCTTGAATCTGCCCGGCAATATTTAATATGGCAGTGAGGCAGCAGGATTTATATATTTTATTATCAAAGCGAATGGAACAAGTATCAAGGATGATAAGTATGATTCATCGCACAAAGACTGAAATAATTTTATTATTTCTGGTGGCTTTTTCAGGAATACTGCCGGCGTCTGCGGCGGCCTATGATTATCAGAAAGAGCGGTTGCTGGTCGCGGGGTACCAGGCGCTGACTGAGGGGAAATATGCCGAGGCGCTGCCGCTTCTGAATGACATAATTGCCCATGGCGACGCCGACGCCGAAACCTACTTTTGCGCCGGGTATGCCGAGTATCAATTGAACAACTGCGAGAAGGCAATCGAGAACTATCGGCAGGCAGTCAGGATAAGACCGCACTTGAAAGAAGCGCTCTTGAATCAAGGGGTGGCGGAGATTGTCGCCGGGAACGGTACCGAAGCGGTCGCTCTGGGGCAGGCTATAATCAGTTTTGACCCGGATTACGCCCCCGCTTATCATCTGATGGCAGCGGCCTCGGGATATCTAAACGAAAAAAAAGCGGAGGTCGATTATTATCGGGAGGCGCTTCGGAAAGACTCAACCTTCTATCTCTCCCGATTTAATCTGGGGCTCAGTTATATTTGTCTCGATTGGCAAAAGGAAGCGGTCGAAGAACTGATTCGGGCAATAAACCTGCAAAGCGATTTTGCCGCGGCTCATTACTGGCTGGGGCAGGTGTATGGGATGCTTCGTAACCCGGCCGAGGAGGCAATCGCCTATGATAATGCTCTCTATCTGGGGATGAATACGGCCACGTTGCATTACAACCTCGGCATCGCCTATGCGGAACTGGGGCGACTGGCTGATGAGCAGGCGCAGTACCGCAAAGCCCTGGCGATAGAGCCAGATTTTGTTTCGGCATTGTATAATCTGTCGGTCAATCTGAGTGAAACAGGACAGTGGCAGGAAGCGGCGGAGATTCTCCAGCAGGCGTCGCGTCTGAAACCGGAACTTGCTCTGATGGAGTCCTCGCCGCAAAACCGAAAACGTCTCCCGCGAGCCAGCGACTTCCCGGAAAAATATTATCAACTGGTGACGGCAACACCCGAAGAGGTCATCGAACCCGGGTATTTGGCGGAGAAAGCGACCCTTGCCGGGTTGCATGATGCCGCGACCGGATTTTACCTTGAGGCTATCAGTAAGTCTCCTGACGATATCTCACTGAATCTCTCGCTGGCAGAGCAGTATCTGCGACTGGAGAAATGGTCCGAGGTGGTTTCTCTTCTGAAGCCGGCGATGGAGTCGATGATAGAGGAACCGCGCGCTTATCAGTATCTGGGGAAGGCGTATCTGGAAACGGGGGCAGTCAATTCCGCCATAAAACTTCTTGAGCCGAAACTGGCTGATTTTCCCTCTCAATTCGAAATTCGCTCTATCCTGGGAGTCTGCTATGTCAGTAAGCAACAGTGGGAAAAAGCCCGGCAAATATTGCAGGAAGCGGCCGCGCTAAAAAGTGACGATTTTGAGACCTGCAATTTTCTGGGAGTGGCATCAATGCAGTTAGAGAAGTGGGAGGAGGCGGCGACGGCATTTGAGCAGGCGGTGAAACTGAAACCGGATTTCGCCGACGGGCATTGCAGTCTTGGGCTGGTTTATGGCACTCTGGGGAAACATCAGGAAGAGATAACGGCGTACAAAGAAGCGATTCGTCTGAAACCGAGTATGGCGGAAGCATATTACGGACTGGGGCTGGCATATCTGGATATTGAAGATAAAGATTCGGCGCAGGAGCAGTACGTTATCCTCTACAATCTGGATAAAGGGTTGGCAAAGGACCTTCTGAGACAGATAAAGAAATAGCGGAGATGATTGTGTCGAAACCACCCCGCCATAGGCGGGTTTCGAGTTCCCGGGCTGAAATCAGATAATTCCGCTTGACAGAAAAAGGGGATGGGGCGTTATTATAAGTAGAGCATCGTCCCGGATTCTTATCTTGGAATAACGGGGGTATCATCCTGGGCTGACAGCGAAATTGTTTGCTTGCGATTATCATCCCCGCCGTTGGCGGGGGATGACAATGTCGAAACCACGAGGGTTTCGACCTACCATTGACTGGATTCCCGCCTTCGCGGGAATGACGGTAAAGAGAACACAGTTCTCTTTACGACAGCGTAATTGCTGATGGTCGAGTAGGTCAAAATCCCCTTGGGTTTTGACAATAGTGAAGGTAGCTGAGTAGGTCAAAATCCCTCCCTGGGCGCTGTGGCGACTTGGGTTTTGACA
>DYGG01000010.1:32622-69544 GCA_020724775.1 Ignavibacterium sp. | reverse complement strand
TGATTTTACGCTGACATCTGCAAAGCAGATTCATCACTGGCTCTTGCGGCGTAAAATTGTGACCTGCCGCCCTTCAATAAATGCAACAGCGACACCTTCTGAAAGTTGCGCCAGTCCACGCCTCGAAACGATTCCAACCCAAGAACTGACGCAACCGGTGAAATTCCCTGCCTGGTTGAAATCGCCTAAGGTCTTCGCTCGTTAGCCGCAGTTATTGCGCGGACTCGCGAGCGAATTGGAACGAATGTAACTTGCACTTTCTGATTAAACACCGCGGCAATCCGCTGCAATATATTCAAAGAATGCCCCGAATAATCAGCGCTCTCCAGTCGTGAGATCACCGAGGGAGTGGTCTTTATCATTTTCGCCAGTTGCTTCTGGGTAAGACTGCTTCTGGTACGAAGTTCATAAATGTCCCTTGCGATTTTGGCATTCACTCGCTCACGCTCAAGTGATGCCTGGCGTTTCCGGTTACCTTTATAAAAGCGGTTATGGAGAATCTGAACCGCATCAGTCGTTTTCTTCTTCATTTACATCACTCCTTTAACGTGTGTCGGCTCGGTGAACGCAGGTATGCGGACCGTCGCCTGAAAGCCGACTGCAATTCGTTTTCTGGTACCCTTGCCTGTTGCTTCGAGAATCCATGGGACAGAACCACCATCCGCTGGCCATGGAAGAAGTAGAGCACGCGGTAGTTGACCGACTGCAACTTGACTCGAAGTTCATAGATATCGTCTCGCAAGTAGTCCGCTTCCGGCCTGCGAAGCTCGTGACCCAATTCCTTGAGTCGCTCCAGCCGAACGATGATTTTGTCCTGGGCTTTCTCCGGTATCTTCTCAAACCATTCCAGAAACGGGGCGGTTCCGTCTGTCTCGCAATAGATGACTACTTCTGTCTTCGGCAATTATAACCTCAAACTTAAGCATAAGTTCGCAATTTTGCGAACTTTGTCAAGAGGTTTCTTTAAGAGTTTCAGCAGGTCTTCGGTCCGACGTCAGTCGGAGCGTGACTTGCCGCGCTTCTATAACTGTTTGCGGCTCCGTCTAAAGCAGAATCCTCCTTTACTCGTCCCCATCATCTCACTCTCAACCCCGCAATTTCACCATCAAACCGCTGCTGATTGCCCCAAGGTGATACTATAGAGGAGATATTTCAGATGTGCCCATACCAAACCCGTAGTATTCCGCCCGCAAACCACGGTCCCCGGAGACCAGGGAAGCGCGAAAATAAAAAATCGAAACGAATACGAACCTATTACATCTTGTGTCCCAAACACTTACCTTCTCGAACGAAATCCCCGAATAACGCAACCCCTTGCGCCCCAACACAATAAAAAAGGCGGCTCGGCCGCCTTGACCAACTTGCGCTATCTCTGCAACCTCACCCCATCCGCGACAGACGAATCAGTTCCTTGCTCACCGTGTACGGGTCGGTTTTCCCCTCGTAAATCTCCCCCACCACTTTCTCAATATCGACCATCTGGGTCAACTTTTCCCGCACCACCACATTTATCTGCGCCGTCACGATGCTCACTATCTTTTTCCGAATCTGCTCCCGCCGATGCTTATCAAACTGCCCCGAACTATGCAGATAGGCGATATGCTTTTCAATCTTACTCAGGAGCCTGTCGATATTCTTGTTGTTTATTGCCTCGGTCATCACCACCGGAAATTCCCATTCTTGCTTCTCCCGCTTTATCTCCAGAATCATATTCAATTCCGCCGCGATATTCTCCGCCCCCGGCCGGTCCGATTTATTCAGCGCAAAGATATCGGCAATCTCCATCAGCCCCGCTTTCAGCGCCTGCACCGCATCACCCGATTCCGGCACCAGCGTCACCACCACCGTATCGCAGGTATCGATAATATCGAGTTCCACCTGTCCCACTCCGACGGTCTCAATAAGGACATAGTCAAAGCCGAAGGCATCAAGCGCCACCGCGGCATTGCCGGTCGCCGCCGCCAATCCGCCGGTTGAGCCACGGGTCGCCATCGAGCGGATATAGACGGTCCCATCCGACGGCATATCGACCATCCTGATTCGGTCGCCGAGAAGCGCCCCTCCGGTGAAAGGTGAAGTTGGGTCAACCGCAATAATTCCGACTTTCTTCCCCTGGGCGAGCAGCATCCGGGCGATGCTGTTCACCAGTGACGATTTCCCCGCCCCGGGCGGACCGGTAAAGCCAATCCTGACCGCTTTGCCGCTTCGGGGATAAAAACGCGCCAGAACATCCTGATAACCGTCAGTCCGGTCTTCAATGATAGTGATTATTCGCGCCAGCGCCGACTGGTCTCCCCCCAGAAATCGCTCCAGAACCGTCATACCATTCTCAATATGAGCCGATATCGCCGGCGGCCAATTTCATATCTTTCAGACGAAGTTGTATATGAGTGCTGTCGTTCCAGGAATTATATTCAACCACATAAACCAGGTCAACCAGGTTCCCCCGCCCGGAGAGATTGCGCACCCAGTCGCCGAAACCGAAACCGATGACATCAAAGACGGCATCCCCCTTGCGCACTTTCATCTTGAGATGATTTTTCCCGACACAGTACGGCTGCCCGAGTATCTCACAGTTGCGCGTCAGGAAGACCGGACGCATATTCTGGGGACCGAAGGGCGAGAATGTCTCCAGCACGTCGAGCAGACGGTCATTAATCTGGCTCAGTTCTATTTCGGAATCGATATATAGTTTCGCTATCAGGTCATCATCAGTCAGCATCCGTCGCGAAACCTCTTTCATTCGCTCCCGGAATTTCTCGATGTTGGCAGGATTTATGGTCAATCCGGCGGCATATTTGTGACCGCCGTAGCGCAAAAGCAAATCCTCGCACTCTTTCAGGGCATCACAGAGATGGAATCCCGGTATGGAGCGCGCCGACCCTTTCCCCTCGCCGTTGTCAATCGCTATCATGATGGTCGGGAGATGATACTTTTCCACCAGACGGCTGGCGACTATCCCGATTACTCCCTGATGCCACCCTTCGGACGCCAGTATGATGGCGCGGTCGTTGTTCAAGTCGACCACCTGACGAATCTGCTCCAGGGCTTCATTGAGCGTTTTTTCATCGATATATTTTCGCCGCTGATTTTCCTTGTCCAGTTTGCGGGCAATATCGGCGGCAATTCGCTCATCTTTGGTCGTCAGAAGTTTAATCGCCATTTCGGCGTCACCGAGACGGCCCACGGCATTAATGCGCGGCGCCAATATGAAGACAACCTGCCCGGTGCCGATATCTTTGCCCATTAGACCGGAGACAAATGTCAGCGATTTCAGCCCCGGTTTATTGGTGCGGGAGATCTGCTTGATGCCAAACTTGGTCAGAATCCGGTTCTCGCCGACCAGCGGCACGATGTCGGCCGAGGTTCCCAGAGCCACCAGGTCGAGATGTTCCTCCAGTTCCCCCTGGTCTTGCTGCAATCTCTGATAAAGCGCCTGCGCCACTTTGAAAGCGACACCAACGCCGGAGAGTTCCCCGCCGGAATAGGTGCAATCTTTCTGTTTCGGGTTTACCAGCGCCACCGGCTCCGGAAGAATTTCCCCCGGCTCATGATGGTCGGTCAGGATACATTCTATTCCGAGCGATGCGGCATGTTTGACTTCTTCCACCGCCGTGACTCCGGTATCGACTGAGACGATAAGCGTTACTCCCCGCTCGGAGGCCTCTTTAATCCCCTCCACGGAAAGGCCGTACCCCTCAATCAGGCGATTGGGAAGATAATAACTGACCTGCGCTCCCAATTTGTTCAGCACCAGGTACAGAAGCGAGGCGGCGGTGATGCCGTCAACATCGTAGTCGCCGTACACCATCATCTTCTCGTTATCCCGAAGCGCCTGCAGAATTCGGTCCACGGCGCGGTCCATTCCGTACAGGGTGAACGGGTCCTGTAGGTCTTTGAGTGACGGTTGCAGGAATTGACGAATAGTCTCAGGCGTATCTATCTGACGATTGAAAAGAATCTTGGCGATGATTCTATCCAGCCCGGTTTTATTGCTGATCTCCTGCAGTAATTCGGGATCAGGCTCCGCAGCCACCACCCATTTCAACGGGACGGTTTTCGTTGCCGAGTTCATCGACGGCTTCCTTTTTCAAGAAGCCAGAAAGAGAGAAATAAGCCGAGTTCTGTTTATCCCGACCAGTCGGGAGTAACGGTCATTTATCTTGACCGGACAGTTGCCTGTCGGTTCCATGCGGCCTACCCGGAAATCGAACGGGGCGAGCCTCCCCTTTTTCCTTATTTGGCCTTGCTCCGGGTGGGGTTTACCTTCCGCGCGGTCTCCCGCGAGAAACGGGGTCTCTTACACCTCGGTTTCACCATTGCCCCCGCGCAGTGCGAAACTGCCCGGGTCGGCTGTCTTGTTTCTGCGGCACTCTCCGTCGGATTGCTCCGCCCCGGCGTTACCGGGCACCCCGGCTCTGTGGAGCTCGGACTTTCCTCACTTTACGTTTTCATAAAGCGCGACCGTGTTTCACTCTTTCTGTGCTTTCGTTTATATCTATCGTTAACAAAAAAACTCTCTAATTTAGAACATCCGACGGTAATTGGGCGCCTCTTTCGAGATACTCACCGAATGCGGATGTGATTCCAGTATGCCGGCCTGCGTCACTCGAACAAATTTCGCTTTCCTGTGCAAGTCACTAATACTTGCCGCCCCGCAGATTCCCATTCCGGAGCGAAGCCCCCCGACCAGTTGATACACCGAGTCGGCCAGGTCCCCTTTGTACGGCACCTTCCCTTCAATCCCCTCCGGCACAAACTTGGAAACCTCTTCCTGGTGCTCTTGAAAATATCTATCCTTGCTGCCGGCTTTCATCGCTTCAATCGAGCCCATACCGCGATAGACCTTGAAACTTCGTCCTTCAAACAGCACCGTCTCTCCGGGGGATTCTTCCGTCCCGGCAAATAGCGAGCCTATCATGACGGCATCAGCCCCGGCCGCCAGAGCCTTAGTAATGTCGCCGGAATAACGTATGCCGCCGTCGGCAACCACCGGTATATCTTTCTTTCTTGCCGCTTCCACGCTTTCCATGACGGCGGTAACCTGAGGCATACCGGCGCCGGTCACCACGCGGGTCGTGCAGATCGATCCGGGTCCAATTCCGACTTTCACCGCATCTGCCCCGGCGTCCATCAATGCCTGTGTCCCTTCTCTGGTCGCCACATTCCCCGCCATAACCGGTTTGTCCGGAAACTTCTTCTTCAAAAATTCTATTGCCCTCAGCACCCCGGCCGAATGACCGTGCGAGGAATCTATCACCAATATGTCAACGCCGGCGTTGACCAGAAGTTCCGCCCGCTTCTCCAATTCGCTTGATACCCCCACCGCCGCTCCGACCCGAAGTCTCCCCCGCTCGTCCTTGCAGGCATTGGGATACTGAATCTTCTTCATTATATCCTTGACTGTAATCATCCCCTTAAGATTATTCTGGGCGTCGACAATCAGAAGTTTTTCAATGCGGTTCTTATGCAAAAGTTCCTGGGCTTTTTCCAGGTCGATTCCCTCGTGAGCGGTGACCAGATTATTCTTGGTCATGACATCTTTGATGAGAAGATTTAACTCTTTATGGAAACGCAAGTCGCGGTTGGTGATTATTCCGACCAGTTTGCCGTTCTCCGTTATCGGTATTCCGGAGATGGAGAATTTCTTCATCACCGCCAGGGCGTCGCCTATGGGACGGTCCGGCGGGAGTGTAATCGGATCCACTATCATTCCTGATTCCGATCTCTTGACTTTGTCGACCTCCCCCATCTGAATTTCAGGAGCAAGATTCTTGTGGATGATGCCGATTCCCCCCTGACGCGCCAGGGCGATGGCCAGGCGCGATTCGGTCACGGTGTCCATGGCGGCCGAAATGATCGGAATATTCAACTCTATGGAGGCCGTCAACCGGGTCGTAATATCAACATCTCGGGGAAGTACCTCCGAGCGGGTCGGGACAAGGAGAACATCATCGAAGGTCAGGCCATCGGTCGGGAAAAATTCTGCCATTGGGGCTACTCGCTTTCGCCGTTCTGCCAGATAAGAAGCCGTCCACAGTTGTCGCAGACAATAATCTGGTCATTCCGTTTAAGTTCCTGAATCCGGTGCGGCGAGAGCGCCTTGTAGCAGGCGCCGCAGGCCCGTTTGCGCACCGGCACCACAACCGTTCCGCCGCGCACTTTCCGCACCCGCTCGTAGACCATCATGACCCGCTTGGGAACCCGCACCGCGATGTTGCTGCGCTCCCCCTCCTTGATGCCGATCTTGGAACCGACCGAGTCCATCTTTTCCTGAAGGATAGAAAGTTCCTTGGAATTGCGCTCCCGGATGTCCTTTGCCTTCTTCTCCAACTCGCCGATCTCGCCGTCCAGTTTTTCAATCCGCTCAATAGTTTCAAGGAGAAGTGTCTCTTTTTCACTTATTGCCGCCTTAACATTATCAATCTGGCTTACCAGAGCATCATATTCCTTATTGGTCTTGATAGCCATCATCTGTTCCTGGAGTTTCTTGAGTTCGCCCTGTTTCCCGGCTAATTCCAACTCAAGACTCATCTGAAGCACCCGCGATTCCTTTATTTCTTTTTCCGAATTCTGGTGCTGCTGCTCGGCCTCTTCAATTTCCCGCCTGAGGTTCTCCATCATATCGGGAAGATACTCCTTCGAACGCTCCAGTTCTCCCAGGTCGTAGTCTATTACTTGCAATTTGAGAAGCATCTCAAGATCGCTTTGCATTAATGCGCTCCTTACCTAAAATCAACGGTCATAAATAAAAAAAGCGCAGTCCAAATTGAGTTCAGACTGCGCCGTAGTTTTCTACCCTGCTTTTCTCTATTCCGGCTTTAACTGCCCTTTTTATTCTAAAGGGTAAATGCATACTCTTACTATCGGTCATCTCCGACATCTTTTAACTGGGCAATACTGGACTCGAACCAGTGACCTTTCGGATGTGAACCGAACGCTCTAACCAGCTGAGCTAATTGCCCTCCGGCTTCCTATTCTTTCAAATATCCTGGGCCCACCAGGACTTGAACCTGGGACCCGCTGATTATGAGTCAGCTGCTCTAACCAACTGAGCTATGGGCCCAATAAGTTAAAGTTTATTATAATAATAATATACCCCCCTGACGTCAAGTTATTTTATCTTCTTGATAGCGCCGACTGTCTCTTGACCCACCTGTCGCGCCGGCCACGCCCGAAAACCTCTTATCGGATAATAAACTAACCGTCAGGTGACGCCAAAAAAACTCCCGCTCTCGTTCGCAGGTTTTTTGCCAAACGTTGCCAGCGACGGCCATATCGGTCGCTCTCTCTTTTCCTTGTCAACAGGAAGCCCCACCGTTATTGCCTACCACCTTCTGCTCCATCCCCGCCTCCCTTACAAGTGAAACTCTATTATATCTTCGTCCGACAGTTGATACGACTTACTGACTCTCTGCCCTTCAAACTTCCCTTTGCCCCAGACTCTGGCAAACTGAAGTTTATGGGCAAAATCCTTGTGCAATGTCATCGCCGCCTCTTCTACCGTACCGCCAGTCGGTAAAATAATCGGATCATTGAAATCAGCCTCGTGCCCCACTCTCTTGGTATAGACCCGTATGATTCCCAGCGCCTGGAAGATTCCTCTTCGCAGACACTCCATCGAATCATCATCAAGTATCGAGGTCGCCAGTATGGGATGTTCCGGGAAAATGGTTTTCAGAATCTCCAGCCCCCGGTCGCTGTTATCTTCAAATGCCTTATGCCCCACCACCAGAGTTACCTTTTGCGAAATACGAGGGTCCGGTGCCGGCGCCGAACGGGTCGCCAGATGAATCCTATGGGCTGCCAGTTGCTCCCGCGCTGCCCGCACTTCCTCTGCAATCTCCGGCGAAGAAATGTCAGCCACAAAAAGCACCAGATCGGCCGCGCGAATCAGATTGGTTACGTACCCTTCGTAGAAATCAGCGGAGATTGACGGCGTATCTATCAGTTGGATCTGGATGGTTTCGAAACTCATCATGCCGGTCAGCGGTTCACGGGTGCTGAAAGGGTAATCACCGATTAACGGATGCGCGTGTGTGAGAGTCGCCAGAATTGAAGATTTTCCGGAATTGGGCGGACCTATCATTATCACCTGCCCGGCGCCTTCTTTATCAATATGGTCGTGCGTTTCGACCGTTCGCGCCCCATGCTTCTTCTGCGGTGTCTCCAGTTGCTGACGAAGTTTCGATATTTTGGCTTTCAGTTCTGCCTGAAGTTTGTCGGTCCCCTTATGCTTCGGCATCATCGCCAGAAGTTCCTGCGCCAGGCGAAGTTTCTCTTTGGGGTCCTGTTCTCTTTTGAACTCTCTTTCGAGTTCGTAATATTGCGGCGGAAGATTGGCAGGCATATTAACCTCCGCTTAAATATTGCTCGCGCAAGTCGATTTGACAAGCATTTATTAACCGGAAATTCAGTATCAAACGATATCCTTGTCATATTCCGTTAAAAGTCCTTTACAGCGCGGGTGCCGCGGCCTAAATTGAAACTGTCGGCGTAATTCAAAGAAGTAAGTTTCATAGCCTAATATCGCCCCACAATGAGGGGAGAGGGCGATGTATTTGAGCACAGGTAAGTTTATCAGCGGTTTGCCTCCGCCACGAAAAGGACTTTCACTCTGTTAATCCTTACCCCTTTTAACCTACAGGAGACAATTATGTTTAATCGTAAAATATTTATATTTGTGCTCCTCACCGGGCTTATGGCTCTCGCAACATCGGCATCAGCCGTCCTTCTTGGTGTCGATGATCCGAACCTGAAAGTCGACCTGGGTGAAGCGACAGTTTTTGTCCAGGGGACGGTGGGATCGGTGCCATCAATGACCGCCACCATTCCGCTTGCCATTTGGTACGAAGGGACTCCGCCGACAAGCGACATGGGCCCAATGAGGTTCACCATTCGTTACGATGACTTCAAACTGGATTACCAGTCCGCCGCCAAAACAGTAAATTGGAGTGGAAGTTTCACTGCCACCCGTTATCAAATTGCCGGGCTCGATGAGATTGTCCTGGTATTCGGCGGCACCGGCGCCATCCCCGGCACACCGACGGTCTTTGCCAATCTCGTCTTTTATGCCAACTGTCAAGATGAGCATTCCGTTAATGAACTCTCCTTCAAAGCCGACTGTGGAAACAGCCACATTGTGATTGATGGCGACTACTTCTGCTATACTCCCGAAGGATGGACCGGCGGCGCGGTCACAATCGAAGACTACCAGCCGCATTTTGACATTCCCGAGGTCTCTGCCTTCCTGGGCCAGGACATTGTCGAGATACCGGTTACGGCTCAGACCAATTTCCGCATTTTCGGTTATCATCATAAGATTGAGTTTGACCACTCCAAACTGGAATTTATCGATTTTGTCCATAACCCGGACCTGCTTCCGGGCGGATGCTATGATGGTTACTGCTATCCGACAGACAACGGGACTTTTCAGGACATAACTATTATCAATAACGACGATGAGAACAACGTTTTCATCTGTTATACTCCGGAACTGCCGACTCCGACTTGGCTTTACACCGTTCGGTTTCGCGTACTTGCGGCGACCGATAACCAGACAATCCCTTTGACCTTTTTGACCGACGATATATTCTGCTGGCCCTACAACGCCAACAGCATTTTTCCGTACTGCGATATGCTTGTTGACCCAGTAGATTTCAACTCGGGAAGCATCACAATCCCGGATTATCTGGCATCGTACAAGTCATCGCCGCTGGCAGGGAATATGATATCGCCCAATGGCACGGTTGAGTTCAATATCGGGCTGCAGAACAATTTCCCCGCCGGGCTCAATCCCGGGACTTCCGGTCCCACACCGGCTGTCCGAGTGAATTTCGACCTGGGAAGCAACTGGAATTATCCCAACAAGACCTGGGAATCAGATGACTTTCACTTTGCCTCGGTGACTTTTCAGAACGGTACTTTGCTTTCATCATTTTTCCATACTTATGACGCAACCAAAACCAACTGGCGCGATGCCGCTCCCGATTTCAGAGACCTGTTTAAGGTCGCTTTCCAGTACACCGGTGCCGGTCCCACAACTTATCTCAACCGCTATACCACCCTTCCTTTCACGGTCAATTACTACGACGGTTTCAACCTCTTCCCGGCTCGGGTGGTGGATACGTCGGTCAGTGTCACTCTTGAGTATGGCAACGGCCTGACCTGGACCAGTGAACCGGTCGAGTTCAAAGTGGGAGAATTTCAGATTCCCGGTGCCACCAACAGCGGTTCCTACAATGTGACTCATGTTCTTTCGATTCGCAATAATTTCCCGCTCGATTAGTTTTCCGTTAAAGTCAATGTCGGCAACAATCACACCATTTCATCGGTGACACCGTACCCGGGCTTGAATGTCGCGGTCGAATATATCACTTCCCATCAGAGACGGATTTATTCCACAAGCGGATTCAGCCTTGCCCCGAATGGGAATGAATATACCCCGATTGCTACTATCACCTATCACTCCGTGGCCGATTGCTTCAAACCCAGCGTAACCATAACTTCTTCCTATGTGACCTTCACCGAACCGATAATGAAACAGAACGGAGTGAGCCAATTCACGGTTCTAACCGGCGCCCTTGTAAGAAGCAAGTGCCACGGGACAGAACCGCCGCTGCCGATTGAGAACCCCGTTGCCAAGGAAGAATCCGAACTCATTCCGAATACATATCGCCTGTATCAGAATCATCCGAATCCGTTCAACCCTGAGACAGTGATATCCTTTGACGTCCCCAAGGCTTCCCACGTCAAACTGACAATATTGAATATTCTCGGCCAGCAGGTGGCAGTACTGGTCGATGATTTCCGAACCGCCGGGAGACATCAGGTTACCTGGCGCGGGACTGACCGGAACGGCACGCCGGTATCATCCGGAATCTATCTTGCCATAATGCAATCCGCCGAGTACTCTCGAAGCATCAAAATGTCACTCATGAAATAAGCAGAGGAGAATCTGAACATGAGGGCTGTCTCTTATTCGCAGACAGCCCTCTCATTTTATTTTTCACCGGGAAAATCGGCGGCAGAGTTCGGCGATTCTCTCTGAAACATAGTCAACTTCCCTGATTGAGAGGTCAGGATAGAACGGTAACGATATCACTCTCAGGTAGGCTCTCTCCGTGAACGGAAAGTCTGAGATTTTCAATTTCAGATGTTCTTGGAAGTAACGGAATCGGTATATCGGTATGAAATGGACGCCGCAACCGACCCCATTTTTTTCCAGTTCCCTAATGTAGCGGTCCCGCGTTATCCGCAGCCTTTCCGGACAGATTTTTATGATGAACAGATGCCAGCCGTGACGGCTCCGCCTGTCAACACAGGGCAACTCTATAAATTGTTGTACTGCCGAAAGATTTTTCATATACCTGTCGGCAAGCATTTGCCGCTTTTTCTGCATCTGGCTGAATCGTGTAAGTTGTCCCAGTCCCAGACCGGCCGCCAAATCGGATAGATTATATTTGTAACCCAGTTCTACGATATCATATTTCCAGCCGCCGCCGGCATATCTTTTCCAGCCGGAGGAGGTCATGCCATGCAGCGAGAGAAGACGCACTCGAGACGCCAGCAAATTGTCATCGGTTACCACCATCCCCCCTTCGCCCGTGGTAATATTCTTGGTGGAATAGAAAGAAAAAACGGTGGCGTCGCACAACGAGCCGACCGGCCTGCTCTTGAACTGCGCCCCCAGCGAATGAGCGGCATCTTCTATCAGCAGAACTTTTCGTTGACGGGCAATCTTCAGCAAGGCGTCATAGTCGCAGGGAAGTCCGCCGATATCAACCGGGATGACCGCTTTTGTTTTACGGGTAATTTTGCTTTTGACCCGCGCCGGGTCAATGTTCAATGTAAGCGGGTCAATATCGGCAAATACCGGAGTGGCGCCGGTATAGAGAATCGCTTCCACCGTCGCCGCCATGGTGTATGGCGATGTAATCACTTCATCCCCGGCGCCTATGCCGGCCGCTTTTAGGGAGAGATGCAGTCCCGCTGTGGCGGAGGAGACCGCGACGGCATGCCGGGCATGCACCAGTTTCTTTATTTTCTCTTCAAGGGCGCGGGCGGTCGGACCGGAGGTCACCCAGCCCGATTCAATTACTCTTGAGACCGCCTTCTTCTCTGGTGTTCCCAGCCGGAGTCTGAAAAACGGCACCTTCATCTTAATTCGCCTTGTTAATTCTTAATCAGACTTTTATAGAGTTCTGTCATCTGTTTGATATTATCGTCCCAGCGATAACTTTCCGCCACAAATTTTCGTCCGGCATTACCTAATTTTTCCCGCATAGCGGCGTTTTCCGCAAGTTTCGTAATCGCCCCGGCAAGCAACTCAGGATTCTCCGGCGACACCAGTATGCCCGTTTCTCCATTGATTACTACCTCCGGAATCCCCCCGATTTTGGATGCGATCACGGGAAGCCCTGCCGCCGATGCCTCTAATGCCGCCACGCCAAACGACTCCTGGCGCGATGGCATAACCATGATATCATGCTCGGCAAGAATTGAGTAAACCTGGTCGTGACTTATGGCTCCGGGAAACGAGACGACTTTTTGCAGTCCAAGTTTTTCCATCAGTACACGCAACTCTGATGTCTGGCTTCCCTTTCCGGCCATGGTCAAATGTATCCGCGACATTGAGGCATGGGCGATTTTCAAGGCGTGTAGAAGTATATCCGGTCCATAAATCTTCTCGTGCGCCTTCATAAAGATAAGTCGCACTGTTTCATCGGCAGGGCGACGGTTTATTGCATTCGGTACGACAACCCCGAAAGGGATGTTAAGAATCTTCCCTTTCCATTCCGGAATCAGTTCCTCCGTTGCCTGACTTAGAAATTTCCCGGCAGCGGTCAGGCGGTCGGACGAAATTAGTATCTTTCTTAATATGATTCGGCGAAAAAAGTTGGAAGGAAAGGAAAGGATATCGCTTCCCCAGACAGTAATTATATGCGGGTGAAATCCGCTGAATGCCCCCCAGAGTCCATACCCGGTGGCGTAATGGCTATGAAGGATATCCGGGCTAAGATTCTTTATCAGGCGCTTCATTCGAACCAGGTTGGTTATGTAGGATAACCGGCGGAACTTTCCCGGCGCAATAATAGTGGTATCGATTCCCGGTACTGGCTCGCCGCCAAGAGAAACCAGATGAACGTCAAATCCGTCGCCGGCAATAGCATTAGCCCAGCGGATAATATGCACGGAGGAAGCATATCCGAGTATTACGACGCGTTTAGCCATTTGAAATGGAATTGTAATATTTGGCGGTCAAAGCGATGAAGAGAGGCGCCAGAAACGCCGAATGTCCCCACATCCAGCCGTTCAGATAGAAGAGCGCCGCAAATATAGTCAACCCGGCGCCGAACAAAGCGTACGAAACCGAAAGGTCTCCTTCCGGTTGCACCGGTCGATTTATCTTAAGCGCCGTGCGGAAATTCTTAAGATAGATAGAGACCATGGCAAGCGCCCCCAAGATCCCGGTCTCGGCAAGATAGTGAAGAAATATATTATGCGAAGAATAGCCGGTCACATAATAACGTGCCGGGTCGAATTTCAGGGACGGTATAATGCTGTCGATATATTTGTAATTGCCGGGACCGATGCCGGTCAAAGGATCGCTGATAAATGCCACCAGAGCCGCTTTCCAGAGTGATACCCGCAGCCAGACTGTGCCGGTATCGATGTCGGCAAGGGTCCGAAACCTTTCCCCAACGTCGCGAAAGATATCGGAGAAAAGAACTATTATCGCCGCCATCACCCCCACCCCTAATAGTATCAGCCGCGCTCTCCGCTTAACGAGGAGATTCCCCTGGCGGTTTGCCTTTCGATATGAAATATATGCCACCGCCAGTCCCACCCAGATGGCGGTGATAAGGGGAGCGCGCGACTGGGTGGCAATCATTCCGAAAAGAATGACAATTGTAGCAAGTCCAAAGAACAATGCGCTCCGCGATGACTTCCCCCAGAGATATCCGGCAATACCGACCGGCGCAAAAAGCATGGCAATATCATTAAAATAGACATTGGCGCTTCCGAAGACTCGGTAACTTCCGCCGGTGGAGACAAAGGTCATAACGTTGACCGCTGCATGCAGCAGAAGAAGCAGAAAGCCGAATCTCAGGAAATGCCCGATATCCTTTGCGCCGACTGAATTATAGATGGCAATGATTATCGGAATCTGAAAGATTACCCGCAGAATCGGTTTGACGCTGTACTCCGGATGATAGGCAAAAATGGCGCTGAAGACCATCAGGCATATCAAAATCAGGAAGTAGTTGATTATTCCGGGGGCTTTTATGAAAGCCTGCCCCTTTAGAAGATAATCGATGGCATACGAGGCAAGCAATAGTAGAGTTACCAAGTCCAGTAGAAGCACGGTGGAGCCGGGAATCGGATAGTAGTGTATGAATAGAGTGAATATATAGAGGTAAATCGCGAGCCGGGGGTGCGCCGCCAGGATAAACGCCGCCAGCATCATCGCTATCAAGAGAGCCGGCACCGTCTTTCCGGCCGCGAACAAAATTGCCCCAACAGACAAGAAAAACATTAAGGTTCCGATAAAAACGGGACCAAGGAGTGCCCCTCTGCCGCCACTTATCTCATTCATCGCGTCTTCCTGACCGCCAGCAGCATTTCCCATATCTTCGACGTCTCCGGCAATTTCAGCGCTTTTCCGATAATCAAATATAAGATAATTGTAATCAGTATCGCCGGCAAGATGCGATAACGATACAAAATGCTACCGGCATCGTCTCCGGTGAAAATCTGTTGATAGAGAATCGCCAGCATTATTATCGGCAGCGATGCCACTATAGTCTTAAAGAATACATCCCCGAAAGACCGGTCAAGTTCGATCTTTCTATCGGCAACAAGCACCATAATCAGAGCCGCTACCATCGCCGCCTGAACAATAGAACTGGAAAGAGGAATGCCAATAAGTCCCAGATTATCGGAGAGAAATCCTGCCAGCACAAACTTTAGAGTCATCGCAGCGACGGCAAAAACCAGCACGATTTTCTGCCTGCCTGAGGCATAACATGCTTGAATCAGGACCGCATACAGAAAAATGGACAGAAGATACGGCGCCAGATAAACGAGGATGCGGGAGGTCAGTTCCAGCGACTGGTTATCAAAAGCGCCGCGATAGAATACCGCCGTGACCAGTTCCCGCGAAAATAGTCCGTAAAAGAGGGCACAGGGGATGCCCAGGGCTAAGAGGAGGCGAAGAGTCGTCTTGAGCAGACTTGAAAATGATGCCGCCGCTTCGCCCGAGGCTCTTTCGCTTAAGAACGGAAAGGTGACGGCGGTGACGGCGAAGGCAATTATATTGACCGGAAGCATCACCAGCATGCTGCAGTAGTTCAGAGCCGAAACGACGCCGCTTTCCATGCCGGAGGCATAGTAGCGGTCAATCAGAAAATAGGTCCGCGAAAAGATTTCCACGGCAATAACGGCAAAACCGACCGATATGATTTTCCGGAAATTTTCTCCAAAGAATTCCGCTTTGATACGGATTCCCCCTTTTCCACCCGCCAGTTTCCGAAGAAGATAGAGCACTTGAAGAAAGGCGCCGCTCAACAGTCCCACCACAATCGCCATGACCGACAGCCGCTCGGAGAAAAAGTAAATCACGGCAATGGCGACAATATTTATCACCACCGTACCGGCCGCCGGATAGAGGAAATTCTTCTCAATATTCAGCGCCGAGCGAAGATATGATTCCGAAAAGCCGAGAACTATCAGCAGAGCGAACAGGCGGCAATAGAGTTCCGCCTGGGAATAATTTTCCGGCGCAATCTGGGGCGCTATTACCCGCACCAGAAAGGGCGAAAGCAACATTACCGCTAACGTAAGAATGAAAGAGATTACCAGAAGCGTGGAATATATCCTCCAGAGAGCGCGATGGTACGCCACGGAATCGGTTTCGGTTTTTATTTTTGTCAGTGACGGCACAATCAGAAGATTGGTCGAATTTACCAGAACCAAATTGATGAATACCGGAGCGGCCATCCCCAGCAGAAGAAGGTCATACTCCCAGGAGGTGCCGAAGCGGTCGGCAATTACCATCTCGCGGGCAAATCCCAGAAGTTTCGATAGTACAACTATCCCCGTAACCCCGAAAATCGCCTGACCGATGCGGGACTCCTGAGCCAAGTTCAGCGCGCTCCCAGAAATCTCTTAAGTGCCAGCGAAATTATTGCCGAAGGTTTTCGCCCCTTGATTCGATAACTTCCGCCGGTTGTAATTTGCGGCAGATGATTCAGGCGGGAGATAATTTTTCTTTGCGATAACCCTCCCAGGAAATTCCCCTGCATCAGAGTCTCGGGCCATTCTGTTTCCTGGCGCAGCGTGATGCAAGGTGTTCCGATAAAAGCGGCCTCTTTCTGCATGCCGCCGGAGTCAGTCAAAACGGCCCGGGCATGCATTAGAAGCGTCAGATTGTCCAGATACGGCAGCGGTTCGGTGACGATCAGATTTACAATAGCAGCGAGTTTTCGCCAGAGACCAAAGCGCTTGAGATTAGCGGCTGTCCGGGGGTGAACCGGGAATATGACCCGTTCATTCAGAGCGGCAAGTATTTCGACTGTTGTCTCAAGATTTTCTTTCCGGTCGCTGTTGGAAGCGCGATGGACTGTAACAAGGAGAAATTGTCCCGCCGCCAGTTGATATCTATTGAGCACTAAGCGCGACCTTTTCAAATCTCTTAACCGCTCGGCAATCAATTCATACATCAAATCGCCCGAATGCACCACCTCTGCGGTAATCCCTTCCTTTTTGAGATTCTTGAGCGCGGTCGATGTCGGGCAAAAAAGCAAAGAGGAAACTTGGTCGGTTAGACGACGATTAATCTCTTCGGGCATGTCGAGACGAAAGGAGCGAAGTCCCGCCTCAATATGCCCCACCGGTATCTGCAATTTTGCGGTTGTCAGCGCTCCTGCCAGAGTGCTGTTAGTATCGCCATATACCAGAACGATATCGGGGCGGAGTTGCCCCAGCAATTTCTCAAGTCTTACCATGATGTTGGCGGTCATCAAGGCATGCGACCCGGAACCGACGTTCAGGTTATACTTCGGCTTGGGGAGATGTAATTCTCTAAAGAAAACCTGCGACATCTCGAAGTCATAATGCTGCCCGGTATGAATAACAATATGATTGAATTGGCGCGACAGTACCGGCGCCAGCGGCGCCAGTTTGATAAACTGCGGCCGGGCTCCCACTACGGAAAGGATAACCGGTTTCTTTAACGGCAATGTCCGCCCTCCGATTTTGTGAAACCGCATGAAATCGGTCAGCCCGATATCGATTTCACCACCGCAATTACTTCTTCCTGCTCTTCTGGGGTCAGTTCCGGAAAGATCGGAAGCGAAACCACCGAAGCCGCCGCCCGGGAAGTCCGCGGAAATTCCTCAGGCTTGTACCCCAGTTCCTTGAAGCAGTCCTGCATGTGAAAAGGAACCGGGTAATAAATCTCATGCCCGACCTTTTTTTCTTTCATAACCCGCATCAGTTCTTCACGGTTTTCCACGGCGATGGTGTACTGGTTGTATATATGATAAGCATACTCTTTTGCTACCGGTGTCTTGATTGCCGTCCCTTTAAACGCCCTGTCGTACGAGGCGGCGTTCTTCCGGCGCCCTTCGGTCCAGCGGGGCAGGTAATCGAGTTTTACCAGGAGCACGGCCGCCTGGAGCGTATCGAGGCGGGAGTTGTATCCGATTACGCGATGGTAATACTTCGGTTTGGCGCCGTGAAATCTAAGAATGCGCACAAAATCGGCGCGGTCGTCATCATTCAACGTGACCAATCCGCCATCTCCGGCGCCGCCGAGATTTTTGGTCGGAAAGAAGGAGAAACAACCGTAATGTCCGATTGACCCGGCCTGCCGATTCCTGTAGCGGGCTCCGATTGCTTGCGCCGCATCTTCAACAACCACCAGGTTGTGCTTCCGAGCAATCTGCATAATTGGGTCCATGTCGGCGGACTGTCCGAAGAGATGCACCGGCATGATAGCCTTTGTCCGCGAAGTAATTACCTTTTCAACGGCGTTCGGGTCGATATTATAAGTATCATCTTCTATATCAACAAAGACCGGGACCGCCCCCAGTCGTGATATAACGCCGGCCGAGGCAAAAAAGGAAAAGTCAGAAGTAATCACCTCATCGCCGGGTCCTACACTGGCGGCGCGCAGCGCCAGAAGAAGAGCATCGGTGCCCGAGGCTACGCCTATTGCATACTTACAGTCGCAGAAAACTGCCAGTTGCTTCTCCAGTTCTGTCACCTCCGGACCCAGTATAAACTGATTATGCTCAAACACTCGCAGCACCGCCTGGTCTAATTTATCTTTGATACTGCGGTACTGGCGCGACAAATCAAGAAGCGGAACGGCCATCGCTTACTCCTTCCATCCCTGATTTTCCAAAAGTTGCTCTTGCGGCACATCCCGGAATACTTTCGCCGGCACCCCTGCCATAATCTTCCTGTCCGGGCAATCCTGCGTCAGGACCGCTCCCGCCGCTATCAGACCGTCCGCGCCGATAGTCTTGCCCGGCAGAATCGTGGCATTGACTCCTATCCGCGCTCCCTTCCTCGCCGTCACCCCTTTAAAGTGCTTGAACCGCTCTTCGGTTCTTCCGATAAAATTGTCGTTCGACGTCGCCACGCAGGGCGCCACAAACACCCGGTCTTCCAACTCGGAATAAGCGGTTATATAAACATTCGTCTCCAGTTTGCAGTACCGTCCGATTTTACAGAAATTCTCGATGGCAACCCCCCGACCGACGATGGTGAAATCACCGACAGAGACATTCTCTCTTACGGTCGATAAATCGGCTATCAGGACTTTGTTTCCAATCTGACACCCGCGATAGATAACCACGCCGGTTCCGATGATACAATCCGAGCCGATTTCGGCCCGAGGCAGTTGCTGCTCTTTGGTCACCGCCGAATTTGCCGCCCGCATCGGCTGTTTGCCGATAACGGTGCCGTCATCAATACGGACATTCTCGCCAATTCTTGTTCCCTCATGCAGCACTGCATTGTTGCCGATCACTGAGCCGCGGCCTATTTCCACCCCGACTCCGATTACCGAAAAGTTCCCCACCCGCACTCCCTCGGCTATACGCGCCGAGGAATCAATTATGGCATTCGACATATTTCCTCACCTGTGAATCTTACGAGAAGTATTTGCGCACTCCCGGAATCCAGCCCAGGAGGGTATTGAAAAAGAGGGCGGCCCGATTATAATCGGCAGGCGCTTTCTTGCGCAGATTTTCGAAGTAATCCAGCATCAGCGCAAAAAATATCGCCAGGATAAGCGCCAAAGCCGCCGCCACGGCAACAATCATTTTCTTCTGCGGACGATACGGCAGTTCCGGCGGATATGCCGCATCCAGCACCGATATGGTTGGAGTATCCATCTTCTCCTGAATCTTAGCCTGCTCGTATTGCTCGGTCAGTATCTGGAAGAGCGCCTCCGATATCTGTACCCGGCTGCTCAACTCCGCCAGTTGTACCTTCAACAGAGGCACCTCCGACACCGGCAGATTGAGAAAGGAACTATCCTTAGAACCGAATTCAAGACTGCTTATCTGGTCACGAATCTGCTCTACCCGTCTTTTCAGAGTGATGACCTCAGGATGACTCGCCGACAGCGATTGCTCCTTGAGATTCAGTTCGATTTCATTCTCCGCCAGGGCGACTTTCAGATTTACGGCCGACTGTATCGCCAGTTGCGTTTGCTGGTCAAGGTCGATAGCCTTGTGTCGCGACTGGAACTGTCGCAGTGCGGTGCGGGCAGAATCAAGTTCCCGCGCTACCTCCTTAAGCCGGTTGCCGATGAATTCGCGTGTGATACGGGCGCGCGAACTGGTGACCTCGCGGTTCAGCCGGTCCAGTTCCGCTGCATAAGAGTTGGCGACATCTGCCGCCATTTGCGGATTGCGGTCGGAAAACGATATTTCCAGAAGACCCTCATCAGTAACCCGAAAATCGGAGCGGTCCCCCAGCCGGCTTAAAACATCTACGGCCGATTTAAGATCATAATGCTCTTTCAGTTTATTGGCATCAATCACCCGGTCAGCGATACTTCGGCTTTTCAAAATTCTGGCATAGATGTCGGTCGGAGTCGCCCGCACCGGAAGCGCCAAACCTGACGTGATAGAGACAAAATCCTGTATTCCGGCGCCCTGTCCTAATTTCAATTGCTCATCTTTGGGTGGCAGTAAAAGGACTCGCGCCCGGTAATATTTCGGCAGAAGAAAGGCGGTTATGACTGATAGAATGGTTACGGCAAGAACAAAGACAACAATAAATCTCAACCGTACAGCGATGATTTCGAGCAAACGCCAGAGATTGAACCGGTTTTCATCCATAATAATCAGTCCGCCATATTGTCGATAGCAAGATAGACCACACCGGCGGCGCCGGCAAGGATGGCGAAGTCCTTGAGCCGGTCGAAAAATCCTTTCCGCTCCGATTTGATAGGCACCACCACCGCATCGCCGTCATAAATGAATGCCGCCGGACCATTCAGACTTCTGGTTCCAGATACAGCGCGGACAATTTCCACCCGCCCGTGGTCGGCCCCCGGCGAATAGCCGCCTGCCTGCCGGATAATTTCCCGTACCGACATCCGGCTCTCCTTCAAGGCCAGCATCCCCGGATTAGCGACATATCCGAGAACAGCCACTTTCCCCGTTTTTGGCGGAATAACGATGGAATCACCCGGCACGATTACAATCTTCCCCAGATTTTCCGGGTAGTACCGGCAGAGGTCCACCGCCACGGGAAGATTATGTGAGCCGGGAGAGACATTATAATAAATTTCATCTTTCAATCGGGATGCGAAAACCACGTCATTTCTGATGCTTCCCTTTCTGAATATGGCCCCGGAGCAGATGGAGGCATCAGGAGTGACACCGCCGGCCCTGACCAGAGCCGCATCAAGACCGATTACTTTCTTTAAAGGGTAACGACCGGGAGAAAGAACCTCGCCGGTTATCGAGAAATATCCTCCCTCATCTTCAACCAATTTTCTTCCCACGACAATCTTGTCGCCTGGCTGCAAGGGTAACTCTGCCGCCGCAACATTGAGTCGCAATTCCTGGTCCTCGCGAAAAATTATTACCGTGTCATTCTGTTGTCCGGTAAGTCCATGGGCGATTTCCAGAAGTCCTCCCAGGTTATCGCCATGGCGATATTCATATCCACCCGCTTTGACAACTTCACCGGAGATATGCAGGAAGGTGGCAGAATCGATTACTTGAGGCACGAATATCCGGTAACCGGAGAAAAGATAGGGATTGGCATTCATATCCCCGACCCGTTCGTAGCGGAGCAAGTCGACAAGATACTCCCGAACACCGCCGTTTAGAGTAATATTCCTGACCGAGCCACCCTCCACGATGCCGCCCGCTTTTTCCAGCGCCTCGGATACTCTCTGTGTCCCTACGAATTCGTACATTCCGGGCGCTTTCACTGCCCCTGAGACAAGAACCTTGATCGACCTAATGCCTACGAGGGTAATCGAATAGGCAACATCGGGGTAATACTTGCCTATCAATTCCCTGAGACGAGCGCGGGCTTCACTCAAAATAAGATCGCCGACATCGGCGCGCCCGATGCCGGTCAGAAGAAGAAACCCTTCCGGCGTTACTGTCACTTCAATGGTCGGTGAGGTGCCCTCCCAGAAATCGACACGAAAGCGGTCGCCCGGTCCTATAATATATTCATCCGGGTCAACCAGTGAACTGAGAGACCCCTCCTGAGCCGCGGCAACATTAGTAAGGGTCGCCAGAAGCGACATGAATATGAATACTCTCGCGGAAATTTTATGCCAATCTCTGGAACCTGCTCCGGCGTGTCCCTTTTTCATATATTAACCTGTGATACTTTTTATACTTAGCACAATGAGTTAGAGGCTTTTTATACAAAATTCGGTCATAAAAGTCAAGATTCCTTTGTGCCGGTCGCTTCAATCGGTCTATAAACATATTTTGAGGGACCCGTCTTTCTGCGCTCTTCGAATTCCATTCCCATATTGACATATGGAGTAAACTGATATACTTTCGCCGTAATATTTAGATGATTAATCTTGTTTTAACCAATAAGAGAGGAGTAACCCAGGTGAGCAAATTCCTGACTTTTCTGACACTGGGAGTTTTCTGGGCCGCGGGAGCTATGGGACAGACTGGCGTGCTGAAACTGGACGTCAAAGAGAAAACCTTATCCAATGGTATGAGAGTCCTCGTCGCGGAGAACCATTCGGCGCCGGTTTTCTCCACCATTATCCGGTTCAATACCGGCTCGGTTGACGAACGCCCCGGCATAACCGGTATTTCGCATCTGCTGGAGCATATGCTTTTCAAAGGGAGCAAGATTTTCGGGACGGCTGATTATGATGCGGAAATCCCCATTATGCGGAAAATCGACTCTCTGGCGGCGCTACTTCATGCCGAGCAGGTGAAATTGAACAGCCCCCTCTATCAGGCCGATTCCACCCGCTACAAGGTAATCAAGGAAGAAATGGCGGCGCTTCAGAGCGAGCAGAAAAAATATGTTATTAAGGATGAACTCTGGAGTACCTATCTTCAGAACGGCGGCTCCACGCTTAATGCTTCCACCGGAAATGACGGCACTCAGTATTTTGTCTCCCTGCCCAAGAATCGTCTGGAACTATGGGCTTTTATGGAAGCCGACCGTCTTGAAAACCTGGTCCTGCGGGAATTTTATTCCGAGCGTGATGTCGTAATGGAAGAACGTCGTTTACGCACCGAAAACGAACCGTGGGGAATAGTCTATGAAGCGCTGGGCGCCACCATGTTCTGGGCGTCACCATATTCCTGGCCCGTTATCGGCTGGATGAGCGACCTGGAGATGGTCATGCGGGAAGAAGTGGAAGAGTATTTCAAGTCACATTATGCCCCATCGAACGCCGTAGCGGCAATCGTCGGAGATGTTGACGCTGAAGAAGTATTCCGGGTTTGTGAGAAATATTTCGGCAAGATTCCGGCACAGCCGACTCCTCCGCCGGTGCGAACGCGCGATGCCGAGCAGAAAGGGGAGCGGCGAGTGGAGATTGAATTCGACGCCAACCCTATCGGGATTGTCGCCTGGCGCACGCCCGAAGTCGGTCATCCCGACCTGCCGGCGCTGTCGGTCGCGGCTAATCTCCTTTCCTCAGGGCGAACCAGCCGCTTTTACAAGAACATTCGCGAAAAGAAACTCGGTAACGTTTCCGCCGCCGTGGACAACTCTTCCCGTCTCCCCAGCGCCTTTTATTGCTCTATTACTCCTTATGGTGAAAACAGTTTCCAAAACCTGGAAGAGGTTGTCTATGCCGAAATAGAAAAATTGAAATCCGAACCGGTCTCTGATTGGGAACTGCAGAAAGTGCGCAATCAAATTGACGCCTCCTTCATTCGCTCAATGGAATCAAATCTCGGCATCGCCTTCCGAATTTCCGGAAGCGAAGTTGTCACCGGAGATTGGTCGCACTTCATTAAATTGCAGGAACAGATTAAGAAAGTTACGGCTGAAGACGTCAGGCGGGTGGTCAGCAAGTACCTGGTCAAGTCAAATCGCACCGTAGTTTATATTGTTAAGACGAAATCGGAATCGCCGTCAAGCGCGGCACTGCAGTCTTACTGAGGCAGGAGAAAGCAGCAATGAAAAAGATATTTCTATTGATGGTAATTATGGCGCTGCTGGCGTCAGCCGCTTTCGCCCAAACAGCGCCTTTGAAATCCCCCGGCTCCCGAATCATCGGGGGATTTAAATACGAGGAGTTTGAATTGAACCTTCCGGAAGTTGGCGTCGAGGTCGACCGGGTGGAGTTGAAAAACGGCATGATTCTCTATCTTTACGAAGACCACCGTCTGCCTATAGTCAACGTCTATGGCTTAATCCGCTGCGGCTCCATTTTCGACCCCCCCGAGAAAGACGGGCTATCGGGGCTGGTCGGAACGGTGATGCGGACGGGTGGAAGTAAAACCATCAGCGGCGATTCCCTGAGTATTCTTTTGGAATTTATCGGTGGGTCGCTGGAGACCTGGATTCGCTCCGAGGAAGGGGGCGCGCAGCTGAATGTCCTCTCCCAGGACCTCGATATGGGACTCAAACTTTTTGCCGACCTTCTGCGCAATCCCGCTTTTCCGCAAGAGAAACTTGACCTGGCTAAAGTCGATCTCAAGAACAGCATCAAGAGACGCAACGACCAGCCCGGTTCGATTACCGAAAGGTTCTTCAATCATACCATTTATGGCGACCACCCCTTCGGCCGCATTCTGGAATGGGCTTCAGTCAAGACTATCACCCCCGAAGACTTGCATGAGTATCATCGCCGCTTTTTCGCGCCTAATAATATGATGGTGGCCATCTCGGGTGATTTTAAAAAGGCCGACTTAATAAAGAAGTTCGAAAAATATTTTGGCGACTGGAAAAAATCGGACTATCCGGTCCCGCCATATCCGCCGGTCGCGTTCAGCTTTAAGCCCGGCGTCTATCTGGTCAAAAAGGATATCAATCAAGCCAATATCCGAATCGGGCAACTGGGCGTCAGACGGGGCAACCCGGACAAGTATGCCATCGACCTCCTCAATTATATCCTCGGCGGCGGCTCGTTCACATCCCGGTTGACTTCACGTGTCCGCTCCGATGAGGGCCTGGCTTACTCTACCGGCTCCAGTTTCTCGACCAACTCCCGCGATTACGGCACCTTCTACGCCTATTGCCAGACAAAAAGTTCTACCGCTTATAAGGCGACCCGGATTATTTCCGAGGAGATAGAAAAAATCAGAAACGAGGGGGTTACCGAACAAGAATTGAAAGAAGCCCGCGACGCCGTCATCAACCGGTTCGTATTCACTTTCGATAACCCGGCGAAAATCGTTCAGAGTCTGATAAATCTCGAATTCGACGGTTACCCGGCTGATTATTACAAGACTTATCTTGATAATTACCGTCAGGTCACGATGGAGCAGGTAAAAGCGGTCGCCCAGAAATATCTTCAACCCGACAGTCTGACTTACCTAATAGTGGGCAAGCCCGAGACATTCGACAAACCTCTTGACGAATTCGGTACAGTGACCACTATTGAATTGACTGACCCGGTTCTGGAATGACTGCCGGTTTTACTGCAATATCAGGGCGCGGCTATCTCAGGATAGCGGCGCCCTTTTGTATTAATCGTTGGGAGAAGATTCTCTTACGAAATCCTGTCGAGAAAATCCAGAAGTTCCCTGAAATCTTCCGGAAGCAGACTTTCAAAAGTAACCGAAGCGGCAGTGGCTGGATGATCGAACTTTAAAAGCCGGGCGTGAAGGGCCTGACGGGGCATCATTGCCAATGCCTGCGCCGCCACCTGACGATCTCCGCTGAAAATAGACCTGTGCCACTTGCTCCGGCCGCCATATTCCGGGTCGCCGAATATCGGATGCCCCAGATGGGAAAAATGCACTCTTATCTGGTGAGTCCTGCCGGTATGAATCCGGATATCGAGGAGGTCATAAAGGCGGTAGCGTTTGGTCAACCGGTATTCGGTTAAAGCCGGTCTCCCCTTTCCCGGCGATACGGCCATTTTCTGACGGTCTTTCCGGGAGCGACTTATTGCCAATTCAATCTGCCCGACAGTCTCTTTCAGATTACCGCAAATGAGAGCCGTGTACCTTTTCGTGATTTTTCTCGCCTGAAACAACTTCTGAAGCGCTAGATGAGTCCGGTCGTCTTTCGCGACCAGAACCAGACCGCTGGTATCTTTGTCCAGGCGATGTACTATCCCGGGCCGGTCTCCCCCGGACAATTTCGAGAGATTTCCGACATAGTTGAGAAGCGCGTTGACCAGCGTGCCGCTTTTCTGTCCGGCACCCGGATGCACTGTCATACCTGCCGGTTTATTTATCACCAGCAGGTAATCATCCTCATAAATGATATCGAGGCTTATTTCTTCCGGCAGCAGTAACGACGGCGGCTCTTCCGGTACCCGAATGACAACCCTTTCCCCTCCGCTCAATAACTGATGATGCGCCGCTTTCTTGCCATCGACGGTGACCAGTCCGGCTTCAATAAGTTTTTGCACTTTGCTTCGGGTCAGGGCGAACGAGGATGTCTGTCCGATATACTTATCCAATCGCACCGGCTCACCTCCGGTCGGATGAATAAACTCAATCACTCTGGAATATTTTTCTGTCGAATTCATAACTAATCGTCTGCCGAGTTGGGACGATGGCGCCCCGGTTGCCCGGATCCGCAATCAGTCGGAGCGTTGGTCCCTGGGCGCCGTAATGAGGCTCACCAGCCAGACGGCAATCAGGGCAAGAATATAAGAGGGAGCAAGTTCATATACAAGACCGCTTAACTGCGGAGTAAAATGCCAGATGATAGCCGTCATCGTCCCGACCACCATTCCGGCCAGCACCCCTTCACGAGTCGTTTTGCGCCACCAGAGTGTAAGAAGCATCGCCGGACCAAAAGCCGCCCCCAGCCCCGACCAGGCAAAGCCGACCATGGTGAATACCAACTCCTGGGAAATCAGGGCTATTATCATCGCCAGCAATCCCACGAGGAAAGTAATCACTCTGGAAAGCGAAACCAGTCGCTTGTCGCTTGCTTTCCTATTAATTAAATTATGATAAATATCTCTAACGACGGCAGAGGTTGTCACCAGTAACTGGCTATCCGCCGTGGACATCATTGCCGCGATTGCCCCCGAAATCAAAATCCCCGCCAACCATGCCGGCACCAATCGAGTCGCCATCATCGGCATTATCTTTTCGGCATCGGATATCTCCCCATTGCCAAAAATGACGAGGGCAAACAGTCCCAGAAAAATTGCCCCCCAGAAAGCGACAACCGACCAGGTAATGCCGATTAGCGTCCCCCGGCGCAAGTCTTCCGGCTTATTAATCGCCATAAATCTCACAAGTAAGTGCGGCTGTCCCATATATCCCAGCCCCCATGCCAACCCCGAGATGATTGAAAAGGCGGCAAATATACCGCTGTTTCCTCCCAGCACCGAGAGATGATCAGGATGAGATTGCGACAGATGCTCTACCATCTTGCCCCAACCTCCTATTTCTATCAGTCCCGCCAGGGGAAGTATCACAAGAGTGGCAATCATCAGGGCTCCCTGGAAAAGGTCGGTCCAGGCGACCGCCAAAAAGCCACCCATAATGGTGTAGAAGAGTATTATCGCGGCGCCCAGTAGCATCCCCCAGAATGGGGAGATTCCGAACGAAGCATTTAGCACTTTGCCCGCCCCTATAAATTGCGCCGAGACATAGAAGGCAAAGAAGAACACTATAATTATGGTGGCAAAGGTGCGAATCGACCGCGAGGTATCATTGAACTTATGCTCCAGGAACTCCGGGATTGTAATCGCATAATTATATTCCGACTCCGTCCGAAGGCGGCGCGAAATGAATATCCAGGAAAAGAGAATGCCGCTGGTACATCCGATAGCCACCCATAACTCCGAAAGACCGGAAACAAAAACCACTCCCGGAAGACCCAGAAGCAACCAGGCCGACTCTCCCGAAGCCCTCTCGGAGAAAGTAATAATCCAGATGCCCAGTTTGCGCCCGGCAAGCAGATAGTCATCAATAGTCTTGTTCAGGCGCGCCGTGAGTAATCCCACCACAAATATGGTAACCAGGTAAGCGGCAAAACCGAGCAGGACCGGATTCACTGTCTGTCCTTTCGGCCCTGATAAAAAAAGTAAAATACCCCAACGAAGACCAAAATAACCGGGGGGACAAAGAGCCAGAAATAGGTCCAGGAACTCATAAGAATCGGGGCTTACATCTTCGTCGGGTCCACCGGACGCGCCTCGGCAGGACCTTTTATGGGAGGATTCACCCACTCCGGCTCAAACTGGAGCGGTTTCTCATTGGAGAAAAGATGCCCGTCGCGGGCTTTTCTGACGAAGGCGTAACAGACGGATTGCCCCGTAGCGATTATAGAGAAGATATAAGCGACGATAATAACGAAGACTCCGAAGAGTGAAAGCGCCATTAGATAACCGGCTAAACCGGGCTGCGCGGCGCCATTCAAAAATTCCACAGTAAAACCAAAATTTAAACCGGGTAATACCGTTGTAAGTTGCTTGACAGCCGGACTCTGCAGTGGCAGATGCGCTGCGCCGGAGGCAAACAGGTCCTGTATTTTTTCCCCGCCTCCCAGTTGCGTTATGAACTGAAGAAACTGCAGGGCGCGATAGGAGAAATAGGCAAAAACAAATCCGCTTATTTTCGCCGCGACCAGCGAATAGACTGTGATACCCAGCCAGCGAAACGGCTGACGAGTAATCACCGTGAAAATTTCCAGTATAGAATTAAACGCCTCGCCATGCCGGTCGGCGGCGACGGTCGCCGGCATTATCAGAACGGAGAGCGCCAGTACAAAAATTATCAAAACGGAGAATATCGCTATAATGAAATTGGGGAAAATCAGAAAGAGGGCATACATCCAATCCCCCAGGTATGGTATTCGCGTCAGAAGCCCGAAAAGAACCCCTATCAGCAGAATAAACCCCAGAAAGATGGCAATTGCCAGATGGGAAACAAAAATCTGCCCAAAACGACTCAGCGCAAATCTTATCGCCGCCAGCGAAGTAAAGAATGGATTCCCCCGCATCATCTCGAAATCAAAAATCGAAACCCCCGCCATCCCGGCCATCAGTACCCAGATTCCCGACAGAATACCAAAATAGTAGACTATCTTCGCTGTTGTCCCGGCCAACCATATAGCGCCGACTGGAACTAAACCATACCGCGAATAAAATGCGGAAAGATTCCCCCCGTCAATCAGTACCGCCAGATAAGTGAAAAGGTCATATACGGCAAGCGCGCTTAAAATAAAAAATGAGGCGACAATAATCTTCTTGGCTTTCAGTGCCCGACCGGGAATTAATAAAATATCGGAAATCTTGTATTCGAACTCGATTTTCATTGTCTCAAAATTTGCGGTTACTTGAGTCGAAGTCAAGTACAAACTTCTGAATTATTATCTCAGATCTGGAAACTGACGTGCGGTCAGGATACCACCGCTTACTTAGGTGTCACCGTTTCTAATAATGAATCTCATCTTCCCGATTCAATCTCGCTGTAGAGAAGCGCCCCTTTTTGACCGCAGGCGAAAATTCTTCCGCCGATTCGGACTATCCGGCTCAGTTCCCCGGTCACTCCGCTGAGTTCCGGCACCCAATTCTTACCGGAATCATCAGTGTACAAAATTGTTCCTTTATCGCCAATCAAGAATGCTCTCTTGGAATCAATCAAAAGAACGTCGGTAAAATTCATGTAGGGAGGAAAGTACTCGAGCGGATTCCAGGTTCTTCCCCCATCTTTAGACACTGCCGCAAATCCACCCATTCCAGCCATCAGCCCGAAATTTTCATTTATGGCAACCGAGCGGACTACTATCCGGGGCGGAAGTGCGACAGTTTCCCATTTTCGGCCGCGGTCGCGGGATATCTGAATTTTGTCCGCCGCCAGGGTGACAATGATTCCATCCGATGAAATATTCATATTCTTAGATTGATGCCCCATATCCATCGACACCGTATCCCAGGCGGAGCCGCCGTCTTCCGTTGCCAGCAACACTCCCCGCATGCTGCCGGAAGTCGCCATATCGGCTCCTAACACAAATCCATGGAGGGAATCGATAAACCCGATCCGGTAGAGCCACCAGGTACTGTCTGTCGCCAAATGGCGCCATTCCTTCCCGCCGTCTTCAGTTACCAAGATTGTTCCCTTGTTTCCCACCAGAATTCCTTTCAAACAGCCGGGTGAAAAATAGACATCCTGCAAAACCACAATCGGCTCGATATTGCCGCTTTTCAGTTCATTGGTCTCGGTGGAGAATTGAATAATCTCTCCCCGCGACGACACCGCAAAACCGTCGGTTTCGGAGCATAAGTGAATTCCGGTCAGGTTTATATCCTGACGAAGCGATATTTTCTTCCATTCTCCGGAGTATGCCTGCATTTCGACCGTCATGATGACTAAAGTGACTGCAAGGAGAACCTTAAATGGCAATATCTTCATTATATTATCTCCCAAAATAATTGAATTGCTCGCCGCATTATTATATGTTTCATTTAAGTTAAGGTATGTGAGGAAAATGTCAAATTGAATAGTCGCGAGAAACTGGTTGAACTGCACGGAATAACGGCCCGAAGCGATGCCGGCTATGTCGTGTTCCGGAATCTTGACTTCACCCTTACGGCCGGGGAAACCGCGGTCATTCGCGGCGCGACCGGCTCCGGCAAGACCGCTCTTGCCGAAATCATTGTTGGCCGACGTCAGCCCGAATCAGGAACCGTCTCCCTGTTCGGCAATATCCTCACTCCGCGCAACTCGGCGATTCTGAGACAGACCCGCCGCCGTATAGGCGGTGTTGGCGGTATTTTCTCTCTGATTGAGCGTCTCTCCGTCGCCGAAAATATCCTCTATCCGTTATTAATTCGAGGCGACGCTCGTTCCTTTATTAAAACACGGCTGCATCAGGTGCTGTTACAGTTCAATCTTACGGGACGAAAAGCCGACCGGGTTTCGGCATTGTCCCGGGGGGAAAAACTGATGGTCATGTTTGCGCGGGCGATTATCGCCGACCAGCCTCTTCTACTTATCGATGAGCCTCTGGAACTACTGGAACAGCCGCGCTTTGATGAAACCACAAATATTCTAAAGAGACTCTCTGCCGCCGGGCATACTCTGTTGATTCTGACCTCGGGGCAGAAGACAATTACCGTCCCGGGGGCTCGGGAGTACCAACTCAGCGAGGGGCAGTTGCAGTGAATCGCGCCATTTATGTCATGGGCAGGATGTTTACCAATCTGTATCGACGTCCCCTGGCGTCACTGGGAACATTTCTCTCCTTAACCCTGCTGTATCTCCTGCTCAATCTGGCATGGACGTCCTCTTTGAGCACCGGGGCATACTATGCCAAAATGATTTCGCAAATCGATGTGGAAGCGTTCCTGGATGATTCCGTTCCCGATTCGACTGTCGCTCTCTTTGTCGAGAGCCTGAGTAAACTGGATGGAGTGCAAACCGTTGTTTTTATTTCTAAAGATGAAGCCCGCGCCCGGCTGACAAATCTGATGGGACTTGACCTGATGGACGGTTTCGAGGAGAACCCGCTTCCCCGCTCCCTGGTTATGAGGTTCAAGGAAGATTATCTGACCAGTCGCTCACTGGAATCGTTCCGCAATCAACTTTTTAGCCTTCAGGGTGTAACCGAGATTTTCTACGCCCAGCGGTGGCTGGAGAAAGCGGAGGAGGCACGCCGTCTTATCGGCAGAATAGTTCTCTTCCTCAGTATTGTCATTATCGTCGCCGCCACTCTCAACCTGATTCAATCGGTCCGGTTTTCGGCGCGCAATGACCAGGATGAAATTGCGCAGATTAAGTTGATGGGCGGCGGTATCTCGCTTACCTCACTGCCTCATATTCTCGAAGGATTGCTTCTGTCTCTGCTTTCGGGGATTGCCTCCTGGATGCTAATCCATTACAGTTTGCGCTATATCAGTATCCGGGAGGTTACAATTGTCTATCCTTCCAGCGACGGGCAGATTATTTTCTATCTGGGCGCTGCCGCTGTCGGTCTATTCGCCGGATTCATGGGGACCGTATGGAAGAAATGATTTCTTTTTTACTTAAGCGCTCAGCTTTTCTGCTGATACTGACGCTGACGTATCTTCCGGTTCAATCGCAGCAGGAGAATCTACTGGAACATAAAGGAGAACTGGAAAAGATTAAACAGGAGATAGAGCAGTCGAAGCGGAATATCGATTCTCTTCAGGCGGTTGAGAAGCGACTTCAGAAAGAATTGATAAATTATGAGCAACGGACATCGATTAACGAAACCGTTCTCAAGCGGCTGACCAGTCAACTGGAAGCAACCCGTAAGAGCGTGCGGAACGCCAAAGCGGAATTGGAGCAGTCCCAGAGCAAGTATCAGGCGACGCGCGGCAGATATATCGAGAACCTCGCCGTTTACTATAAGGGGTTGCAGGAGAACTTCTTGCAACAGGAAGGAGCTATCGAACTTGAGGAGGACGCCTTCCGGCGTTATCTCTATCTGAAAGCATTCGCCGGCTATGACCGCACCCGTCTGTCGCGCGCCTCCGAATACCTGAAAGAGGCGGAGACCGACTACGCCACCCTGATGGATAAGGAGAAAACCATTGGCTCTGCCCAAAAGAGAAAAAGACAGGAATATACTCTGGCGGCGACACAGAAGGAGCGTCGCGAGCGGGACCTTTCGCGGCTGAAACGAAAACGAGATGCCGAAGCGGACCGTCTTCTCTCGCTGTCAGAGGCGGCCCGCCAGATGGAAGATTTGATCAGCCGTCTCGAATCGGAACGTCAGAAACGGGAACGGTCCGAAGTCGTAACTGATTTCGATTTCAAAACCGGCAATTTCGCCTCTTATAAAGGGCGCCTTATCGCTCCTATGTCCGGCAAGGTAATCAAAGGATTTGGGTGGAGCACCCACCCGGTCACTAAACTCAAATCATTTTCTCCCGGAATTGAGTTGAAAGGAGAGGTCAAGGGTCCTGTTGTCGCCGTTGCCGACGGCGTTATCGCTTATGTCGGCAACTTGCGCGGCTATGGCGTCTTTGTTATTATTGAGCATGAGGACGGCTACTATTCGACCTATGCCGGACTGACCGGCGTTTCCGCCGAATCAGGACAGGTGATGCGGCGCGGCGAGCGGCTCGGTCTCTCCGAAAACGGACTGCTTAAGTTTGAACTGCGCCAGGGCAAAGAACCTATCGACCCGGTGGAGTGGATAAGGATTGAGTACCTTAAATGATATTCCGGGGCAGGCGACCCCCAAAAAAATCCTGCTGGGCTCTCTCAATAGCGGGAAAGTCGCCTCCACCTATCTATTCTACGGCGATGACGGGGTGGGCAAGTGGCGGATGGCTCTTTCTCTTGCCGCCCTGCTCAATTGCGAAAAACCGGCGCGGGACACCGAAGGGAAAGTAATCGATGCCTGCGGCATCTGCCGCAATTGCCGTCAGATTGCCGGATTCAATTTCCCCGAAATGCTTTTCGCCCTGCCGCTGCCACCGCACAAGAACGACAAGGAATATACCGAATTATTTCTCGAGTTCCTTCGGACCAAAAAAGCGGAACCGTATCATATTGTCACCGGCGCCCGTCAATTGACTATCCCGATCGATGCGGCGCGCGAGATAAAAAGGAAATGTGCCATCCGGCCGCCGGCCGGACTGAAGCGGGTCGTGCTCTTTTACCAGATGGAAAAAATGCTGCAGGCGTCGGCCGATTCTCTCTTAAAATTGATTGAAGAACCGCCCCCTGAAACGGTCATAATTCTGACGGCGAATTCTCCCGGTAATCTCCTGCCGACCTTACAATCTCGCTCGCAGAAGATCAGGTTTGCTCCTGTCTCACAGTCGGAAGCGGTTGCCTACCTTATTAAACGTTACAGAATTCCCGAGGAAAAAGCGGCCATTGCCGCCCGACTGGGAAGAGGCTCTATTGGAAAAGCCCTCAATTACATGCCGCTTCCGACCGACCCGGAACAACCGGAGAGTGAGGAGGTCTCCGAAGCGGCCGAAACCGCCATCTCCTTCAGACAGAAGTCGTTCCTGATGTTTAAAGGGCTATTCTCCAAGGATACCCCTGCCGCGCTCGACACCATTGACAACCTGCTCAAGAGCAACGACCGCGGAGATGTTGAGAGAGTTTTGGAGCAGTGGCAGTCTTTCCTCGGCGATATGATTTCCGCCAAGTATGGCAATCAGGCCGGAATCGTCAATTCCGATTTTGTCCATGATATTGACGGTTTTTCGGCGAAAATATATGATTCTGACCTTTTTTCACGTTTAACAGAAGAGATAAAATTGACTGTCTTGGGGCTTCGTCGCAATACCCATCCCCGGCTGGCGATAGCGGCGCTGGCGATAAGAATGCGCCGTGTTATCAATCAATCTCCTTGACACTACCTACCGTATTGATATTTTAAGTCTTTTAAGGGAGATTATATGCCGGAATTATATACAGTGGCGTTCAAGGGAAATCGACGGGAGTACTACTACAATACTTTCTACCATTCTTTGAATCCCAAGGAGCATGTTATAGTGCAAGCGGACCGGGGTGAAGATATCGGTTTGCTTGACAAGAAAATCTTAACACCCATCGATTTTTCCGATAAAGATAAGCCGCGCTCAATCCTCAGACCCGCCAGTGAAGAAGACAGGCGGAAACTGGAACTGAACCGCTCGGATGAAGAAAAAGCCTGGCAACAGACGCTGGAACTTATAAAGAAACACAATCTCGAAATGAAACTGGTCGATATCGAATACCAGTTTGACCGCAACAAGATGACATTCTATTTCACTGCCGAGCATCGTGTCGATTTCCGCGCCCTGGTGCGCGACCTTGCCTCGGAATATAAGACCCGTATTGAATTGCGGCAGATTGGTGTCCGGGATGAAGCCAAGCGAATCGGCGGCTACGGTGTCTGCGGCCAACAGCAGTGCTGTACATCATTTCTCAAAACTTTTGACCCGATATCTACGGCCGATGCTCGGGTGCAGGGATTGTCGCTGAACCCGTCCAAAATCTCCGGCAACTGCGGGCGACTTCTCTGCTGCCTCAAATATGAGTCGGAGCATTATTCCGAAACACGCAAGAAATACCCCGAGGTCGGCGAGAAGTATATTACTCCCTCCGGTCCCGGCAGCGTTGACCGCATCAATGTCTTCGAAGATTTCATGGTTGTAAAACTGGACAGCGGAGAAGAAGTCAAAGTATATGGCCGCGATATCAAGAGGAAAGAACGGAAACAGACTTCATTCTTCTCCAAGTGGCGGGAAGCGCTCAGTATCGATAAATCCGAATAAGGGGAGGATGTCTCGTGCCGAAACCGTACTATGTAACGACGCCGATTTACTATGTGAATGACCGTCCTCATATAGGCCATTCCTACACCACGATTGCCGCCGACCTTCTGGCGCGCTATCAGAGGCTGGCCGGACGGGAGGCGTACTTTCTGACCGGCACCGATGAGCACGGGACCAAAATCGCCGAAGCGGCGGCCGCCGCCGGCAAAGCCCCCAAAGAGTTTTGTGACGAGGTCGTTCAGCACTTCAAGAAAGCCTGGTCAGCGCTATCGGTTGAGTATGACGACTTCATCCGCACCACCGACCGCCGTCACGAAGAAGCGGTTCAGAAACTTCTCACCTTGCTCAATGACGCCAGAACCGATAACGGTCAGACAGTCATATATCCCGGTGTTTATGAAGGCATCTATTGCGTCGGTTGCGAAAAATTTCTGACCGAAAAAGAGCTGGTCGATGGTCTCTGCCCCAACCACAAAAGGAAACCGGAAATACTGAAAGAGAAAAACTATTTTTTCCGCCTGACTGCCTATCTTGACAGAATTAAGACTTTGATTGAATCGAATGAATTGGTGATACTTCCCGATGAGAGACGGCGCGAAGTCCTGGGCTTATTGAATCAGGACCTGGGCGATTTCTCCGCCTCCCGAGAGAGAGTTGAATGGGGTATCCCCCTTCCGTTTGACCCCTCTCAGTCGGCTTATGTCTGGGTTGACGCCCTTTCCAACTATATCACCGCCATTGGATACGGCAGTGACGAGACTAAATTCCGGAAGTGGTGGTATGATGCCGAAGTGGTGCATTTGATGGCAAAGGATATCCTTAAGTTTCACTGCATCTATTGGCCCGCCATCTTAATGGCGGCAAAACTTCCCTTGCCGGAGACCATCTTTGTTCACGGTTTCTTTACTGTCGATGGAGAGAAAATGTCCAAGTCGCTGGGAAATATGATTGACCCCAACGACCTGGTGGCGCAGTTCGGCGCCGATGCCACCCGCTATCTTCTGTTGACGCAATATCCGTTTGGAGCCGATGGCGATATTCAGGTGTCGCGGCTGGCGACTAAGTACAACAGCGACCTCGCCAACGACCTCGGTAATCTCGTTTCGCGCGTGGCCAAGATGATTGTCGCCAATTTTGACAGCCGGGTGCCGACTCCCGTAAAGAACCTTGAGGGGCTTCAGGAACTAATCGAATCAGCCGAAGATGTCCCTGACAAAATTTTGGGACATATCAATAAATTCGAGATAACGGCGGCCATTGAAGAAGCAATGAATCTGGTCCGGATGACCAACCGCTTCTTCGATACCAATGCACCGTGGAAACTGGTCAAAAATGGAGAGAAGGAGAAAGCGGGCGGCGTCCTCTATGCCTGTTCCGAGGTCATCCGAATCGCCGCCATCATGCTTTCGCCGGTAATGCCCAATAAGTCACTTCAAATTCTATCCATATTCGGCTTGGGAAAAGACCATCTCCGCAAAGAAAATGCCGCCATATTCTACCACCTCGAACCGGGCGCCCGGGTCCATTTTGTGGAATCTATATTTCCCCGTCAGGATGTTTCCGAATCAAAGACCGAGCCGTCGCGGAAGAAAACGAGTGAGTCGGTCGATGGCCTGATTGATTTTGCCGATTTCGGCAAATTGAAACTGGTGGTGGCGGAAGTGCTGGATGCCGAGAAACTGTCCGGTTCCGATAAACTTCTCCGGCTCCAGATAGACATCGGCGAAGAAAAACGGCAAATCATCGCCGGCGTGGCGGAATATTACTCTCCAGAAGAGATTAAAGGTAAGAAGATAGTAGTGGTCAAAAATCTCAAGCCGGCAAAGATCCGCGGGGTGGAATCCAACGGCATGCTCCTGGCGGCGAAAAAGGACGGCAGACTCTGCCTGGTAGTGCCGGAGAGTGACCTTCCGGCCGGCGCGATAATCAGCTGATGACCGATTCGCATTGCCATCTTGACTTCAAAGAATTTCGCGGGCGGCTCGATTCTGTTATCGAAGCGGCTCGCCAGGCAGGAGTCCATACCATAGTCAATATCGGAGCCGACCTGGAAAC
>DYGG01000010.1:0-32612 GCA_020724775.1 Ignavibacterium sp. | reverse complement strand
TCCCGCAACTCGGTATCTCTGGCAGAGAAGCACGAGCCGGTCTATGCCACTGTCGGCATTCACCCTCATGATGCCAAGACCTATAATGATGATGTCGCCGCCGAACTGACGGCTCTGCTGGGCAACCGCAAGGTGGTTGCCATCGGTGAGATTGGTCTGGATTATTATCGCGACCTTTCCCCCCGCCCGGTTCAAGAGAAAGCGTTCTGTCAGCAACTGGAACTTGCCGTCAAACATCAGATGCCGGTTGTGATTCATACCCGTGAAGCCTTCCAAGAAACATTTGAAATTGTCAAAGAATACTCGTCCCGGCTGCCGGGCGGCATATTTCACTGTTTTCCCGGTACGGTGGAGGAGGCGATGCAGGTCATCGGCATCGGTTTTCATATTTCGGTCGGCGGCGTGATTACCTTCCCCAATTCGAGAATGGCGACCGTGGCGGCCAGCGTGCCGTTAGATAGAATTCTTCTTGAGACCGATAGCCCTTATCTGGCGCCGGTGCCGTATCGAGGGAAAACCAATCAACCGGCATATGTCCGGGTTATCGCCGAAAAACTGGCGACGCTTCGGAATGTAAACGTTGAAGAAATCGAGAAAGTAACCGACCGCAACTGCCGCAAAGTCTATCGTCTGGAAGAGACTTTTGGCGGCTGATATTGTGTCGTTGTTTTATGCCCAAGCGACGATTTTCTCAGAATTTTCTGACCGACCGCACTATCGCCGAGCGGATTGTCTCCTTTCTGGAACTCCGCCCCGATGATACTGTACTTGAAATCGGCGCCGGTCGCGGTATCCTCACCGAAATCATTGCGGCTTCAGGCGCCAGACTCTATTCTTTCGAAATCGACCGCGACCTGATGGAGAATCTCAACAATAAATTCGCCCCTTACAAAAACGTCGCCGTTATAAACCGCGATTTCCTCGCAATTCTGCCGGACGAATATACTGCCGAAAAATTTAAACTTATCGGCAATATTCCGTACGATATCACCTCCCCCCTTCTGGAATGGATGCTGCGTTTCCGCGAATCCATAACGCGCGCTGTCATCACCACTCAGAAAGAACTTGCCGACCGTATCGCAGCCACTCCCGAGAGCAAAGACTGGGCGCCTATTTCTATATTCCACCAGTGTTTTTTCGATATCAGGAAAGTCCTGAGCATCTCCGGCGGCGCCTTCTACCCGCCGCCCAATGTCAAGTCTGCCACCCTTCTCTTTTCCGCCAATAAAAAGCACCATATACCGTTCTGGGATGATTTCGAGCGGATTGTCAGGCAGTCGTTCCATCAAAGACGGAAACTTCTCTCCAATAACCTCCTCCGTCTCCCCGGAATGACCCGTGAAAGTATCCAAGCCGCCTTTGCCACGCTCGGATTGCCGGCGAATATCCGCGCCGAGCAACTCAGTATCGATGATTTCGTCGGGCTGACAAAAGCGGTTCTTTCCACAAAAAATGCTTGAAATCGATATTTGAAAAAGATAACGTCTTTCAAGTTCAAGAGTAATTATGCCGTTAATCTCAATCCAGGTTGACCATTTTGCCACTCTCCGGGAGATAAAACATCTCCGAGAGCCGGACCCCTCGCAGGCTGCCGTCATTGCGGAGTTAGCGGGCGCCGATGGTATCTGTTGCCATCTGCGGGAAGACCGCAAAGCGATTCGCGACCGTGACCTTTATATCCTCAAAGAGATGGTCAAGACCAAACTGAATCTGCGGATGGAGCCGGCCGATGACCTGATGGAGCGCGCCCTCGAAGTCAAGCCCTGGATGGTAACCCTAATGCCGTTCACCGATGAGAATCCCGGAATCCAGAACGGTATCGACCTCGACCACAACCGCGACCTATATAGTGATAGCGCTGCCTCGCTGAAAGGCTCAGGCATTAATGTCTGCTATTTCATCGACCCGGAGATTGAAGCGGTGAAACAGGCGGCAAAAGCGAAAGCCGATGCCGTTGAGTTGAACGCCTTCAAGTATGTTTCCGCCGACTCTCTGGAGCGAGCCGAAGCGGAATTGGACAAATTGGAGCAGATGGCGCAGTTGGCGGTGAAGTTGAACCTGATGGTTTATTGCGGCAACGGTCTGAACTATCGCAATATCCGCCCGATTCTCGATCTGGGATTGGTGGAGGAGTTTACGGTCGGTTATGCTGTCGTCTGCCGCGCCGTGATGGTCGGTCTGGAGCGGGCGGTCAAAGAGATAGTTGATATCGTACATCAACCGACGCTCAAACCGTAAGACTTAACTCAGGAATACCACTAAAATTTACCCCCTGCTGCTGACGACAAGTCAGTCAGCGATTCAACTGCCTATTTTTTTGCCTCCGGTTCCGGAATCTCTTCGGTAATGCCGGCCAGTCTCCTGGCTATGGCAACCTTCTCTTCGAGATTTTCCGATGCCCGAATCATCATCTTGGCGCCATCGGGAGAGCCGCCGCCGTGCATACATCCCGGCACTCCCGCTCCGATAGTTGCCCATTCGACAAGGCGCGCCGCCCGGACGCGCGCCTCCGCCGAATGCTTCGCTTTCAGATATTTTTCCAGCAGCGCTCCATATCGCTCGGACTTGATATCCTTATATGACGGAATACAGCCGGTCTCGGCGATACCGCCGGAGATATCCTGCGCCAGAAGGGAGGTCTCGTACGGCAGTGTCGCCACATGCACTTTATTTACATTAGAAAGCAACAGGTCACAGACCCAGGCTCCGGAGGGATGTTTCTTCCCCATCGCCGCCGCCGCTATCCCCATTCCGTAGGTGGTCTCGTTGTTTATATGCATCTTGGTAATCTTGTCGGTAAATGCCTTCGAAGATAAGCCGTTTGCCCGCGCCACCAGAACGGCGGCGCCTATCTTGACATCCCCCTGACCGGCGACACATCCTCCTATTGCCGCCCGGTAGGAACTGATGAAATACTTGATGGCGTTGAAGGAAAAATCATATTCCCCCGCCATAAACAACCGCTCCATCGGGACAAAGACATCCTCGAACAGCAGATACGCCTGGGATATTCCCCCCTCCTTGACCGGAATATCAAACCCCTCCTCCATTTCTCTGGTATCGCTGGGGCGACGTGTCTCCACAATCGTCAAACCTTCAATGTCCCGGGGAACCACAAATGAAACCGCATATTCTTTATCGGGCTCTTTATACGCCGAACCGGGAAGGACGAAAATCTCATTCGATGCCGCCACACCGCAAATCATTACTTTGGCGCCCCGAACCACTATGCCATCTTTCCTGTGCTCAATAATCCGCAACGACATATCCGGGTCTTCCTGTGCCGACGGCGTCTTGGTGCGGTCCCCTTTCGGGTCGGTCAGGGCTCCCGAAATGGTAATATCGCGCTCCTGCGCCTCTTTAAGCCAGCGTAAGAATCGGTCATGATACCCGGTGCCATATTTCTTGTCGATTTCCCAGGAGGTAATGTAGATAGCATTAAGAGCATTCCAGCCGACACACCGTCCGCCGGTGCAGGTGCCGGTCTTCTGGAACATATGTCGTTTCAACCGACTATTGGCATACATATCTTCCGGCGATGCCACTATCGAAAGATACCGGCTGATTGGCTCGCCGGTCAGTTGCGACTTGGTGGTCAAAATCTCTCGCTCGGAGGAGTCATCGAGAAGTTTATAGGTCTGGGCATGCCCTTCAATCGTGCTCCGCGTCGCCGGATGAGTGGTAACATCGGATATCAACTCACCAAACTTATAGACATTGGGGCGCATTTTTCGGAGCGATTCAAGATAGTCGGAATATGATTTCAGTGCCATAAGGGCTCTCCTGGCTGGAAAAATTTTGCTCAAGAACTCATATAACCAATATACAAGATTGTGAATTTTTTCGCAAACATATATTGACCTCCGTAAATGCAAAAGCGGGCAGGAACCGTTCCTGCCCGCTTGAAAAATCGATATTATTCCTGTCTTACGGCTTCAGAATCAGGTAGAACGGTTTGGAGCCGGAGTGCTCCGGTTTGGTGGTGACATTGCTTTGGAAATGATTGTTTGTCGCGGCAACCGTGATTTGCACCGAATCAAGCGGAAGCAGATTCACATCATCGGCTTTACCGGTATTGAGCGCCCGCGCCATCACCAACGTCCAGGTCCAGTTGGTATTGACACCGCTGCTGTCAAATCTGGCAATCGCGCGAACGTTATTGCGGCTGTTATTATTGCGGTCGGCCGCGGCATAAATGGTCGAATCAATAATAAACCCCGGCACAATAAAATTCTCGGGCCAGTAATCGTTGTTTATTGGGTCATACTTTACGGTATCATCCAGATATAAAAAGATTCCCAGGTAGTCAGAGGTATCTTCGTGCACGCAGAAAGGCTGACCGGCGTCATGATTATTCCGGTAAACGTATTTATTGATGACGGCGTCGGAATTTGTGCCTGCCGCCCCAATCCACTTATCTTCCGCCATCTTTCCCGGAAGGGTGGAGGTCGCCATCCATTTCCAGGCATCGGCGTTTCCGCCGCCGGTGGTAGCCATTCCGGAGGCATGGCACATGGTGGCGCAATCAGCCTTCTCCGTGCCGTTGTTGCCGGCATCAAAGATAACAAAGAACATATCCTGGCCCACCAGGTCGCCGAATTCCCAGGTTTCCACCGGAGTGGTCAGTCTTCTCAAGCGATTTGCCCGAAGATGCGCCGAAGCATCTTTCCAGCGGGCGCGAACATAAAGGGTATCATTCTTCTTAATCGCCTTCATCGTTACATTCTGCTTCCCCAGGTTGCTGTTAAAACCATAATTGGTCGGATCCCCGCCGATTTCAATCAACACGGAATCAACCTGCCCCCAGACCGCTTCATTGACGTCATTCATCAACGGCGCTGTCACGGTGGTATCGACCACCAGTCGTGGCGCTGGCGTCTGCGGAGGAGGAGAGTTGGTTCCGCCGTTATCACCGCCGCATCCGGCTCCTATGACCGCCAACAATAATACCGCCGGGATAAATATCTTTTTCATTTCTCCTCCGCAATTTGATTATGATAATAATCAAATTAATCTATTCCCGGAGAACTGTCAATCGGCTATTTGTGATTTTGCGACTTAAATCAGACTGCCGCAAAGGGAAGCAAATCAGAGTTTTTTGAGAACAATCATGGTCAGGTCGTCATGAATATGAGAATTGTGCGCGAATTCCCTGACACGGTAATAGATTTTCTGAAGAATCGCGGGAGCCTCCAGCGCGCGTGATTCCTTGAGAATCGCTATCAATCGCTCCACGCCAAATTCCTGCCCCCGACTGTCGATCGCCTCGGTAACACCATCGGTGTAGAACAAAATTATGTCCCCCGTCTGTAAAAAGATAGGCCTCTCCTCATAATCAAAATCAGGAATTATCCCCAGCGCCAGTCCCCCTTCTTTCAGAAACTCGACCCGGTCGCCTCTTAAGAGCATCGGCCGGTTATGCCCGCAGTTGGAAAAAGTGAAAATATCGTTCTTGGAATCGAGGACACCATAAACGGCGGTAACATAATTGCCCCGCTCCACCGATTCATAAATAAGTGAATTTACTTTCTTACAAATGGTCCTGATGGCATAATTATTCCGAATCTCGGCAATCAGGGAGGCACGGAAGGAAGCCATTATGAGCGATGCCGGTATCCCTTTCCCTGCCACGTCAGCGATGGCGATACCGGTTTGATTATCGATGATTTTGATGAAATCGTAATAATCGCCCCCGACTTCGCCCGACGCGATATTAACCCCGGCGATATCATATCCCGGTATTGACGGATTCCCTTTGGGAAGAAAGGTCAACTGTATCTCGCGCGCTATCGCCAGTTGCTCCTCCAGCCGTTTGTTTTCAAGCATTTTTTTATGAAGCATCGCCCGCTCAATCGAAATCGCGGCCTGACTGGCAAAGGCGGAAATAAGTTCCAGACTCTTCCGGTTGTACGCCGCCGGATGATTCGATTCCAGATTCAATACCCCTATTATCCGTCCATCTATCTTAAGGGGAGCGACAATTTCCGATTTTGTTGAGGGGTTGGCCGCAACATACCGGCTGTCGGTTAAAACATCGGGAACTATCACCGCTTCCCCGGTCTTTGCCACCCAGCCGACCAGTCCCTGCCCAATTTGTAAATGTATCTGCTCTTCGTATTTCGGGTCGTACCCCTGTGAATGAATGGTGCTGACTTCATTCAGTTCTTCATTTATCAGAAAAACGCCGGCGGCATCAAATCCCACCACTTTCTGGAGCGAATCGAGAATGAGATTCAGTATTTCATCGATATTTAGCGTGCTGGAAAGTCGCTTGCCGACTTCATATAGCAGTTGCCGCTCCATCGCCTCATGCTTTGCTTCACGATAGAGACGGGCATTATCAATCGCAACCGCTATCTGATTGGCCAGCCCTACCAGGGTATCCAGGTCATGCTCGTCGAAGGAACCGTTTAGCTTGTTTATAGCCTCAATTACCCCAATCATCTGCCCTCTGCCAATCAGCGGTATGGCAAGCACCGAGCGGAATTTGATATCTCCGATCTCTTCGACCGGACGGTAAAAGCGGGGGTCGCTGGCGACATCATTGCTGATAACCGCCTCCTGATTTTCCGCCACCCAACCGATTATCCCCTGACCCTTGGGAAGAGTCAGGTATTTGACGGAGTAATCCCGCCCGTTGAAGAAGCGGGCTTTCATAACATCGGTGGTCCGGTCAACCCGGTACACCAGCGCCGCTTCGGCATCGGTGGCATCAACCGTGAGTTCCAGCACCAGGCGCATCAACTCCTCATACTCCAGAGTTGAGTTCAACATCCGGGCGGCATGCAAAAACAGTTTTTCTATTCTGGTTTGGTCAGCCATATTAACTTCAGTTAAGCCTTCCAAATAAAGGATGAGGGTCGCAAAGTCAAGCAAGCACCGCTAAAAAGCGATTTTTCGGCTTTGCTTCAGGATAACGGTTTTAAACCGTCAAAGTTTAGACAAATTTGGCAAATCTGATAATCACCAGTACCTTAACAAGTTACCGGTTCAACAATGGTAGCCGAAAAGACCATTAAAGCCAGAGCGAGCGGTCGAGCGAGCGGTAATGTATAGATTCGGCGATGTGGGCAACATCAATATTTGCTGCCCCCTCCAGGTCGGCAATTGTCCGCGCCACTTTTATTATTCGGTCGTAAGCGCGAGCCGAGAGCCCCTGACGCGTTATTGCCAGATTCAGCAGAGATTTTGATTTTTCATCGATGGGACAATAAGTTCTGATATCCTTAGACTGCATATGGGCATTAGAGAAAATCTTCTTCTCCCCGGCAAACCGCTCCAGTTGAATTCGCCGCGCCCCATTCACCCTGCTTCGAATCAATTCCGATTTTTCTCCTGATGATTCTGCCGAGAGTTCTTTGAATTTCACCGAAGGGACATTAATATGAATATCAATCCTGTCCATCAATGGTCCCGAAATTCGCGACATGTACCGCTGTATACCGGCGGTGGTGCAATTGCATTCGTGAGAACTGTCACCAAAGTAGCCGCAGGGACAGGGATTCATTGCCGCCGCCAGCATGAATGACGCCGGATAAGTCAGCGATGTCATCGCCCGCGAAAGAGTCACATACCCATCTTCCATCGGCTGCCGAAGCACCTCGAGGACATCCTTATGAAACTCGGCCATCTCATCCAGAAAGAGCACCCCGTGATGAGCCAGCGAGACCTCGCCCGGCTTCGGAATCCTTCCTCCACCAATTAACCCGGCATCAGATACGGTATGATGCGGCGAGCGGAAGGGACGGGTGGCAATAAGAGCGGTATTCCCCGGCAGAATTCCCGCGACCGAATGAATCTTGGTCGTTTCCAGCGCTTCTTCAAGGGTAATATCGGGAAGAATGGTCGGTAACCGTCGCGCCAGCATGGTCTTCCCCGACCCGGGAGGACCAATCATAATGATATTATGCCCGCCGGCTGCGGCAACCTCCAGTGCCCGTTTCGCCGATTCCTGCCCTTTGACATCTGAAAAATCGACATCGTAATGTCGAGACGATGAAAAGACAGAGGCGATGTCCAGTTCAAACGGTTTAATCGAGGTCGGGTCTTCCAGGAAATGCACCGTCTCTTTCAAATTGGTGACCGGGTAAACATTGAGTCCTCTTGCCATTGCCGCCTCGGAGGCGTTTTCCTTCGGCACGATAATCCCTCGTATCCCGTTATTATTTCTCACCTGCATCGCCATCGGCAGCACGCCCGGCACGGCCCGCACGGCGCCATCCAGAGAGAGTTCTCCCAGAATCACGAAATCATCAAAGGTATCTCTAAGTATCTGCCCGGTTGCGGCAAGAATCCCGACGGCAATGGGAAGGTCAAAGGCCGAACCCTCCTTGCGGATATCGGCCGGCGCCAAGTTTATAGTTATCTTTTTGGAAGGAAATATGAAATCGGAATTCTTGATAGCAGCGGTGACCCTTTCTTTCGACTCCCGGACAGCCCCGTCGGGCAACCCTACCGTGACAAAAAGTGGAAGTTGCTGCTGTATATCGGCTTCAACTTCAACCAGATAGGCATTAACTCCCAGTGTTGCCGAAGAATAGACCTTGGCTAACATAGACATTTAACCTTTCCTGTTTGAGTCCGTACGGGTCACCGCCCGCGTTCTTTCGACTCCTGCCGTCCCGCATAAAATATCGCATGGTGTGGTGACAGATGCTGTCAGTGAAAGTTCCGAAGATTAGAAAAAATTGTCCGCATCCCCCCATGACCGTCGCCCATCAGACAAGATATCTATTTGGGAAATATAGACTTAATGATACAACATCAGTGCTGGAGCAATAAGAAAGGTTTCTATCCCAAGGCCTATTTAATGAGGGAAGACTCTATCGGTCATTTGACCCAGAGGCGAATCTCCCGGTAAAAGGGAGTTGTTACCGTTCGAAAAATAACATCCCGACTGTCAGTTGTGTAACCGTAGTGGGCTTCCGGTATCTCATCCGGATTGCATATCTGGGGATAGGTGAATTCTTCTGTCACAAACAGGGAATCACCGGTAAAAACATATGTCCCGCTCACATCACAGAATTTGCGCTCTTTATCTTCCGCCGCCACCACCATCCGAAAAGTATCAGGCCGGATAAACGTGTATGTTACCGTATCGACTTTAATCTCTTCATTGGGACCCTGCCAATCATTCACCACCCGGTAGATTCCTTTATATACCCCCGGCGTAAAAGCCACCCGGCTGTCGGTGCCGTTCTCGCCGCAGGAAACCGCCAGAACTGATATGGCAGCAGCCAACAAAAAGCATCTGATTCCTATCTGACCAATACTATTCATAAACTCCTTCTTTCGACTGTCGGCATCAAAATGGGCAACAATACTGTCAAGCAAGATAACATTAGTAAGAGCGGCGGGCAAGCCGAATTTCCGTTACGCAACTGTCGGTAACTTGTATCATTTGAAGCGAATCGACCTGACCGTTCGACAGAGTCCGCCTTATCTGGAAGGCTCCTTCGGGATACTCCGACGCATCGCAACTGTCAGAGATTCATACTGTGTTGAAAAACGTAATAACCTCAGTAAGTCTATAATATCCCACCGCGTCGCAAAGCATGCGCGGTCGCTCGTCGGAATCGGTGACCTCCATCCAGAATTTAAGGTCGCTGAATAACCAGTATATATCCTGGGCTAAACTGGTGTCGAATCCGTTCTGGTCTGACCTTAAGACTAAATATTCCCCCTTATATTTAGATTCAGGAATTCGGGGAACATCAGTAATTCGCGGCTCATCATTTTCGCAACTGGATATCATCAATAAGAGAAGCGCAACAACTAATGACTTATAAGTCATAATCTTGAATCCCCGGTGTTTTCAAATAGAGACGGCCTCGCCGGCAAAATGTGCGTCAAAAACAGGTCTTCATAAAAAACGCCTCCTGTGTGAGGAGGCGCTCTTAAATCGGCTTAATCCTGCATCACTGCGGCTTTTTCTTAAGTCGCAGTTCTTTCTTCATCGTCCCTTCAATCTGCTCCAGATAAAGAGAATCGATTTGGTTGTCAGCCCCGATTGTCCGACGCAGACCAAAAATCCCGTCTGGAACATCCCGCGGGTCGCACTGTTCGCCGCCGGTATTTGGGTCAGTCAGGGTTATATTTGTCTCCAGCTTATAATTGCCGGACATATTGCAGAAGACTTTCGGGCGCTGGTCGGTCTTGGTTGCCTCCATCCAGAATTTCTGGTCACTGAAGGTCCAGATTACCCATTGCGAGACCGTTGTCCCGCCGCCGCTGCTGCCGAAATCGCGCGTAACTATGTATTCCCCGTCATAGACTCCGCGCAACGACTGGGGCGGCTCCACCACTATATCTTCAGCGCACCCTGCCATGATTACTACAGCCAATGCCAGCCAGAATAACCTCGCCATTACTTATCACTCCTCCAAACTATTATGCTCTTTCACTACCAGATTATACATCAATCTGGCCCGAAATTCAATCGATTTTTTTGCGCTCGCTATTATTAAAGACCGCTAAAAGGGCGTTTCTGTTCAAACTTTTCTGCATTTCGCCCGGCCTAAAATACTGTCAAAATCGCTCGGACACAATTTGGGAATGGCTGCTACTGTCCTTGCAACTTCCCCTTGATGAATGGCACCTCGAGCATTTCTTCAATAGTCTCAATTGTGAAGTCGGCTTCCTCTTTGGGATACCGCACCATCTGGTTCCGGTTGATGCCGGTCAGAAGTCGAATCGCTTTTATCCCAAGAAGTTTCGCCGGGACGATATCATTATCCTGACGGTCCCCGACCATAGCCGTTTCTTCCGGTTTTGAGCCCAACTCCTCCATAATTGTCAGGAAGTGGCGCGGGTCCGGCTTGGAATACCCAATCTGCTCGGAGACCTTCTTGAAATCGAAATACTCCAAAATGCCGGCTTTCTCGAGAAATCGAAAAGCCCCTTCATTCTGATTAGCGGCAATCCCCAGTCGAAAGTGCCGGTGCAGTTTCCCCAGAATCTCCTTTATGCCGGGCTGAAACGTGAAATTCTCTTCCAGCGGGAAACGGTCAAATTCCTCGCGCAGACGATAGAATAGCCCTTTGTCCGGTTTTACCGCCTGCCAGATGACATAAGAGAAGACCGAGGGGGCGTAACAGCGGACCGCCTCCTGAAGGTAATGCTCTATTTCGTAATCATTGAGCGCTTTGCCGGTATGCTCAAAAACCAGCATTTTAAGGCGATTGTGCCACGCCTTTTCCGCTTCATTCTCTATGACTATCGGCCCACCGACGTCTATAAGTAACGTGGTAATGGTGCTCATCTATTCACCCTCTATGGCAAACTCGACTTTGATTAAAAAGCCCCGCAAAGGCGGGGCTAAATCGAGATACTCCTGCTTATTTGTCCCTTTCGGAGGTTTTTTTCTTCTCTTTGATGGTTGCCTGCGCCGCCGCCAGGCGCGCTATCGGCACCCGGAAGGGAGAGCAGGAAACATAATTCAACCCCGTTCGGTGGCAAAAGTCTATGGAATCCGGGTCTCCTCCATGCTCGCCGCAGATTCCGATCTTCAAATCGGGTCGGGTTCGACGGCCACCTTTAACTCCCAGGTCAACCAGATAACCGACCCCTTCCTGGTCAATGCTGACAAACGGGTCATTCGGGAGTATCCCTTTGTCCACATAATATCTCAGGAATTTGCCGGCATCGTCACGCGAGAACCCCATGGTCATCTGCGTCAAATCATTAGTGCCGAAACTGAAAAACTCCGCCTCGGTCGCGATTTCATCGGCAACAATGGCGGCGCGGGGGATTTCTATCATAGTGCCAACCGCGTATTCAAGATTTTTCACCTTGAATTTGGTCGTCACTTCCTCCGCCACCCGACGCACAATTTCTATCTGATTTCTGAGTTCATTGATATGACCTACCAGCGGAATCATTATCTCCGGCACCACACGTTTCTTGTCCCGGATGACCTGACAGGCGGCTTCGATAATCGCCCGGACCTGCATTTCCGTTATCTCCGGAAAAACTATTCCGAGACGGCAACCCCGATGTCCCAGCATCGGATTTATCTCTTTCAGTTCGTCAATCCGCTGAAGTATCTTTCTCTTGCGGGCGAGAATCTCGTCATAATGCTCGTCTGCTTTATCCAGTTCCTCGAGTTCGTTTTCGATTTCTCTTTTGTCCGGAAGAAACTCGTGCAGGGGCGGGTCGAGGGTGCGAATCGTCACCGGAAGCCCATCCATTACCTCAAAGAGGGCGCGGAAATCGGCTCTCTGGAACGGAAGCAATTTATCCAGGGCTTGCTGGCGCTCTTCGGTCGAATCCGCCAGAATCATCTCCTGCACGACGGGGATTCTATCTTCGGAGAAAAACATATGTTCGGTGCGGCAGAGTCCGATCCCTTCGGCTCCGAACTTTCGCGCCTGTTTGGCGTCACGAGGAGTATCGGCATTGGCGCGCACCTTCAATTTCCTGATTTCATCTGCCCACGACATATATTCGGCAAATTCCCCCGACAGTTCCGGTTCGATGGTCGCTACGGGACCAAGCATAACCTCGCCGATGGAGCCGTTCAGGGTGATAATCTCCTTTTCCTTGATTATCAGTTTGCCGATTTGCAGTTGCTTTTTGGCTTCATTGACTCGGGCCGCTTCACAACCGGCAACACAGCATTTTCCCATACCACGAGCCACCACCGCCGCGTGGGAAGTCATCCCCCCGCGAGAAGTAAGTATTCCCGCCGCGGCATGCATCCCTTCGATATCGTCGGGGTTGGTCTCCTGTCTCACCAGTATCACCGGGTCGCCTCCTTTGGCGGCTTTAACGGCGGCTTCGGCGGTGAAATAGATGGCACCTGATGCCGCCCCCGGCGATGCCGGCAGTCCGCGCGCGATAACTTCATACTCCGCTTTAGGGTCAAGGCGAGGATGCAGCAACTGGTCCAGTTGCGCCGGCTCCAGACGCATTATCGCCTCTTCTTTGGTAATCAGTTTTTCCTTGACCATATCGACGGCGATTTTCAGCGCCGCCTGCACCGTCCTTTTGCCGGCGCGGGTCTGCAGCATGTACAACTTCCCCTGCTGAATCGTGAACTCGAAATCCTGAACATCCCGATAATGTTTCTCCAGCCGGGTGGTGATCTCTTTCAACTGCTTATAAACTTCCGGCATTTCCGAGCCAAGTTGTGATATTGGTTGCGGCGTTCGGATACCGGCGACTACATCCTCCCCCTGGGCGTTCAGCAGATATTCGCCGTAAAACTCTTTCTCTCCGGTTGCGGGATTGCGAGTAAAACCGACCCCGGTTCCGGAGTTGTTTCCCATATTTCCGAAAACCATCGCCTGAATATTGACCGCCGTGCCGAGGTCGCTGGGGATATTATTCAATTTGCGATAACTGATTGCCCGCGGATTGTTCCAGGAACGGAAGACGGCATCGCGCGCCAATCGCAACTGCTGCCAGGGGTCATCCGGAAAAGATTCTCCTGTCTTTTTCTTTATAATCGCTTTGAATTTCTTGACGATATCACTCAGGTCTTCGACTGAAAGCGAAGAGTCCTGCTTAATGCGCCGCTCCTTTTTCTTCGCCTCAATGATTTCCTCAAATTTCTCTTTGTCAATGCCGAGGACGACATTGCCGAACATCTGAACAAATCGGCGGTAGTTGTCATAGGCAAAACGGGCATCGCCGGTCTTTTTTGTCAGCCCTTCCAGAGTATCTTTATTGAGACCGAGATTGAGAATCGTATCCATCATTCCCGGCATGGAGAATTTGGCGCCGGAGCGGACCGAAACCAGAAGAGGATTATTGGGGTCGCCGAATTTGGCGCCCATTATGTCCTCAATTTTCCCCATAAATTTGGGCAGTTCGCGGTCTATTTCCTCGGGAATCTCCAGATTATTCTGATAATAGATTTTGCAGACTTCGGTAGTTATGGTGAAACCGGCCGGTACCGGAATTCCGGCGCGGGTCATTTCGGCCAGACCGGCTCCTTTTCCTCCCAGCAGGTCGCGCATGGCGCCGTCTCCGTCAGCCTTGCCGCCGCCGAAAAAGTAATATGCCGGATGCTCCAGCGTGAATTTTGCCGTCGATTTACCACGGGATGATTTTTCCCTGGATGATTTCTTCTCCGGATTACTTTTCTTCGACCCGGCGCTTTTCGATTTGGTCATTTTTGCCATGCTCACTTTCCTCGGGATTTTGCTTTTCACAGATGCCCTGTTTGGTTGGCGCTTTGTTTCTTTCTTGACTGCAACCATACCGGCCTCCCCAATGTTCAAAATTTTGCAAAAATTATAAGATTTTTGCGCACAAAGCAATACAAAAAAGGCGGCTCTGGATTCCGCTCCAAAGCCGCCTTATAAGACTTAATCCGGCATTACATCGTGAATAGCCGTTCGCCGTTGATGATTTTCTCCAGTATCTTCAAGGTTTTCTCCACTGGAGAGTGCATTATGTCAGAAGTGTTAAAAGTGGAACGAATCGGCTCTCGTGGACAGACGAAATTCGCTTTCCCTCTGCCCCCCCGGGCCTTCTTCTTGTGGGTAAGATTGTACTGACGTTGATACTCCTTGGCTTTTTCCTTGTGCAACTGGTAGTACCGTCGTTGATACTCTCTGCGCGCTTCCGGAGTTGAAAGCTTACCCTTTCCTCTCTTCCTGACTCTTGTTTTGGCGCCGGCGTTTCCTGCCGTTATCGCCATCCCCCCACCTCACTTTCGCGGTAAAGGTTTAAGTTACCCTTAAATTGAGAAATAGTACTACCACCAGGTTCCAGTACTATTATACCCAATTTATCCTGTTGAGTTGCAATTGTCAAGAGATTTTTGGGGTTTGTCAAGACTTTTCTCGCATAAATTCTTGCATCATTGAAAATTGTACTTCCGCCAATTTTACTTTTTTGTAACTCGCCATTTTATCAAGCAATATACCCGCTTCACTGTTCACCCTGAAAGGCGTCAGAAAACCCTGCCGTCCGGTCGCTCCGGCACGGCAGGGTTCATTAGAAATCGTCGCCTTTGTTGGGCGTCGTACTATGAGGCTGCCGTCCTCCGCTTGGTTAAGAATTTAATGAATTCCAGCAGCAGGAGAAGGGCAAAGACACCAACTATCAAGAACCAGATTACGAGCACCGACGGGTGCGCCCATGAGGTTTCGGTCCAGTTGCCGACATATTGGATTCTCTGAACGAAGAGTGAAATACGGCCCATCACGGTATATCCGAAAGAGGCGCCGAAGCCTATCATCAGTATCCAGATACCGAAACGCGCTACTCCTTTGAACAGCCCGGAGTGCTCTTTGGAGAAGAAGAAATAAAACAGAGCCGAGAGCGTTCCGATTAAGATAATCAATTGCGCCACGGCCGAACCGGAATCAAGGATTCCTGTCCCGAAGAAGTTGTTCCATTCTACGTTCTTCATCGCCGAATACAACTGCACGTTAACGCGGTTTTTCATTTCCAATGGCACCGCAATACCGGCGGCGATACCCATGTACATAGCAATCGGATAGCGGCTGATCCAGGATTTTTTCCGCGAGAAGCGGGTCCACATCATGACACCCAGAATACCCGGTATCAGGTACCAGGGGCGGGCCGAATTCAGCCAGAGCAGATAGAAGTCGCCGTCATTGAGGCGGTTGAAGAGGTTTGGCTGAAGGCCGTTGTGCCAGAGAATGATTACGAAATAACCGGCGGAGACGCCGACTACCAGATGTTCTGCGAACTTATAAAAAGGATTGTCCCGGTACAGGAAGGAAAAAATGCAAAGAGTCAGAAAGGCGCCAAAGGTTGTCCAGAGATAAGTTCCTATTGAAAATGCATCCATTTTATTTCACCTCCTAACCCTGTTTCCGTCGGGATACAAGGAACCCGATGTTGCCAATTATGATGAACAGTATGATTACAATATGGGCATAGACCTGAATCCGCATTCCGTCAATGGCCGGGCCGGGATTATCGGCGAGTTTTTCATACTGCGCCGCACCCAGAAGCCCACCCATTATACCGAATATCTGACCCGAATTCAGATATGGATAGTAATCGGCTCCCATAACTCCGGTCATACCGAGCGCCAGCGGGAAATTGTACCGTCCCTGCCCGTAGGAAATCCACATATCGGCCACGTTTCCGGCGGCAAAATCGATCACACATTTCACCTGGTCGTAATTCATGACCCCTTTCATCATCGGGATGCTGTCGAGGGGAGTGCCGTAATAGTCGGAGGGGAACGGAATCCGGAAATTCTGCCCCATCCCGAGAATTACCAGCGCCGGATACGGTTTGTAACCGAGAAAGACATAATCGATGCCGTTTTTTATCTCCCGGCCCGGATAGAAAACACCGTTATAGGTCTTGTCCAGTTTTACCGAGTCGCTGATATCGCGAATCGCCTGGTCAGCCATGCCGGGTCCGTTCTGCGACAGCGTCACAAATATCACCCGCAGTTTCTTGCGGAACGCCTGCTCGGCGATGGCATAACTCATCGGGTGCAGTTCCGCCAGAGCATTGGGGTCATAGTCGATTCCCAGGAAAATTATGTCCCCTTCATTCAGTTTTTCAATAAAACTATAAATCGCCTTCACTTCTTCGGTTATTCGTATCGGAATTGAAAAGGGCCATACATAAGTAATAACGCAGACCAGCGCGATGAAGAGGAAGACCCAGCGTCGGTCCAGAGACATCATACGATCAAATATATTCATATTGTCCTCCTCAATCCTTCCCCAGATAGGCTCGTTCAATTCCCAGGATTACCTTCAGCGAAGTGGCTACCATTCCCAGTCCCACACCGATAATAATCGCCCTTTTGGCGGCAAGGTTGGGGACATTGAGGAGCCAGAGGGCGGTCCTTTCCATGTAGTCGCCAATAAATCCGAGATAGGGGTTGAACCGGAGCATGATGATTAGGGCTGAAATTAGCAGAAGTGTTGCCAGAAGCGACCGGGCGCGGAATGCCCGGTAAGCGGCCGAGGCGATAAAAAACGCCAGCAGGGAAAACATCGTCGCCTGTATCGGAATCATTATATGATCGAAGAAGGCGCGGAACATATAGTTCTGCAGCCCGGCCGAATTAAAGAAGTCACGAAAATAATTGAACCCGAAGAAAATCATCGCAAACAACCCGGTCAGGGTCACAATCGAATACTGCCAGTTCTGCCTTTTATGCTTTATCTTGTCCCAGGAGACTCGCATAAGCGACCAGATTCCCAGGGCGAGGGCAAAAATGCCGATGATATATATCCAGTCGAGGAGGAATTCGTACATCCATTCCGATTTCTCGTGAGGAATGAAGTACTGGACAATCCCAAAGAGACCGAATATAAGAACCAGAAATAACGGTAATTGTCTCTTCATAGTCTATCTCCTCAATTGCTCACGAAGAAGAATTCTTTGAAACCGTCAACGCCGAAGTTCAGCAGTATAAAACCGACTAAGGCAATCAATATGACCCCGGCTTTGGCATAGTCCTGGGCTTTGAGCGAACCCAGCAAAAGCGGTTCCCGTCCCAGGTAAGCCGATGCCGCGTAGAGTTCCTCGCCGATTAGAGTGTAATCGCAGGCGACAACGAAGAACGGTATCTGAGCGATTTCATCGGTGCCGGCAATCTGTATCGAGCCGGCCAGAGCTCCGGTTTCGGCAAGAATCAGCGATTCGGCGTAAAATTTTCCCATATAGATATTGGTAGCGGGAAGGTCACGGAGCATGGTGCCGTTTACCGCCGCCACATAGGCGAACTGCGACTGCGTCACAAAATAGACCATATCTTCTTTGTAGGAGTCGGGGCGCCCGGCATCGGCATACGAGGCTTTCACCGTTTCCTGCGCTACGGTCATGACAATCGGGTCGTAGCACGGAACAATCAGCCCCGTCTGATACTCGGCGACCTTTTTCGCCACCCGTCCCAGGATGGTGTACGACGCAATGGTCGCAATATCAGCGGCCGTCCCCAGCCCCAGTACGTAAAGAATTGGCTTCCCCATTTCGGTGGCGCGGCCTATTGCTTCATCGACGGCGCCGATTCCAGCCAGGGGACGCACATAAAGGTCGGCTCCTCCTTTGGCGCGGTTGATGAAGTAAAGTGTCAGCGCCAGAAAGCAGGCAACGAATATCAGCACCGGGACTCGGCCGGTATTAAACCACTGCCCGTAGGACTGTATCGGCCCTGCCACGGTCGATTCGGCATTAACGGCGCTGTCGGCTGTAATCGTCCTGATTTTGTAGTAATAATCGATGTAGTCTTTCATATAATCGGGGGAGCTTTCCTCTTTGGAGCCGACATCGACATGAGAATGCGACCCGGCCGGCACTCCCGCCCGCTTCACAAAGGGGCCCTCCGGGGACAAAGCCCGGTGGATTTCATAGCCGATGACATTATTCAGACCGGCGCCGTCATCAGGCGAAATCTCCCACGATAGCGTCACCGAGTGGCCATGGTCGTTGTCGGTATCCTTGAGTTGAATGTTGGATACCGGACCCGGCGCGGGGGATACCGCGACGGCGGCTTCACCGGATAACGGGCTATCTTCGGCTGTCTGCGCTGTCGCCAGGGGCGCAGCCACGGCAAAACAGAGCAAGAGCAGCAACAGAAATTGACGTTTCATAGATACCTCATACCTTATACCCATCTATAATTGCTCAATTCATCAGTCCCAGCCAGTCATCGAAAAGAAATGTCAATCGCCCCACCAGAAGAGACACGCGTCCCATAACGGTATATCCGAAGGAGGCGCCAAAAGTTATCATCAGCACCCAGATACCGACGCGGGATGCGGCGCCAAAGACTCCTTTATGTTCCTTAGAAAAGAAAAAGTATATCAACCCGCAGAAGGTCCCGATAAAAATCACCCAGTTGGTCAGCATCAGGGTAAACTGTCCCCCCGACGCCAGGGAGAAATCGGAGAAGAACGCCCCGGTGCCCTTCCATTGCACCAGTAACGGCACAAAAGTATTGCTCACCTGGCTGATAAAATCGGAACGCAAATATCTTATTAAATTAAGGCCGGCAGTGGTGCCGACTATGAACGCCAGCGCCCAGCGCGAAAGCCACCCGGCTTTCGACGACAGTCTCATGAGAAGCAGAATCCCCAGAATCAGGGGAACAAAGTAATAAAAAGTAAACTCCTTATAAGGCACCCCAAAAAATTTCGACAGTCCCGGCGAGATGCGCGGAATCAGATTGCCCACAAAGGTGGACCAGAATCCGACGCACATCCAGTATGCCGCCGAAACCCCGACAAAGAGATGCTCGGCAAACTTGTAATAAGGATTGTCCTTATAGAGAAAAGAAAAAATCGCCAATGTTACAAATGCCGCCAGGGTCACAAAGAAAGCATGCCGTATTGAGGGCCATGATATTGTATCCCCCGACGACGGGAATGACTTTATCGCCCAACTTACGAGAAAAAGGGTTACTACGGCAATCAAAACAATCATAGTCCATCTACTGCCGTTCATATCAACCCCGCCTTCTTCGCGCGACAAAGAATGAGATATTTCCGATAATGATGAACGCCATAATTACCAGGTGCGCCAAAGTCTGCGGACCCATCATTTTTATCCCCGGCTGCGGGGTATCGGCAAATTGCGGATAGTGACGTTTCAACTCCGCTTCATACTCTGCCGCCCCTTTGATTCCGCCGAGCAGCCCCAGCAGTTGTGTCGGATAATAGGGATAAAGAAGCGGCGCCGAGACAGCGGCGCTTCCGCCGGCAACCGGGATGTGTCCCGGGTCACCGGCAAACTGAATCCACTCTTTGATTCCGGGAAAGCCGCCCCCAACCGACATCAGCAGATTCATATTCCGCAGTGACTTGATACCGTCCATTATAGGCAACGAATCAAGGTCGATCCCGCCGACATCGGTCAGATACATCTTCCTGATATCGGTTATAATTACATTGAGAACGCCCTGATTACCCGCCTTATACCCCAGGTTGACGAAGTCAACCCCGTAAACCTTTTCCGGGAATTCTCTTCTTACGACACTATCAATCGCTGTTGCGGCAATAGACTGCCCGGTCGCCCAGAGACCCATCAGGTAAACCTTGTGTCCTTTCGCCAGTGAATGACGCAAAAAAGCGTTCGACATAGGCTCTACTTCAGGCGCCATCGATGGCCCGTAATCGTACGAAATCAGAACCCGGGAGCCGTCCGGAAGATTTTCAATCTTGTCATAGACCGCCTTCACTATAGGGGAGGCTTTCTCGGCGAAGGTGATACTGAAAAGTATCGGAACGGAGACAGCCAGACCGATAAAGACAAAGATAATTCTCCGCTCGACTTCTTTACCCTGTAAGGCGCGCAGCAGGAACCAGAGTAAGCCGGCGCCAATCACCAGGAATGATATAATCAGTCCCAGATTATTCATTGTCGGTCCCCAGATAGGTTCGCTCGACACCGAGAATCAGCCGCAGTGACATCGATATGACCCCCAGCGCGATACCAATCATAATGGCTCGCTGTCCGGCAAGATTAGGCGCCGTCATAATCCAGATAGCCAGATTCGGAATCTGCATAAGCGAGAACTGCTCCGGTATCCAAGCGGTGGCGTAAACTCCCAACGGCGTCCGTCCCAGGAGGATGATAAAAGCGGCAATCAGAAGAATCGTCGCCTCTTTATTCTTGGCGCGGAAAGCGCGGTACGAAGCCGATGCCACATAAAACGCCAGAAGCGCGTACATTGATGCTCCCAGCGGGTTGAATATCCAGTCGTAAAGCATCTGAAAAAGCGACCCCTGCGCTGTAACATCGGCGGCGATCCCACCCGGATTGGCAATTTTGAAAAGACCGGCGGCAAGCATAAGGAAAAAGCCGGCCAAGGTCACCGCCGAGAAACCCCAATCTCGCGCTTTCTTATAGATTTTGTTGCCATGAATCCGCACCAGATTTCCCCCGCCGAGGAAGAAAGCAAAGACGGCGATAATATCAAAAAAGATGGAGAAATCTTCCCCCATCCGTTCCGCCGGAGGGAAAAAGACCGAGAGAATCAGTACCGTCCCGACCAGTGATGTAATTATGACCGGTATCTTTCGCTTCAAAGCGCCGTCCTCATCGACTTAATTTTGCACCGTGAACAGTTTTATCATAAGGTCATACAACCTGGTGAAGAATGCTATATTCCATGACTGCGATATGGTCGCGGCGACCACTCCAACAATTATGACTACCATTGCCAGCAGTTTGCCGACATCCTGCCCTTTAAGCGAACCGAGTTGCTTTGGCTCGTTGGAGAGATATGCCGATGCCGCAAATAGTTCCTCGCCAATCAGCGTGTAGTCACACGCCGCGACAAAGAATGGCAACTGCGCCGGCTGTGCTGTCCCGGCAATCTGAATGGCGCCGATAGAATTTCCCGTCTCCGCCAGAATCAGCGATTCCGCATAAAACGCCCCCAGGTAAAAGCAGGTGGCCGGTTTCTCCCTGACCATGATACCGTCGACCGCCGCCACATACCCGAATTGCTCGTCGGTGATATACCGCACCATGTCATCGTTGTAAGCGTCCGGGCGCCCTGCTCCCATATATGCTTCCTTTATGGTCTCGCGCGCCGTGGTCATCACGATGGAACGGGATACCGGCATATTGATTTTTATATCATAATCGGCGACGACCTTTGCGACTCGTCCCAATAACGTTATTCCCGCAATCGTCTGCACGTCATCCATATCATTAATTCCGGGAACAAACAGTATCGGGCGGCCCATCTCCGTAGCCCGTCCTATCGCTTCATCTATCGCCTCCAGACCGGCAATCTTGCGGATAAACAGTTTTTTCCCACGACGAGCATGCCCTATAAAATAGGTAACGGCGCCGGCGATGAGACAGCCTATGATAAACAGGTTGGCAAGATTGAAATTAACCAATTCCATGGTCGGGCTTGCCGGCGGCGTCGCCTCGGACAGATAAGGAACATCGCCAACGATAGCCGCCACCCGATAGCGGTATCTTTTCTCCGAAACGACACCATTGTCCTTGAAACGGGTTACATCCGGGCCTGTGAATCCGATAGAGACGAAGGAGTCCGAAGATTCCTCGGCACGGTAGACTTCGTAACCGTCAAGCATCTCCTGATTGACGCGGTCGGCCGGTTTCCAGTTGAGTTCAATGGTCTCGCCGCGGTCATATTTAAAATCTTTCGCGGTTATATTCCGGGGAATCAACGCGGCGGCGCTGTCAATAGGCGTCACCTCCGGCTGAGCGGTCAGCGCTGAATTCAAAATAATAAGTAGGGGTAAAATAATAAAGAAGGTCGGGTATGATATCGGCACGTTCTTCATCGTTATCGAATCAGTCCCAGCCAGTCGCCGAAAATGAAATCCATCCGACCAATCAGAAGCGACATACGGCTCATCACCGTATACCCGAACGACGCTCCAAATGTAATCATAATTGTCCAGATGCCTATTTTAGCCATCCCGCCGAATGCCCCTTTGTGTTCTTTACTAAAGAAAAAGTAAACCAGCCCGGTGAATGTTCCTGCAGCCACCACGATATTGCCGACGATACTGTATGGCGATGCGGAAAAGAGGGGGTCGCCGAACTTGGCGCTGAAAAGAGGCATAAGAGTATTTTCCACCTGAACCATCACATTGGACGCAAAATAGTTGATGATATAAAGACCGGCGGTCGCCCCGACCACAAATGAAAGCGGCCAGCGCGAAATCCAGCCTATCGGCGGAATGAGCCGGAGAAGCATCATCAGTCCCAACGAGGCGCCAATCAGAAGCCAGTAGTCGTGCCGCTCGGTAATCCTTTCCCAGAACAAGCCGTGGATATTGTCCCAGAATAAAGTTACAAACCAGTATCCGGCTGAGATGCCGACAAAAATTGACTCACACAGTTTGTACCAGGCGTTGTCGCGATAGAGAAAGGAAATAATCCCCAGAGTGAAGAAAGCCGCCAGCCAGGTTCCGAAAATTTCCATATCAGTGCCCGCCTCCCGCAGCCTCTTGTTTTCTCTTCCTGCTTTTATCACCGAGAAAGAATGCAGCGTTGCCAATTATAATGAAGGCAATTACTATAATGTGGGAAAACGATTGCGATACCATGAACTTGGTCGCCTTGCCGATCATATCGGCGGCGCGCTCAAACTCGGCGGCGCCGTTCAGTCCACCCAGCAACCCGACCAACTGCCGCGCCCGCAGATAAGGATACATCTGAGTCGTCTGCACCGCCGTATTCCCGGCTCCCATCTTCAAACCGTACCGGTCCACCGCCACCTGCACCCATTCCACCGTCCCGGGATACCCTGCCGAGAGATGGAAAGCATAGTCAATATTGGAAAAATTGCGGACATTCCGCACCAGCGGCAGCGAGTCATAAGCAGTGCCATTGAGGTCGGTCGGAAACATGCTCTTAAAATCGCCCCCCATCCGCTGAATGACGAACTCGTTACCGGTTTGAAATCCGAGATTCACGTAATCAATCCCATACCTCAGATTCTTGGAGGCAATCTCCGGATACTCCAGCGTTTTTCGCATCGCTATTTCGGCCTGTTGCGGTCCCTGGGGCCAGAGGCCCATTATTACAATTTTCAAATCGCGCGAAAGACATAAGCGGAAAAAGGTCTCCGCCATCGGTTGCAGTTCGGGAGCCGACGGCGGGTCATAATCAAATGACACCAGCACTTTGGAACCGGGCTTGAGTGCCACTACCGCATCATATACCTGCTTCACTTCCGGCGAAAGCGGAATCGGCTGGGAAATGGTCATAAAGAGCGGCAGTATCACCGCCATCCCAACAAAGAGGAAAACAATCCTGCGCCCCACCATGTTTCCCTGAATGGTCCTGACAAAGATTATTAGCAGAACCAGAGCGATAAAACCAACGATGATATAGGAAACGGTCGTTGAAAACGAAATCGGTTTGGGGACAGCAAACGCCAGGAGCAGAACTACCGCCACGATTACGAGATAGGCCATTAATTCGCCGCGGGTCATAGTTACTCGCTCCCCAGATAAGAACGTTCAATCCCCAGGATAATTCGCAGCGATGTCGAAACAACCCCGAGGGCAATGCCGATTAAAATCGCCCGCTGACCGGCGGTATTTATAGTATTCATTATCCAGACGGCCACTTTGGAGATATTTGTTTCGGGAAGTCCCAGCGATACGCCGATGGCATCCCCAACCGGAACTCGCCCCAGCATCACCAGAAACGCCGCCACCAGAAGCAAGGAGGCTTCAAGATTGCGGGCGCGGAAGGCGCGATAGGATGCCGATGCCACAAAGAACGCCAAGAGCGCAAACATCGTCGCCGATAGCGGTGTGTATATGAAATTGTATAGCCAGTCGAAACCGGAACCAGGATTACGAAAATCCCGTCCCTCCTTAAATCCTATAACAACTATCAGCAGGAAGGAGAGAATGATGACAACGCTGAATCCCCAGTCGGAACGTTTCCGGTAAATCTTATCGGCGGAAATCCGAATCAGGTTCAACGCCCCCAGCCAGATGGCACAGGCTCCGATAATCGAAAACCAATCGGAGAACCATCCGTTCAGCCGGTTGAACGGCGGATGCGGAATGAAATACTGCAGTACAAAAAAGATTCCCACTATCGCCGTAATCAGAAGCGGAATCTCGCGTCGCATGGCTCTTCCCTTTTCTCCTATTCAATTACCGAAAAGAATTGCGACAACTGGAATATATTGAAGGACTCCAGGATTATCCCCGCCAGAAGCGCCAGCAGAATAATCGCCTTTCCCATATCCTGCCCTTTAAGCGAGCCCAGCAGTTTCGGTTCGCGTGAAAGATATGCCGATGCCGCAAACAGTTCTTCGCCTATGAGAGTGTAGTCGCAGGCGGCGACAAAAAAGGGTAATTGTGTCTGTTGTCCCGTACCGGCAATCTGAATGGCTCCAATCGAATTCCCGGTTTCTGCTAAGATGAGCGACTCGGCATAAAAGTTCCCCAAGAAAAATACCGTCGCCGGTTTTTCCCGAATGAACATACCGTCAATCGCAGCCGCATACCCGAACTGGTCATCAGTGAGGTAATGCACCTGGTCTTCATGAAAGGCATCGGGTCTCCCCGCCTTGACATAGGCTTCTTTGACAATCTCTTTCGCTGCCACCATCACCAGCGAACGGCTTACCGGAACTTCTATCCAGGTTTCATATTCCGCCGCCATCTGCGCCACTTTACCCAGTATGGTTATCCCGGCTAAGGTCTGAACATTATCCATGTCGGATATTCCCGGAATGAAGAAAATCTTCTTCCCCATTTCCGTAGCGCGACCGACCGCTTCTTCAACGGCATCCAGTCCGGCTATTTTACGAATGAAAATCGGTTTTCCTGATTTGGCACGATTGATGTAAATTATTATCAAACCGCAGAGTATAATCATGCCGACAAAAACATTGAGCCGTCTCATATCAAACCACTGGGCGGTCGACTTGACCGGACCGGACAACGCTGACTCCGAGCGGACCTGCCAGAGCAGTTTCCCCTCCTGTTTCCGTTGATTAACCGCCGCCACCTTATAATAAAATTCTCTACCCCGGTCGGCGCGGTTGTCAATAAACTGGCTGTTGCCGGAGGGAACCTCCCCTACCTCTTCAAATTCCCCTTCGCTGGTCTCGGCGCGAAGAATCTGATAATGCGTTACTTTCCCCCCCTCGATATCATCCACCGACAGGTCCCATTTTATCAGAATGGAGCCGCCGGCATCATTCGGATTGTCGCGAGCGCTCAGATTCTTGACCATCACCGGAGTGACATCCGGTGGGGCGATAAATGTAGAATCGACGGTCAGGGAGGAATCTGCCTCCTGCGCCGTGGCGGCCGACATGGTGAGGAAAAGGGTTAAGAAGAGGGCGGTCGTTAATCGCATCCGTTGTTCTCGCGGGCAAAAAAAACCCTCACAGACTGCGGACAATCTGTCTGTGAGGCCAGTTCCGTCCTTCCGGTTGTATCTTTTTCTCTTTGTTCATATTACCAGTGCCGGAAGGCAATATCTCCCGCCGGTTCTCAAAGTTACAATGATTGTGCAATGTAATGCCTCTGAAGCGGATGTGTCAAGCCTAAAATAGGATAGGGCGGCTTGAGAAGCAATAATTGGCGCCCTCAAGAAATACCCTTGACAGTTCCGGGAGGGTCTATTAGATTCATCTTGAAGCCTTACCTGAGTCAATTATAACTGTCGGGGATCTCCCCCTCTATCTCCGCAGAAATGACCGGTAGGCTTCTTTTTTATTATGGAAGTCAGTCTTTGAAAAGACGGTCAACGGGACGGATTTTATCGGGCTTTTTCTCGGCTCCGGCCAGAGTCATTCGGTGAGCGCGCAGACCCCGCGGTCCCTGATTTACCTCAAACACCACCTCATCACCTTCCTTCAATTCGCTGAATTTTACATTCCGAAGCCAGCGCTGGTGAAAGAATACCTGTACCCCCTCATCCGAGGTTATAAATCCATACCCCGACGCCCGCTCAATAGATTTTATCTTGCCCTTTTGCATACCCGCATCTTCCCCGATGTCTCAAGTGTATGAAATTTAGATGGTCGCTTTATTGTCCGGCCGGGCTGAGCGTCTTAAACGCATAGATTTTCCACCGGCCGTTAACCCTGTGCAAACCGAATTTATTGTAGTACTGGGTATTGGTGCTCTTGTCTATAAAGGAGACTTCGACCTTAGCCGAATCGCCGAGAACTTCCGCCGCCCCGATTACCCGTTGCATCGCAAACCACCGCTTCTTGGTCAGACCGTCACCGGTCAAATCTTCCAGTATATCGACCGGGTTGCGGAATACCCGCGGCGTTGCCGTCTGCAAGGCATAATCTTCATCGCGATTCCCCATCAGAGCCGGAATGTCCAGGAGATGGGCAATCGCTCCCTGGTCGTTTCGCTCCATCGCTCCGAAAAGTTTAATCACCGCGTCTTTGGGGTCACTCGGCGGATTGTTAGAGCAGGCAATCCCGCTCAAAAGCAGGGCTAATATTAAGAGTGATACTAAAGGCTTATGCATGCCCACTTCTTTCCCCTCAAAATGCTCCGGTTAATGTTACCCGATGACTTGTCCCTAATTCTGCCTGCGGTGTAATGGTGTACGACAGTTGCATCCTGCGGTAGTCGAATCCGAATCCGGCGGCAAAACCGGCGAAGTCATCCTTATCGGAATCAGTTTTATAATTGGAGCCGAGACTTGTCCATCCCAGCCTGATATACATCGGCTTCAGGTTCAGAAGTTCCGCGCCAAGAGCCACGTAGAGGTCATTATCGGTCGGATAGACCAGGTCGGCGGCGACAAGCAAGGGGAGTCCCCGCAGCCGGCTGGAGTATCCGCCTCGTACGGTCAGCGGCAAGGATTCTTTATCTCCGCCGTCAACAAAGGTTGTCGCCTGCAACCCCAGATTTTGCACCATCAAGCCAAAATCGGCATTGCTTCTCTCCAGACGCCACTTCATGGCAAGGTCAACAGCTATGCCCACCGCCGAATAGGAATCAATCTTTTCGTAAATCAGTTTCGCCACTCCTCCGGCCTGAAGGTCTTCCTTGACTTTCATTGCATAACCGGCGCCAAAGAGAATATCGCTCCCCGAAAAAGTCCCTTCTTCATCACCGTTGCTGTTGGTGCGAATGAAATCGCCGTAATTGAGATAGTTGATATAGACCAGAAGTTTCCGGTCCGGACCGACCGGGTGAATATACCCTAAAAATCCCGACTGAATGTCAACGATGCTGTTATTATAACTGAAAATGAACTGGCGCCCGGTGAGCATGGCCGTGCCGGCCGGGTTATAATAGAGAGCCGCGGGGTCATTGGAAAGCCCCGTGAATGCCCCACCCATTGCGGTCGGGCGGGCCGCCGATTCTATCTTGAGAAAATTGAATACCGTTGTCCCGGCATTCGAGTTGCTCAACCCGGCATATGCCTGATATGCCGGAAGTATCACGAACAATGCCAGCCCGAATAATAAAACTTTTGTGATTGTCATTGGTTCCTCGTTTCCGTTCAATATATCTCTTTGTCGGTGTCAGTCAATTAAAAATTACCAGCTTTTGGTCGTACGATTAATTATGTCCAACACCAGCCGCTCGGCGGCGCGGCTCTGCCCGTCTTCTTCCATTTCATTCTCCACCGCGTAAATCCCCTCGCTGGAAAACCGTTCCTTCCAGATTTCTTTTTCGCCCCCCTTTTCGGTCAGGCTTAAATCGAAGACAATTATCACGGCGTACTGCGTTACAATGTCGTTTTCGTCATAATTTTTGGGGCGACGCTCATAACTCGACATCGTCCCGCTCAGAACGGCATCGGCTTGCTCCGGTGAGGCGATCTTCAAATTGCCGTCGGCTATAAAGGCATCGACCACCATTTCGGTCATCCGACCCGAAAGTCCCGCTTCAATGGTCTTGTTCTCGAACTGAGTAACGGCGATAGTCTTTATTGACGATTTCCCTCCCGGCGAAAGCGAATAGACAAAACAGCCGGAAATAACAACCCCGACCAGCGCCAGCGGGATGACTTGGTAAAGCCTCATCTGAAAATTAAACAAAAAAGAGCCACAAGAGTTTCTCCAAAGGGATTAAATGATCGCTATTTTGCCCCGTTTAATTACTTTTTCAGCCAGATTCACTCCGTAATGATAGGGCATTTCCCGATAATCGTTCATATTCCACAGCACGATATCGGCTTGAAGTCCCGGCTTGAGCATGCCGAGCAAACCGGTCCGTCCCACGGCGCAGGCGGCATTCACCGTAACTGCAGAAATTGCCTCCGCCGCCGACATCCCCAGATGAAGCGCCGCCAGGGTAATGATTATCTGGAGCGACTCGGTATAACTGGAACCGGGATTGCAGTCGGTTGAGAGCGCCACGATCACTCCGGCTTCAATCATCTTTCTCGCCGGAGCATACTGACCTTTATTGAGGGAAAAACTGGTGCCGGGCAGAAGCACCGCCACAGTGCCTGATTTTGCCAGAGCCTTTATTCCCTCCTCTGATATATGTACCAGATGGTCCGCCGAAATCGCCCCCAGTTCTGCCGCCAGTTCGGCGCCGCCCGATGACGTCAACTCGTCGGCATGAAGTTTCAACTTCATCCCTTTTCTCTTCGCCGCTTCTAATATCCGCCGTGACTCTTCGACACTAAATACCCCTTCCTCGCAAAAAATATCGCAGAATTCCGCCAGTTTTTCCGTCGCCACTTTCGGTATCATCTCGCCAATCAGAAGGTCGATATACTTTTCCCGCTTATTACGGAACTCATCGGGAACTTCGTGCGCCCCTAAAAAAGTCGGTATCAGGTCGAGCGGGTGGGTCTCATTCAGGTTTCTGACAATTTCAAGCGACTTGACCTCCGCTTCTGTCGATAAACCGTATCCCGATTTCGCTTCCGCCGTGGTCGTGCCGTAACTGAGCATTCGATTTAGCCGCGTTGTCGTCTTTTCCGTGAGCGTTGCGGTAGGTGTCTCGCGCAGGTCCCGCACCGATGCCCTTATGCCGCCGCCGGAAGCGGCAATCTCCATATATGATTTTCCCTGAAGCCTCATCTCGAACTCCTTTTCACGAGTCATCGAGAATACCGGATGAGTGTGCGAGTCAATGAGTCCGGGTGTCACCACGCAATTCTTGGCATCAATTACCTGGCATCCTTCAGCCAGGTCAACCTTTCCGGAAATCTCTTCCGATTTCCCCACCGCCAGAACTTCGTCGCCGGCCACCGCAATTCCGGCGTTTTCAATCAGACCGAGATTCTCCATCTCCCGGCCGCGACGGGGTGAGGGACCATCCATTGTAATCAATTGACTTATGTTTTTGATTATCAGGGTCGCTTTTTTCTGAATCGGCATGGGATATAAAATATGTGGCGGACGAGAATAGTCAATCAGATTGTTGAACTAACAACTGTTGAATCATTCTTTCTGTTTAGTTTCGTTGTAATCATGATACAAGGAATCCGCCCAGACCCGAAAAAAACTGTCACCGGTCATCTTATGAAGATACTGCAGTTGCCTTATATGCAGGGCATGATAATTGGCGGCATAATGCCCGAACCGTAAACCGTAGAAAGAAGGTCTTCCGGGTCGTCGAAACAGAAGCAGATAATTCTTGACAGTACTGAGAGATTCCTGGAGCATTTGCCGGGCGGCGGAATCGGCAGTAAGCCGATAGAAGTCATACAAACCGAAAATGGCAAAGATAAATCCGTTCAAGGTTCGGCTGGGAGGAGTGAGTGGATATTCATCAATCCACAGACAGCCGGTGTCGTCTCGGAATGTCACCCACGGCATATCCTTTCCTTTTTTGCGAAGAAGCGAGCGGAAAGTCCGTCGGCAATAATCAAAGTAAAGCGAATCTCCGGTAATCTCAAACATCCGGGTTAATGCTGAAAGTGCCAATCCTTGCGCCATCCCGGAATACCAGGGGGCTTTTAAGAGTCCTTCCTCCTGCTGATTCACATGGTAATCGAACCTGTACGGATAAAAGAGAGCGCCGTCTATTTCATTCGACTCCACGAAGAGCCGTCGAAGAAACCTTCTTGCTTTCTCCAGATAGACAGAATCGCCACCGCTGCGAAAGGCGTCAAGATATGCCAGCGTTCTATTTAGCAGGTCAACAGGGTGATAATAAAGCAAACCGTTCATCTCGACCATACTAACGCCATCATAATCTCTGGTGAAGCCGGTATCCCGGGCAATTTTCAAACTTCCCGTATGGGGAAGTTCACTGTAAGGAAGCGAAACGATTTCGAACCGGTAGGAGATACAAGAATCAGGATATTGTATGGGGCTTTTGTCAAACCCTTTGGGAGAAATTTGGCTCTCGGCAAAATCGCCAACGCCCGAAATCAGAATCGAAAATATGAGTATTGCGATTGCTCTCATGCGGCAATCTTTAATTATACTGGCGAAGCAACGACATTCCCGATGATAATTCACAATTATTTCAGCATCGGAATCTTTATCTTATTTTTCCGGGCGAAAGTAATTGCTTCCTTGTAACCGGCGTCCTCATGCCGGACTATGCCGGTACCGGGGTCGTTGGTCAGGACGCGGTTGAGACGAACTTCCATTTCTTTGGTGCCATCGGCAACTATCACCATCCCGGCATGAATGGAATTGCCGATACCGACGCCGCCGCCATGGTGAATCGAGACCCAGGATGCCCCCGAGACGGCGTTTAACAAGCCGTTCAGCAGAGGCCAATCGGCGATGGCATCGGAGCCGTCTTTCATCCCTTCCGTCTCCCGGTAGGGAGATGCCACCGAGCCGCAATCGAGATGGTCCCGCCCGATTACAATCGGCGCCTTTATCTTACCTTTCTTCACCAGGTCGTTAATTATTCCGCCGAAATGAGCCCTTTCACCGTAACCGAGCCAGCAGATACGCGCCGGCAACCCTTGAAAGTGCACCCGCTCATGCGCCATTTTAATCCAGCGGCAGAGCGATTCGTTCTGCTTGAATTCTTTCAAGATTACATCGTCTGTTATATGAATATCGCCGGCGTCACCGGAAAGCGCCGCCCAGCGAAACGGTCCTTTGCCGCTGCAGAAGAGGGGCCTGATATATGCCGGAACGAATCCCGGAAACTCAAAGGCTTCCTTCAACCCCCCTTTTTCCGCCTGACCGCGAAGATTATTGCCGTAGTCAAAAACTACCGACCCGGCTCGCAGGAATTTTACCATCGCCCCGCAATGTTTGACCATCGAATCGTACGCCCGCGAAATATACTCACGAGGATTACTGCGACGAAGGCGGTCGGCCTCGGTGATAGTCAGCCCTTCCGGAACATAACCGTTTAACTCATCATGTGCCGAGGTCTGGTCGGTCACAATATCCGGGATGATTCCTCTGCGAAAGATTTCCGGAAAAACTTCGGCGCAGTTACCAACCAGGCCAACCGAGAGCGGCTTTTTATCCTTGATGCTATCCTTAATCAGCCTGACCGCTTTATCTAAAGTTTTAACCTTTATGTCGCAATAGCCATAATTGACTCGTCGATTGATGCGCTCTTCGTCGATTTCAACGCAGAGTATTGATGCCCCGTTCATCGTAGCCGCCAGTGGCTGGGCGCCACCCATGCCCCCCATCCCACCGGTAAGAATCCAGCGACCGGAGGGGTCACTGCCAAAATGTGTCGCGCCGACGGCGGCAAAAGTCTCATAAGTCCCCTGCAAGATTCCCTGGGTGCCGATATAAATCCAACTGCCGGCGGTCATCTGACCAAACATTATAAGCCCCATCTTTTCCAACTGACGGAACTTCTCCCAGGTGGCCCAGGCCGGCACCAGATGGCTGTTGGCGATCAATACCCGCGGCGCATATTCGTGCGTCCGAAATATCCCCACCGGTTTTCCCGACTGAATCAAAAGTGTCTCATCGTTATCCAGAGATTTCAACGATTTGACGATGGCATGATAGCATTCCCAGTTGCGGGCGGCTTTGCCGGAACCGCCGTAAATGATCAACTCTTTCGGTTTTTCCGCAACTTCTTCATCAAGATTGTTATTGAGCATGCGGAGCGCCGCTTCCTGTGCCCAGCCCTTGCAACTTATCTTGCTGCCTCTTGCCGCCTTTACCGGGGTATATTTCATATCGAGTTTTCCTCCATTGCAGGAGAATATATTTTTTTGTCCAAATTTTAGCAATGAAGATTTTGACACCGGCGACCGGTGATTCTGTCAAGAAGGTTGTGTAAATTGATTAATAAGCATATCCTGATTTTGAT
>DYGG01000059.1 GCA_020724775.1 Ignavibacterium sp. | reverse complement strand
CGCGCGAAATCAAGACCTGCCGCAACTGTCGAGTCGGTACCTATGGGACAGCCTCTGAACATCTGCCACGCACAGATTAGGTAGTTACGGGCAGATGTGAACACCGCTATAGGCGGAGCCGCGCACAAGACATTAAATCGGCGCTTTTCCCCCAATTTTCCTCTTGCCTTTTTGTGCCCTTAGGCGTAAATTATCGCAGAAAGAAATATTCCGTTGGGTGTGCTTTCCCCCGCCTTGGGCGGGGGAGGCTGAGAAAAGCCCCATGACTTGATCCGGATAATGCCGGCGTAGGGAAACGGGATGAGACATCAGGCTCCCAAGTTGAAATTCCGTCTATGCTGGGGTTCCGGCAAGGCGGATTTTTTGTTGGCAATTTATGCAATTTGCCTCCGCAAGCGGGAGGAGTCGAGAAGCAGAGGCGTCGTTGTAAGAAGTCCCGCAAAAGGCGGGACAATGAAGCAATCTCTCCCGGTTTCCCTTGAGATTGCTTCGCCGGTCGCCAAGCCGTCTGGCTCGCAATGATATCGATTAAGCCCTGAATGCGATTCTCGCTGTTGAGGCACGAAAGGAGTCTGTTATGAGAAAAATATTACGATATTTCATCCCGCTCTTGCTACTTGCCTGCGCCTCGAGCTGGGGAGCGCAAATCTCGGGGCAGGTTACAGATGTTTCGGGCAATCCGATTGAAGGAGTCTCGGTGCTCGCCGATATCTCATCGCTTTCCACTATGACCGACCACGAAGGGCGGTTCATCATAAAATTCGATAGCCAGGCGCCGACTCATATTACTTTCAGTCATATCAGTTTTCAGCCGGTGATGGTGAAGGTGAAGGAGCCGTATGAACGTCGGCTTGAAATCAGATTGCAGCCGACGGTACTTCCGGGGCAGAAGATAAAAGTTACCGCGGAGCGGGCAGTGACCGGTCTCTCACCGATTGCCTTCTCCGATTTCTCACAGGAGGATATCAAACGAGATTACATGGTCTCCGAATTTCCCTTGCTGCTGGAAACGACCCCCAATCTTTATTCCTATGCCGATGCCGGCGGCGGGTTAGGCTACAGTTATCTCAAAATTCGGGGATTTGACGACAAACGGATTTCGGTCTATATCAACGGTGTGCCGCTCAATGACCCCGAGGACCATGCGACGTATTTTGTCGATATCCCTGATTTCGCCGCTAATGTGACCGATATCCAGGTGCAACGGGGGGTAGGAAATTCGCTCTATGGTGATGCCTCCTTCGGCGGCTCGGTAAATATAGCCTCGTCCGGGCCGGAGCGGCCGCGCCAGATTGCCCTGACCAGCGGATACGGCGGTTTCTACGCCGACAATGATTTCATTTCTGAAATGAGAAAACAGTCAGTGGAATTTTCCTCCGGTCTGCTGGATGGCCAATGGTCACTCAGCGGAAGATATTCCAAACAATATTCCGGCGGGTACCGCGAGAACTCCTGGTATGACGGCTGGGCATATTATTTTTCTCTGTCGCGCCTTGACCCCAAAATGAGCACGACCTTCAATATTTATGGCGGTCCGATGAAGATGCATCTGGCATATTACGGCACTGACCGCGAGACTCTCAAAGAAAACCGCCGAACGAATTGGCTTACATACGATGACGAGACCGACAATTTCAACCAGCCACATCATGTACTGCATAACAGTTATCAGATTAACGAAAAGATGACCCTCCGCAACACTTTGTACTACATCCGCGGCAAGGGGTATTATGAGCAGTTCCGGACCGGTCGGGATTACTGGGAGTACAACATTCCGCCGTCAGCCACGGTTGATAACCGCACCGAAGGAGACCTGATTCGCCAGAAGTGGGTGACCAAGAACCAGTACGGCTGGAATCCCCGACTGGATTGGGAAAATGACAAGGGGAAGACATCTGTTGGAGGTTCCTTCTACTATTTCAATTCGAGGCACTGGGGGCAGGTGGTCTGGGCGGAGGGATTGACCAGCAATGTCAATCCTCAGAATAAATATTACGAATACTTCGGAAAGAAATATCTCAGTTCGGCATATCTGCATGAATATTTCTATCTCACTGACCGGGTCCGTCTCATGGGGAACCTGCAGTTGAAGTATCTGCATTACGATTTTGACCAGACTCGCCTGGGAGCGCTCTACGGATACAAGTACGACCTCGATTGGGTTTTCTTGTCGCCGCGCGCCGGGATCACCTATCTCGTGAACGACAGGATTGATGTCTTTGGAAGTTTCGCGGTATCGTCACGGGAACCGGAGGATGTTACTATATATGACGCCGAAGACCCCTGGAGCATGCCGAACCTTGAAATAAGACAAATAAACACTACAACATCTAATGACACGACCTTTGTCTTCGGCGACCCGACCGTCAAACCGGAACGTCTGTATGATTTTGAAATAGGCGGCAATTTCCGGGACAATCGCTGGCAGGCGGGTCTGAATCTTTTCTGGATGGAGTTTCGCAACGAAATTATTCCGGAAGGGGGCATTGATGAAAGCGGACGGGTGCGTCTGGGAAACGCCGAGCGCTCGGTGCATTCGGGAATTGAATTGAGCGGCAGTTTTCGCGTCGGTGGCAACCTGACCATAAGCGGCAACAGTTCTTTTAATTATAACCGTCTTAAAGAGTATTATCTTTACCGCGATTATGATTATGACGGTACGGTTGACGATACTCTCGATTTTTCCGGCAATCATATCGCCGGTTTTCCGGATAATATCTCCAATCTGATATTTGACTATGACCGGGAGCCGCTGCGGCTGACCTACCGTTTTCGCGCCGTGGGACGGCAATATATCGAGAACGGCAATCGCAGGGAATTATCGATTGAGTCATATACGGTGTCATCGGTCAGCGCGGCGCTGAAAGTGAAAGGGTTTGACGGATTAGGCCGATTCATTTTGTCTGCCACCGTGAATAATATTTTCAATGAAAAGTACGAATTGAGCGGATATGCTTACGAAACCAATCCCGGTGAGTGGGTTGGAGAGTACTTTCCGGCGGCGGAGCGGAATTTCTTTGTGCAGTTGCGCTGGGAACTGGAATAAGAGAAGTTGTCGATAATTGATTATGCCATAATCCTGTCATACCTGGCAGGTCTGATAATTTTAGGGGTTCGCCGCCGTGTCGCCAGCGAAGAATCGGCGGCGAATTTCATACTGGGGGGACGGACCCTGACTCTGCCGGCATTTGTGGCGTCACTGGTCTCGACCTGGTACGGCGGGATTCTGGGGGTGGGAGAATATTCCTATAAGTATGGCCTTTCCAACTGGCTGGTTTTCGGGGTGCCGTATTATCTGACAGCCTTTCTGTTTGCCCTGTTTTTGGCGCGGAAGGCGCGTCGCGCCGAAGCGCTGACTATTCCGGACCGGCTCTTTGAAGTGTACGGAAAGAAAACCGCTGTGGCCGGTTCGATTATAATATTCCTCATGACCCTTCCGGCCGCTTATATCTTGATGCTGGCGGCGCTTTTCCAGTACCTGTTCGGATGGCCTCTCTGGCTGGGCGCGATTCTGGGAACGCTCTTCTCACTGTTTTATGTTCATCTGGGTGGATTCCGCTCGGTAGTACGGACCGATATACTGCAATTTGTTTTGATGTACCTCGGCTTTATCATCATGACCATAATGCTCTTTGCGGAGTATGGAGGGTACAGTTTTGTTGCCGCGAGAGTGCCGGAAACACATTTGACCTGGCACGGAGGGAATCCCGGAATCTATATCGCTGTCTGGTACTTTATCGCCCTGGCGACACTTATTGAACCGGCGTTTTATCAGCGATGCTATGCCGCCAAATCGGAAGCGGTCGCGCGAAAGGGAATTCTTATTTCTATAGTTTGCTGGATGGTCTTTGATTTTATGACGACTTCCTGTGGTCTTTATGCCCGCGCCCTGCTGCCGGATTTGAAAGACCCGGCTACTTCATATATTGCCCTTGCCGATTTGATGTTGCCGGTGGGGGTGATGGGTCTTTTTGTACTGGCGCTTCTTTCGACCGTTCATTCAACGGTCGATTCTTATTTCTTTATCGCCGCATCGACTTTCGGGCGGGATATAGTCTGGCGGTTATTCAGAATAGATGAGAACAAGATTACTTACTACACCCGGGTCGGGCTGGTGCTTTCGGCATGCATTGCCGTTGTGGCCGCCCTCTTTTTTGAGTCGATTGTCGATATCTGGCATGACTTTGGGTCGGTCGGGACGCCGGCTTTACTGATACCGCTATTCTTTGCCTTCAACGGCAGGAGAAGAATGAAACCGAAAGTGGCGTTTCTCTCAATAATACTTTCGGCGACGGTATCTTTGGTCTGGCTATTGTCCCGTTACTTAACGGAAAACGGGCAGTACTGGGGAAGAATTGAGCCGATTTTCCCGGGGCTGGTTTTGTCGCTTATCTTCTATATATCAGGTTCGGAGACCGACAGCAAGTCAAGGAGTGTCGCTTAGCGACCAATGGCGCAATAGCGGTCATTCTACCTTACCTAATTCTTTCAATCTCTTCAGGCGTCCCGGCTCATTATCGGACAGCCAGACGTCCTGGGAAAGATATTTGTATGCCAGCGCAAAGTAATTGGTTGCGTTCGGGTCATTCTTTATAAGAAGGCATTCCGCCAATTCTTCGAAGACATACCCATCCTGCTCTTCGCCGGATTGTGCCCATTCCTTTTCAAGTTCCCGCTGAATAGCCAGCGCTTCATCCACCTGCCCCAGAAATCGCTTTGCCTTGGCGCCGACCATTTGGCGATTCTTATCGGCACCACCTTACCCTGCTCCTGCCGGAATGCAAGGGCTTTCTCGAATAAGGTCAGGGCGGAGTCATACTTCTGCATATCGAAATAAGTCCACCCGATATTATTGTAAAGGCTTCCCAGCCATTTGCGGGCTTTTGGTTGTGATGAATTCTCTGCCATCGCCAGCGCTTTGATATTCCAATCCAATGCCGCCTGTCCGCTATCGACAATAGCCAGCATATGAGCGGCATCAACGGCATAATCATCGAGCGCGCCCTTCCTGCCGACCTCAAGAGCCTCCTCAAAAAAAGGACGGGCCTTCTCGGGTTCGCCGGAAGAATTCCGGACGCGCCCTCTCTCCAGAAGATACCGCACGCGGGCTTCCTCTCCCGCCTGCGGGAGCATCTTAAGGACTTCGTCCAGGACAGAATCGGCGGCGGCAAAGTGGCGTTGAAGCCCCAATGTTCGGGCAATCTGAGTGAGCAGTTCTGCCTGGTAGCCGCTATCGCCGAAATCTTTTGCCCGGGGGAGCAGTTCGCGAAATTTCCGCTCGGTTTCAGCCGGTTTATCGTAATTCCAGAGGGAATCGAAATCGGGAAGCGAGTGATTGGAAGAAGAGACCATAATTGCAAGAATTCCTGAAATTAAGAGATTATACCACATAAGAAAATGCCTTCAGTTTCCTGATTAAACGATATAAGAAGCCTGCCTATTTGTGTCGGTCAGTCAATCTGCCCGGTTTCTTTCAGGAATCTCATAATATCCTGCCTGACGGCCGGGTCCTTGCCGGTTTCCAGATATCGGCGAAATTCACGAACAGCCCGGGCGGTGTCTCTCTTTTTCACCCATGCCACCCCGCGAAAGTAGAACAGTTCCGGCTCATAGGCGGAATCGGGTCGAAGGGTTAGAAAATATAGGGCGGAGTCGTACTGCCGCATGTCAAGATGATAGGTGCCGTAGCCGAGAAGCGTTTTCCAGTTGCCGCGGTCATAGCGGAGCGCTTTCTGCCAGTACCGGCGCATTTGGTCGTAGTTTTTCTTGCCTTTGTAGACGTTTCCTATTTGAAAATAAAGGTCAGGATTATAGGGATTAAGGGCGTCGGCAATTTCGAACATCTCCAGGGCGTCATCCCATCGATTCAATTTGCTCAGACAGATACCTTTGTCGAAGTAAGGTCCGTACCAGGAAGGATTTTCCTTTATGGCGCGGTCAAAACTGGATAAGGCGCTTGCATACTCGCCGCGATTGAACAGCGCCCCTCCTTCTTTGTCGAGAGCCTGCTCCGGAAAGAGACGGCTGATGAGAAGACTGAGCCGTTCGGTTTCTACGGCATCTCCCTGCTTTTCCATCATGGACTTCATTATAAAGAAAGCGGTGCGGCCGTGCTTGGGGTCCAGTTGCGAAACGGCCAGAGTATAACGGTAAAGCCCCCGACCGGAGTTATGAAGAGTCAACCAGGGAATAAAAGCGGCGAGGGAGAGAAGAATCATGAATACGGTCGCTATCGCGAATTGAGGCTTATTCTGAAAAGAGGAAATCCAGATATATGTACCGGTAATTTGCAGGGCGATGGCCATGGTGGACATCAAATCCCAATCCCGCGCCATACCGAGTTTCGGCTCAATCATAAAAGCCGCCATAAGCCCGCTGACAGCGGCAACTAAGATAAAGATAGCGTCGGGTGAAAAGAGAGTGGCTCTTGATTTATTTCGGTGCAGCCATCGGATGACAGGGAGCAATACGGCTACCGGCGCCAGCATCATGACGAGATTGAGATAGTCACTGAGATGATTCAAAGAAAACAAGGTATAATGGTCGGCGGTATATTTATCAACCACCGGAGGAAGAAACGCCCGTTGCCAGAAGGGGGGACCGGCTAACTTAACCAATAGATAAAAAATAAGGAACATAAAAGCCGTTCCGGCGACCAGAAAACGGCCTTTGTTTCTTAACTTTTGGCGGAAACTCCTCTTCCCGACGAAATATGCCAGATAAAGAAGCAACGCGGGGAGATAGACCACACTTATCAGATGCAAGAAGATTGCCAGGGAGAGGGCTATTAGAGGCATGGGGGAAAATCTGTCGTTCTTAAACGCGGCGAGGGCGGAAATGAGCGACAGGTAGATCATGGCGCCGGTGACCGAATAGGTCTCGACATAACCGTAGAAGAGAATGGTACCGGCGGCAAAAAGATTCAAGAGCACGAATGCAACATAAGAGAACCGAGCGGCAAACAGTTTTCGTCCGTAGTACAGCAGCGAGAAGACAAAGATGAGACCGGCGAGGATGGTCAGGTCGCGAAAAGTGCGATAGGCATTCCAGGCGTCATCGGAGCCGATAAGTTTATGATAGAGCAGTTGCAGTTGCATTTCTCCATAGGCACGTCCCTTAATGGTGGGGTCGGCGCCGGAGAGATTGGCAAGAAGAGTATATCCGTCACCGAGGTAGTGCGAATCGACCGCGAAAAGGATAAACGATACAGCGGCGAGAATGAATGTGGCGCAAGCGAAGATATCTTTGTGAAAAGCGCCCGGCGGCATCTTGTATTCGAAATTGCCGAGCCAAGTTGGTCGCGCCGAGGCAATATATAAAACCAGAATAGCGATTACGAGAATTGCCGGGAAGAAAATCAGCAGACCGTCAACAAAGGCGCTATGGTTTAAGCCCCATAAACGGCTTTCGGGTATTAAAGAAGCGGCGAAACGGATGGCAAGGTAAGCCGCAACCAGCACAAAGGTGCTCTTTGCAAGAGAGAATTCTTTATAATGCTTTTCCGCCAATATACCGCCTATCCGCTTCCTGCCGAAGAAACATCTTGATGATAACATCGGCGGCGCTGAATCAAAAGCAAAATTCGCTTGACTTTGCCTGCCGGCTTGAGCAATCTGTATCAATGATGAAAGCAAATTGATGCCACAAGACCGCGCAAATAAAGAGATTCCTGGCGATTCCTTCCGCTCCAAAGACCCGTATGGAGAACTTTCGCGAGAAATTCTGCGGCTTGCCAACCGTGGTGTCCTGCGAGCCGAGTTTCTCAAGGAAGTTTCCCGCATGATTATGGAAGTCACCTGCTGCGACACGGTCGAGATAAGAACCAGGGAAAGAGGACGTCATTTTTGCTCCGAGGCAACCCGGGGAACTCCGATAATTTTTAATTTCGACGTCACAACCACTAATGGACGGCTTTCATCGCGAATATTTCCGGAGATGTCGGCGGCTGTTTCCGACTGGGAATCACTATTGCATGATATACTTTTCCGGAATTATGACCGGTCGTCAAATCTCTTCGGCGCCAGGGGACTTTTCAAGGTAGGTGACGAGACGACCCCGATTCGTTACCGTCAGTTAGAGCCCAACCGGGAGGTTGAGAGAGTTCTGACTTTTCGCGGTGCCATTCGGTCGTTTGCCGTGGTGCCTTTTACGGCCGATGTTGAAAGCGGATGCCTCCTGATTCTCAAGTGTGGACAAAGAAACGCTTTCAGCGACGAAACAATAGAGGGTCTCGAGGGAGTGGCGCAAAACCTGGGGGTGGCGCTGGTCCACCGGCATGCCCAGATTGCCCTGCGCGAAAGAGTCAAGGAATTGACCTGCCTGTACGGGCTGGCAAAGATAGTCGGTATGCCCGAGATTTCTCAAGAAGAACTGCTTCAAGGGGCGGTGCAGCTGCTGCCGCCGGCAATGCTTTATCCGGAGACGGCGACGGCGCGGATGCTGCTCGATGGGAGGGAGTTTGTCGCCGCCGGATATGGACCGGGAAAGGCGTCGCTGTCGGCGGAAATCAAAGTCGCCGGAATCAGCCGCGGCCTGGTCGAGGTAATCTACAAGGAAGAAAAACCGGAACTGGATGAAGGACCTTTTCTGAACGAAGAGAGAAATCTTATCGATACCGTGGCCGGGGAGTTGGCGATAATTATTGAGCGACGTCAGTCCCAAATGGAGCGGAATCTTCTTCAGGAGCAGTTGCGTCACGCCGACCGTCTGGCGACAATAGGGCAACTTGCCGCCGGAGTGGCGCACGAGCTCAATGAGCCGCTCGGCGGCATTCTCGGATTTGCTCAGTTAGCCCTGAAGAACCCGGAACTTCCCGCGTCCGTATCAAATGATATCAAGAAAATCATAAATGCCTCCCTGCATGCCCGGGAAATAATAAAGAAACTGATGGTTTTTGCCCGTCAACTGCCGCCTCAGAAAATGAAGGTGAATCTCAACCAGGTGGCGGAGGAGGGGCTTTATTTTCTGGAGGCGCGCTGCTCCAAAAGCGGAATCGAAATTATCCGTCAGTATGCCGTGGGGCTGCCGGAAATTGTCGCCGACCCGTCGCAACTGCATCAAGTTCTTATAAATCTGGTGGTCAACGCCGTTCAGGCGATGCCGCAGGGAGGAGCCCTGACTATAAGAACAGAGCGCCGCGATGGACATGTGGCTCTGGTTGTGGAAGATACCGGAATCGGGATGAGCGCGGATGTCCTGCGGAAGATTTTTGTTCCCTTCTTTACCACCAAGGACCTGCATGAAGGAACCGGGTTGGGGCTTTCGGTGGTGCATGGCATAGTCAGTTCTCACGGCGGAACCATTAAAGTCGAGAGCCGACCGGGGGCAGGCTCGCGCTTTGAAGTGGAACTGCCGGTGGGCGAAATAAGCGCAATTAAGGAGTCGGAAGAAGATGGCTGATGATAGTTCGACAATACTGGTAGTAGATGATGCCCCTGATACACTGGAAGTCATGCAGCGAAATCTGACTTCGCAAGGGTACGCCGTATTGAGCGCGCCGGGAGTTCCGGAAGCGATTCAGATACTGGATAACAGCCCGGTGGACCTGGTCATCACCGACCTGAAGATGCCGAAGGTGAGCTGACTGGAACTGGTGCGTCATATTCGCGAAAATTTTCGAGACACCGAAGTTATGATGATTACCGGCTATGCCACCATTGACGGCGCGGTACAGGCGGTCAAGACCGGAGCGGATGAATATCTTTCCAAACCGTTTACCGATGAGGAACTTCTGGCGGCAGTGCGTCGGGTACTGGAGAAATTGAAACTGAAAAGAATGTCGGAATTACAGCGGCGGGGATACCCGACATCGACCCACGGTCTGATAGGAAATTCTGACATTATTAAGAAAGTCTTTAATGCCATCACCAAGGCGGCCGGAATTAGCGCCACCGTCATGATTCAGGGCGAAAGCGGGACCGGCAAGGAATTGGTAGCGCGCGCCATTCATTACAGCAGTCTTCGGGCATCGGCGCCCTTTATTCCGGTTAATTGCGGAGGGATACCGGAAGGGCTTCTGGAAAGCGAACTATTCGGGTATGTTAAAGGGGCTTTCACCGGCGCCACCGAGTCGCGCGCCGGCTTCTTTCAGACCGCCGAAGGGGGAACGATCTTTCTGGATGAAATCAGCGAAACCAGCCTGGCGATGCAGGTCAAACTGTTGCGAGTACTTCAGGACAAAGAGGTCTGTATGGTCGGCGCCAATCGGTCACGGAAGATTGATGTCCGAATCATCGCCGCTACCAATAAAGACCTGCTTAGCCTGATAAAAAAGGGAAGTTTTCGCGAAGACCTCTTCTTCAGATTAAATGTCATTAATATTACCTTGCCTCCCCTGCGGGAACGGGGAGATGATATTCTGATGCTGATCCAGCATTTCCTATCCAAATATGCTCGCGAGTTAAGCCGGGGGATTCCGGAATTCAGTCCTGACGCGCTAAGGTCATTGCGGAACTACTACTGGCCCGGCAATATCAGGGAACTGGAAAATATGATTCAACGGCTGGTGGTGATGACCGACAGCGACAAGATTGACGTTTCCGACCTCCCCAGCCATCTTCGGTTTACAGTCAGTCGGGAAGCCGGTTTTGACCGAACCCTGGCAGAAGTCGAAGCTGAATATATCAAAAACGTTCTGGCGACAGTCCACGGCAATAAGACAAAAGCAGCCGAGATACTCGGAATCGACAGAAAGACACTTCGGGAAAAAATCAAGAATATCACGCCGGAGCAATAATAATCGCCGGTGGGGAAATTTGCCCCATTGAGGTATTAATACCCGACAAAACCGCTCGATTTAAGAGGCTTGGAGACGACTCTCCATCTCAGCCTCCCGACGCTACCTCTATTTTTTTGATTATCAACAACTTATAAATTGATTTGCTCGGGTCGATGGCATCACAAAAAAGACCAGCATTCGCTCCTTTGGCATAACAGTTGTATTGATATTAGTTGAGAGTTTTAGATTCAGTCGAAGGAGTTTGAAATGCCGAATCATTTTGTGATAGAAAAGATCAAGCGCGACCCGGAGCCGTCTATTGTGGTTCCCCAGACTGGTGGAATCTGTTCGACCTGCCGCAACGAGTCCAACTGTATTTATTATCAGTCGCGGGGTGAGGTTATTCACTTCTGCGAGGAGTATGATGGTGATGGGGCTCGTTTAATCATATCGCCAAAGAAGAATGTCGGAACGGCGGCGCCGGTCAAGATAGAGAAACTTCCTGCATTCAAGGGATTATGTATCAACTGCGAGAAGCGGGAAACTTGCCGCTTTGAAAAACCGGAAGAGGGAGTCTGGCATTGTGAGGAGTACGAATAGGTCTTTCCGCTCCGGGGAAATAGGGAGATTAATATAGATATGGCATTCCGCCTCTGCGAAAAGGTATCTTGCCGTTAGAACTGTTTCGCGCGCAATGCTCTCATCCCGCCTCAATAGCGGGATGTTTTTTTTGGTCGGGAATCGTATCATAAATTAAAGAGAGAATGGAAGAGGGACCGAAGTGGAGTTCGGCAGAGGGAACCGGAGTTCTGGTTTGCCGTTATTTAGTAATTGAAAGGGATTTTGGAGCGATGGTTGACAGACACAAAGTTGTGATTATCGGAGGGGGATTCGGGGGGCTTGATGCTGCCCGCGCCCTCAAGAATGCTCCGGTGGATGTTACCCTTATCGACCGCCGTAATTATCATCTATTTCAACCTCTTCTCTACCAGGTGGCGACGGGAGCGCTTTCTCCGGCTGATATTGCTTCTCCTTTGAGACATATCCTTCGCAAACAGAAAAACACCCGGGTGCTTCTGGCGGAAGCGGTTGAGATTGATACCGAATCCCGAAAGGTGCGGTTGAAAGATGGGGAGGCGCCGTATGACTCGCTTGTCATTGCGGCAGGAGCGCAGAATTACTATTTCGGTCATGACCACTGGGGCGAGTACGCCCCGGGATTGAAGACAATTGAGGATGCGACCCGAATCAGACGACGCATCCTTATGGCATTTGAAGAAGCGGAAAAAGAGACCGACCCGGATAGGATTCGGGTGCTTCTGACATTTGTGGTTATCGGCGGCGGTCCGACCGGGGTCGAACTTGCCGGAACTCTGGGGGAAATCGCCTTCGATGCTCTTCGCCGCGATTTTCGCCGCATCGACCCGGCAAAGGCGCGGATAATTCTTATTGACAGCCTGGAGCGGATTCTGCCGACCTATCATCCCACCCTCTCCGCCCGAGCCACGCGCGCCCTGGAGAAAAAGTTCAAAGTTACCGTCAAGACCGGCTGGATGGTTTCGGAGATTAACGCCGATACGGTCACAATTAAACGAGGGGAAGAGACGGAGAATATCAGAGCCAGATCCGTTCTCTGGGCGGCCGGGGTGAAAGCCTCACCGATGGGGAATCTGCTCTCGCGGAGAGCCAGGATTGAGACCGACCGGATGGGGAGAATAAAGGTCAATTCCGACCTGAGCGTACCGGGGTATCCGGAAATTTTTGTAGTGGGGGACCTGGCGTATCTCAACGACCGGGAATGGACGCCGCTTCCGGGGACAGCGCCGGTGGCAAAACAGGAGGGGCAGTATGTTGCCCGGTTGATACGGCGACGTCTTAAAGGCAAAGCAACAGGTCCTTTCCATTTCCGAAACTTCGGCATTATGGCGACTATCGGGAAGAAGTATGCCGTGGCTGATTTCGGATTCTTGAAGATATCAGGATATATCGGATGGCTGGCGTGGCTATTTGTGCATTTAATG
>DYGG01000058.1 GCA_020724775.1 Ignavibacterium sp. | reverse complement strand
CCCGTTAATCTTATTTATCCAATACCAAATTTACACAAAAGAATTTACACTACTTATCAGGCGCCCGCCTGCGGCAGGCTGCCGACCGTCGGAGTTCCAAGGGCGACTTCAGCTGCTAGTTATTAACTTGACATCCCTGAGAATGAATTTATATTACTTATTAGATTGGTGAAGGTTTTTTTACTGCCTTTTGCGGGGTAATGATTTGATATCAAAATTGCTTTCTATAAATCTGTGGGGTGAATATGCGCATGACTATTAGGCTTCTATTGCTTACGGCAATTGCAATGTCGACATCTTCGTACCCTTTGTCGGAGGAACGGGGTAATTCTGTACCGTTGCCCTCAGAGGTATTGAGTATTGATAACAATACATTTATCGATGTAAATCGTATCCTGATGTTCGTGACTAACCACGGGAATTTTGGCCGTGACCTGGCCAATCTCTTCGGCTATGATTACGGCACTTTTTATCCATTTACAGATACCGTATCAATCTCAAACGGCACTAATATATCATCGCCACTCTATGCAGCCGGTCTTTGGGTCGGAGGAATTGTCAACGGCCAGGTTAGAGTGACAGTGTCGGAATACTCCAGCGAATACTGTCCTGGCCCAATGAACAACGGAACATTTCTGCCAGACAATCCGGCTTTCAGAGTTTATAAGCTCTATAATGACAGCACGCAAGAAAATCCCAATGATGATTACCTCAACTGGCCTGTTGACCAGGGTGCCCCCACCGATTATTGCGGCGCGCCGCTTGTTATGGGTCATCAGTCACTCTGGTCGGTTTACAACGATGCCAATCCGGCAAGGCACAACAATAATTCCGGCAGTACGCCGCCTCTGGGCATTGAAATACAGCAGACCACCTTCGCGTTAGACATCCAAGGAGATGCCACCGCTAGAGCCATATTTCTTCAGTATAAACTTTACAACAAGGGGACTGATACGATACACTCTTGCTATATCGGTCTCTGGGCTGATCCTGACCTGGGTGGTTACTCCGATGACCTTGTTGGATGTGACACTCTTCGGAATCTGTTCTATTGTTATAACGCCGATAATAGCGACACACAATACGGAACCGCCCCCCCCGCCATCGGATTTAGCTTCATCTATGGACCCCTGGTGCCTTCTCCGGGAGATAGCGCCTTTTTCGAGAACAAGTACCTGCATGGCTTCAGGAACATGGGATTGGAAGCTTTCACTAGGATGACTAACGGAACTGATCCTGACGATGCCAGTGAATCGTATTGCGTGATGCAGGGATTAGACCGCTTTTGTCAACCTATCAGCAACGGCACTCGTTTCATGTACCCCGGTGACCCGAGTTATTTCAATGAAGACATAGATTCTTCACCTGGCGACAGGCGTATGATGGGGAGCAGCGGGCCGTTTACTTTTCTCCCCGGAGACAGTCAATATGTGCTGGTCGTAATGGCCGTGGGCCGTTCCTCCTATGACCGTCTTTCGTCCATTCAGTGGCTAAAATTTGATATAGACGTTATCACCCGTACTTATCAATACAGCCTGATGACCGGATGCTGCGCCGATGGTGACATAAATGGCAATGGATTGGGCTACGAATCAGCTGATTTGGAACTGCTTAAGGCAGCTGTAACCGGCTGTGGTGGAACTCTGCCTGTACCATACCAGGGTGACCTTAACGGAAGTTGCTCGGTTAACAGCACAGACGTTTCACTTTTCCAGGCTGTAGTAGATGGCCAGCGTACCCCTATACCAAGTCTCACCTGTTGCGACCCGATTGTGATGAATTACAATATTCCTGGTGACGCAAATAGCAGTGGGAGTGTCAATATTACCGACGCCACATTTATGATAAGTTATCTATATCGATCCGGACCTGCTCCGGTTCCACTTTGGAAGGGAGATGCTAACGGTAACGGACTTATTAACATATTGGATGTAACTCACCTGATTTCTTTCCTGCTTAAGAACGGACCGGAGCCGATTTGTAACGACAACTTATAGAAAGTGATGAAGAAACGTCTTTCTTCTTTCATCACGTACCCATCTCAGCGCAGCCGCAGAATCAGAACGGCGACGGCTTGTTCGCGCTTAAGAGGTGTTTATCCGCACATTTTGGCAATCAGCAGCGGCACGGTTAGCCAGAGAAGCCCCTTAACCGTAAAGAAAATGACGCCCCAGAAACCAAGTTTCTTGAAATGTTTTTTAATCATTAGACAAGAATGTCGGGTTTTTCGTCCTCATACCACCCTGAGCCATCCCGATTCGGACTCAGAACCCGACCTACATCCTGATATTATAGACTACCCACCGCGAGTCGCCGCGGCGACCAGGACGGTGGGGCACCAATTTTGGATCTTCCATTCTCTATCACTTTCCCCCGGTCATCTCCTCTATCTCTTTCAGAAGCGTCTCCTCCAGTTCCTTCTCGGTCACCTTCCCGACAATCTTCCCCTTCTTAAATAATATTCCCAGGCCGTCACCGCCGGCAATGCCAACATCAGCCGCGGTGGCTTCACCGGGACCGTTCACGATGCAACCCATCACAGCAACCTTGAGCGGCGTCTTGTAATGACGGGTTTTCTTTTCAATCGCTTCGGCAAGCGGAATCATATCAATCTGGCATCGTCCGCAGGTGGGGCAGGCGATAATATCGACCCCCTCTTTTTTCAACTCCAGCGATTTCAGAATCGCCTTGCCGACTTTCACCTCCTCCACCGGGTCAGCCGAAAGGGAAACCCGGATGGTATCGCCGATGCCGGTTATTAATATCGCCCCGAGTCCGACCGCCGATTTAAGCGAGCCGGTCTGAAGTGTCCCCGATTCGGTTATTCCGAGATGAAAGGGGTAATCGACCTTTTCCGCCAGCATCATATATGCCCAGTATGCCGTGTTGACATTGGTCGATTTGAGCGAGACGACAATATCCTTGAAATTCTTGTTCTCCAGAATTTCAATCTGGCGCAGGGCCGCCTCGATAAACCCTTCAGGATTGTCATGCCCGTATTTTTCCAGCAAATCTTTTGGAAGTGACCCGGAGTTTACGCCGATTCGAATCGGCACTCCGGCATCTTTTGCCGCCGAGGTTACCTCCTGCACTTTCCAGTCGGCGCCGATGTTGCCGGGATTGATTCTGATTTTGTCAATTCCCTGACGAATCGCTTCCAGCGCCAGTTTATATTTGAAATGGATATCTGCCACCAGCGGAATGGAAATCCGCTTTTTGATTTCCCCCAACTTGGAGGCCGCGGCATCATCCAGCACCGCCACCCGCACTATCTCGCAACCTTCGGCAATGAGGCGCTGAATCTGAGCGACAGTCGCGTCGACATCACGGGTATCGGTGGTGGTCATCGACTGCACCGCTATCGGAAAGCCGCCCCCGATAATACAATCGCCTATTTTGACCGCCCGGCTTTTTCTTCGGACCGGCGGATATTTAAGTTCCATATATATATTGACCAATCGATTTAACCTTAATAATTTAACAAAATTACGGATAATTTCAACCGGAAGTTGGCTGAAGTTGATTTTACGAATAGTTGCGGTCCTGGTCTTAATCGGACTGATAGTTGCCGGTTATCTTTATATTAAGGACTGGAAACAGGACAAACTTGAAGCCGAATATCGAAAATATGCCGCTGTCGTCACCGGGACCTCCCTCGCCGCTGAACTTTACCGCAACGACAAACCCCGCTTCTTGACTGTCCGTGACTCGATTCTGACCGCCCACGCCGTGACCCGGGAAGAGATGCTCACTCTGGTTGAAAAATTCCGAACCGAGAATTGGGTCCCGGCCGATTTCTGGAAACATGTTTCGGAAATGACCGATTCAGTTGTCCGGGTGCAGGATTCGATTTTGAAGATAATTCAGAAGGATTCATCGACATCATTATTCGCCCCGGCGCCCGATTCCTCCGATTCCACTTGAAACGCTCCCGGAAAATGCTCCAGAATTCCCTCGTAAATCGTAATGACATCGAATCGAAACTCGTACCCCCGTAGATTCATCTCGGTAATGAATCGCTCCGCCGCCAGCGCCAGATTCTCCCGCTTTTTCCTGTCAACCCGGTACGCCGGATGACCAAATTTATCGCCGCGGCTTCCTTTTACCTCCACAAATGCCAGGGTCATTTCTTTGCGGGCGACTAAATCTATCTCTTTATGGCCCGCCTGCCAGTTACGCGCCAGAATCTCATACCCCTGCTTCAGGAGAAATTCTTCGGCTCTTCGCTCGAACCGGTCTCCCCTTGCCCGCGATGATCTGTTATTCTCTTGGGACAAACTGATATGGCTTATTTGCCGCTACGTGGCACCGGAACAGTTTCTTCTACCGGACGGAAACTTCTCCGGTGAATCTCGGTCGGCCCGTGGGTTTTTAATTCGTTGAGATGCTGGGGGGTCGGATATCCTCGGTGCACCGAGAATGAGAATTCCGGATATAACTCCTGATACTTATCCATTATCCGGTCACGGGTTACTTTGGCGATAATAGATGCCGCCGAAATCGAGGCGCAGAGCGAATCTCCGGAGACAATCGCAATCTGCGGCAGGTCGAGGTTAGGAATGGTATAATTTCCGTCCACCAGCACAAACTCCGGCTTCCGCGAAAGCGACATCACTGCTTTCCGCATAGCCAGAAGCGAAGCCTTGAGGATATTCATCCGGTCAATAGTGATATTGTCAATGATACCTACGGCGCAGGTCGCGCCGCAGGCCGCTATGTCATCAAATAGTTCTTCGCGCCGACGCGGCGACAGTTTCTTGGAATCATCCAGCCCCTTAATGACCGTATCTTTCGGAAGAATTACCGCTGCCGCCACCACCGGACCGGCCAGGGGTCCCCGCCCGGCTTCATCTACGCCGGCTATATACTCAAATCCCTTCTCGAACAGCGATTTTTCCACCTGCGTTAAGTCAGGAAGAAGCGCCAGACCATGATTAATTTTTAGCGTTGCCGTCATCGATTACCACCAGGATTAATATATAGCGCCGGCGAAATCATACAAGCAATATTTCTCCATATTAACGGTATCGTCACCGTTGAGCCGTCAGTTTAGATAAATCCGCCGAGATATTCGGTTCTCTATAGTCGGCCCGTGGTCTTGAACCATAAGAGAGCAAAGCGACTTTCCTCAATGGTCTCCTGCGAAAAACTGCCGCCTCCTCGTTTGCTCAACCCGGTATTGATATATATATTTCGGGTATGCGTCCGAAACTCCGCCCCGAAGAGATAATGCGTCTTTACAAAGACCTCGCCTGGCTCTGGCCTATAATCTCGCCGCCGGAGACCTATATTGACGAAGGAGAACTCTTTATCCGGAAACTTAAAGAATATGGGGGCGAAAGAGTGCATCATATACTAAATCTTGGCGCCGGCGGAGGGCATCTTGACTCTGTCCTGAAAAAGGCGTTCCAAATCAGTTCCCTTGATATCAACCCCCCGATTCTCCAGTTGGCGAAAAGACTTAATCCCGAGGTGGAGTATCGCATCGATGACCTTCGTATAGCGCGGCTGGGAAGAAAATTTGATGCTGTCGTCATTCATGACGCTATCTGCCATATGACCAGCCTTGAGGAACTGCGCGCCGCTTTTCTCACCGCGCATGCTCATCTTGACCCGGGCGGTGTCATGATAACTTTTATCGAGGAATGGCCCGAGCATTTTGTCCAGAACCGCACGGTCGTTTCGCATCATCATCAGGGGAACATAGAAGTCACCTATATCGAGAACAACTACGACCCGGATCCGGATGACGGCAATTATGAATGCACTTATATCTATCTTATCCGCCGGGATGGGTATCTCGATATCCAGACCGACCGGCATATACTTGGAATCTTTCCGATAGCCGACTGGATTGACACTCTAAAAAATGTTGGCTTTGAGGTTATCGAAGACCGTTTTGAGATTAGCAAATTACCCGATACGGCGGCATCCAAGAACAACACGCTCCCGATGTTAATAGGACGGAAGACCTGAATGAGTTTATAGACTTCTAAGTTCTTAACTACAGGAATTAGGTCCGGATAGTAGTAACATACCGGAAGAACTTACTTTTTGAACAGCCTGTAAACTGCCGAGAAATCGTCCTTTTCCAGCCCTTCCCGAAACGTCATTCCAAAGATCTCCTTTACGACGCTTCCGGTTAGAAGGGGACGTTTCATCCGGCGCGCCAGATCCTGCAGATAGTGAAGGTCTTTATGAATCATCACCGATGAAAAATGCGGCGAAAAATCTTCTTTCAGCAGTTTCTCTCGCTTCCCGTTAAGCACGCCCGAATCTCCCGCCCCTTTAGAGAGAATCTCAATCACTTTCTCCCGCTCCACCCCACAGGCTTCACCAAAAGCGACCGCCTCAGCAAGAACCGCCATCAGATTTCCCAGCACCAGGTTGTTCACCAGTTTCATCCTGGTGGCGACCGATGGCTCTGCCATAAAAAAGATATTCTTTCCCATTTTTTCAAAATACGGATGCATCTTCTCGTAAATCGCTTTCTCGCCGCTGACCAAAACGGTAAGAAGCCCCTTTGACGCCGGTATCACACTTCCCAGTACCGGCGCTTCCAGATAGAATCCCCCGGCTTTCCTAATTTGTTCGTGGAATCCGGTAACCGGTTCAAAATGATTGGTGGTATGGTCAATAATGACTTTACCGGCAAGGTCACCAGTCAGCAGCCCCTTCTCTCCATCCAGAATCTGAGTTACGGCGCCGCTATCTGAAAGACAGAGCGCCACGACATCATTGTTGGAGATTAGTTCCTTTGGCGAATCTGCCACAGCCGCCGCCATACCGGTGACTTTTGATTTGCTGCGGTTCCATACCGACAGTTCCACTCCTGTCTCAATCAATCGTCCTGCAATCGCTTTCCCCAGCGAGCCCAGACCTATAAATCCAACTTTCATTTGCGCACCTCGCGTTATGCAGAATTATCCAAATGTGACCAGCAGCGCCCCGGCGACCGCCAGAATTATTCCAAACACCCGTCGGGCAGTAACCGGCTCTTTAAGAAATATTACGGCTAACAGGAAAATAAAGATATTGGTAGTTTGATTCAAGGCGGCGGCAATCGATGCCTGCGTGAATTTCAGGCCGGTCAGCCAGAGAAGCATCGAAAAATAAGCCCCGGCAAGCGAACCGGCAATAGTGAATCCCCAGCCGCGACGACCCATCCCCGGCGCTAAAATCAGTTTTCGTCCCGGATGTAACGCCAGAAGGGCTGTCACAAATATTATTCCGCTCAGAAGTCTTACCTCGGTTACCCAGAGAACCGGCGAGCGCTCCAGAACCGGTTTCATCACTATGACGCCAATACCTCCGGCCAGATACGACAGCGCCCCCAGCGATATCCCGAGCCAGAGACGTTTCTTGTCGGCGGGAGCGACATGGTTCCTATTATTTATGACGGTTGTCAGCACCGCTGCTACAATCAATGATGCCCCGGCAATCTGCATCCATGTCAATCTCTCATCCAGGAATATCACCGATAAGACAATTATGGTCGGTGAGTAAAGACAGGCAAGAATCGCCGCCAATCCCGCACCCAGAATATTCAAACTGGTCAGAAATAAGGTATCAGAAACCGCCAGTCCCAGAAATCCGCTCAGGAAAAGCAGGAGATAATCGGAAACGGGAGCATCGTGAAACAGAGTCTGCCCGAAAAGATAGATGGTGGGAAGGAAGAGCAGAAAAGCCAGAATATTCTTGAACAGGTTGAGACCGAGAGGATGAAATTTTTCTCCGCTCTTCTTGAACAGTATTACCGCCACAGCCCAGACCAGGGCCGTCACCAGCGCGATTATCTCTCCGAAATATGCTGTCTCACCGCTCACTTTTTCTTTCTAATTCAACTGCCGTTTGAAGGGTCATGCATTATATTGGCGAGGAAAGTAATAAAGACCGGCAACAATAGCAAGAGGAGGTCTCAAATTCGCATTAGCATCCTCTGTTGGATAGTCCGTATTAAATCCGATTGTCGATTGAAAGAAAGGAGTGTATGATGAAGAACCTGATTATCAGTTCTCTGGGAGTTATCTTGGTCATTTTTCTAACGGCGACAAGTCTTTCGGCTCATTGCGAAATCCCCTGCGGCATTTATGAGGATTCCACCCGTTTTTATCTTATATCCGAAGATATCGCCACTATCGAAAAGTCGATGGACCAGATAACATCGCTTTCTGCCGCCGCCGACAAGAATTATAATCAACTTGTCCGGTGGATAACCAATAAGGAAGCCCATGCTGATAAACTGATGGAGATTGTCTCACAATATTTTCTGACTCAGCGGATTGCCCCGGTGGCGCCCGAGGAAAAGGCGAAATATGATGAGTATCTCAACAAGGTTTCGATTCTGCATCAGATGCTGGTGGCGGCGATGAAATGCAAACAGACCACCGATAAAACCCACACCGAGACGCTGAAAAATCTGCTGGCGAAATTCCGGGAGGCATATTTCAAAGGGAAATAAGGCGGAGATGGTCTAAAGAAACTTAGATTAAGAAGAGAGGCGTACGCTTCTTGCTTCTATAGAAGTACCGCAGCTCACGTACCCCCCTTTGTGCCCCCTTCAGAAACAGAGGTGGTCCTTCAGGCGAAGACCGCCCCCGTTAAGAAGAATTTCTCAGTTGCCATAGTTAAAACAGATCGGCGGCATCGGCGCCCCGCCGTACAGGTAAGCCTGTATATATGTCACATCCAATATTGAAACGACGCCCGAACAATTGGCATCCCCCATCAAGTAATCAGGAGTGGGTGCGGGTCCACTTTTATAAAGGAAAGATATTAAGTAGGTCGCATCGAGTATGTTTATTGTGCCACTGTTATTGCTTCCCCGCGGGAAACAGCCAACAGCGCCCGCGCGGCGTTCAGCCTTCCCCAACCGTAATATTGGTCCCAGCCGGGAGCACCTTTGTCTTCAGCCGAATAACGGATAATATCCTTGAGTTGTTGGGTGTTACCTACTAAGTCGGGTCTCTTACGCAGCACCAGTCCAACCACTCCGGCCACCTGCGGGCAGGCCGCCGACGTACCGCCAAATTTGCAGTCGTAGTCTATAGTGCTCGGCGAGCATGCTATGCCCTTGGGATTGTAACCGAGACTACCCATCTGATCAAGCGTCCATATGTCACCCTGCAAAGCGATCTCACTACTGGGTGCCACAACATCAAGTCTTTCGCCATAATTGCTATAGATCCAGCGAGCATCATTGCTGTCTGTAGCCCCGACTGCGAGCACCTCCGGCAACCTTGCCGGAAAAGCGACTGGCTTCGTTGGATACCAGAGAGGATAATTACCGGATGAAAAAACGACCACCGCTCCCGCGCTGTCGCTCTTTCTGATCCAATACGTCGTCGAATCTGAGAGAGTGTCGCAATCTCTGCATCCCCATGAGTTGCTGATCACCCGGGCACCGGCAAGAACGGCATCAGAAAATGCCCTCGCGACATTCACATCGGTGGCGGTCAGTGCCCCATTCCAATGGTTTCCGATTCTTTGCGCGATAATTCTGAAATTATTGCTGATACCCGCAACGCCAAGGGAATTGTTGTTAGTAGCAGCAATAATGCCCATAGTTCCCATGCCATGGGCCGCATACGGCCAAGGAGAAAAATCAGGTCCTATGTGATAGACGTAACCGTAGCCCCCTGCAAACCGTTCCGACGGAAAGTCCTCATGGGCGGCAAAGCCGTCATCGAGAATCGCAATGGTCACATAGGCCGACGGGGATAAAGTGTAATCAAAAGCCTCGTCCAAATCGATGTCGGCATTCGGGGTGCCGCCGGACTGTCCGGTGTTCTGAAAGTACCATTGATACTGCCAGTATTCATCGTTCGGGGTTCCATAAAACTCGAAATTTAGCACCATCGCCGCCCTTGCAAACTGAACAAGCGGCGATTCGTGATACGCATTACCCATCGACAGAACATCAAGGTCGGAATTCTGTGTGACTCTCAAGACCAGCCAGTACGGGTCACCGAACAAAGTATCCACAATCTCGACGGAGTGCGCCGCATTCATCGAGTCGATTTGGACTGATGTCACACCAACATTGAAATTTGCCACAAATGTCTCGGTGGTGTATATAGGGTTATTCTTAGGGTCCAGGAACGAAACATTCGCCAGGTAAATCTCCTCCCGTTCTCTGAGCCGTTCCACCAACGCTTCCGGGTCGTTGCCGGGGATGACCCGGAGTCGATAGAATCCATCGCATAGCGGCTCCGGCGGAATATCTTCATTCAGGGCTGAATCTGATGCATAGACTGAAGTCCAAAAGAATTGCGGCGCATCGACGAGTTTCGCCGTGATTATAGTATCCTGCACAGTCAGGTTGACCGTCTCTCCCGACTCCTTGTAAGCGTAATAATTTTGAGATTGTACCGCGCTCACACTCAATAGCACAATCGACCCAACCATAAATAGAATTCTTCGATACATAGTTTCCCTCATTTCTTGATTTCCAGCGGATACATTCTTATCACCCGGGAAAAACCGGCCGACGGAAAGAAGGCATCCACAAATTGATAAGTATCTAAATCGAATTTGAGAATGGGGCCATGCTCCAATCCCTCACCCCCGCTAATGAAAAAGGCATACTTCCCATCTGGAGTGAAATCCATGTCGCTGGGATTGAATCCGTAAACGTATGGATGTGTCCCCCCATAGTCCAAACCGTTGATAATCCTGCGAAGCAAGAGAGTGCGCAGATTTAATTCCCAAACTGAACTTGGGTAACCGCCTATATCGGTCCAAGGTTTAACGAAGAAGACGCGCTCTCCGTCGGGGTGCATATAAGGACCCAGGCGCACATCCGGATAGGACTCATGCAGAATCTCAAAGGTTTCAGCGTTGCGGACCTGGATTACTATTCCACCGGGCCAAACCCCCCAAAGAACCAGTTTCGAGCCATCCCGCGAGTACTTGACCCCTTGCCCCCGCATTTCAACGCTACTAAGAAGGCGAATCCTCTCTTTGCGGCTTGAAACAGTATCAGACGAGAAGTTTAGGAACAAGAGACTGTCTTCGTCCAAAATCGCTGCAACTCCTTCGTTTCGGAATGGGTGCATATCAATCCCACCCCAGGCATTCGTTTGAAACTCGTGGACAATTGCCAAGGTAGGGATCTGAAAGAGGAAGGCGGCAGTAGGAGCACTGAAATAATTGACCATAAGCAGGTATCTGTTGTCGTACGAAATCGAAAGAAAGTATCCCGCAACGCCTTGCAAAACAGAAACGGTGTCACCCGTGGCATATTCGGTTATCCAGGTAGTTGCCCAATTGGCATCACTTGAGGTGTAGCAAGCGTACCTGCCATCACTGGTGAACCGAGCATCCCAGAAAGGATGCCGCCCATAATACGTCGAATCCACCATCTCTCCCGTCTTCGTGCTGTAGGTGAGCACCGCCGATGTGTAGTAGCTACCGACAAAGCTATAAAGGAAATGATATTCCTTTTCCGGCACCGGCTCCGGCTCCTTCGGGCAGACCGGGCAGTCTTCATCGCAGGTCAACGCCACAAATCCAAACAGAACGACTATTGCCAAGCATGATGTCCTCAAGATTTTTCTCATACTCTCCCCTCCATACCGCCCCGGGCCGATTCGCCGAGGCGTAAAATCGTTAAGTTAAATTTATCAAGGGTTACATTCTAAGAGACAGAATTACCCCCATCTCTGATTAATAAAACCTGCCATCCGCCCTCCTTTCAAGTAAGTGTCAAAACCCAAGTCGCCACAGCGCCCAGGGAGGGATTTTGACCTACTCAGCTACCTTCACTATTGTCAAAACCCAAGGGGATTTTGACCTACTCAACTATTCATTTTAATCGCTTCGCGGCCGCGACCACAGGGTAGTCGCCGGGAACATTGAAATCGTAATATCCAATCTCTTGCCCGGTAATCACATCGAACAATCCGACTTTGCGAATTACTGAAGGTGTGCAGGTCATAATATACTTGCCGTCCCAGGTTATCGCTAATTGGTCCGGCTCATAATACGGCTCCGTCACTATCATGGAGTCAATTAATTGCTCCGTAACCAAGTCAAAAACAAATATCTTTTTGCTCGGCGGGAACATATCCCAACCCGGGTGGAAAGTTACATAAAGATACTGCTCGTCAGGACTGACAGCTATAGCACTGGCGGCTGAAGGCAATTTGGTTTTCAGAACCCTTGCAGTGTCGGAACCGATGTCGGCGATACAAAGAAAGAAATCGTTGGCCTCAAAAACAACTTTGTTCCGCTTGCTTAATGGCGCCATCACCCAAAGGATGCGGTCTAAAGGATAACCGTTTGACAAATACTTGGTGCCATTGTCGATTATGGAGTCAAGACCCAATTCGTAAATCACCAATTCCGCTTTGAAAGGGTCCTCCCACTCTTTCCGATACGCCATCAGCCTCGAATCGATACTGAAAGAAATTGTGCGCACTAGAGTGTCCTGATGATACAGAATCTGCTGGTCGAATGATCGAAGTTCAAGACGATAAGAATAAGGAACTGACGTCTTCTTGTTGAAAGCCAGATATCTGCCATCAGGTGAGGCAGTAACCGCCACCGCATCAGGAAAAGTCTGAACCGTAGTTTTCGTCTTCAGGTCGAATAACTGCGGAATATCGGCAATCACAAGTAATTTCTCATCACTGCCGATTACTTCTACTGAAGGTCCCTCCGCTTCGAATTCCAAAGAATCAATGAACTTCTGCTGTTCCACGGAGAAAACCTTGACTATTCCGCTGTACTCAGCGCAGACAAAGAACAAATGCTCCTCGGGGGGCGGCTCTGGCGGTTTGGTCGGTTCCTCATCACAACTACAAGAGACCACCATAATTGTCAGTAGATTGACACCCAAAACAAAGAACTTATGAAATATGCTCATTAATACCCTCCATCAATCGATAAGTTAAATACATCAAGGGTTACATTCTAAGAGACAGAATTACCCCCATCTCTGATTAATAAAACC
>DYGG01000057.1 GCA_020724775.1 Ignavibacterium sp. | reverse complement strand
AGAAGAGATTGGTCGCGGAGTTCCGGGTTTGAGGCGCAGAGTTTCTCATAGTTTTTGCCGCTGAGCCGTTCGCCGTATATAAGGACTTTGTTGGACATAGTTATAGAGAGCCCGCACGAAGCGGGGATTGTCTCATTATCGTATTATCGGCAGGAAAGGGGGGGATTGTAGTGGGGGGCCCAGAAGGAGGAGCAGAAGTAATCATTTCCTGGCGGAAATGATAATGTGTCAGGAAGTCCCGCTTGAAGCGGGACTGACACCGCTTAACGGAAGGCGTCAGTTCTCATTCCGACAGGAGTCGGAACTAGGAACTGACGCAACGGTTGAAGAATTGGCAACTGTAAAGAATGTCGGAATCACGGGGGTTCCGACCTATAAGAAAAGACAAATCTAGTAAAGGTAGGACATTGTCAAGACCGCCCGACCGACAAGGGAATGGCCAGGTGGGTCGGGGGTCTTGACCTACGTCGACTTGATTTCAAGGCTCGATCTTCATGGTCGAGCTCTGATACTATTCTGCCGATTATCCCGTTATGGGATATTCCATATTGGGATGTAGAATAGAGCAATGACAGCGCTCCATTCAACAGCATACAAGAGATTTCTGGGACTCCTCAGAGGTGCACGAGAAGACGCAGGTTTGACACAGAGCGACGTAGCAAAGTCGCTGGGCGTCCATCAGTCATTTGTTTCCAAGAGTGAGTCTGGAGAGAGGCGAGTGGACATAATCGAATTGCACGCATTCGCCAAGCTATACAAGAAACCAATTACATACTTTCTTCCTAGATAACGATGACCGATTCGGAACTCAAATCTAAGTACCTTAAAGTCAAGTCGGCGAGCTCCGCTGATGCCAAGGGTAAATCAACTGGCATGGCGATCTTCGACATTGCTAAAATGTCACTGACTTTTCTGTCACAGAATTGCAAGGTCATCAAGCTCGTATCTAAGGTTCCCGGCAAGGAGTACTTCACTTTTGGTAGGGGTGGCATTGTTGCCCGTCCTGCCAATAAGGATTTGTTCATTAAGGAAGCCGCAAAGATAGAAGAATTTTGGAAACGCTGGCTCGCGGAAGATATCAGCGCAGACGAGTTTGCAAAATTGAGCTATACTGTGGCCCTAGCTCCGTGTTTGGCTATGGAGATATTCGATAGACAGAACAAGAAAGGTCCCGCGACCTACTTCGAATGCTATATCGGCCACCTCTTTTCTAAGGCACTAGACATGAATCCGACTCAGAAGGCATACCTTCAAGTCAAAGACCGCAATGTTGCTATGACCATGGACTTTCTGATTGACTTGGATTCAGGCAAAACAAGAATTCATTTACCGGTCAAGATGTCCACGCGAGAACGAGTTGTGCAAGCTTGGGCGCATCAGCGACTGCTGGACAGCGCACACGGGGTAGGAACTTACAAGGGGATAATGGTATTGTTCTCGGAGACTAAGCTTGATTCGCACTCACTTGAAGTAGTGGAGATTTGCGTTCCCGATCAGTGGTTGATCTACCAAGCTCTACTTGCGAAGATGGAACGCATTTACTATTTCGATCCGCCCGAGCGGTATCTTGCCCTCACTAAGGCGTATCCAGACATCATAGTAATTAAGCAATTCGGGGATTTCTTCACAGAAAAGAAGTCTGTTCTTCGTTCTTAGGCTTCGTCTTACCGTTGCCATTGCCGTTTGGGTTTGATTGCAAATCAACGTGTAATCGAAAATCTAATCCCGTCCACCGTTTCTTGCTCTTCATTTTGACGAACACAAGGAAGTAAGAGTGATTCTTTCGGGCATGGGCTTGCTTTAAGATACGACTAACACCAGGTTTTCCGTTTCGAACCAACACAAATAAATCCTCGACCTGAAAACCGTAGCCGTTAAATTCATTAATTATCTCGACGTGCGTAAGCCGCTGGCGATTGGCACATACTTCGTCCTGACATTTTACGATGTATACCCCCCCATCTCTTAGAACACGAAACGCCTCCCTGCCAGCCTCAAAATACAGGTCGAGCACAGCCTCATGATATTTTTTGGTAGACTGTGCTACATTGTTCTGGTAGTAGTTTTCGTAGTTCTGATGGTTGACATGTGCTGTGCCGCCGGGGGTGTGCATATAGGGCGGGTCGAATACGACGCAATCAAGGGAAGAATCACTGTAGGGGAGTCTCCTACAGTCCACGCCGTTGACTAAATCAGATGGCAATAGTTCATATGCGTCCTTAGGGACTCTTCGCCAGAATACGCCTTTGCCATAGGTAACATCTGCGACCTTTGATCCAGGCTTGACATACAGGGATAAGATATATGGAAACACGTCATCATTGGTTCCGCTGTAAGCGCTAAAAACCAATTCGTTAGTCGGCTTTCCGCGCGGTGACTTTCGCTTAGCCCGCGCCTCTTTCCCTTTGCCTTGGGACGGGTCCCTTTGAGATTCTGCTACATGTTTGCTCATAATCACTAATACTATACTCAAGTTACTCGGTATCCGCAATAGATAATAGCCAAATACTCCCACACAGCCAAAGTAGGTCAAGACCCGCGACTTCCGTGTGCTTTTCTCCTGTAAGTCGAGCGGTCTTGACACCCTCATTCTTCATATCTGTTGAAAAATCCGGTCCCAGAACTTCCTCCCCAATCAAGAAAACAATGTCCGTTTCAATATAATCGCCGATGGAGAATTGGCAACAGTCAATTTGCCCGCTTAGCGTCAGGTCTCGCCTTTGACTACCGTCAAAGTCTAGGACCTGACGCAACGGTTAAAGGAGAAATGGCAACAGTAAAGAATGTCGGAACCACCCCGCCCACAGTGGGGTTCCGACCCATAATTCTGGATTCCCGATCGGGGTTGGGAATGACAGTTACGGGCAGATGAAGGACATCTGCCGCGCACAATATCGTCAGGTGATCCCGCTTGAAGCGGGACTGACGGCGCAACAGAAGATGTCAAAACCCAAGTCGCACACGGCGCCCAGGGAGGGATTTTGACCTACTCGCATTATTTGATCAGAAGCGGTTTGGTTGATTTCGCTATCACCTCGCCGATTTCATGAACGGGCAGGCCACTCTTCGCTGCCGCTTTGAGAAAATCATCCCTCTTCCCTGCTTCGAGGGCGATAAGTAAGCCGCCGGAGGTCTGGGGGTCGTGGAGAAGATTGAGTTCCGGTTCGGTGCACTTTCTCGAATATTCTACTTTGTCAATCAGATATTCGCGGTTGGCGGAAGTGCCGCCGGGGACAGAGCCGGCGGTTGCGAATTTCATAACATTCGGGAAAAGCGGCAGACGGTCAAACTGAATTTTCAGAGAGACCTCGGAGCCGTGCGCCATCTCGTAGGCGTGCCCGAGTAAACCGTAGCCGGTGATATCGGTGGCGGCATGAGCCCCGAATTGGACCATCAACTCGGAAGCGACATTGTTGAGAGCAGTCATAGATTTGGTGACAGTCGCGATATCCTCGGGCGAAGCGAGATTTCGTTTTATGGCGGTGGTGATGATGCCGGTGCCGAGCGGTTTGGTCAGGAATAGAATATCGCCCGGTTTGGCGCCGATGTTGCGGATGATTTTGTCGGTATCGATGATACCGGTCACGGCAACGCCGTATTTCAATTCTTTGTCTTTGATGGAATGACCGCCGACCACCACGGCGCCGGCTTCTTTTATTTTTTCCGCGCCGCCGAGGAGGATTTTTTTCAGGATTTCCGGCGGCATTGTCCCATCCGGAAAACCGACGATGTTCAAAGCGGTCAGCGGCTTGCCGCCCATGGCGTAAATATCGGAAAGGGCGTTGGCGGCCGCAATCTGCCCGAAAGCATACGGGTCATCCACAATCGGCGGGAAGAAGTCCACCGTCTGAACCAGCGCCTGATGGTCGCTGATTCGGAAGATGCCGGCGTCATCGGAAGTCTCAAACCCGACCAGAAGAGCGGGGTTGCTTTCCGGCGGCATCCCCTTGAGAAGGTCAGCCAAAAACTTTGGCCCCAGTTTGCTGGCTCAACCGGCGCAGGACACTTCCGCCGTCAGTTTGATAGTTATTTCATCCTTGCTGTTTTTCATAGGCGCAGTCAAGATACGAAATGTCGGGAGGAATGTCAAAAGGGGTGAGGATTCTGTCAGCGCGGCTACATAGTCTCCTGCGGAAATCATCGCCCGCCGAAGGCGGGGGATGATTATGTCGAAACCGTAAAGGTTTCGACCTACCGAGGGACTGGGGCTGACAGGGTCTGACGCAACCGGTCAAGGGGGATGGGGAATTTCAAGAAATTTTCGAATTTCGATATTTTTGCCCATTTTGACTGACAGCAGATGTCAGTGGGGCTTTTTATAATAAGTCAGGCGAGATTCAAGAAAAGCGGAGGCATGAAAGCAAAATTTTAGGGGAGGTTATATGTTTGGATGCAAGGGGTTCTATTATCCTCTGGTAACACCGCCCTATTACGGGCGGGCGATGCAGGCAGCGGATGTATGCGGATATTGCCGTATATTTTCCGACCACTGCAACTACTATCCGGGGCAGATTGAGGAATATCAGATACTGGCGCTGCGGAGGCTTCTGCGGCATGCCCGGAACCATTCGCCGTACTACCGACGTCTATTCGCGGAAAATGGTTTTGACCCGGAGCGGGTATATAGCCAAAATGACTTGAAGACTCTTCCGGCTCTGACCAAGGAGATAATAAACGAGCACCGGAAGGAGATGATTGCCGATGACTGCGATGCGGCGGCTCGTCATGAGACCTGCACCGGCGGGACCAGCGGGGCGAAAATGCGCTTCTACCGCGATAATGTCTGCCGCTCGAAGAGACTGGCGCTGGAGTGGCGCAGTAATCGCTGGACAGGCGCCAAGCCTCACTGCAAAATCGCGGCAATCTGGCCGGTGACCGATGATTTTGTTCCGCAACGAAGTTGGAAACAGAAGGTTGCCGATTTCTTTATCACTCACACTCTGACATTGAATGCGGGAGGAGCGCTCGATGAAGCGACACTCTGGAGATTTACCGACCAGATACTGCGTTTTCGACCCGAGACTATCCGGTGTTTTCCCTCGCCGGCGGTGGCGCTGGGGGAATTCATTATCAACAAAGGAATTGAGATTAAGGGAGTAAAGGCGGTGGTAAGCACCGGCGAGCCGCTCTATCTTTACCAACGGACAATTCTGGAAGAAGCCTTCAATGCTAAAGTCTTCAATCTTTATGCCTCGCGGGAAACGGGACCGACGGCGGCGGAATGCACCGCGCACGGCGACCTGCATCTGGCTACCGATTCGGTTGTGGTGGAGACTGTCAAAGACGGCATGCCGGTGAAATCAGGCGAGTCGGGCGAAATTCTTCTGACTGACCTGCATAACTACGCCATGCCGTTCATCCGGTACGCGGTGGGGGATTACGGGACATTGAAGGATGAGAACTGCTCCTGCGGCCTTCCTTTTCCCCTCTTGGAAAACGTGGTTGGTCGCGAGAGCGACAATTTCATTGATATCGATGGAAATCCAATTTCAAGTATTTCGCTCTCCAATTATCTGATTGATATCGGGCCGGACGTGGGGCAGATGCAGATAATCCAGGAGAGCCCGACAGGGGTGCTGGTTCGGTTGGCGGGCAATCCGCCTCCGACCGATGAAACGCGGGCATATTACCGAGACTGCCTGAAGAGACTGGTAAAAGGGGTGGAAGAGGTAGAGTTTGAAGTGCTGGAGAAGATTCCGCCGGAGGAGTCGGGGAAATACCGCTTCAGTATCTGCCGGGTGCATCAATGCCGGGAGGAATAGAAGAGATTGGAAATGCGGTCGCGACGCGCTAACGGAAGAGGCTCAGGGTAGATGAGAATGTCAAAAGGGGTTGGGAAAACCGTCAGGAAAGGGTTCCTGACAGCGCAGTTGAAAGATACGAAATGTCGGGAGGAATGTCAAAAGGGGTGAGGATTCTGTCAGCGCGGCTACATAGTCTCCTGCGGAAATCATCGCCCGCCGAAGGCGGGGGATGATTATGTCGAAACCGTAAAGGTTTCGACCTACGTCACTGATGTCTCAGGATTGCCGCCAGTTTGCTTTTCTGCTTCCTTTTGATTTGACGGGGGATTTGGGGATAGTTTTCCTGTAGGAATGATTGATAAGCGGCGATTTCCTTTTTGCGGTCGAGACGGTCAAGGGATTGAATAATCCAGTAAGCGGACTCGATGAGATTGAAGAAGTTCCCCGGTCGGGATTTTAGACGCTCGAACAGCCGCGAGTAATAGGCAAGGGCGCTGTCGTCCTGCCGGCTCTTATAGAAGGCTTCGGCCAGAGGCCAGAGGAAGGAATTGCCGTGAGGATATCTCTCTCGCATCCGGGAGGCAAGCGCCATGGCGGAATCGTACTGCTTTTCATTTATCCAGACCCAGATAAGCGATGCCCGCGCCGACTCCCGGCTGAATAATGAAGAATCGATGGCGAACTGGAGTTCGCGGATTCCTTTCACTTTGTCATTTTTGAAGAGCCCGACCGTGCGAAAGAACCCGGCTTTGACCGATTTCCAGTAATGGTAAGAGCCGAGTCCGAAATAGAGGTCATAGAGGGTAGAATCGACCGCCAGACCTTTATGATACTGGCTGCGGGCTTTGAAGCCGTAAGTGATAGCCGAATAATTGGAGGCGAAGCGGGCTTCCCAGAGGGAGCGGTAGGCGTAAGCATGCCCGATATAAAGGTAGCAGACAGCCGAGTCGCGGCGGCTACAGGCGTCCAGTTTCCGCTCCGCGAGCGATTTTACAGAATCCAGTGTCTCCAGAAACCGGTCGCCATAGATATTTTCTTCGGCATCCATCATTTCCCCTTGCATCACGGCGGCGCGAAAGAGATATCCCGACGGGTCGGTCGAGTCGAGTTCAAGGAGATAATCAAATAAACGATAAGACTTTTCCCAGTCGCCGTTGAGAAGCGCCTCTCCGCCATCTTGGATAACGTCCAGTTTCTCGTCGGTGAGAAGACTATTTGCCGGGACGGCAGAAAGAGGGAATAACAGGAGCAGGCACAAAAGCGCGGTCATCGGAGAGCCGGGGCAAGCGCATCGGCTTTTTCAAAGGTTTCGGCAAAGTAAGCGTTGACGCGGCGCATCGCTTTTTCGGAGAGGATTTTTTCAATAATTTTCCCGGCGGTTTCTTTGTCTTCGCGCGCCAGGGCGATTTTAGCCGTGAGAAGTTCGGCTTCATAGAAGCCGAAAGGGTCAAAGTAGGGCGACGACTTCCAGGCCGTCCGAAGTTGGCGGATTTTGGTTTCAGCCTCTTCGAGTCGTCCCACCGCAATCAATCCTTCGGCATAGTACAGGAGGGCGTAGGGGTCACGGGGAACAATGCGGGCAAGAGAGTCAGCCAGCGCAAAGAGTTCATCATAACGTTTTTCGAGAAAATAGATGCGAAGCAGCGCTTCGCGAGCATTGAATGATGCCAGATAGCCGCGCTGCGCCGCCAGCCTGATTTCGGCGATGCCCTGGTCGCGCTGGTCGCTGATAAAGGGAAGCCAGAGGAAGTCTTTGGCTTTGACGGTGCGGTAATAATGGTAGGCGCCAAGACCGAGATAGGCGTCATAGAAAGTGCTGTCGCTTTCAATGGTTTTATCGAGAGCGGAATTGCAGCGGAAACCGTCACGGAATGCCCCCCACCAGTTGCCGTGAAAAGCCCGGTGCAGGGCGCGATAGCCGTAAGAGGCTCCGGCGATAAATTCCCAGTCGGGATTGTACGGCTCGCGCAACTGGCGCTTCTCGGCGAGGTCAATCGCCCGGTCGAGATAGTGGGATATTGTATCTTTGAAGCGGTCGGTGCGGTACTCTTCGGAAATAGTCTGATAGATAGTTCCCATCAGAAAATATCCGACCGGATTCTCTTCTTCCGCGTTCAAAATCTTTTCGGAAGCATGGAGGGCATCGACAAAGTTATTATTCCAGACATTGCGGGCTATTTTCAAGGCCGTGGTACTGCGGATAGCTGTCTCCGAAAAAGCCGGGATGCAAAAAAAGACAAAATAAGCGGAAAGGAAATAAAGCGCGCGGTACGACAATCCTGCCATTTCTCTTTTATACATCGCCTGTTAATAATGGCGCAAAAAAGAGTTTGGCAATAACTTTTTTCTTAAATGGCGCCGAGGGCGGAGGCAAGCTGGGGAAGGTCCAACTCTTTGTTTTCGGAGACCGCAATCGCCACAGCATTCCCCTGTTTCCAGTACACCACCTGACACTGCAGGCAGACATGCCGGAAATACTCGATGCCGGAGTGGATTGCCTTTTCAAAATCGGGCAGGTTCTGGGGGCTGTACTGGCCTATGAAAAGAGAGACTTTGCTGGTGCCGTTGCGGTAATGAAGATGCATGAATTTGTGGCCGCGGATTTCATCTATGCCGTAATGAGTCAACTCATACCCGGCCACTTTTTCGCCGAGGGCAAGGCTGAAATGGGGGGTCAGGTAACTGTTTATTTCCTTAATGCAATCATCGTCATTGACGGCCTCAAAATTGACCGGATGGGCGTTGAAGTGCTCCTTTTCAAAGGGATAGACAAAACTCTTATGCCGGAAAAACTGAGCGGTGGCCAGGGCCGCCACGACACAGAGAACAAGAGCGGCCGCGGCAGAAATAATCACCGGTCGGGAGCGGAACGATCGTAACTGAAAACGGCTTCCCGATTCTCCGGCGTCGGAGATACGGTCCTGAATCCTCTGTTTGAGCAGGTCGGTGCGGTTGCGGGAGGCCCCTTTTTCGGTGACGAACGTCTTGAACATCGCCTCGAATTCGTATCGCGCCATGCAGTGCTGGCAATCTTCGAGATGTCTCTTGACTTTTTCGCTATCGATTTGATTGGCTTCTTTATCAATCACTTCATAGAGCAATTTCAGCGCTTCTTCGCAAGTCATTTAGCAGGTTCCTTGATAAATCCGTTCTTCACGGCATAATCCCAGAGGGCTTTCTGAAGGAGTTTTCGCCCCCGATGTAGTCGCGACTTAACGGTCCCGATATTGAGGCCGGCAATTTCAGCGATTTCTTCATAACTGAATCCCTCCAGAAAGGAGAGAACCACCACCAACCGGAAATCTTCGGGAAGGTCTTCAATCGCGCGTTTGACGTCATCATCGAATACTTTAGCAAAAAAATGTTGTTCGGGATTTTCCGAAGGACCTAAAGCCGCCAACTGGCCGAACAGGAAATCATCATCGACATCTTCAAATTCAACAACCTGCGGAGTTCGCGATTTCGCCCGGTAGTTGTTGATGAAGATATTGGTCATTATCTTGAACAACCAGGCGCGACAGTTGGACCCTTCTTCAAATTTGTCCCAGAAGCGGTACGCCTTGAGAAAAGTCTCCTGAACCAGGTCTTCGGCCTCGTTTTCATTACGAGTCATCCGAAGAGCCGTTCGATAGAGAGAATCAAGGTGCACCAGCGCTTCCTTGTTAAACCTCTCCTTCTTATGGTCATTTCCCGATTGCCGGTCGCTCATTTACCAGTTCGTACTTTCCGGACCGGGTTACATGACGTTATGTCATATAACATTTCCGTTCCTTCTCTTGTTCCAGAATATATAATCAATTTTTGCACAAACGTCTACTGCTAAGGGGCTTATACCAAAAATCGACCGAAATTGATAGTTTTTTTTGGCACAATCTCCCCCTTCATGTAATGCCTGTTTCAGGAGTTGCCGTTTTCCGGCGCCAATTTTTTCTCGATTCTGCGGAGGCCATAAAGTACGATAATAATCACAAGGGTTACAATGGCGGTTTCGAGAAACTTGCCGGTGCCAATCATCAGGCCCAGAGCGCCGTTGACCCAGATGATGGCGGCGGTGGTCAGCCCGCGCACGGAACCTTGCGCCTGGATAATGGCTCCCGCTCCGAGGAATCCGATGCCGGTAACGATATTGGCGGCGATCCGTCCGAAATCCCCTTCAAAGTCGCCGGCTATTTCAAAGGACATGATGGTAAAAAGGGTGGCGCCAAGAACAACCAGGATATTAGTCCTGATTCCGGCCGGCTTGTGTGACCGCTCCCGCTCCAGACCGATCAGAAAACCAATGGCGACCGCGGCAATAACCTTGAAAAGGAAAGTGATGAGCGCATCCATTTCCGGCTGATACCACATATATTTTGTCTCTCCCTCAATAATATGAATGTGTCTTGCTCTAACTTACAGTCCGATTCGGCCGGTATAGCCATTCTGGCCTGGTGGTGTCTGACTGGTAGGGAAAGGCTCCCGCCGAATTGTATAGAAGATAATTTCAGCCCACAATTAAAGCAACAGAGATTCTTGAGAAAGACTCTTCAGGTTGCGCCATGTTGTTGTACAATAGAAAGTTGCTCGAATACGCAAAGACTGTGAAAAGCAGATAATTCGGTCGTATATAGCATAGTTGCCATGTTAAGCCAAAATTTATTGATTCAATTTAGTCTAATATCAGCCGATATAATAGTAAAGATGAGAAAACCGCTTCAATTATTCATAGCGCTTGCTCTGGCGACAGTGGTATCGCTTTCCGGCTGCGATACCCGGATTGTCCGTTCCGGGCTGTACGATTATAGCCTTATCGGTTCGGTGGTCAAGAATATAGACAATGATTCGATTCTTGCGGCGGCGCTTCTGAAGAAAGAGGATTCCTCCGTGGCCAGCGCCATAATTCGTATAAATAATGACACCCTCAAATATTCCAGCGGCCTTTACTATCGCTCCTATAATTCCGACACGCTTCTGCGCACCGGCAATTACCGCCTGAGAGTTCTCGACTCCACTTTTTTCGCTGATTCGCTCTTGTTCACAGTTCCGGCCGACTTTCAAATCACCTCTATCTTCCCCGCCAGTCGGATAAACGGCGGCGGCGCCACTACCGTCAGGGTGGACTGGACCGCCTCAGGGGGAAGTAATGGGTACGCTTACGGAGTCGTGCTCCGCGAATCGGCTTATCATACTAACGGATATTTCGGTTTCGTGGCGGATGGAGCCACGCTGGTATCGATTCCGCCGGACGCCTTTCGTCTTTCGGGACAACTTGATACCGGATGGTATTATATCTATGTCTATGCCTATTTTGGCTCGCCGGTACCGGGAGGGAATCTTCCGACCGGATTTCCGGCCGGGCTGGCGCCCAATATCGCCCGCAATAAATTTACCGGCTCCTGGGGAGCGATTGTGGTGGCGCCGCGCGATTCGATGTATGTGACGCTTCAGTAATCGCTTCAAATTTCACTTTTCTCCCGTCATATTATTCTCTTAATTCCGGCTTATGAGAAAAAGCCGCAAGAGCGATAAAATATCGGCCCGCCGGGTGGAATTAGTCAGAACTTTGCAGAATCTCAGCACCGAAAAGAGAAATCCGGCGACCTCAAAGATTGACACCCTCTCCCCGCTTAAGATTGTCAGAATCATTAATCACGAAGACAAGAAGGTGGCATCAGTGGTAGCGAAAGCGCTGCCATCGATATCCCGCGCCGCGAGGCTGTACGCGGATACATTAAGATACGGGGGAAGAGTCATCTATATCGGGGCGGGAACCTCGGGCAGGCTGGGAGTACTGGATGCGGCGGAATGCCCGCCGACTTTTGGCACCGACCCGAAGCAGATAATTGGTCTGATATCGGGCGGGTATGACGCTTTGACATTGTCGAAAGAAGGGGCGGAAGACCGCGAAGACTGGGCGGTTGCTGACCTGAAGAAAATTAGCATCAACCGAAAGGACCTGGTTATCGGAATTGCGGCCTCGGTGCGGACGCCGTACACCATCGCAGGGCTCAAATACGCCAGGTCAGTGGGGGCTAAAACGGTGCTGATAGTCTGCAATAAAGGACGGTTTCTGAAAGTGCGACCGGAGGTTTTGATTGAACTGCCGGTAGGACCGGAAGCAATAACCGGCTCGACGCGGATGAAATCAGGAACGGCGCAGAAGATGGCATTAAATCTGATATCGACCACGGCGATGATACTTCTGGGGAAGACCTACGGCAACCTGATGGTCGATTTGCAGGCGAGGAGCGAGAAACTGGCGGCGCGCTCGCGGAAGATATTGATGGAGTTTTTGGGAGTCGATTTTACAACAGCGGATAGACTTCTCGCCGAGGCCGGCGGGTCGGTCAAGACTGCGATAGTGATGTATCGCCTGTCGCTTGACCGGAAAAAAGCGGATGCGCGACTCAAAAAGGCGGGCGGTTTCCTGAGAAAGTTATTGTAGCGGGGCAGCCGCCGCCCCGCCGGCGAAGGGCATCTGCCATTATCGACCATCGAATGGCACGAGCCGCTAACGGTTTGGCGCGAAGGGCTCGCGCCCTGCGAGACAGGGCAGCATATTCATAATCTTGTTGCCATCGAATTGATTCTGATTCATATTCTCTTCATGCCGCCCTTTGACCATCAATATTTCATGGAGCAGGCGCTTCGAGAGGCACAGAAAGCGTTTGAGGAATCGGAAGTGCCGGTGGGGGCGGTGGTGGTGCATGATGGGCTCATAATCGGCCGTGGGCATAATCGCACCGAGGCGCTCAAAGACGCCACGGCGCACGCCGAAATGCTGGCGATAACCTCGGCGGCGGAGCGGCGGGGCGATTGGCGGCTGGAAGATTCTATTCTCTACTGCACCATTGAGCCGTGCGCCATGTGCGCCGGCGCGGCGGTGCTGTCGCGAATCAAAACGATTGTCTATGGGGCAAAAGATATTCGCTTCGGCGCCTGCGGCACGATTTTCGAGGTGCCGACCGACAAAAGGCTGAATCATAGAGTCGAGATTATTTCCGGCGTCATGGAAAAAGAGGCAACGGAACTGATGCAGATATTTTTCAAGGAGGTGCGCCGGAGGAAGGAGAAGATAAATTGAATAAGTACAAGGTCGATTTGACGGCCGTGATAGTGAAGCCGCTTTATATCGGGTTATTGATGAATCTTCTGACCCCGGTAGTTTTTCTCGGGGTGGCGTACTATCTCGATGAAACCGGCGGCAGAGACCTGCCTATCCAGGAAACGCGATTGAATCTTCTGTTCTGGGTGCTGACGGCGGCGGCGATTGTGGATGGCGCCGTCGCATTT
>DYGG01000009.1:17880-72238 GCA_020724775.1 Ignavibacterium sp. | reverse complement strand
AAAAACAAAGGACAGTCCCGAAAAACTGCCCTTTGTCATCAGTCTGAGCCCCGCAGAAGCGGGGCCGCCTTTTATAGAAAGGAGGCTAACTCAGAATCCGATATTAATCCAGGTCCGCACCACAGTCAGCGAACCGGATTCCACGCCATAGACATACCCCTCATCATCACTCAAATCAATATAACTAAGCCTTCCGTTCAAAGTTACCTTCTCCGCCAGGCGAAATTCTCCGCCGAACTCCAGTTCCATCTGCGAGTATGCCAGGTCGGAGTATTCGTCAATCATATCAAAGGAGTAATAACCGGGCGCAATTTCCGCTTCCACTTCCGGTACTTCCGGCATCATAATCTTATCGAAATAGGCTTTCGATTTAACATACCCGCCGGTGAACAAGAGATTCAATTTCTCAGTGGCGGCATAATTGATATTAAGCGAAAGATAGTGAGCCCGGGAATGATAATCGGTTTCACCGTACAGGGAACCGAAATGGTCGATGGCACCAACTGTGCCGTTAAGATGTCCCGCTCAGCCATCCATCATTGCCACCGCCAGCGGACCGTTCGACCTGTCCGAATAGTACGCGTAACCGGCGCTTATCGCCCAGCGCGGATGCGGTGTCAGGCTCAGGTTGAAATTCGGCTGGAACATCTCATGCTCATACTCGAGACTGTCCAGATTGTTATTTTTCTCAAGCAGAAGTTTCACGCCGGCCGAAAGTGACGCTCTTTCGCTTATCCGGTATGCCAGGGAAATATCCGCCTGGTGCGACAGCTCCGCCTGGTTGGAAATATTGCCGTAGCGAAGGGCGTCCCGCTGGAAATAAAATACCTGAGTATTGCCCGGAAGCGGCGTCAGGGTGGCGCTTCCGTTGCGCTCCAGAAGTCTTCCAAAACTGATAAACGGGTCGCTGGTCTTGTCGAGATGATACTTGAGCCCTATCTGATATCGTGACTCCGGACGATATTTAAGAGAACCTTCAAAACTGTAGGTCTTTGTCTCATAGTCCGCGCCGCGGTACGGATAGTCATCCCGCTTGACCGATTCCAGCCCCGCCATCAGGGCGATATTATATTTCCGGCTGGGACGGTATTTCCATTGTACCATCCCTTTACCTACCGTTCGGGTCAGGGAGGAGTACCGGGTATAATCGAAATTCTGTCCGCCGCCGGGTCGCCCCTCGCGCCAGTTAGGTAAATCAATAAAGACCGTGTCGTTCTCAAGCCGATGAATTGACGCCGTAATGCTGAGAGATGACCTCTTGCCGGGGCGAACAAAATATCGCACCACACCGCCATTACCGGTCAGTTCCAAGCCGGCGTCATTGTTCTTGGCTTTGCTGGTGGTGAAACTTCCGCTGAGCCATCCTCCGAGAATATCGGTGCTGGCTTTGAACGTATGCGCCGTCTTGTTGACCTCGGGAAAAACGTAATATTCAATTTCCCGGTTGTCGAAAGCGACGCGCGAACCGAATTCTGCCACCATCGCTCCTGTTACCGGATGCCGCGCCTGGTCGTAAAGAACGGTAGCACCCGGCACCAGGGACTTGAAAGTGCGATACCGGTAGTCATAGCCGAGAGTGACCGGTCCCGGGCTGACTTCGATACCGCCGCTATAGAAATGAGTCCGCCGTTCCGCCGCAACCGCCTGCGAAGTTATATGACAGGAGAAGCAGTGATTGGTCGCCGTCGCCTGCTCCGCTCCTTTTTCAATTATAGTCCGGTGCGCCGCCACCATGCGCAAATCCCATTTGGTGGTCGGACGAACTTCTATCGAGGCATTTATCTCCCGTCGGGTCAGGCCGTAATCGATGCCGGGATTTTTGTCTTCATGGGTCAGCATTTTTCCGCCCGGAACCGTCCAAGCGGTATCCAGCGCTTCGCGCGCCGCGATATTGTTCAGATTATCGGTCGCCTGATTACGGAAAAAAGAACGATATTCGCCGCTGAACCGGAACCGGTCCTGGTATCGTGAAACCAGTTGGAAATTATGCCGTCGCGGGTCAAAGTAGTCGCCGGACAGACCCAGATATCCGGAGCGATAGCGGCTGTCGAATCTGAAGCCGAAATCGGGAAGCATCCCATCTTTGCCACGGTCATACTCGGCAACCTTCTTGTAATAATCACTCACTCCGGTGTAATGACTCCCCAGACGCAACTCGCCACGGTAATCCGGTTCCGAATCCTGAGCGGAAATCCCGCCGCCGGCGACAAGGAGAGCCATTAGAAGTACTTTCATTACAATATGTCTTCTCATTCTCTTCATCTCCTTATCTGGTAAGCGCGCCGCTTCCGGTTATAGATTGCGCCGGCATATCGGTGCCATGAATATCGGAATGGCACTGTGTACACTTGGTGAGCATCCCCTTCTTGAAGCCATCATGGGTGGAAACGCCGGTGCGTGTCGAGTTCAGCGGAGTCACAAAATCTCCTTCCAGCGCGGCAATGGTGGTATGGAAATGTGCGGGATGACAGGATAGGCAGAGAAACGGCTCATTCTGCTTCAGGAGATTATCGGCTATCGTGCCGTGCGGGTCATGACAGATTCCGCAATCTTCCGTAACCGGCGCATGCTCGAAAACAAAAGGTCCCTGCTTGGCGGTATGACAGGTGATACAAAGTTCAGCCGAACTTTCATCCACCGTTCGGGTGTTATTGGTGCCGTGAATATCATGGCAGTCGAGGCAGTTGAGCAAACCCTGTCCTACCGGGTGGCGTGACGGCAATGCCAACTTTGATTTGATATCGCCGTGACAGTCATAACAAAGGGCCGGGCTCTCTTTTTTCAGTGACTGAGGGGCATCGACATGCACCAAATGACAGGTGGCGCAGTTCCCCTCGATTTCGTGGTGCGCCGGCGACGAGAAGCCGCTCCTGCCGCCGTGACAACTGCGACACCATTCGGACGATTCTCCGGCATCATCTCTGGCAGGATTCAGAATCAGCGCCGGATCGCCGCCGTCAACATGGGCGGACCCGGGTCCGTGACACGATTCACAGCCGACGACATTATCACTGGTGCGGGAAGTGTAGCCGGCCCCATGATTGGTCTTGTGAAATTTTTCACTAATTTCGGTATGGCAACTGGCGCAAGTTTCATTTCCGACCAGGACCGCCCCCGGCGGAATCGGCGATGCCGCGCCATTCTTAACTAAAAGGCCGACCAGCAGACACAGGATCAAAAGCAACCCTGCGCTCGGCTGATACGGCAACTTTAGCGCTCGCGGGTTCATTCCACTCCTTTCTCATTTAAGCGATTTATGGCTAAGACTTCTGTACAAATTTAAGTCCTCGAATGTAGATCGGGACGTTATTTTCGATGATAATTTCCGGGTCAAAATTCTCCTTCTGCATTCGCTTCCACAAGTGAAGCCCCAGGGCGCAATCCATCACCATCCCCACAAAGCAACGCGCGGTAATGAGAGGATTGACCGGCTGGATTTTCCCCGCTTCCTGCAGCCTCTTAAGTGCGCCGACAAAAATGGTGACATAGGGACCCCGAATAGTTGTGAAAACCTTTCCGGCCAGGGAGTGTCCCTCGAGTGACGCGAACAGCAGCAGACGATAAAGTTCCTTATTGCCGCTGAATGTTTTGATTATATTCCGGGCGATGGCAAACAGCACTTCTTCTATGTCGTCGCTTTCCCCAACTCGACTCTTCAGTTCCCCCAGATTGATTTTTTCCCGCAATGATTCCAGGACCTCGCTGTAGATGTCCTCTTTGGAGGGGAAATATCTGTACAGGGCCGCTTCCGTGATATGACAGGTCTCGGCAAGCCGGCGAACTGTCATTTTCTCAAATCCGTGAGCGGAGAAAAGTTCGGTCGCTTTCTCAATAATCTGACGTCGCCTTTGAGCAGCGGTCAATTTTAATGTCACTCCGAACTCCTGCTGGTTAGTTAACACTTACTAACTAAATAATTGTTGACGGTCAAGTCAATAAAAAATCCCGACAATTCAAAAAATCTGGGATAACAAGACAAATTCGGTTCGCTTTGTCCTCCGCATTACCATGCTTTGTGTTGACCAGTTCGAGCGATGTGTGGGTAAAAACGCCTCGTTAATTCCCCGAGAATGCGACATTTCTCCGCAAAAAAGAACCGAAAGTGGAGAATGCTGTTGACTTTTGCACCACCGCCAGTAAATTAAAACAGTTTGTGAAAAAGTTGCCAGACTATTCAACTAACGGCAAGGAGTCAAAATGAATCAGTACCTTGAGTCAGTCATGGCTATGGTGAAAGCAAAAAATCCGGCGGAGCCGGAGTTTCACCAGGCGGTGCATGAAGTTCTCACGTCTCTGGAGCCGGTTCTCGAGAGACACCCGGAGTTTGTCGAAGCGCGAATTGTGGAGAGAATTGTAGAGCCGGAGCGGGTCATTATGTTCCGCGTTCCCTGGGTTGATGACAACGGCCGCGTTCAAGTCAATCGCGGGTTTCGGGTGGAGTTCAACAGCGCTATCGGTCCCTATAAGGGTGGTCTGCGTTTCCACCCCAGCGTCAATCTCGGCATATTAAAATTTCTCGGTTTTGAGCAGGTATTCAAGAACAGTCTGACAACCCTTCCGATGGGCGGTGGCAAGGGTGGTTCCGATTTTGACCCGAAGGGGAAGTCGGATAACGAAGTTATGAATTTCTGCCAGAGTTTTATGAACGAACTCTTTCGCCATATTGGACAGAACACCGATGTCCCGGCCGGCGATATCGGAGTCGGGGGAAGGGAAATCGGGTTTCTTTTCGGTCAGTACAAGAGATTGAAAAATCTCTTTGAGGGAGTTCTTACCGGCAAGGGTCTAAATTGGGGCGGAAGTTTGATTCGTCCCGAAGCGACCGGCTACGGGTGCGTCTATTTTGCCGAGGAGATGCTCAATGCCAAGGGAGACTCCTTAAAAGGGAAGAGGTGCGCTGTCTCCGGCTCCGGTAACGTAGCCCAGTACACCATAGAGAAGATAAACCAGTTCGGCGGCAAGGCGGTGACCCTTTCGGATTCCAACGGATATATTGTCGATGATGACGGCATCAATGCCGAGAAACTCAACTGGGTCATGGAACTGAAGAACAGCAAGCGGGGCCGCATCAAAGAATATACGGAGAGATTCAAGTCCTCGAAATATTTAGACGGGCGCGGGCTCTGGAATGTGCCGGTGGATTGCGCTTTTCCCAGCGCCACGCAGAATGAAGTGAACGGCGAGGACGCTAAGACTCTTCTCAAGAACGGCTGCATGCTGGTCGCAGAAGGTGCCAATATGCCGTCGACGCCGGATGCTGTCGATCAATTTATACATGCCAAAATCTCTTACGGTCCCGGGAAAGCCGCCAATGCCGGCGGTGTTGCCACCTCCGGTCTGGAGATGTCGCAGAATTCACTGCGCCTTTCGTGGAGCCGCGAGGAGGTTGACCAGCGATTGCAGAATATCATGAAGGCGATTCACAAGACCTGTCGCGACACCGCCACTATCTACGGGCAGCCGACCAACTATGTGCTGGGCGCAAATATCGGCGGATTCTTGAAAGTCGCCAATGCCATGCTGGACCAGGGTGTGGTCTGACCTTTGAGCGACATTAAGTCGGCGCGATAATCGGCGTCGGATCGATTCCTTTCAGTCGCGGAATCGACCCGGCGCTTTTCAATTGATATGCTTTTGCCCCCATTTTCCCGCGATTTCGAATCTCATCTACTTCTTGAATTTGTGCCAGATGAAAAAAGCGATACCGGCAACAATCAGGATTCCGATAACGATATCCACCTGGTGAAAATACTTGCCGATGGTATTCCAGTTATCGCCGAGGACCTTGCCGATATAAGCCAGCGCCCAGCACCAGGGAAGCGAGCCCAGAAAGGTATAGATGATGAACTTGATGAAATTCATCCGGGCAATTCCTGCTGGAAGGGAGATAAAGGTCCGGATTACCGGGAGAAGGCGGGAAACAAAGATGGCGGCATCGCCATATTTCACCGTCCACCGCTCGGCATAATCAATCTCTTTTTTCGAGAGGAGAATATATTTTCCGTATTTTTCAAGAAACGGCCTTCCTCCGTAGTAACCGGCGATGTACGCCGCTACGGAGCCGACCACACATCCAAAAGCGCCAGCCAGCGACACTCCCAGCATGGTGAATCGTCCGGTCGAAACCAGATATCCTGAAAACGGCATGATGATTTCCGATGGAAGAGGGATACATGCCGATTCAATCCCCATCGTCAGGACAATCCCGAGATATCCCATGTCGGAAATGACGTTGATAATCCATTGCGCTATCGGTTGTATGATCGCTTCAAACACAATAATTTTCCTTTCTTCAATTGGGTTGATAAGCGCCGCTACCTGACCCAGTGGCGACGTCAGATAGAATAACTCTCATCCTGGGGCAGCCTTTCTATTTTGAGCCGTTTCAGGCGGTTTCCGTCTGCCTCAAGAACGACAAATTTTAGATTTTTTATAGCTACTTCTTCCCCCTTTTCGGCGGGACGCCCCAAATGTTCCACCACCAGCCCGGCCAGAGTGGTGGGACCGTCTTCGGGAAGTTCCGTGTGGAATTCATCATTCAATTCATCTACCCGAAATCCGCCGGCGGCATAAGCGAGATTTTCCGACCGTTTCACAAATTCCCGCGGCTCGGTGTCGTGCTCATCCTGAATCTCTCCGACAATCTCTTCCAGCAGGTCTTCCAGGGTGATTAATCCGGCGGTGCCGCCGTATTCATCCAGGACTATGGCGGCATGGACCCGTTTCTTCTTAAAAGCCCCCAAAAGGATATTCAGTTTCATTGAGTCCGGGACAAATATCGGCTTGCGGATGATATCCCTGATTATTATCAGCGCCGAGTGTTGCATGACCCGGATGACATCTTTGGTATAAATCAACCCGATGATATTATCGAGGGAGCGGTCATAAACGGGATAGCGCGAAAAGCCGTTCTCGGTAATGAACTGGAGCGCCTTATCGGTGGCCCAGTTGATATCAACCCCGACTATTTCGGTGCGAGGGGTCATAGCGTGACGGGCGGTGCGGTCGGAAAAATCGAAGACCGAGGTTATCAGTTCCTGCTCGGTGACGTCAAATATCCCCTTCTCCAGCCCCTCGGCGATGATTATGTTTATTTCGTCTTCGGTGATACTGCTCGCCTCGGAACCGACTCTGATTCCCAACAGACGGATTATGCCTCGGGCTGCGCCGGAAAGAAGTCGGACAAAAAAGAACGTCAATTTCATGAATAGAGTCATAGGTGACGAGACGGCGGCGGCGATTTTCTCGGGACGTGACAGGGCAATATATTTAGGCACCAGTTCCCCCATTACCACCGACAGAAATGAAATAGCCAGAACAATCATAAGGAAGGCGATAGAGCGCGCCGCCCCGGAAATAGTTTCGTTGGGAATTTTTTCGATGTAGGGGGTCAGGGAGTTGACGATGGTCATGCCGCTGAATACGCCGGCGAGGGTGCCGACAAAAGTAATCCCGACCTGAACGGTGGCAAGGAACGCTTCGGGTCGGGAGTGGAGTTTTCCCGCGCGGGCGGCAGACCTGTTGCCGCTTTTTGCCATCCGCTTCAATTTACTTCGACGGCTGGCAATTATTGAGAATTCCGAGAGAGCAAAGAAGCCATTGGCGCCTATCAGCGCCAAAATGGCTATTATCTCCAGATATATTCTACTTTCCATCCTTTATCAGGATTGGGTCGATTTCAGAAGGGGTAGCCGCCCGTAGCCAGTTTCTGAAGACGTTTCACTCGTTCTTCAACCGGCGGATGGGTCGAAAAGAGGGAGGCAAATCCCTTCCCCGAAAGGGGATTAGCGATAAACAGATGTGCCGTAGCCGGACGCTCATCCAGGTTCATTCGCACCGGCGCCTTGTGAAGTTTCTCCAGGGCCGATGCCAGCGGCAAATATTGACCGGTTATCCGTCCTCCTTCGGCGTCAGCCTTATACTCGCGCGAACGCGAGATTGCCATCTGTATTAGCATCGCCGCAATAGGAGCAACTATCAGCGCAATAAGAAGGACAATCGGGTTGCTTCCCCGATTATCGTCACGCGAGTACCCCCCGAATATCATCGACCAGCGCGCAATCGATGCCAGAATGCCGATAGCGCCGGCGATGGTCGCCGCCATCGTCCCGACCAGCATATCTTTATTGATGATATGCGCCAGTTCATGGCCTATGACCCCTTCCAGTTCGCTATCGTTCAGCATCTCGAGAAGTCCTTCGGTTGCCGCCACCGCCGCATGATTGACACTGCGACCGGTGGCGAAAGCGTTAGGGGCTTTGGAAGGAATTATATAGACTTTCGGCATCGGAATCATCGCCTTCTGCGAGGCATGACTCACCACCCGCCAGAGTCTCCGATTGGTCGCTTCGGTAACTTCGCGGGCACGATACATCTTCAAAACAATCTTGTCAGAAAACCAATAAGTGATAAAATTCATTACCGCCGCAATGGCAAATGCCATTATCATGCCATTCCTGCCGCCCAAAGCAAAACCGACCGCCATAAAAAGCATAGTCAGCAAGAGAAACAGGAAAGTTACTTTTAGGCTATTCACTTCAATACACCTCTTTCATTATCAGAACTGACAGGCACAACTATTAATATTCGACTTTCACTGAATTAAACTACAAAATCCAGAAAAAGTTTTAAAAATCGGACTGTCCCCAAGCAGTTCTCAAAATATCTTAGCGGCTGGGATGTTTCTTTTTGATTCTACCCCAGGAGTCTTCTTCCTCTTCCGCGTCATCCTTCTCAGTAATTTCTTGTTTCACTTGAGGTTCTGAAGCCGGCTCCGGCTCTCTGTCCGGCGGCATATCCGGCTCGGGCGCTTCTTGTACCTTCCGATCTTCGTCCGGCTCCTTCTTGTCTCCCGGGAAAAAGTCTATCTTAGAAACATCAATATCAAAAAAGGAATCTTTGTCACTGGCTTCCTGAGAGACCGCCTCGATATTCTCGCTCTCCTGAGAGAATCCTGCCACCGGCATTACCGGCGACTTCTGTTTGCGTATCTCCTCCAGTTCTTTCTTTATATAGTCGGGTGACGGGCTCTGCTTACGAGATTCATCACCGCGCTCCTTGCGGAATCCCCCCCGCTGGTCGCCGCGTCTTCCTTTGGGCGGATAATCGCGACGTCTCTGATCCCGCTGTCTATCATCGAATCGACCCTGGCGTATCCCCCTCTCGGGACGGTCCCTCCGGTCCGGTCTTTCGCCGCGTTCGGGACGCTCGCGCCGTTCGGCTCGCTCGGGGCGCTCCTGCCGGTCACGACGGACATATGTTCTCTCCGTCCGGGCTTCTGCCGCGGGGCTTATTCTCGGCAAGACCGCCTCGCCGCCTTTTATTTCGCCGGTTTCAGAGATAACCGCCGCCCCGACCGCATCTCCCCAGACATTGACTGTCGTTCGGCAGCGGTCCAGAAACCAATCGACGGCCCAGATCAAACCGATACCTTCAATGGGAAGTCCGACCGCCGAAAGGACAAAGACCATGGTGACCGTACCGGCATGCGGAATTCCCGCCGCTCCGATTGAAGCGAGAGTTGCCGTGATGAAAATTATCAGTTGCTGGCTAATGGTCAGGTCTATGCCATACATCTGGGCGATGAAAATCGCTGCCACCGCTTCATACAGCGCTGTCCCATCCATATTAATAGTAGCGCCCAGCGGAAGAACGAAGGAGCCGGCACGCTTATCTACTTTGTTCTTCTCGATGACCGCGGTCATATTGACCGGAAGAGTCGCCGATGAGGAAGAAGTCGTGAATGACGTTGCAAAAACCTGCCCCATATTCATCAGATATTTCCAGGGGTTCCGTTTCCCCCATATGCTCAGGATTAGAGGAAGGATAATCACGCCATGGATAACGAGCCCGGCTGTAACAGTCAGAGTATACCAGCCTAAACCGGAGGTCAACTGACCCAGCGATTCCCGGTTCTCCGCCACAATCCCTCCAATCAGAGCAAAAACGCCGATCGGTGCGAAATATATTATCAATTCGACTATCTTCATTATGGCGCGGTTCATTGTTTCCAGCAACTCTATCAGGCCTTTTGCTGCCGAGCCAAGCGTTGTCAAAGCGCCGCCAAAAATGAGGGCAAAGATAATCAGTCCCAAAACCTGTCCTTCGGAGGCCGCTTTGAAGAAATTCTCGGGCACCATACTGACAACAATATCAATCAGCGACATCGGCCCCGACTCCCTGACAATCTCGGGTGCCGCAGCGCTGAACATAGGCGCCCCGACTCCGGGGCGAATAATGTTAACCAGAATAAGTCCCAGAATCACCGCGATGGTGGTGGTGGCAAGGAAATAAAGGAGTGTCTTTCCCGCCGTCCTTCCCAGTTTCCGGATATCTCCCAGTGAAGTAACTCCGACAATCATTGAAAGGATAATCAGCGGGACAACAATCAGTTTCAAAGCATTGAGAAAAATTACCCCCAAAAACTTAATCTGGAGCATCTGTTCGCCCAGAAAATAACCGCCCAGCACACCAAGAACCACCCCGGCAAGCATTCCAATCAGAATAATCTGTCCAGTCCTATTACTCATAATTCCAATAATTATATAATGTTAATAAAGAATTGCCGGTATTATACAACTTTTGAGTGGATATCGCAACGGAAAACGGCGTCCGCCCCGCCGGAGTGTTAAAGATATGAATCATTTATGGATAGAAGGCACCCTGTGTCGCCGGAACAGACTCATTCCCAGCCGCTTTCTTATAAAAGCAGCCTTCGCCCCCAAAAGCGGAACCCTTACTTTTTCACCAGTGAACGAAGAACTTTCAGATTCTCAATATCCTCCAGCAATTCATCCCCTTTCGGTGTCTCCAGTATCTTCGGGATTTTCTGCAGCCGTTTATCATTCATAATATGACGAAACGGCTCCAGCCCCAGTTCTCCCTGCCCGATATGTGTATGTCGGTCTACCTTTGAGCCGAGTCCTTTTTTTGAATCGTTGAAGTGTATGACTCTCAAACGCACCAGCCCCAGTATCCGGTCAAACTCCTTCATGGTCGCCTTATACTCCTCTTCTTTCTGAATCGGGTAGCCGGCGGCGAAGATATGGCAGGTATCAAGGCAGATACCGATCCTTTCTTTATCCTCCACCATTTCGATTATCTCCGCCAGTTGCTCAAATTTGTAGCCGAGATTAGAACCCTGCCCCGCCGTAGTCTCAAGACAGACAGTAGTCTTATTGTCAGGGAGTTTCTCGAACAACATATTGAAGGCATTGGCGATTCTCTTCAGCCCGACCTCTTCGCCGCTGCCGACATGTGAGCCGGGATGCATCACCAGATTGGGAACTTTCAGAATGTCGCAACGCTCCAATTCGACCGTGAACGCCTCAAACGATTTCTTGTAGAGTTCTTCATCGGGGGAGCCAAGATTAATCAGATAACTGTCGTGAGCGCAGGAGACCGTTACGCCGGTATTTTTCTGCTCGGCAAAGAAGCGCTCCACTTCCTCATCGGTCAGCGGCTTGGCGCGCCATTGATTCGAGGACTTGGTAAATATCTGAATCGTGTCACAGGTTGCCTTTTTGCCGTCCAGCACGGCGTTGTACACTCCTCCCGCTATCGACATATGAGCGCCCAGCAACATTATTTTCTATCTCCTCAGCAGTATTGTTCCATCCGCGTCCGTCCTCGCCGTCATTTCAGATTCAGCCCCAAAAATTTCAGTTCCGTCATATCCTCTATCGCATATTTCACTCCTTCCCGGCCTGTACCCGACTGCTTGACCCCTCCGTACGGCTGATGGTCGGCGCGATAGGTAGAGATATCGTTTATTATTACTCCGCCGACTTCGAGATGTTTGTAGGCGTAGAAGATATCTTTCACCCGCTGGGTGAAAATTCCCGCCTGCAGTCCGTAAACCGAGTCATTAATCTCCGAGACCATCTCTCGGAAATCGGAGTACTCGAATATGATTGCCAGCGGGGCAAAAACCTCTTTGAAGCATACTTTCATATCTTTTCGCACGTTGCCCAGAAGAGTCGGTTCCAGGAAACGACCGTTTCTTCTGCCGCCGACAATAATCTTTGCCCCGCCTTTGACCGCCTCGGCAATCCACTGCTCCACCCGTTCGGCCGATTCATTGTCAACCATCGGACCCAAATCGGTCTCCGGTTTGAGTGGGTCGCCGACTTTCAGGCTCTTGATTTTCTCCGTGAAAATCGACAGGAAGGAGTCTGAAATCTTTTCATGAAGATAAATCCTCTGTACCGATATGCATGATTGCCCGGCCTGTCCAAAGGCGCCATAGAGAAGGCGATGGGCGGCAAATTCCAGGTCGGAGTCATCCGCCACGGCGACACCGGCGTTCCCTCCTAACTCCAGCACTACCTTCTTATCTTTAGCCTTTTCCTTTATCCACCAGCCGACTTCAGGCGAGCCGGTAAAAGTTATCAGTTTAATTCGCTCATCTTCTATAAGAGGAGTGGCATCCTTTGATGACCCGGGAAGAACCGATATCGCTTCCGGCGGATATCCCGATTTTTCAATCAACTCCGCCAGCATCAGGGCAATAATAGGGGTCTTGGAGGCCGGCTTGAGAACCATGCCGTTCCCGCTGGCGAGCACCGGCGCTATTTTATGAGCCACCAGATTTAGCGGAAAATTGAAAGGGGAGATTCCGGCGGTAACTCCCAGAGGAAACCGCCGCACCAGGCCCACCCGCTCTTCGGAACCGGCGGCCCAGTCGAGGTCGATTATTTCACCGCCGATTCGTTTTGCTTCTTCCGCCGCCGTTCGAAATACTCCGATTGCCCGCTTAACTTCACCAACGGCATCGCGGTACACTTTTCCCACCTCCAGGCACATCATGCGGGCGAAACGGTCAATCTCCTTCTCCAGCCCCTGCGCTATAAAGAGGCAGGCTTCCTCCCTCCGGAAGGAGGGCAATTCTCGCGTCACCGCAAACGCCTTCTGCGCCGATTCTATGGCTGCGGCATAATCGGACACCGATGCCGCCGCTACCGTGCCGACCAGGGAGTCGTCAAACGGCGAGCGAACTTCGATTTTCCGTTCGCGGTCAACCCATTTTCCCGCCAGATATAATTTATAATGTTGTGCCATCTTCTCCTCACATACCTCTATCTCTGATTTAATCTCATTTATAAAGCAACCGGGCGGAATCTTCAAGGATATTTCGTCACCCAGATGCCACCTGCCAATATACCACTCAGTATGGGGAAAATCCCATATTCTTCAAGCGGCCGTGGGGAAAAAACAGCCTCCCAGCCCCCGGAACGATAAAGAAAAGAATCCTTAAAGGTATCTGCCAGTCTCTTTCCGTAAGCGCCTAACTCCAAAATTACTAATATGTTACGGTTTACGCGAGCAACTGCGTGTAATTTTTTTCCGGGACGGCTAAAATATGGCTTCAGTTGGCAGAACTTTTTCAAACACAATAGGCAGAAAAAGCAAACCATGAAGGATGTGATAATATGAAAAAAGTCTTTAGGAATAACGGATTTACCATCATCGAAGTGCTGGTCTCTGTTATCATCCTGACTCTCTCGCTCCTGATGCTTCTCAACATGGCTATGATCGCACTCGATGGTAACGACTGGTCTAATCAGGCGACTCGCTCAACGCAGTTGATTCAGCAGAAGATAGAGGAGTTGCGCACCAGCAAGAATTTTGTCAGCGGGGTCGATTCGGTTAATAGCATTCAGCGAGCCTGGACTGTCAGCAACCCCTCCAGTCATCTGCGCCGGGTTGATATTACCGCATCGTGGCACAACCGCCGCGGCGTGATTCTTCAAAACAGCATGACCTCGTACATCAGGTCAGATAGCATATAGGTGATGCCATGAAAAATCTCAAAACATTTCTCAGAAATAATAGCGGTGTTTCGCTGGTGGAAGTTCTCATCGGTCTTTTTATGACCGGTCTGGTGGTAGCCTCAGTTTTCGGAGTCTACATCAATCACCATAAGAACTGGATGATACAGGAAGATGTCACCGAAATGCAGCAGAGCGCCCGCGCCGTTATCGACGAGTTAACCCGCCAGGTCCGGATGGCCGGGCATGGTCTGCCGCTTGGCTTACCGGGCCTTGAGGCTTATAATACCAATCCGGATACCATCGTCATTACCTACCAGGCTAACAGCTGTGATGCCCCTCTGGAGCATGCCATGCCGCGCCCGTCGGCAGAACTCCGTTGCGATGGGCATGATGTTTCCTGTTTCCAGGACGATCAGTGGGCGTACATTTTCAGCCCTGACTCAGGCGGCGGAGAATTCTTCTTGATTACCCATGTGCAGACCGGTTCTTCGCATATTCAGCATAATACCATGCCGTTGTCGAAGGCTTATCCCAAAGGGTCAATCCTCCTGTCGCTGGAACGAGTGAAATACTATATCGACCGCACCGATACTCTACGCCCGAAACTGATGATGCAACTTCTGGGGCAAACCCCCCAGGTTTATGCGGAAAATATAGAAGACCTGCAGTTCCGTTATGTGATGAAAAATTCGGCGGTGGTGGATGTGCCGGTATCGACCGCCGATATCCGTTCCGTGCGGATATCGTTAACAGGGCGTTCGGCGCGGCCTGACCCTGACTTCCCGGCCGACCCTTATCGTCGCCGCACCTTTGCTTCCGAAGTCAATTTGAGAAATTTTGACATATAGAATCTGAATGAGCAGGTAGATAATGAAACTCGAAACCTTTGCGCCCCATATCCGCACCCGGAACAGAGCACAGCGCACAAATACTCAGGATATTGTTATGGCAAGGTATCGAAAAATCAGAGCGGAAGCCGGCGTTTCATTAATGGAAGCGATGACCGCCCTCTTCCTGACCGGGCTGGTGGTCGCCGCCGTCTTCGGCGCTTACATTAATCAGCATAAGAATATGATGATACAGGATGGAATCATTAATATGCAGCAGAATGCCCGCGCTGCTATCGACGAATTAGCGCGATTCATTCGGATGGCGGGACATTTCGTGCCGCTCGGGGTGGACCCGATTACGTCCGTGAACGCCAATCCGGATACTATAGAAATCACTTTCGCGATTGACGACCGCACGGCAACATTGCAGTACGACATGGTTAGCGAATCCGGACCGCTTCGCTGTGATGGCGAAGAACTATCGTTTCTGAACGGCTACTCCATAGGCTATATCTTCGACCCTGATTCCGGCGGCGGAGAGTTTTTCAGAATCGGTGAAGTCCAGGACTCACCCAAGCAGATTGCTTTGAATACATATATGCTGACTAAGAGATACCGCAAGGGAAGCCAGATAATGGCGCTTCAGCGAATTAAGTACTATGTGGACAATAGCGACACTACCCACCCCAATTTGATGATGCAGATTCTCGGGGAAGACCCGGTGGTGTATGCCGAATATGTCGATGACCTGCAGTTCAAATTTAGAATGAAAAACGGAATGGTGGTGGATGTTCCTCCGATTCCGGTGGAGACGCGCGAGGTGATGATGACGGTGGTGGCGCGCACCGCCATGTGTGACCCTGATTTTGAAGGCAATCCGTATCGAAGAACTTCATATGCATCCAAGGTCAACTTGAGGAACCTTGATGTTTGGTAATAATTATTTCGCAGAAGGTAGGTGCTTTATGTTTATGCGCAAGTTCTTAATAGATGAGAAAGGGGTCGCCACGTTGATTGCGCTGATGGTTATGGTGATGATGACCATGATCGGTCTGGCGGTAGTGCGGCTGTCGAATGACGAAGTCACTATCGCCGGCAACGAACTGAACGAAATGGCGGCTTTCTATGCGGCGGAAGCGGGTCTGGAAAAAGCTTCGGCCGCTATTCAGACCCAGTACGAAGCGACCGGACTTCCCCCGAGTACCATGCCTCAGGGAAGCGAAACGGTCAATAACTGCGTCGCCGCCTACACGACGGTCGATAATGGCGCCGCCATCCAGAGAGAGTTGAGTCAGGGGGCGCTGGCCGGTCTTCATGCCCTGGTGAAAACCTTCACCGTGACCTCTACAGGTACCTCCGGCGTTGACCAAAGCCAGGTCGTCCTGAACCAGAATTTTGAGGTAGCCCTGGTGCCTATCTTTCAGTTCGCAATCTTCTATGGCAACGACCTGGAGATAGCCCCCGGACCGGATATGACCATCGTCGGCCGTATTCATAGCAACGGAAACCTGTATCTGCAGTCCAATAATAACCTTTATATGGACAGTTATGTGACCGCTTCCGGAAACGTTATCCACGGCAGAAAAGGACCGGGGGGCACCAGTCCCGGAAACGTCTTCATAAAAGACGCTGATGGCAATTACCAGAATATGTTGAAGAACGGAGACTGGCTGGAATCGAGCGACCCGTACTGGTATGACTCAGCCGTAGTGCGCTGGGATGGACGAGTCCAGGACTCGGCTTTCGGTCAGGGCGAGTTGAAACTCCCTCTGACTAACGCCAGTGACCCGCACAAATTGATCGAGCGCGGTTCCGGCAATCCCGACTCCTATGAGCACCTGGCGCAATTCAAGGTCCTTGATGGCGTCCCGTACTCAAAAATAGGAGGCGTCTGGGTCAACGTCAGCGCCCTGCTTCCGGCCGGCACTGTCACCACCAAGATATTCTATGATGCTCGGGAACTGACCAACGTCAACACTGTGGAAATCGATATGGATAAACTGCAGTCGAGTTCCTATTTCCCGTCAAACGGCGTTGTCTATACCTCCGACCAGCGTGCCGGCACTTTTAATGCGACACGATTGGTCAATGGCTCCGAACTCGATTACGCCACATCGGTTGTCAGCGAGAATCCGCTCTATATTCAGGGCGACTTCAACAAGATTGATAAGAAGCCGGCGTTTGTGGCAGGCGATGCGGTTACCTTTCTATCTAACAGCTGGAATGACGCCAACTCGACGCTGACCAAAGCCAGCCGGGTGGCCTCAGAGACCGTTGCCAACTGTTCCTTTCTGAGCGGTAATACCAATACCACCAGCACCGTCTATAACGGTGGCGTGGAGAACCTGCCGCGCTTCCTGGAGACCTGGTCCAGCAAGAGATTCATCTGGCGCGGCTCGATGATTAATCTCTGGAACTCGCTGCAGGCTGATGGGGACTGGAGCGGTGTCTATTACGACCCGCCGATTCGCGACTGGGCGTATGATACCGACCTTGACGACCCCTCCAAACTGCCTCCCGAAACCCCCCGCGTTCGTGTCTTCCAGCGGACCGGCTGGCAGCAGGAATTTGTCGGATATAGTGATTAGCCCTGATTGAAGTAGTACCGACGAACCCCGAAGCAACCCCTTCGGGGTTTATTTTTTGACAGACCTTATTCTTCTTCGAGTTTGATCACGGTCACCATCCCCAGCGTCGAAAGCGAGGGAAGAAGCGAACTCTTGGGGCCTATCACCGCCAGCGTCATCTTATCCCGGCTTATATACTTTCTTGCCGCGCTCTGCAGCGAGACCGGGGTAAGCATATCGATTTCCTTCAGGAGTTCTGCCTGATACGGCAAATCGACGCCGGTGCTGAGGAACTTGACAAACTGGTCCATCGAGGAGGAGACATTTTCGTAGAGCATCGGCGCATAACCCCGGAAATAATTGCGGGTCTCATCCAGTTCTTTCTGCGGCACGCGGAGGGAACTCAACTCTTCCAGAACGCTCATCGCCTGCACGATCGCCTCGGTGGCGATTTCAGCCGGAGCCGCGCCCCAGATACGAAGCATCCCGTGATTTCGCGCCCAATCCAACTCCGATGTGACTATGCTGGCCAGTCCTTTTTCCTCCACCAGTGAGCGATACAGCCGGGAGACCCTTCCACCGCCGCCGATTACATAGTTCAGGGTTAGCATCGCCGGAAAATCGGGCGACCCGACCGGCGCGGTCGGAAGTCCTATCATAAAGTCAGCGCTGGGAACGGTCGGATTATCGATTAGAATTATCTGAAGTGTATCCCGAAAAGCCGGTTCATATTTTGCAGCCGGACGATTTCCTCCCTTTATCCAGCCGCTGAAATAGCCGCTGACCACTTTCTGAATCTGGGGCGGATTGATATCGCCGCCAACCAGAAGAATGGCGTTTTCCGGCCGGATATGATTGACAAAATAAACGTTGATATCATCGAGAGTGATGCCGGAAAGGGAGGTGCGAGTGCCCAGAGCCGCCCGGCCGTAACCGCATTCCCTGAATATTTCATTGTAGAGAGCATCCATCAAGCGATATTGCGCTACCGAACGGGTCTGAAAATTAATCGATATCAGCCGTCGTGACATCCGCTCCAGCGCTTCTTCCGTGAAAACCGGATTTATGACGATATCCGAGACTATTCTCAGTGCCAGAGATATATCCCGCGAAAGAAAATCGGCATCAAACGACATGCCGTCTTTGGTCAATACCGAGATTTCGACAATACCGCCGACCGAATCAATCGCCTCAAGCAGTTCATTGCCGGGGAAATTCCGGGTGTTCTCCTTCATCATATGACCGGTAAGGATGGCTCTTCCGGCTAATTCCGGCGGGTCCGATGACGCCCCGGTCTTGAACAGAATAGCGATGGAGACTGTCGGCTGGCGATGGTCTTCTATCAATATGGTTCTCAAACCGTTGGCAAGGGTGAATTCGGTATATTGGGGAAATACCTCATCGGCAGAGGCGACTGACAATGTCAGGAGAAGACCGATTGTGATTGCCAGGGTCGATTTAGTCATTCCAGAATTTCCTGTTCATCAGATTGAAGTTCTGTCGGGGTCAGAGTGATAATGGTGCGATTATTTCTGCCGAAATACCTGGTCGCCACTTCCATTATATCTTCTTTGGTGACCGCCCGAGCGGATGATATCTCGTTCTTGAGACCATCCTTGTTGCCGACAATCAGATGATAAAATCCCCATCTTGCCGCTCGGAAATCGAGGGCGCGGGTGTTTCGATAGAAATCGGCTTCAAAGCGGTTCTTTGCCTTCTCCAGTTCGGCGGAGGTAACATACTCCACTTTCAACCGCTCAATTTCATCGAGAATGGCCTCCTCCCCCACTTCCAGCGGCGTGTCGTAATTGAGAATGCTGTAGAAAAAAATCTGCCCGGGGTCTTCCAGTTCGAGAAGGTCGCCGCCGACCGAGAGGGCTGTCTCCTCCGTCAGAACCATCCGTTCATAAAGCCGAGATGATTCTCCGCCCACCATGATTCGGCGCAGTACCCTGAGGGCGGCGATATCGGGGTGGGAAGCGGGCGGAATATGATACCCGACCAGAAATACCGGAATGCCGGAAGCGCTTTCCAGAAGCGCCCGTCTCTCGGCGCGCTGCTCCGGCTCCGTTATTCTTATTGCAGGAGGCGGCGGATACGAAACGATAGGGCTGAACAGCGAATCGACCAGGGCAGTCACTCTTTCGGCTCTGAAATCCCCGGCTACTACTATGGTCGCATTCGCCGGCTGGAAATTCTTCTCGAAGTATTCCTTCACTTCCTTCAGTCCGATATTATTTAAGTCTCCGGGCCAGCCGTAGCGCGGGTGTCGGTAGGGGTGCGCACGATAGGCGAGATTGAGATATTCTTCATTAAAAGGACCGTAAATGAAACTCTCCACGTTGGTCAGCCGGTCTTTGCGCACAGCCTCGCGCGCCAGGAGAAGTTTTTCATAGGTTACTTCCACATTCTGCATCCGGTCGGCTTCCAGAAGGAGCACGGTATCCAGAAGCCGTGACGACACTTTGCTTACAAATCGAGTCAAATCCAGGTCGGCAAAGGAACGGCTGAACCCTCCCGCTGATTGGATTATCCGATTCATGACCCCGGCTTCGAAGCGCGGAGTTCCCATCTGCATCAATCTCTCGCAGACGCGCGTTATTCCGGTTAGCCCCGGAATTTCGTTCTTATTGCCCGTTCGATACGCCACTATCACCGCGACCAGCGGTGTAGAATGGTCCTCCATCGTCAGCAGCGTCAAACCGTTGGGAAAAACGACCTCTCTCCTGGAGTTCTGCGCTTCGGGAGAGCGGTTTGGTGGGGCGCCCTGGGAAAATACCTCCGATGATATAATAAACAGAAGTAAGAGAGATCTGATACAGAACTGTCGGCGTATCATGGGCATCAAAATAATCAACAGCCTTCACATTTGCAAATATAAACCGGCGGTAGGTTTTTCATTTTATTAGACGGCTATGGGGTGGTGATGTTTCGGCTGAAATCCCCTAGTGTCATTCCGGTTGGCGCCCCTATTCGCGCGGTTGCCGGGGTCGGTCGGTGATGATTGGGGTTCGCCGGCCGGAATTACCTCTCTGCTCAAAGGGCGCCATGCCGGCCGCAACCGTGGTGTAACCATACTGGCCGGAACTAAGATGACTCCTGACGGCGCTGAAATATTTGTCCAGGAAAAACCTGATACCGAACTGAAAATTCCGATGCCCATCCAGTACGGAATATATCTCGAGTTCAGGGGATGGCCTCACGCACAAGCCGTAGCGATATTCCTTCTCAGAAAATTCGCCGGTCGGGAGGGTCATTTCCAGCGAAAGCGCCAATTTTTCATTAAAGGGGAAATAAGATATGCCGTAGCGATGGCTGACAGCGGTGCGTTCTCCGTCAATTCTGCCCCGGTTCAGATTCATTAGGACAACCCCCACCGTGTACTGCGAGCCGCGATTGAATACGATTCCCAGGTTCCAGAGATGCCGATGGTTATAATGACCGGGACCTTCGCTTACATAAATGTACGATAATCCCCAAGCCAGCCCCGTTCCCAGTTCGGCGCCGGCAGCGAATATATATTCGTTGTAATTCTTCCCCTGAAAGTCGTCCAGACTGCGATACGATATTCCCAGCCCATCCCCCAGGACAGCCCCTCCCCAGTTCTCGAATTGACTTTCCTCGCGCCAGTCCCCGGATACCACTATCCGGGTGATCCGATCTAATCCGAGAGCGGCCGGATTGCTCCAGATCGATTCATATCCGGTCACCAGTGAGGGAAAATAATGGTACTGAATCCCTTCGGGCAGGAATACCGGCGCCGCTCCCGAAGCGCCTGTGCCGCTCAGAATAAGTATTACAACGGCGGCAATGATTATCTCTTTTATTCTTCTCCTCATTCGGCTCCGGTCCCTTTCAGATAGATATTCCCGTCACCGGCAATACTGATATCGGCCCGAGACGTCCCTTCCGCCGAGATAAAGCCGAGGCTATTGCTGCTTACATAGGTCGGGATTGCCGGAAGCCTCTCCACGCTGATTTCCCCTTCCGGTCCCACCGACAGCAAACATTTGACCGATATCGAGTCGGGCATCAGTATCTCAATGTCGCTGTTATTATTGCTGACAGTCAAATACCCCTTCTCCATATTCGCCAATTTGAGGCGAATCGGGCTGTACTGCCCCATAATCCGGCTGTTGCCGCCCCGAAAAATCATCTCCTCCAGCCTTATTTTGCCGTAAGAATTCTGAACGTCAAGCATCCCGGAGGCATTCTCAATGAAAATATTCCCCTTGTCGTTTTTAATCTGAGCCGCCGTTTTATCCGAGACCAGGTCGTTAATGCGGATATCGGCATGAGCCGTGGAGATACTGATGGCGCCGGTGATCTGCTCGGCGAAGATATCACGGTTGGATGTTCCCAGTTCCAGTCGCTCCGTAATATTCTTAACAACCAGCCGCCCCAGAGACGACTTGTTGACCAGACTCCGGAACGGCCCCACGATATCAAAATCGAAATAGAGGGCATCGATTTCTATCCGGCAGTCTTCCGGCAGCCGCAAGGTCGCTTCTACCAGTCCATCGCGGGTGGTGCCGGTCCAGGGGGCAGGGTTGGGCGCCTGCAGAAGAAGGCGCGTTCCCGAAGGGCTCTTATCCAAAGTTATATTAATGGCGGCAGCAAAATCAATCGCTTCCGACTGACTCGTGGTCTTGATTATCTTGCGGTATTCCAGAATCGCCTCGGCAATATTTTCCGCCCGCACGGTAATCTTCCCCTTCAGATTAACCGCTGAATTGATAATAATCCGCTTTCTGGAAGAAACCGTCGTTCTTAAGTGATTCAAATTAGTGGCAAACCGGCCTTCCTCAAGCGACGTTAATTCATCACCCCACGCAGACAGCAAAGGGGAGCAAAGGAGAATCAATATCAGGACGATTCGGAATCTAAACATCTACACCTGCCTGCCGGCATCGTAAATCGCTTTCATTATAATCGACCCGGCAACAGCCGCATTCAATGATTCGGTTGTATCCCGATGCGGAATCCGCACCAGTTCATCGACTTCCTTCCGTACATATTCCGAAAGACCGGTTGCTTCCGAGCCGACCGCCAGAATCAACCGTGCCGCCCGGAACCGTTCCGTCTTAATCAGATTCAGATTTATTCCGTTAAGGTCGGCTGCCATCAACACGGTCTGCTCGCTTTCCTTAAGTCGATTCAAACTTTCCGGCTCTATCTTTGTTATCGGCAGACCAAAGACCGCTCCTGACGATGCCCGTATCGTTTTGGGGCTGAATTCGTCAACCGTCCCGGGTCCCGAAAGTGCCAGGTCAAAACCGAAAGCCAGTGCGGAGCGGAGGAGAGTGCCGGCATTACCCGGGTCGGCGATATTATCCAGAAGCAGCGCCCGGAAATGTTTTCTGGTCAGATATTGACTAATCGAATGTTCTGGTTCATCGAATATGGCAATAAGCCCCTGAGAGGTTTCCGTATCGGCCAGTTGGAACAGTTCTTTGCGGGAAATCGACTGCACCGAGACTCCGGACTCACGGAAGCGTCCCATAAGGCTCTGTCCTCTCTCGTTCAGTTCCGCCGGCGAGAAAAATACGGTGACCGGCAGGAAGTTGTGCCGCAGGGACTCCTCCAGAAGGCGAACTCCTTCGGCTAAGAACTGCCGATGCTGACGACGTCCCTTCTTGGTCAGCAGCGACTTAATCCGGCGCTTTTCACGCTCTGTCAAGATTGACAAATATCCTTGCTTTCCGGTGTCAAATTGCGATTATTCCATTAAACGAAACTCTGACGGTCATTAGCAAGTGAAAACTCTGGGCATATTCGTCGCTTTAATTCTTGCCGCACCGCTTCTATTTGCTGCCGATTCGACAATTATCTATATCGGCTGGGACGGGTACCGCTTACAGACTCCCGTTTCGGACCGACATATCGGACTGGCGCTTTCGGGCGGGGGAGCGCGCGGCATTGCCCAGGTCGGTGTCATCAAAGCACTCGAAGAATCGGGCTTGAAGATTTCCGCCATCGCCGGAACCTCCATTGGAGGAATTGTCGGCGGGCTTTATGCATCCGGTTATGATGCCGACAGTCTGAAAGAGATTATTTTGAGTATAAATTTTCCCAGCCTTTTTCGCGACCGACCCTCACGGACATCCCTTCTGACCACCCAGCGTTCCGAGAAAGAGCGCTATCTGCTTTCCATTCGCTTTGACGGCATCATGCCTCATATTCCGCAGGCGCTTACGGCCGGTCAAAGGCTGACTGACCTCATCTCCAGCCTGACATTACAATCCAATTACATCTCCGGAACCGATTTCTCGCGAATGAGAATCCCCTTTCGCGCCGTCACCACCGACATTGTATCCGGAAAGGAGACCGTTATTGGCAAGGGTAATCTCGCTGACGCCATCCGCGCCACTATGGCATTTCCTCTGGCTTTTACCGGCGTGGAAAAAGAGGATATGATTCTTATGGATGGGGGACTGGTCAATCCGATACCGGTGGATGTCGTCCGCTCCCTCGGCAGCCAGTTTGTGGTGGCGGTCAATACCACCAGCGACCTGCTTCCTAAAAACAAAATCAGGGACCCGATTGATATTGCCGACCAGGTCACCACGATTATGTCGCTGGATGAGAAAGAGAGGGGTCTCAAGCAGGCCGATTGGGTAATCACCCCCGCCATCGCCGGCATATATTCAAGCGACTTTCAGTCGGCGGCGGAATTGATTGACAGCGGCTATCAGGCGGGCTTACGCGCCGCCCCGGAGATAAACAAACGGCTGCAATTGAACTGCGACCGCGATACGGTCTGCCTGGAATCGATAGTCCAGACAGGAATGCCGGACTCTCTCTTTGACGCCGTCTTTCCGCTCAAGGCGGGAGCGATTGTCCGCCGCACCGATATTGCCGCCGCCCTCTCCAACCTGTACCGTTCGCAACTCCATTATTCTGTTAACGGTGCCGTCAGCGAAACCGGCTTCAAATTCGGCTCATATAACATTTTAAACCTCCGGGTGCAGACCGTCCCGCGCCCGGCTGTTGACAGTCTCCAAATCATTTGCCGCGGCAATACTGTCTTTGAGTGTTCCGCCATTACGGCGCTCTTGACCGATGGCAGAAAAACTGTTTCTTCTGAAGATATTGAGAAATTCGCCCGTGCGCTGGAATCGCTCTACCGCAAGCGGGGCCATGACCTGGCCCATCTGCGCACGGTCAGATTTGACCCCACGCAAAATGCAATTATCATCGATATCGATGAAGGGCTGGTAGAAAAAATCGAGGTCACCGGACGCGAGCGGACCAAGAAATGGCTGGTTACCGCCAATTTTCCGCTGCGGGAAGGGGAGCCGTTTCGTTCCTCCCGAGCCGCCGTCGGAATTACCAATATCTATGCCACCGGGCTGTTCGAGCGTGTTTCCATGTTCCTGACTCTGGGAGATTCCGGCGCTGTCATTACTCTCAATGTGGCGGAGAAAAAGTATACTCAGGCGCGGTTTGGATGGCGCTGGGATGATGAATATCGCAGCGAGGAGTTCGCCGAAATTCTTGACGATAACCTCTTTGGAACCGGGCAGGAAATACTCTTGCATGCCCGCTATGCGCCGCGCCGGCAGCGGTACGATTTGTCCCTTAAAGCCGACCGCTTTTTCTCCACTTATCTCACCTACCGCGCCCGAGGATACTACGGACTGCTGGAGCGCAAACTGTATGATGAGCGGGGGAAATCGAGCCGGCGCGTCCTCGAAAAAAGATACGGATTCGAATTTCTGCTCGGCCAGCAGATAGCCCGTCTGGGAACTGTCACCGGCGAAATAAAATGGGAACAGGTTAAAAACAGATTCCGCCCCGGAGGGACAGAAGAAGAAATCCGTCTGCGGGCAATTACTATTCGCTCCCTGGTGGAGACCTTCAACCGACGCTCCTTTCCGACCGCCGGGAAAAAACATCAGTTTTCCCTTGAATACGCCGCCGACATTTTAGGCGGCGAAACCGAATACACTAAAGTATTCAGTTCTCTTGAATCATATTTTCCGCTTTCGCGCCACCTCAATTTTCATCCCCGCTTCGCCGTCGGATGGATGGAAACCGACTACAAAGTTCCCCTCTCCGAGAAATTTTACCTCGGCGGTGCGCACTCTTTTATCGGGTTCAGAACCGATGAACTCGCCGGCGATAAGATGATTCTGGCTAATTTGGAACTTCGCTATCGTCTTCCGTATCGGTTTTATATGACCGCCCGGTATGATTTGGGAGAGATTTACCGGTCAGTTGACGATATCAAACTGGATAATCTTCGATTCGGATACGGCGCTTCGCTTGCCTATGATTCCCCCATAGGACCGGTCGAATTTACCTATGGCAAAGCCAAAGACCGCACCGACCGGTACTATATCAATGTCGGCTTCAATTTCTAATTCGCAGTCTTAGAAAATTCACTTGATTTCCGATGAGACCTCCGTTACCGCTCCGAAACTGTCAAGAGGCTTATCAAAAAGGGCTTTATTGCCGGTGACAATCAGGGCGATTTTGGCGGTATCCAGATAGAGCGATGCCACCCGATTGCAGTCCTGAAGGGTGACCCCCTGGTATGCTTCCAGGTCTCTTTTCAACTGGTCCGGAGGAAATCCACTAAATTCCAGTAAGGCTCGCGCGTTGACCATCTGCTCCGAGGTGGCATAGTTGAATATGTAACTGTTTATGATAGACTCCTTTGCCATATTCATCTCGTCCATAATGATTCCGGAATCTTTCACTTTGCCGATTATGTCGAGTATCATGTTTATCGCCTGTGACATCGATTCCGCCTTTGTCTGGCAATATGCAAAGAAACTTCCCACCAGCGGTCTATTCAGAAGATAACTCCCCACCGAATATGCCAATCCGGCGGTCGTTCGCACCTGGCCGGTCAGGCGGGAGGTAAAACCGCCGCCCCCGAGCGCAAAATTGAGCACCTCCAGTGCGAAGCGGTCCGGATTCTTATTGTCGATTCCGAGATGACCGAGACGAATATGCGCCTGATTGATATCTTTGGGAGCAAAATACACCCCCGGCTTGTAAGTCATGGTCGCCCGCGGCAACTCCGGTACCGTCATATTCCCCCGCGGCCATTGCCCGAAATACTTGCTCAGAAGCGCTCTTAATTCTTCTGCCGACAGGTCGCCCGAAATCGCTATAATGCAGTTGTCCGGGTTGTAATATTTCTTGTGCTGCTCTCTTATTTTCTCAAGATTGATTTTGCCGACCGACTCCAACGTGGGAAAGACACCGTACGGATGCCCCGAATATACGGTCTGGTAAAAGACCCGACGAGTGATACCGCCCGGCTCATCGTTCTGACGACGAATGGCGTCCTGCCGATTCGATTTTTCCAGCGCAATCTTGGCTGTATCCATCATCGGCCGCTGCAGAATATCGGCAAGTATCTCAAAGCCGAGTTCGGCATCTTTCTTCAGGGTGCGCAAATCGAGCATCAGGTAATCATTGAGAGCGACACTGGATATCGACTCCCCCACAAAATCGAGCGCGGCATCAACCTCTTCCGGATTCCGTTTCCCGGCGCCTCCGGTGCGAAGCACCGTCGCTGTTATCTCCGCCAGACCGGAGATATCCGACAGGTCATAGGCGCTTCCTCCTTTGAACAGGGCCGCGACAGTAATGACCGGAAGTTGATGGTCCTCGAGAAAATAGACAATTATGCCGTTATCGGTTACAAACCGCGCCGGCTCCGGCGGCTCAAATTTGAGCGGGGGAAAACGCATATCGCGCGGGTTCTCCGCCGTAGCGCTCACGGTCAACAGAACTGCTGATACCAAATACAAAAGTATAAGCCGTTTCATTTTTCCTCCCCGGTCATCTTGGGAATCAAAGTCGCCACCGTGCGATTCTCCCTGGTAAGATATTTCTTTGCTGTTGCCATTATGTCATCCGATGTTACCTGCTTCAGTTTGTCGCGAAAACGGAGCAGATATTGCCAGTCCTGCGCTTGAAGTTTTGTCGATGCCAGCCTACCCGCCAGCCCAATATTGGACTGCAAGCCCCAAATAAAATCGGCGTCTATCCGGTTCTTTATCTTGGTCAGTTCTTTTTCCTCCACCGGAGTCGCGGCGAGTTTTTCCAACTCCTCGTACACCCCTTTTTCCACTTCCGCCGTGCTGACCCCTTCTTTGGGATAGGCGAATATCAGGAATAGACCGGGGTCTTCGCTTCCCAATTCACCGCCGGGAAATTCCCCCACGGAAATATCGAGACAGACCTGCTTGTCAAGCACCAGTGCTTTATATAGACGCGACGTCCGGCCGTCTCCGAGCAACCGCTGGATAATCTGAAAAACCGGTTCCTCCGGCGAATCAAATGCCGTTTTATGAAAGGCGATATATAGCGCCGGCGAGGACTCATAGTTCACATCGATTCTCCGCTCGCCGGTCTGCGGCGGCTCCTCAGTATAAATCGGTTCCGGCAGAGTCCCCCGCGGGATAACGCCGAAATATTTCTCCGCCAGCCTTTTTACTTCCGCCAGTTTGACATTGCCGACAATCGCCACCGTCATTTCTTGCGGGATGTAGTATTTGCGGAAGAAGTTCTGGAGGTCCTGACGGGTCAGATTGTTCACTTCCGACTGCCACTCCCAGAATATCTTGTAAGGATGCGCCATATATGCCGCTCCGATTACCTGCTCATACAATTTCGTGTCGGGATTGTTTTCCACGGAAAGACGCCTTTCTTCGCTCACCACGGAGCGCTCCGTGAAAAACTCCCGGAAAGCCGGATTCTTCAGCCGGTCCGATTCCATCGCAAACCAGAGTTCGAGGCGATTGGACGGCAATGATACGTAATAGTTGGTCTGGTCGTAGCCGGTGCTGGCGTTAAATTCCGCGGCGCCATGACGGGTATATATCCCGTCAAATTCATTCTGTATAACATATTGCGAACTGGCTTGAGCCAGGGAATCAAGAAGCAACTGCAGCGTCTCAATGTATCTCTCCTGCTCGGCAACCTTCTCCGGGTGGTTTATCCTCAGATACGGCAACTGACGTCGCGCTTCGTCTATTCTTACCCAGACGGAATCTTCCTTCGCCATAAGAACTTTTTCCGATTCAAAATCGGTGGTGCCGATATTCTGGGAACCCTTGAACATCATATGCTCCAAGAGATGAGCCGTGCCGATGTTGCCGGTTATCTCGTGAGCCGAGCCCACCGAAACACAAATAAACCCCGAAAAGACCGGCGCCGTGGAACGCTCCACAACCAGAAAGGTTAACCCGTTCTCCAGAGTGAATTGCTGAACCGGAATCTGCATTTCCGTTTGCGCCGACGCCCCGGTCGCCACCAGCGCCCATGCCAAAAACCAGTTGATAATCATCCGCTTCTTCATATCTCTCCTATTTCAATTTTCTCCAGCAAGTTAGCCACCCGCCGACCTATTTCATCTCGAATTCGGGCAAACTCCCGCCGCCGGTCTTCATCTGAAGTATAAAGTATGTCCGGGTTTTCGATATCCCAGTGAAGGTCGGTCACATGCGGCGGCACCGGCGGTATCCGCTCCCGGGCGGAACCGCATAATGTGACCAGATAATCCGTCCACTCCAACAGACTCGATGATAGCATAGTGGAGGAGTGCCCCGATATATCTATCGCCACCTCTTTCATCGTCTCGATGGTCATCGGATGAATACCGGTCGGGAATATCCCTGCCGAACGAACTTCAAACCTGCCGTTGGCAAAATGTCGTGCAAATCCTTCCGCCATCTGGCTGCGACAGGAATTGCCGGTGCAAACAAAGAGGATTTTTTTCATAGGTCGCTTCCCAGTAATACGTCACCTAAAGTAAAATGATACATTATTCTGAATCACGCCGACAAGGTACTAAAGTCGCCTCTCTATGTCACCATATATTGTCGCCGTATAATCTCGAGCCGGTCGCGACCAGGCCCATCATCACTGCCGTAATTGGATGTAAAATGTCGCCGCATTTCGCCGAAAATAGATTAAAAAGCGCCCCAAAAATATATTACTTAAAACTACCGGTTTAAATTATATTCAGGCAAAGATGGAAACAAAACCTCCGGGAACTGTAAACAAGACTCTCTTTCTGGTAGCGGCGGCCGTCCTGCTGCTTATATATCTTCCCGTCATCATAGACCTGGTCAAAGACTGGAGCAGTGACGGCAATTATTCCCATGGCTTTCTCATCCCCGTAATCTCCGGTTATCTGCTCTGGAGAAAACGTCAGGAACTGGCGGCGCTTGACGTCACCCCCAACAGACTCGGCATTTTCTTCATTCTTGCCGGTATTATTCTTTTTGTCGTTGGCAACGGGGCTTCGGAGTATTTCACGGTTCGCTTTTCTCTGGTGGTCACCATATTCGGAATGACCCTGTACTTCTTTGGTAATAACATTATTCGCCGCGCCTGGTTTGAGATTCTCTTTCTGGTTTTCATGATTCCGATACCATACGTTCTCTATTATTCCGCGACCTTCCCCATGCAACTTCTGGCAAGCAAAGTTACCGGTACGATTCTCAATTTAATCGGGATGCCGGCTATCCGTCAGGGGAATATGATTCATCTGCCCAATCAATCCCTGGAAGTGGCCGAAGCCTGTTCTGGGATGCGCTCCATGATGTCGCTTCTGGCGCTGGGCGCGATTTATGCCTATATGACACAAAAATCTCTCCTTGCCAAGGTCATTCTGTTTGCCTCCACCATCCCGATTGCGGTCTGCGGCAACGTCTTCCGCGTCTTTGCCACCGGCATTATTGTCTATGTTTCCGATGCCAATGTCACCGCCGAGCCGCTCCATTCCATCATGGGCGCTTCTGTTTTTATGGTCGCCTTTATTCTCCTATTTCTCTTCGGGATAATCCTCAAGCGAATTTTCGAGGGAAAAGCCGCAGCCGCCAGCAACTCGCCCCCTCATAACAGGGCCACTTAGCAAACTTCTCCCGGGCGCGACCGATACTCGGCAAGAAATGGGCGTCAAATGATTGCTGACATAATAAAACTGATTCGCCCTTCGCACTGGATTAAAAACGGTGTCGTTCTCGCCGGTCTCATCTTCGCCGGCAAGGCGGAAACTCCGCCGCTCTTGCAGAACGCCCTGCTGGCTTTTGTAACGTTCTGTCTGCTTTCCTCGGCGGTCTATGTCTTTAACGATTTGATAGACCGGAAACGCGACCAAATACATCCTCTCAAGAAAAACCGCCCCATTGCTTCCGGTAAAGTCTCGTCGGCAACGGCAATCATCGCTGCCTTTATTCTTGCCGGAGCCGGGGTCGTGCTCGCTCTTGTTATCAGTCAACCGTTCTTAACGGTCTCCCTGGCTTTCCTGGCCCTTAATATCCTCTATACCGTTATTTTGAAGAATGTTGTCATAATTGACGTCATGACTATCGCTGCCGGTTTTGTCCTGCGCGCTTATGGCGGGGTAGTTGCCATTCAGGTTGTCTTTTCCGAATGGCTCCTGATTACTACTTTTGTCCTCGCCCTTTTCCTCGGGCTTGGCAAACGCCGCCATGAACTAACCTTTCTGCAGGATAGCGCTATTTCACACCGCCAAATTCTTGAGAAATACTCCCCCTACCTCCTGGACCAACTTATCGGCGTCGTTACCGCTTCCACGGTCGTCACTTACCTCTTCTATACCATGTCCCATGAAGTACAGGATAAGTTGCATACCCCGTACCTCTTTGTCACTATTCCCTTTGTAATTTATGGAATTTTCCGCTACCTCTATCTGGTGCACAAAGAAGAACAGGGCGGTTCCCCGACAACTCTGCTTCTGACCGACCTGCCGCTTTTGATTGACGTTCTTCTTTGGCTTGCCTCCGTTATCATCATCCTGTATATTTTATAAGGTCTGTATGAAACGTCGCGAGTTCTTAAAAAAGTCCGGGCAGGCGCTCACCTTTGCGGCGGCAACCGGCGCGGTCGGAGCCTTTTTCCATAATCGTGACCCCTTCAATTATCATCCTCATCTTTCCGGCACAACCGAGTTTGGCATCGCCGCCGATTCAACCTACCCCGGATTAACTCTGGCGAAAGACAGCGATCATGTCGCCGCTTTGAATAAAGCGCTCGATGCCATCGGGGGAATCAAGAGGTTTGTCAAGCCGGGGGAGAGGGTGACCATAAAACCGAATATCGGATGGGACCGGACTCCCGAACAGGCCGCCGACACCAATCCCCTTCTGGTCGGAGAGATGGTTCGTCTCTGCAAAGAAGCCAACGCCTCCCGGGTTATTGTTACCGATATTACCTGTCATGACCCGCGGCGCTGCTTCCTCCGTTCCGGCATAAGAGATAGCGCGGAAAAAGCGGGCGCCGAAGTTATTCTGCCAGACGACAAGGACCTGCTCAATATCGACCTTCAGGGGGAACTTCTGACCGAATGGCCTGTGCTGAAATACTTTATCGAAACCGACCGATTCATCAATATGCCGATCGTGAAACATCATTCCCTCTCAGCCTGCACCATCGGAATGAAAAACCTCTACGGCGTTTTGGGCGGACGACGACATCAGTTGCATCAAAGTATTGACCAGTCGATAGTCGATTTAGCCGCCTATTTCCGTCCTACCCTGATCGTGGTCGATGCCACCCGCGTTCTCTTTCGCAACGGTCCCACCGGCGGGTCGCTGGATGACGTCCTTATTGCCGATTCCGTCATCTGCTCTACCGACCAGGTCGCCGCCGATTCCCGGGGCGCCGAATTTATGTCGCTTACCGGAGAAAAAGTGGGGCATATTGTTCTTGCCGAGAAAAGAGGTCTGGGTAAAATCGATTACCGTTCTGCCGGCTATAAAGAAATCCTCTGATGACTATTGCGACTGTCAGAAACCTCCGCCGGGCATCGCAAATAATTTTCTTTGTCGTCTTCTTCTGGTTGATTCTTAAGACCAATTTTTCGGCTAATTTCAATCCCGCTGACCCTCATGAAATTCGTCTGCCATACCCCGTTTCTATCGCTCTTGAGTTCGATCCGCTGACGGCGCTGGGAACTCTTCTGGCAAATGGCACCGTCTATAAAGGGCTACTCTGGTCACTGGTCATCCTGATTCCCACCATTTTCATCGGTCGCTTCTTCTGCGGTTGGGTCTGCCCGCTGGGAACGCTCAACCACTGGATTTCGGAAATCCCCTCCGAAAGAATTAAGCGCAAAGGAAAACAGAAGATGGATTCCAATCGCTACAAGAGGTACCAGCGAATCAAATATTACATACTCTTCTTTTTCCTTACCGCCGCTTTGATGGGCACTCTGCAGGTGGGATTGCTTGACCCGCTGCCGCTTCTGGCGCGCTCTATCGGCACCGTGATTCTTCCGGTCATACATACCTCTGCCGATGGCGTCACAGGGTGGATAAAATCATTGGGCGTCCCCCCATTGACAGCGGCCGCCCAGTTCCTTTACGACCTTCTTGCTCCTCTCCTTCTTACTTTTAGAAAAATGCACTTTCACACTATCCTGACCATCGGTAGTTTCTTTATCGCTATCATAGTTCTCAATCGGATTTTTACCCGCTTCTGGTGCCGCGGGATATGCCCCCTCGGCGCCATGCTGGGGATATTCTCACGGTTTGCCCTTTTTGGTCTGGAGAAGAAAGAATCGGCCTGCAATCACTGCAACGAGTGTCTGCTTCATTGTCAAGGAGCGGACAACCCCGATATCGGCGCGGTCTGGCGCCAATCGGAATGCCATCTCTGTCTCAACTGTCAGGGTGTCTGTCCCACCCAGGCGTTGTCATTCAAATTCTTCCCCTCGCAGGAGGTCTCCAAATCCAATCCTGCGGGCACCGCTAAAATTGATATCTCCCGCCGGAAAGTGGTTGCCTCCCTTGCGGGGGGAGCGGCCCTATATCCTCTCTTTCGCTCCGGCGATGCCTTTGCCGCCAATACCAATCCTTATCTGATTCGACCTCCCGGCTCGGTCTCCGAAAGCGACTTCCTTGCCCGCTGCATTCGTTGCGGTCAGTGTATGCGAGTCTGCCCCAATAACGCCCTGCACCCCACTTTTATGGAATCGGGACTGGAGGGTATCTGGTCGCCTCTGCTTATCGCCCGCATCGGCTACTGCGAGCCCTCCTGCACGCTCTGCGGACAGGTCTGCCCCACCGGCGCCATTGTGGAGTTGACCCTCAAAGAAAAGGTAGGAGATAAAGAAACGCCCCCCAACCGTCTTGGCACCGCTTTTATCGACCGGGGGAGATGCCTCCCTTGGGCGATGGCCCGCCCCTGCATCGTATGTGAGGAGTGGTGCCCGACCTCCCCGAAGTCTATTTACCTTCGTGAGGAAACAGTGTATAATAGTCGCGGTGAAGCGGTGACTGTAAAGCAGCCGTATGTTGACCCGGAGCATTGCACCGGGTGCGGTGCCTGTGAGTTTGCCTGCCCGGTCAAAGATAAAGCGGCAATCTATATCACTTCGGTCGGCGAGTCTCGTTCCTCTGATAACCAGATGTTGCTAAAGAAGAAAAAAGAGATTCCGCAGTACAATTTGCGAGGAAATGTATGAAAAAAGGGTTAATGCTGATACTCATCTTAACGGCTCTTTTACCGGTGGCTTTCAATTGCTCCGATGACGAATCTGATGACCCTGCCATCCGGGCAGCCAATTTCCTGCCCGATTCCATTCCTGCAACAGATCTGGTCCGGAACGACCAGCCCCGGATATATAAGGGCAATGCTCTCTGGGAATATATCCCCGGCGGGGCCGAGTTGTACCAAAGTTACAATTTCGTTGAACTGGCATCAATGGAATATGCCCGGGACACCTTTCACCTGGTCGCCGATATCTATCGCTTCGCCACGCCGACCGACGCCTACGGTATCTACTCTGTCCGCCGACCGGAGAATCCAACCTTGGTAACTCTGGGTGTAGAGGGATATTCAACGCCAATGAAGTTGACTTTTGTCAAGGGAGTCTATTTGGTGGACCTGATGGGTTACAATGAATCAGAGATGACCGCCGATGCGCTGGCGCGGGTTGCACGGGCTATAAATGATACTCTTCCCGGCGCCACCAGCCGTCCCAATCCTTTCCTTCTATTCCCGGTGCCTAATCGTATCGGCTTGACTGACAGATATTACGCCGCCGATTTCCTCGGTCATAAATTCCTGCCGAAAGTGTACGCTCTCGACTTCTTTTTGGAGCCGGATACCGCGATCTTATTTTTGACCACCGACGAATCGGGTGGAAAGTTTCTTCGCTGGTCGGAATATGCCAGAGCCATCGGGAGTTTTGAGGCGGCGCCGGATACGATTCCGTACGACAGCGGACTTTCTTTTGTCATATATGATGACTTTTACGGCCGCGCCGCCGTCGGTTTAAGACAGGGAAAACTTATCGGGATGGTCGGCTACAGCCCGGCTCACACCGAATTTCTGGCTTCCTGGGTCGGCTCCTTTCAATAAACCGCTTGCAAATTGGCGGTTATTTCGGTATTTACCGTCAGAACCAACAACTCCCAAGGAGGATAAATGTTCATCAGGCTTGCCTGTATAATGCTTCTTGCTCTTTCGGCCGCCGCGGGCGATTTTCTGGCGGCCTGGCCCGACGGCAAATCGGAAAAACTCTATTACGAAGTCACCACCTATGTCCCGGTTGAAATGAAAGCCTCAACCACAGTCGAGATTAGCAAGTCCGGCGGTGCCAGTCCGGTCTTCAGCGTCAACCAGACTTTCGAAATCCCGATGCAGCAGATTACTATCAATTCACAGGAGAAATACAACGGCAATAGCCTTCGTTTCGCCTCCTCGGAAAACCTGCTGAAATTTCCGGAGCAAGCCAAAGCGCAACTTGGTACCGATACCGTTCGTCTCAGCGCTGTTGCCCGGGGCGATTCCGTTGATATCAGTTCCAATGTTCCCCGCTACGCCCCGCCCGGGAAAATCCCGATGAGTGACAATCTCACCACCAGCGTCGGCACCATTCTTGCCGCCCGTGACTTCGATTTCAAACTGGGCGCCGTCAAGAAATATAATGAGGTTGACCTGCTGACTTTCAACGGGATGCCTTTCAACGCCGTCGAAGATATCGACTCCGTAGCCGCCGAGCAGGATGTAACCGTCGCCGCCGGAACATTTTCCTGCTACCAACTGGTTAGCAGCGACCCCACCGCCATCTCCTATACATACTTCAGCAAAGATGAAAGACATCTGCCGGTCCTTTTTGAGATCTTCCGCGCCGCCGACACCATGAAAGTGGTCAGAATGGAACTGCAGAAATTCGAGTAAAATAGTAAACCTGTGGACAGGAAAGTCAAACTGATAGCGGGATAGATGACATACCGACGGCACCAATATCAGCGTTTTCGCCCGGCGAACCGAAACACTCTTTATCTGGTCGTCAACAAAGCCGCCTTCGGTTACCACCCCAGGAAAATCGACAGCCTTATCGCCGACCTTAAAAAGGCGAATCGGGAATATCATCTTATCGATGCCGATTCTCCAGCCAATGCCTCGGCGCAAGTCCGTCAGGCGGTGAACCGTCATCCGGAGGGAGTAATTGCCTGCGGCGGCGACGGCACCGTTAACCTGGTGGCGCAGCATCTTGCCCGACTTTCCCCCATCCTTGGAATCTATCCGCTGGGGAAATTCAACAATATATATAAGTCCCTTTACGGAGAGCCGGACAGCGACAGGGCGATTAAACATATCTTGTCCGGAAAAGCCCGCCGCATTGACCATGCCCTGGTTGACGGCAAATTGGTCCTCGGTTCGCTTGCCCTCGGCTTGATTCCGGAACTTAATGAAATAATCGGGACCAGGCGAATCCCCCGTTTTGGAATCACCTGGTCCCGCTATGCTTCCCAGGCGGCGGCGCGGGTTCAGCAGACCCCCATTTCGATTAAGATGGATGCCTTCCAGTTCGACATCGCTCCCCGGCTTCTTAATATTAACCTCCTGACCTACACTCTCGGTCTGCCTATGACCGGCGCCTCCCTTGATGATGACGGGAAGGCCGAAGTTATCTTTGATGTCGGCGACGGCAAAGCGATTCTCTCCGGTTATATCAGAATGATATTCAAAAAGAAATATATCTACTCCGATGAAATCAGAATTTATCGTGGCCACAAGATTCTGTTGACTCCAATGCAGGGGAAAAATCTCTACCTGGACGGCGAAATTTTCCCGGTAAAATCGGAGTCGCTCGCCATTGAAGTTTTTGAGAAGAAAATCAGGCTCTTTGACCTGGAGGCGCGACCGGCAAAAGAGTCGGCTGTTGACGAGTGAAATGCTGTGCGGCGTCTGTTTTCAATATCGCTTCTTCTAATCGCTTTCCTTACTCCCGGACATCTAAAATCTCAGGAAAAACCGGAACAGCCGGCAGTGCGCGACTTCCAGAGCGGCGGATATTATGTCAATCTCCCGGTGGACAGCGGCCGGACCCAGAACCCAACTGTGGCTCTCTTCAAATCAATGTTTGTGCCCGGCTGGGGGCAGTTGGGAAATAAAAAATATGTCAAAGCCGGAATCTTTATGGCGCTGGAAGGCTCCCTTGTCGTTACCCTGATTCATTACTCGCAGAAAACTTCCGCCGCCCGGGAGAAGTTTGATGCCGCCGCCAATACTGTCGTTAAAGAATATTACTTCAACAAGTTCCTGGAAGCCAAAAACGAGCGCAACCGCTTTTCGTGGTATCTCGGAACAACCATTTTTCTTTCCATGTTTGATGCCTATGTTGATGCCCATCTGGCGAAATTCCCCCAGTACGAAAAACGTATCTCGTTTGACCTTGTGCCCCATCCTGACGGCGGCATAGCCGCCAACCTGCAACTGAATTTCTGAGAATCAATATGATTATAAGGCGCCCCGGGGGAGACTGCCGGGGTGGCCAGTTCTACCTGTCGGAAAGAAGAATGCTCTTTATATCAATGCCGTATTTCTTTGGGTCAATAATCCGGACTATCTTCCGCTCGGCGTTTTCCACCAGCATCAGATTCACTGTCAAATACTCCGTATGCGGTCCCTTACGGTCGCCGACAGTCTTGACCACCGGACGCGCCAGATTTTCGGGATTATTCTGCACCACCACCGCTAACTCTTCCGTTGAAAGAAGAATCAGGGTGCCGGCAGGGTAAATCCCGATAATGCTGACAAACATCTTGAGCAGAAAGGCGTCGAACTTGATGTTCATCTGGTACATCATCTTGCGGAGCACTTCATCGGGCGGAATTGCCTTTTTCATATAGACTCGTCCCGATGTAAGGGCGTCAAAGGTGTCCACCAGAGCGATAATCTTGGAAAAGAAGTTAGTCGGCCGGCGCGCCGTCAATGCCGGATAACCGGTGAAATCTTCATTGATATGATGCTCAAACGCCACCAATGCCGCTCGCGCCACATTTCTGTCGAATTTCAGATTCCTCAGAATCGTCTTGGCGCCAAGTAACGGATGTCGCTGCATCTGAGCCCAGTCGTTTTCGTCAAAGGCATCCGGTTTGCGAATCAAATCTCCCGGCAGTTTGATTTTGCCGATGTCATGGAACAGGGCGGCAAAGCCGAGATCAGAAAGCCGCTGCCGGTCCATTCCCAGCCGCACCCCCATGGTCAGGGCGTAGACGCATACATTGGTTGAATGGGCGAAAGTATATTCATCAAAATCTCTGATGGAGGTCAGTTCTATCAGGGATGATTCATCCTCGGCAATCTGGTCGATTAAAGAATGCACCACGCGGCGGGCTTTGCTCAGGTCAACTTCTTTGTCCTCGGCCGCCTGCGCCATGACATCTTCGACCACGGAAATAGCCCGGAAAAACGTTGCGCGGGCAGCCCGGCGCAGAAACGACCGCTTCTCCGCCGTCAGAAGCGGCTGCGGTGTTTTCTGCTCCATTCCGAAAAGTGTAATCCCTTCGATACCCAGTTCCCGCAGCCTCTCCGCAATCCGGTTATGGTCGCGCTCGGTCAACTTTATCGTTGCCACCAGATGCACGAACTTGTCGATCTGACGGTTATCCAGGGAATCATCAAAGGCGACCCCGCCAATCCCCAGACTCTGCCAGACATCGCTGACAATCCTTGCCCGCACCAGTCCGTCACTGTCAAATCTGACCAGTCTATCGCAGACAAATATTCTGCCGTCGCTTATCTTAATCGATACTCGCCCCCGTTCATCGGCCATCCGGCGGAATGCCAAATAGAATTTAGCCGATTGTGTCTGAAAAGTGGCATTATTGCTGTCAACATATTGGGCCGTCTTTAACATCACGAAAAAGGCATTGACCAGCGCCAGTTCTTCGGGTCCGGCCAGTTCGAGACGTTCCTTCTCCGATACCATGGGTTTGGTCGTCATAGGTTGCCTCCGTACTTGACCTGACGTCTATTCACCAGCGCCTCTTTTGCCAGATATCGCACTCGTTTATTCCAGGAATGGCTGTACCCCAGGAGAATCTTTTCCGCCTTTTCGGAACTGTTGTATCCCAGCGCCTTGAACGCCAGTTGCATGTAATACTGCTTTGACTGGTTTGAAGCCAGCCCCCAGCGGGGTATCAACGTGGCGAGATATGATACCGCATTTTCCCCTCCCAATTGCGAGAATATGATGAACAGATTCTCCTGGACTCCCTCGGGAAGACTGCTGAAGCGGTCATCATTTATCATGCTGGTAACGGCGTCCAGAGCTTCTTCCCCGCGGGCAATGACCGCTTCCAGCGCCTCCTGAGCAACCACTGAATCCTTATCCCAGACCATTTTCAAGAGAAGCCCTATCGCCTTCTTATTTGAATGACGCGCCAGCCCCTTTATCACTTCCTGCCGCACGCGCTTCTCTTCGTGATTAATCGCCTTTTCCAGATAGGAAAAAGCCCGGTCGCTCCCGATGCCGGCCATGATGGAAACCGTGTTGCGCACCACGAACCAGCGTCGATCAAATATCCCGCGCGAAATCAGGTCGATATGCTCCGCGCCGGTTCGAGTCAGGTAGTTGCAGAGCGCTTCTCGATGATGGCGATGCTCCAGTTCTCCCAGCAGGTCAGTGACCGCCGCGAGCACCTCCCAACCGAACAGGTTCAGATAATTCTCCACATCCTCCAGGGCGATATCGGGCGCTTGATTCAACGCCTCAGCCAAACCGCTGAGTGATTCTTTGCTTGCCGCCAGCGCCAGCGCCCGCCGCAATCGTTCCCGACGCCGCTCGTCCGAAGCAACCTCGGCTAACTCCCGCATATAATTCAGAAGTTCCCCCGCCGCTTTCAGATTCCCCAGTTGCAGAAATTCCGACTGAAGTTTTTCCACCAGTGTGACCGCTTCATTGAATTCCTGGAATTCTGTCTCTTGGCGATTTATCTCCTTTATCAGTTCTATCGTGGAGCCAAATTCGTCAGATTCTCCGTCGCTCCGAAGAATCTCGTTGATTCTCTCCCGCTCCGATTCCCCCAATGTAAAGGCATCATTCAAAATCAAGGCAGTGTCGGGAAGGGGGCTTTTCTTCGCTGCCGGCAGAGGGGAAAGCCCCATCCTTTTCTCCGCCAGCATATCCGTGAAGGCGAAACCACCCGCTTTTTTCCGCCCGGTCGCGACCGCTGTCTGACCGGTATCAGATGACTTGTCACCTGAAAGAGGTATTTCCCCGGAGTCATCCGGCAAAAAAATCCTGCCGTAGATAACTTTCCCCGATTCATCATCGGCGCCGCCGCGGACAAACGTCTCCTCTCTCTCCATTGAGGTCTGCACCAGCATTCCGCCATCATATTCCCTGAGGATGACATCTTCAACCGTGGCATAGTCAAACCCGGGGATATTCTCCTGCCAGAACAGAGTCACCAGGTCGCCGGCTCCTTTCTCCCGGTTAATAAAGGCTTTCATCACCCGGAAGAAACGGTTGCTTTCGTCGTATCCGAAGGGAGGGGAGAAGGAAATCTCGGTTATCCCCGAATTATGAAAAATCGCCGCCAAGGAGTCCTCGGGGGAATTATCCTTATAGACCACCTGACTGCCGAATCTGATTTCCCCCTGCTGAATAAGGAAATGTAGCCCCCGATTATCTTTTATCAGGTCAGAAAACCGCTCGCTGAATGATTCTTTGAGTTTAGTCGGAATTGGATTATTTTCCGGATAGACTGAGACGATTTTGACTATCTTGGTCAAATCCAAAAGGATACGGGAAATTTCCTGAATCAGTTCTTCTGAAAGATTTTCCTGCATAACAAAAACCAAATGGTACGCTTGTACCATAAGATTATCGGCAGATTTGAGGCGAAATATTATTGAACTTTCTTCAGAAAGAATGGCGTATTTTGTTGAAAGTTATCAGATTAGGGTTCAGGATAGTGGCGCCGTCTGACCGCGCGGGGACATGGTCAATAATAATACCAGATGGTCTCGTACTCCTCGATATCCTCGCCTGTCTCCTTCAGACGTTCCAGATAGGAAAATATGGAGGCGTCAATACCGACATAATTTTTCCTTTCCGCCAGATTCCGGTCCCAGAGATGAAATTCATATACCCGGGAGCCGTCCGGCAGAATCGAAACCAGGTCGCGATGCTGCCTTGCCCGCAGATAATTTTTCCCCAGTCCCGGAACATTATATACCGGCTCATCGGTCCGGCTCAGGCCCGGCAGAAGACGGGCTTCTTCGTTCACCTCCTGAAGCAGCCGCGCTATCGGCACGATATATTGACGAGTCTCACTCTTGCCTTTGGTGTTGAAAAGATAATAAGGCTCCACTCCGATACTTCGCAGCAGCCTTCTCAAAAGTGCGGTCTCGAATCGCCTGGAATTGTAAAAAGTAAACACCTGCTGATTATAGATGGGGATTCCCGCATTGCGCAAGATATTCACCGCCGTCGCCAGTTCCGGCGTTATCTCATAGGGGTGTTCAATATGGGTTACCAGCGAAATCGTTCGCCTCAGAGGGAAAATATATTTCCTGAGCATAGCCATCAGTTGCGGGGTGATGCGCATCGGTATGGTCACGGGAGTGCGCGAGCCGATACGAATGTGCTCAATCGAATCAATCTTCGACACCTGTTTGAGAATTGCCTCGATTGTCCGGTCGTTTAGCGCCAGCGGATCCCCGCCGGTTATTAAGACTTCGTTAATTGCCGGATGCCCCTTAATCCATCGCAGCGCCCGCTTGATTTTCTGTGACGGCGCCAGCGAACCGGGCGCCATGGCGCTATCGATCTCCCAATTCCGCTGGCAGTAAACGCATATTTGCGGGCAGGTATTATACGGTTTCAATATCACGATGGAAGGATACCGCCGCGTTACTAAATCCACTGGAGACGTATCCTGCTCCAGCATGAAATCAAAAGCGCACTCTCTTTTGCCCCGGTTTGCCCCCATTATCTCGACATAATCCGATGGCGGAAAAACCTGCGCGCGAACGGCGCGGTCAAATCCCCGATTGTCCATCAGAGATAGATAATAAGGAGTTACTCCGAAGGGAAGACGAGCCTTCAAAGCCGCTGCGATGTTCACCTCTTCTTCTTCACTCAGCGGAACCAGTTTCCGGAGAAGACCAATATCCTTGACGACCTTCTTCACCTGCCAGCGCCAGTCATACCATTCCTTTAGAGTTCCGCCCAGAGTCGCGCGAATCTTATCTCTCCGGTTGTTCCGTACTTCAATAGTGGATTCTTCCAGCCCATGATGGTACCGCGCCATGAAAGCCTCGACCTTTTTCCAGACTCGGTCAAGTTCGCGGGAGCGGGCGATAGCGGCGCGTTGCCCGGCCAATTTCTGCCGACGGACAAAGTCTGACGGCGCCCGTCCCGGGCCGCGTCCCTGCATCCCTTGCACCATATGAATCAACTCGGCATAAAATCCCGGCCCCAGGTCGGGACGCGGCTTGCCGTTGCTGATATCCATGAGTGCCCGCGTGACACTGAAACCGGCCATGCGGTCTGACTGAATCCTCAGTATGGAGCGCATCGCCCGGGCGCAGTCGCGAACCCGAACGATATTGTTTATTGTCGGAAGATGTCTCTCGTCAAAAACATCGAATTGATATCGCGTAACCCGGCTGAAAAGCCGTTCGCGCACAACCTCCAGGCTGCTTGATGAGCCGGCGAGCGCCATAAATTCTTCCGCTTCCCGAAGCAATCTATCTCGAGTATAATCCATATTCCTCCATCTCTTGCCCCCGAAGCCGGAATCCAAAATTAGCTCCTCTAATTTTTATAATATATATTAATCCCGATTAGGCAAGCAGAATCGAATGCAACTATTCTATATCTCTACCCCTGTGATTATTTTGAATCAACCGGTTGCGCCATCCGTAAATTAATGTATTATTATCAAGCAAGTTTAATTTGCAGGAAAGGATCATCGGCAAAATGTCAGTTTTCAAGCATCTCCGTTTCCTTGCGGCGCTCTCCATCCTCTTATCGATTGCAGTCGCCGCCGAGAGCCCCCTGGAGAAACTCTCCCCGGGGCAATCGCTCGAAGGCTTCAAAGTCGCCAACCTGTACGATAATAGTGTCGGCAAAGCGATGGGGGCTCGTTTCATCTCCAATAAATACGGATTCATCGTTGACCTCTTACAGATTCAGTCGGTGCCGCAGGCGTTCTTCTGGGTCAAATCTGCCCCGAAATGGGACAAAGGTGAGCCCCATACTTGCGAGCATCTCCTTTTGGGTAAGGGGAATCTGGGACGATATGTCTCCGCGCTCGAGGATATGGCGCTCGGCAACAGTTCCGCCTACACTCAACAGTTGCGCACCTGTTATCATTTCCATACCACCGCCGGTGAGGAGACTTTCTATCAGATATTCGAAGCCAAACTGAAAGCCCTTCTCCATCCCGACTTCACCGATGAAGAAATCCGCCGCGAGGTCTGCCATATCGGCGTTGTTGAGAATGAAGACGGCTCCTACTCGCTGGATGAAAAAGGGACCGTTTACACCGAGATGGTCAGCGCTTTTGAGAAGCCGTGGTACTACCACTTCCGTGTGATGGATGAGATGCTTTACGGACCGGACCATCCCGTCGCCAATATTGCAGGCGGCGACCCCGATGATATTCGAGCAATGACCGCGCAGGATATGCGGGAATTCATCAAAGAGAATTATCATCTGTCCAATATGGGTGTGATTGTCTCCATCCCGAGCGATATTCCACTTGATCTCTTTTTAAGAGAGATGTCGAAAATTCTGGAGAATTGCCAAAATTTTCCCGACTCCAGCGCCTATCCCAATATCAGCGGATACGATTTCCCCGCGCCGCAAAAAACCGAACCGGTCGGCGCCATAAAAGTCATTAACTGCCCCGGCAAACCGAAAGAGCCGGCACATATGCTGTTCTCCTGGCCCGCTGACCTCGAATATGACAACAGCGAAGCCTTTCTTCTCGACCTTTTCTTGGAGACTTTCGCCGGCGGACCAACCTCCAACCTTTATGACTACTTCATCAGTTCCGAAAAAAGGAAGATAGATATTGGCGGCAGTTCCATTTCCGCATACTCCAGCAGCGACCCGGGGCATCCCATAGCCTTCTACCTTGCCGGAGTCAACCCGGAACATGTCACCGAGAAGATGCTCGACAGCGTCCGGAATATCATCATGAGTGAAGCGGCGCGGATTTACAATTTCGCCGATAATTCCGACTCCTTGCTCGCCTTTAACAGTCGCGTTAAGAGCCGGATGAGCCAAAGGAAGCGGAATATTGAGGATTATCTCAATACTCCACCGATGTTCGGTTTCCGCAGCGGTCCCAGCGGACGGTGGGTTTCGCATCTCGAATTTATCGAGAAAGAACCGGGCTTCCGCAAATCGCTGGTGCTGAAAGAGAAATTCGCCTTAGCCGATTCGCTTCTTGCCGGCAATGCCAATTTTTGGAAAAAGTATATTGAGCGCTGGCGCCTGATGACCGTCAAGCCGTTCGCGGTCGGTTCCCTGCCGAGCGAAGAGATTCTGGCGAAAGAAGCCGAAGCCAAAAAAGACCGCATTAGCGGATATGTTGAAGATTTTAAGAAGAAATACGGCGTTGCCGATGAGCAGGCGGCGATTCTGAAGTATAAAGAAGAATTTGACCGCAATACCGCGGAACTGCAGGCGTTGGAAGCCTCGGCGACTCTTCCGAAATTCATCGAAAATCCCCCCATGACGCTCGATGACCAACTCAGTTATGAGACTATCATGCTTCCCGGCAATGTCCCCCTGGTTGCTTCCACTTTCGAGAATATAACTTCGGCTACGGTCGGGTTGGCAATGCGACTTGATGTCATTCCTGAAGCACAACTTGTCTATATCCCGTACCTTCCCACGGTCCTGACCGAGATTGGCGTTATCGAGAATGGAAAAGTGGTCAAGTTCGATGAGATGAAAGAGCGCCAGCGCCAGGAAATCCTTCGCCTCAACGCCGGATTCGATATCAATCATCTGACCGGACGGGTCGAACTGCAACTGACCGGCTCCGGCGGAAATTTTCGGGAACTGCAGGACGCCCTAAAATGGATGGAACTTTCTCTCTATTCTCCATATCTCAGCCGAGACAACTTGCCGCGGATGCTTGATGTCATCGACCAGAACCTGATGTCGTACCGCAACGCCATGAAAAGCAGCGAGGAAAACTGGGTCAACTATCCCGCTTATGCCTACCGCTACCAGCATAATCCTCTTATCATGAGCGCCGACTGCTTCTTAACCAAGATTCACCACCTGCATCGTCTCCGCTGGCTTCTCACCGACCCCGGCACCGAAAAAGACCGTCAGGACTTCGCCGCTCTCCTTGACTCGCTGGCTCATTATGGAAAAGATAAGTCCCGTGATGACCTTAAGAAGATGCTGACTTCGCTGGAGCAGAAAGAGAAATCTTTAATATATGGCGGGACTCTTTCCATAATTCTAAACGGTTCGGAGCATCTCCGGGATATATCCGCCGTAATCCTGAAAAACCTGACCGCTTCTCTAATCGATATCCCCGATGCCACTCTTGCCCGCGATTGGGATTACCTCTGCCGCGAAATCAGAAGCGATCTTCTCACTGACCCGCAGGTCACGCTTGATGCTCTCCAATCGGTTCTGGCTTCATTGCAGAAAACCGACAACACGCGAATGTATATGATTTCCAACAGCGCCGACCGTCGTGCCGGCATGGACAAACTCAACTTGCTGGTTTCCAAACTCGACCGCGCCGGTCGTTCGGTACGTCAAAGTTATGCCGAGACTCCGCGAGTAATCAACCGCCTTAAGGAGAGAGAGCAACTAAGCGGCAAACCGCTTTATGTAGGTCTGGTCAACGACAACACCCGCAATGGCGTTATCATTTTCTCGTCAAAGATAGCCGATGTTTACGACACCTCCTCCGAATCGGTGCTGAATCTTCTGGCGGGGAAATTCTACTCCGGAGGCGGGGGACACTCTTTCTTCATGAAAACCTGGGGCGCCGGTCTGGCATACAGCAACGGCGTCTCCTGCAGTGAGCGGAGCGGACGGGTCGGCTACTACGCCGAGCGCTGCCCCGATATTGCCGAGACCATGCGTTTTGTGGTCAATCTGCTGGAACCGCCGGAAGATAACCCCCATATTGCGGAATACTGCATCGCGCAGGTATTCAATGGCTCCCGCGCGGCCTCGACCTATGAGTCGCGCGGCACGGCGATGGCGGCTGATTTAGCCGATGGTTATACCCCGGAGCGAATGCGAAAATTCCGCGAAAAGGTTTTGGAACTTCGCAACGACCCCGACCTCTTTACCAAACTGAAAGCGCGACTCGATAAAGTCTATGGTCCGGTTCTTGTGGGGTACGGCATCCCTTCCGGCGATGCCCCCGATGGCTCCTTCTTTATTCTGGGACCGGAGCCGCAGTTTGCCTCGATGGAAAACCTGATAAAGGCAAGCGAAGGCGAACACAAGATTTACCGTCTCTACCCCCGCGATTTCTGGCTGATGATTTGACAGCAGGCGAATACTCCTACTTCATTCTTATTTATAAGAATGAAGTAGGTTGTGTTCTTCGTTTTATTTGAATCTGGCAATTTGATTGAATTCGGTGGTCTTTTTCCTAAGAGTGAATATTCCCAACAGTTTTCGAGCAGTCCTCAACTGGAGTTTTAGGATTTTCTCCAATTTCTTTACGTTAATATCGCTATGATTCTTCAATGCGAATGCAAAGTCAAATCCCATATTATGTGTAAAGAACTTTTTGCTGATTTCGTCCATCCCCCCAACCACTAACCCATATCGAATGTACGGATAGATTTCCTTATGTCTCGTCGCTTTGGTTGAATAAGTTAGGACGTCGTGAGTGGACAAGTGTTGCGATTTCAGTTCAATGACTACTAAAGGGATGCCGCTCCTGCTATTCACCAGCGCCAGGTCGGTCTGAAATGCATAGTGACCTCTGCCAGGGTCGTTCGGGGTGTTTGGATCGAATCTGAGACTACCTTTGCTCTGTTCCTGCACAATTACTTTGTATATGAGGTTAGCATTCTCAACAACTTTCACACCTTTGAATTGGTGTTCTAATTGAATCAGCAGTTTCTTTCGCAATCGTGATTCATCTCTTCTTCCGTTCATTTGGATTCGCTCCAAGATTACATAAAGGTCTTGACCGTCACCATCTGCGTACGACTTAGTCAATTTTCATTTCCAAATACCCCTCCAACTCCGCTATCTTGTGACGCTCCTGCACCATCGTGTCCCGGTCACGAATCGTCACCGTCTCATCCTCCTTCGTCTGCCCGTCAACCGTAATGCAGAAAGGACACCCGGCTTCATCCATCCGGGCGTACCGACGTCCCACCGACCCGGAATCATCATAGAAAACCTTGAATTTCTTCTTGAGGTCATGGAAAATCTTTTCGGCAATCTCCGGCATCCCGTCCTTATTGACAAGAGGGAAGACCGCCGCCTTTATCGGCGCGATTTTGGGGGAGAAGCGAAGCACGGAGGATTTCTCTCCTCTTGAGGGGTCCTCGTCGTAGGCATCTATAAGCACCGTCAGAAGAGTCCGGTCGCATCCGGCCGAGGTTTCGATTATATAGGGAATGAATTTCTCGGTGAACCGCTGGTCGAAATAGGTCAAATCTTTTCCGGTCGCCTGCTGATGACGCGACAGGTCAAAATCGGTCCGATTATGAATCCCCTCTAACTCTTTCCAGCCGAAAGGAAACTCATACTCGATATCGTACGCTTTCTTGGCATAATGGGCCAGTTCCCCGGGCCCATGCTCATGCCAGCGAATCTTCTCCTTCTTTATCCCCAACTCCAGATACCAGTTCCAGCGCTCCTGCCGCCAGTACTCGAACCACTTTTCATCTTCCGACGGGTGTATGAAAAACTACATCTCCATCTGCTCGAATTCGCGCGTCCGGAAAATGAAATTCCCCGGCGTGATTTCGTTGCGGAATGCTTTCCCTATCTGGGCTATCCCAAATGGTATCTTCTGCCGCGATGAATTCTTCACATTAAGAAAATTGACATATATCCCCTGCGCTGTTTCCGGTCTGAGATAGACCACCGCTGAATTATCTTCCACCGGTCCCATAAAGGTTTTGAACATCAGATTGAACTGACGCGCCTCGGTTAATGTCGCATTCCCGCAATTGGGACAATTCTTTTTCCCCGCGACATCATCGGCGCGAAAACGGGCTTTGCAACTTCTGCAATCGACCAGCGGGTCATGAAATTCCGCCACATGTCCCGAGGTCACCCAGACCTGCGGATGCATCAGTATCGCGGCATCGAGCCCTTCGATATCATCCCGGCGGGCGGTCATCGCCTCCCACCAGAAGGTCTTGATATTCCGTTTCAGTTCCGCCCCGAGCGGTCCGTAATCCCAGCAGGAGTTCAATCCACCGTAGATTTCGGATGATGGGTATATGAACCCGCGCCGTTTGCACAGTGAAACCAGCCGCTCCATCTTGTCGTCATTAGGATTTTTCTTCGCCATTCAGTATCCTATACAATAATCAATTACATTCTTCGCAGGTCGAAATTCCCCCTTCGTACCGTTCCGCGGGATGTAGGGGGTTTCGACATAGTCTCTTCGTAGGTCGAAACCCTCGCGGTTTCGACACCGTCATTTCCGCAAGGAAATGACTATCTGTCACGTTTCGTCAGGTCCTGGTCCGCCGCAGGCGGGCGAGACCTGACGCTCTATCTCGCTTTACTCCTGTAAGTCAGAATCCCTGCGATCCTGACATTTATGCGGTGTCAGGAACCCCTTCCTGACACTCATTAACGCCGCCATTCCGCCTCCGGCGACTCCTGACGGAAGGGATGTCGAAACCTAAGAAGGATTTCGACCTACTCTCTTCAACTTCTCCAAAAACTTCAGCGACTTCAACTCCTTCGCTTCGGTCTGATACTTGAAAAATGACGTCAACAACTCCAGAATCTCATCGCCGTCATCCATCCGTACTTTCACCGCCGCCGCTTCCGCCAGCGACGCCGTCTGCAGACCGTAAATCATCTCCTGATGCTCAAATTGAAGCCTAATATAATACTCTCCCATCATTTGGCAAGACAGGCAGACTATCCCGCCCCGCTCCGGCGAAAAGAGAAAAAAAGGCTCACCGGTAACGCCGTTATTCAGCGACACCGCCTCTTTTCCTTTGCCGCAGGCAACGCATCCGGCGAAATTCGGACGATACCCCAGATAGGAGAGAGTCTTAAGAAAATAGGCGATAAAAAGACCGTATAATCCCCCCTTCGGCGCTCTATCCGCCAGCCGCAGGAACTGAACCGTTAAGTCGTACAACTCCGGATGCGGCTCATCCTCCGCCAGCAAATCATTCAATATCTCCAGAGCCGCCGAGGCAAAGGCCAGACGTCCCAAAGTCCCCTCTTTTTCAAAAGAGAACTGCTCCAGCGGCTCAACATCGGACAGATATCCGGTCCCCGATTTTTCCGACTTGAAATATCCGATATCCAGAAGACTGAAACTTTGCAGCCGCCCCCGTTTGCTCTTGAGGGAGCGCCCGCCCCGGTCGATAATCGACTGTTTGCCGGCGTTGTCGGTAAAAAAGGTGACAATCCGCGAGTTCTCTTTCCAGTTGACGATTTTGAGGATGATCCCTTCGGAGCGAACCTGGGGCATCGGCTCTATTCAGTTATGCGATAGATTACTTCGCCGGGAAGCGACATGTTGTACTTGCTGCGGGCGATATATTCCAGATACCCGATATCGTCTTGAAGTCTTCTCTTGGTGATTTCGGCATTCATCAGTTTGACCAGCAACCGGTGATTGGTCGCAATCAGTTCGTTCTGCGCTTTCTTAAGTTTGTAAATCTGGATAAAGCCGCTGTTGCTGTCGAAAACGGCATAGACTATAAAGAGGACGGAAACTATCAGCAGCAGACGAAACATAAGCCGCCGCATCCGTCTCTCATTGTTCGACAAACGGCTCAAGGGCGCCATTTCGATACCGCCATATTCGGTTGACCTGCTCTTTTTCCGCATAGAGAAGAATTTATCCAATTGCCTCTTTTATGCAACAAGATTTTTTGCTAAATTCCCTCGCAACATACTGATGATTTTTTGCGCGGTTCTCATCCTTGACTCGGAGCGATACCGAGAACCGGCAGACCAAATTGAATTGAAAGCGGCGAGGAGCCTATGAACCCCCATTTGAAATCTGTTGACCGCGAAACCCTCGAAGGGATGCTGGTCGATTTTGCCAAAAACTGGCTTGCCCATGATGGCCTCTGGTTTCAGGCGGTTGAAAAAGAATGCGACATGAAAACCGCCATCAAACTCGATACCGAAGCCTGGGCGGAATTCACCCGTATCGAAGCCAAAAGAATCATGGAGCGGCATAAAATCCCTCAGAACGGCGGACTTGACGCCCTCAAGAATGCGCTCAGTTTCCGCCTGTACGCTTTCCTCAACGAGCAGACTATCACCGAAGAAACTCAAAACTACTTCGTCTTCAAAATGGTCGATTGCCGTGTCCAATCGGCCCGTAGGCGAAAGAACCTGCCGCTGTTTCCCTGTAAATCGGTCGGCATCGTGGAATACACCGAATTCGCACGCGCCATCGACCCCCGTATCAAAACGGAATGCCTCGGCTGTCCTCCCGACGAAACCGAACGGGACTTTTACTGCGGCTGGCGCTTTTCGATTTGATACCTCTGTGGTGTTTAATGGCAACGATGGAACCTATATCAGGCGCTCCCGTGTTCTATCTTAAGAGATAGATGAAGTCAAATTCGCTCAGACAGCGGCGGCATTACTGTATGCACCGTTACGCGATGTAAGGCATATCCGCGGGTTGATGGCAAGGAGTTATCTTATGACGAAGCGACCTGACGAAGTCATGAGCCACAGAATGGCATGCGGCGTTACCATAGGATTTGCCCTGGGAGCGCCTCAGGGATAGTGGTCGGTATAATGACAAGAAATCTGGCGGTCTGGCTGGCGATAGGGGTCGGTGGTGGGATGGCGTTGGGAGCCGCCATTGGCGCGATGTCGCAAAGCCACCCGAGCGATTCCTGAGGCTCAGCCCCCCCCGGCCTTATGAGGCCCTCTGACGGAATATCGAAGCGGCGCACGGCGGCGCATAATGGTGATAAACACTCAAGCCCCCTCCGCCTTGTACCCCACCTTCTCGACGGCCGCGGTCAGGGCGTCTAACGACACCCCCTCACCCGCCTCCACCACCGCCGTGTTCGAGGGGAGATGCACCTCGACGTTTAACACCCCATTCACTTTCTTCAGCGCCCGGGTTACAGTCATAGCGCACCCGCTGCAGTGCATGCCGGTGATTTGTAGAACCATTCGTTTATTTTCAGACATTTCTTCTCCAATCGTTCTCAAAAATTTACGGCCGCAACCGTCCCATCCGCGAAGAGTTTCTCAATCCCGCGCTATTCGGCAAGAGTCGAGTCAGCCAGAAGTTGCCGCATCAATTCTTCCCCTTCGGGCCATCTGACCGTAACCACAAACAGCCCCCGGATATCCCCTTCCTTATAACCGACCGCCCGGTCATCAGGATAAAGTTCTTTCAATTTTTCCGGCACGCCCGATGCCAGAGAAGCGGCATCACCATGACAGTTGAGGCAGAGTTTGCCGGTAACAATAGGGGCATAATAGTGATACAAACTGTCCGGCTTGACCCAGTGACCAAAAGCGGCCGGAGTCGCTTTTCCTTCTACGAATCGGTTGAGAATATCGGCTTCCACTGAGTCGGGGATGTTCTGGGGATTGCGATTGCGGTCGCTGACTCGTTTGATACTCCATCCGGAGTGGGTATGGGCGGCGGCGATTTTGGGGGCTTTAATTTTGCAGATATCAAGCGCTCCGACAGGCCCGCCCGCTTTCATTCCAGCCATCAGTTCCCCTTTTAGAGCCGATTGGAAGCGCTGAATGAAACGCGATGACGCTTCCGCTATCTTTGTTTGCTTCGCCTCCGCTGTAATTGCAGGAGACGAAGAACCCCTCAGTGAGGGTTGGGAGATATCGTCCCCCGCAAGCGGAAAAGAAATTCCGAAAATTATAATTGCCGCGAATAAAGTCTTCTTCATAGTACCTCCAGCAAAGTTTGTCCAATCCCAACTCGTTCCCGCTTTCATCGGAAAATTCGGGGTCACACTGCCGTTCTTGAACTGGCAGGGTCACAGGGATCCTGCCCTACTCAAACCTATTCCAGACTGAAAACATTATCCAGTGACGGTATCACGCAGTCCCACCCTTTTTCTTCCTTCAAATGCTTCGCCATTCCTTCCGACTGGGTAATTTCGCCGTGCGTTACAAATACTTTCCGCGGTTTCATTTTATACCCTTCAAGCCAGTGCAGAATTTCATAATAATCGGCATGCCCGGAGAGACTTTGAATTGTCACCATCTTCGAGCGGACCGGCACCAGAGTCTTATGGATATAAATCTCTTTCTCTCCATCCAGAAGTTTTCGTCCCAGCGTCCCCTCCGCCATAAAACCTACCAGCGCCACGATGACGTTAGGGTCGATAAGGCGGTTGAGCAGATGATGCAGAATTCTTCCGCCGGCAAGCATCCCGCTCGCCGAGATTATCACCGCCGGTCCGCGGAGACGGTTGAGAGTCTGCGATGAATTCTTATCTTTATGAAAAAAGACATTGGGACCCTTGAGCATGTTATTCGCCCCTTCCAGATTCCGGGAGGGGATGACATGGTACGACTTGTACTTGGAATAAATATCGGTCGCCTCTATAGCCATCGGGGAATCGACATGAATCTCAATCGTCGGAACCAGGTTATTGCGCGCCAGGTCGTTTATCAGATAGATCAACTGCTGGGTTCGACCAACAGCAAATGCCGGAATCAGAAGCACCGTCTTCCGCTCGAAGGTCTCTTTAACAAGATTCATGATTTCAAAAGCGGGGTCTTCAGGTGGGTGCATTTTACCGCCGTACGTCGATTCACAAACGAGGTAATCGGTTTCGGGTGGCTGGGAGGGATTGGTGGTCAGGGGATTGCCGTATCGCCCGACATCGCCTGAGAAATAGATAGTTCGTTCTTTAGTGCCGTCGTTGAGGATCAACTCGACACCCGCGGCTCCGAGGAGATGGCCGGCGTCATGGAAACGGAAACGAATCCCCGGCGCAACCTCGAACCAATTATCATATTCAACCGACCGGAGTAGCCGGATAGCGGCCTCGGCATCAACATCGGTGAACAGCGGCAACGCCACCGGATGGCTGGACAGTTTTTTCTTATTGCGGTACTCGGCATCTTCCATCTGCAGATGAGCCGTGTCAAGGAGAGCGATACTACTCAGTTCGACCGTCGGTGGCGTACAATAAACCGGTCCCTCGAATCCGGCTTTGACCATTCGCGGCAGATATCCCACATGGTCGATATGGCAGTGGGTCAGAATGACAGCGTCGATTTCGCCGGGAGTAAACGGCAGCGGCTCCCAGTTTCGCTGACGGAGCGCTTTGGCGCCTTGGAACATGCCACAGTCGACCAGAACTCTCTGCTCGTTTACAGTCACCAGATACTTGGAGCCGGTCACAGTGCCGGCGGCGCCGAGGAAAGCAACTGTAATCAATGCGTACCTTGCTGTTTTTCCCTGAAGGTAATGAAGAGTGCAGGCTGATGCAACCGATTATCCGGCAGATTATGATTCGGAATCGTTGTCGCTCTCCTTTTTCCGACGACGTTTCAGGTCATAATCAAAACTTTTCTTGATATAGCCGAACAGGTCCAGCATCTCGAAAATAACCCAGCCGGCTATTAACAGGATAAGAAGCACGAAGAAGCCCAAGAAGAGCCAGCCGAGAAAAGATAGTGACAAATGTGGCATCATGGTCTAATAATATCAAATTCTCAAACCGATGCCAAATCGATTTTTTCTGACTACGGCCGAAGCAAGCGCGCGTTGATTCAGGGAAAACCGTTACCGCTTGACATATCGAGATAACCGCTTATTTTGCGGGCAAGGTTTTTCCACGCTTATTTTATTTGGAGAAAACATGAATCCAGAACTTAAAGGACTCGAAAAATTCATAGCGCCGGCAATTACATTCGGCGTCGCCGTGCTTATCGGATTGATTGTCCAGACCTTCATCAATACCCGTCTGCGGAAAATGGTGGAGAAAACCCATTGGAAAGGGGACAATGTTATCGTTGAGGGACTCCGCGGTAAGATAATAATCTGGGCGGTGATAATCGGACTCTACGCCGCCCTGCCTTTGCTGCATCTCTCGCCGGAGTACCACGCCATTGCTCAGAAAGTTCTTCTGGTGCTGGTGATACTGTCAGTCACTTTTGCGGTATCCTCAATGATCAGCGGTTTCATAGGGATATATTCCTCCGAGGTCAAAGGAGAAATATTTGCAACGTCGATATTTTCGATTCTCGCCAAAATTGTGGTGATGTCGATCGGGTTGATGATTATCCTGCAGACTCTGAATATTTCGATAACGCCGCTTTTGACCGCCCTCGGTGTAGGCGGTCTGGCGGTAGCGCTGGCGCTTCAGGATACCCTCTCCAATCTTTTCGCGGGGTTGAATATTCTGCTGGCGGGGAAACTGAAAGTCGGAGATTATGTAAAATTGGAGAACAACCAGGAGGGGTATATCACCGACATAACCTGGCGCAGCACCACAATCAGACAACTTGCGAACAATTTCATCATAATCCCCAATTCCAAATTGGCGACCACAATCACGAACAATTATCACCTGCCGGAAACGGAGATGTCGGTCATCGTGCAAATGGGGGTGGCATACAACAGTGACCTGGTGAAGGTGGAAAAGGTTACGATAGAAGTTGCCAAAGAAGCGGAGCAGGCGGTGGAAGGCGGCATAAAAGAGTTTGAGCCTTTCATTCGATACCATACCTTCAGTGACTTCAGTATCAACTTCAGCGTCATTCTGA
>DYGG01000009.1:0-17870 GCA_020724775.1 Ignavibacterium sp. | reverse complement strand
GGGAATATACCAGTCAATATCTTATCAAGCATGAATTCATAAAGAGGATTCATAAGAGATACAGTGAAGAAGGGATTGTCATTCCGTTCCCGATTCGCACCCTCGACCTTCCCGTCGGAAGCAAAATCTCGCTGGAAAAGGAATGACGAAATGATTATAATGGCAGTCTATTTATGCAATTGTTAATCCGTATAGCATGACTGTTATCGATGAAATTATAGAGCGCCAGGTGGAACTGGCTTTGATGGAGGATATCGGTCCGGGCGATATCACCACCCTCGGCTGTCTTCCTGACGGTGTGGGCAAGGGGGAAATTGTCGCCAAATCGGATGGTTTCCTGGCGGGATTGCCGCTGGTTGAGACGGTGTTCACCAAACTCGACCCGAAAATGAGAATAGACTGTCTCATATATGACAGCCAGCCGTTTCGTCGCGGCGACAGAATCGCTATTATCGAGGGGAATCGACGGGCGCTTCTCACCGGCGAACGAACGGCTCTTAATTTCCTGGGGCATCTTTCGGGAATCGCTACCTTAACATCAAAATTTGTGGATAAGACCCGCGAGAGCGGGGCAAAAATCCTGGACACACGCAAAACCACACCGGGATTGCGCCATCTGGAAAAATATGCGGTTGCCTGTGGAGGCGGCGAGAATCATCGCTACGGACTCTATGATTTGGCGCTGGTCAAAGACAATCATATCGCCGCCGCCGGCACGATTACCGCCGCGGTGGAAAATCTCAGGAATTTCCTAAAGAGCAAAGAATTCCAGGAGCAGTTTGTGACTGAGCCGGATGATATCGAAATCGAAGTGGAAGTGACCTCTGAGGCGGAACTGAAAGAGGCGCTCGACTGCGGCGTCAACAGGCTCCTGCTTGACAACCAGACGCCGGATGGCCTAAAGAAACTTGTCGACGTCGCCCGGGCATTGCGTCCGGCAGTTTTACTGGAAGCCTCGGGGAATGTTACCTTAGATAATGTCGCCGCCATAGCGGCAAGCGGCGTTGATTTCATCTCTATCGGCGCTCTGACACATTCGGCGCCATCCTCTGATTTTTCGATGGAGTTTTCACGGTAAAATGAATCCCTTCAATCCGGAAACCACTGCCGACCGGGTTCTGGTATTTTTGCGCAAGAAAATAGGCCAGCCGGTAGAGCCGAAACGTCTGGTCAAAGAACTGAAATGCTCCCCGGAAAATGTGGTGGAGGCGATAGGCGAGTTGCGCAGTTGGGGGTACACCATTAAAGCCGACCGAAACGGGCGATACACCCTGACTGGCATCCCGGACAGTTATCTCTCCGCGGAAATCGCCTACCATCTCGGAACCAAGATGATTGGCCGTAAGATTTATGCTTATCAGACCGTTCAATCGACCAATACCATAGCGGCCCAATTGGCGGCAATGAAAGCCCCTGAAGGAACCCTGGTGATAGCGGAACATCAGACACGCGGGCGGGGACGGTTGGGACGGGAATGGCACTCACCGGAGAAAGTCGGGCTTTATTGCTCTCTCATTCTCTACCCGAAGATTCACCCGACCCAGGCGCCTGGTATCTCGCTGATGACAGCGGTGGCATTGGCAGAGACTATCAATTCATATGACGAAATCGACGTGAAGATAAAATGGCCTAATGACGTTCTGATTTCCGGGATGAAGGCGGCCGGGATTCTAACGGAACTCTCGGCGGAACTGGATAGGGTGGAATATGTGATAGTCGGTGTCGGTGTCAACCTGAACCAGAAAAGGAGTGATTTTCCATCGGAATTGCGGGAAACAGCGACATCAGTCAGAATCGGCACCAAAGAGAAAGTCAATCGCCGACAGTTTCTGCAAAGATTTCTGCGGAATTTCGAAAAAGAGTATTTCGTTTTCAGCAAATCAGGCCTCAAAGAAGCCCGCAAAAACCTTCTCAAATACTCCGCCCTGCTCAACCAGGAAATAAAGTTGAAAATGGGACGTAAAACCATCATTGGCACCGTAATAGATATAGATGCCCTGGGACGATTGGTGCTTGATACGCGAGAGGGAATTATTCCTTTTAATGCCGGCGAGGTTTCGACCCATTAAGAGAATCGGCCTTTCCGCTATATGTGAATTATTTCACTTGCAATCTCGGTCGGAATTGTTATATTAAAGCGGATAAGTTTGATATAATTTAGAAGGTTTCTTATGTATTCCGCGAAAGTTATCGAGCATTTTCAGAATCCTCGCAATGTCGGAGAGATAGAAAATGCCGACGGTGTGGGAACGGTGGGAAATGCCTCCTGCGGCGATATCATGTCAATCTATATAAGAGTGGAAAATGATATCATCACCGATATCAAATTCAAGACCTTTGGGTGTGGCGCGGCAATCGCCACCAGTTCGATAACTACGGAACTGGTCAAGGGGCGGACGATAGCCGAGGCGGAAAGGCTTACTCGCAATCAGGTTGCGGAGGCGCTTGACGGTCTCCCGCCTATCAAAATGCACTGCTCCAATCTTGCCACCGATGCCCTTCGCGCCGCTATTGAAAACTACCGCTCCCGGAAGGGCGGCAAGAGCACGTGAAAATCCGCTCGGCGGCATCAATTTTTCCGGTTCTTCTTCCCGTTCTCCTTTTGTCCTGTATTCAAAAAGCGGAACGTCCGGCGAAGACTGACTTCAGTCGTTATTTTCCGCTGGTGGACGGCGCGGTTTATCAGTACAGCGGACCGCTGGGGAAAGCGGTCGTTTCCGGTCAGATAAACGACCTCTTTACTTTTACCTACTTTGACAGCGCGGGAAATATAACCGGCTGGAATGATTTCATCCGGACCGACCATTCGGTGGGGTGGAAAAATACTGTCAGTCGCGGCGGTAATCTGCCGGCGCTCTTTTTTGAGCCGCCGGTTCCGCTTACACCCTGGTCGCTGACCGTGGGGGACACCCTGCTTGTCTCGGCCGCGGAGATACGGAGCGATTCTCTAAACTCCCACCTTCGAATGCAGGCCGAACTGGAGATTATTTCCACCGAGCCCGTGACAACCCCCGCCGGAGCATTTCAGGATTGTGTGGAGGTCCGATTGTCGTTCAAACCTCTGTATAGCCGTCAGGAGCAGATGATTCAAGGGAACCTTTACTGGTGGTTTGCTAAGGATGTCGGCCTGGTGAAGTATGCTCTTCCTTACGGGGCAGGCGAACTGATTTGGGCTCGTGTGGCAGGAAAAAGTTTTCCATAATAGATATGGCGCGGGAGGATCTGTAAGTGAAAAAAATAGACAAAGATATGACTATCGGCGAGATAATAGAACTGGTCCCGGAGGCAGTCCCCCTTATCCAGAAATATTTTCATGGCGGATGTTATCAATGCCCGGCTATGAAACTGGAAACGCTGGAGATGGGAGCGATGCTCCACGGCCATGATATTGACGTCCTAATCGCCGAGTTGGAAAAACTTCCCCAGAAAGAATAGTCTCGCATAGTTCAGGGATTCAGGAATGCCGGAACTTCCGGAAGTAGAAACGGTCGTCCGCGGTCTGCGCCGGACCGTTCTTTATCAGATAATTGAATCGGTCTATATGGAGCCGCCCAAAATCGCGCGGCGGTACTTTGAGGGGGACTTGAAAAGGCTGGCCGGGTCCAGTTTCGTGAGTGTCTATCGCCGGGGGAAAAATATCCTGATGGAGACCGATAAAGGGCTGACTCTCTGGGTGCACCTGAAAATGACAGGGCATTTCTATTATTTGCCCAAAGAGACCCCGATTGACAGACATGATCACCTTATCTTCTATTTCCGGAACAACGGACATACGCTCCGCTTCAACGATTACCGGAGATTCGGAAATATCCGGCTGCTGCCAACGAATGAACTGAGCCTGCAGAAAGAGTTACGGGAACTGGGACCTGAGCCGCTGGAGATTTCCACAAGCGATTTTACGGCTCTATTTCGGTCGACCCGACGGATGATAAAACCGGCCCTTCTGGACCAAACCTTTCTTGCCGGATTGGGGAATATTTATGCCGATGAAGCGCTGTATCGGGCGCGAATTCATCCTCGCCGTACGACCGATTCGCTGACGGTAAGAAAACTTATCGAACTTCATTCCGCCATAATCAAGGTACTAATAAAAGCCATCGACAAGATGGGGACATCGGTGGACAGTTTCGCCGGAGTTGATGGAAAACCGGGGGGATTCCAGAAATATCTTAAGGCGTACGGTCGCGATGGGGAAAAGTGTCGAAGATGCGGGGGGCGAATCCGACGAGAGAAAATCGGGAGCCGCTCGGCGCACTACTGCCCGCGGTGCCAGATACTTCGTTAAGTATAATAGATGATGCCGACAAGAACCGGGATAAATTAAAAAATCAGAGTCACGGGACTCTGACTAATCGTTTAGAGTATTCTACCGACTGCTATTTCTTTTCGGTCTCCCATTTAGCCAGTTCTTCGCGATTGCGCTGGCCGAATTTCTTTATCATCTCAACGATTTCGGGCTTATCGGAGGTTATCAAGACGATATCAGCGACATCCGTCTGGACATATTCCATTTTGGCGTCGGACATCATCAGTTTGCCGTAATTCTCACAGTGACCGCACATCTGAACCTGAATCTTACCAGCCGCCATATCCTCGCCGACCTGCTCCATCGCTTTCATCGCCTCCAGATATGCCGCTTTGTATTCCGGCTTCACCGTGGTGACCGCCATCACGCCATTGGATATGTCGTAATGATTCCAGGTCATGTTCTTAAGAAGCATGGTGTCTTTCACCAGATTCTTGCAGAAAGAACAATTGGCCATGTCGAACCACGATTTCTCCGCGGCCGGCTTCTCCTGGGCCAGCGCCGCCGAGGCAACAAAAACCAGTAGCCCCAGCAAAATTAAGGCAGGTTTAAATCCTTTCACCAAATACTCCTTTCGTTGGAAAAACTAAATACAGGTTTTGATTCTACCTAATCTTATGATACAGAAGAATAACTGTCAATCACAAAGTTAATACGCTATTATCATTGTTAATTGTTCATAGTTCTTCACCGGCAATTCATTATGACTCATTCCCGGAAATATTTTCATCTCTGCTTTTCGGGGAGATTCTCCCCGCCTCTTTCAGGGCTTTCCGCAGGAGAAACTCAATCTGGCCATTGAGGCTTCGAAACTCATCGTTTGCCCATTTCTGGACCAGATTGAGAGTCTCCTCATCCACCCGCAATAAAAATGACTTCCGTTCCGCCACGACTCAATGATACAACGTTCCGGTATTGACTACCGGCTGGGTTGAGGTTTCGCCGCACAAAACTACAAGAAGATTAGAAACCATGGCGGCTTTTTTCTCTTCATCAAGCTCAAGGATTTTCTTGCTCGAGAGTTGCTCCAGCGCCATTTCGACCATTCCGACCGCCCCTTCGACTATCAGTTGACGGGCCGCGATGACAGCTCCGGCTTGCTGACGGCGCAGCATCGCCTCGGCAATCTCCGGCGCATACGCCAGATGACTGATGCGGGCTTCCAGCACCTCCACTCCGGCCTGCGCCAGCCGCTCCTGGATTTCTATCCGAAGTTGGTCGGAGATAGTAGCCGTGTGACCCCGCAGGGAAACACGCTCGTCATGGTGAGTGTCATACGGATGCTGCGTGGCAAGATTACGGACAGCCGCTTCACTCTGAATTTTTACAAATTCCTCGTAGTTATCGACCTGGAAACAGGCTTCGGCGGTATCGACCACTTTCCAGACAACAATGGCACCGATTTCGACCGGATTGCCGTCGACGTCGTTTACCTTGAGACGGTTGGTTTCAAAGTTGCGTACGCGAAGAGAAATCCGTCGCTTGGTATAAAGCGGATTTGCCCAGCGAAGTCCCGGCTCTTTGGCGGTCCCTTTGTACTTACCAAACAACTGCAGCACCCGCCCTTCGTTGGGATTGATAAAGAATAGTCCGGTCAGGAAGAAGATATCCAGCACCAGCAGTACGGTGAAGACAATCTTGAGCCAGGGGACAAGAATGATTATTCCGGCAATGAAGAAGAGATCGAAAAAGAAGAAGAGAATTAATGGTCCCCATCCGGAAACGGCTTTGCGTTCTTTTTCTTTTAGCATTTAGTGACCTCCTTACTATCGTTATGATATTATAATGATATCATCGGATTGTCAAGGAATATCTTTACCTTTTTCCATAAAATCGTATATTTTATTGCTATATAAGGAATTACAATCAATAAATAGGGAGGAATCCATGGCTAAACCATCCTATTTGTGGCTTCTTCTGTTCGTTTTAGCGGCAGCGCCTGTAACTGGAGACTCTCCCTCCCCCGCTGAGCATCTGGCGACAATGACCTGGCTGGAGGGTAAATGGACCGGGCTCTTCGGCGGCAATCGTTTCGAGGCGACCTATTCCTCGCCCGAAGGCGGGGCGATGCTGTCGATGAATAAAGAACTCCATGATGGACACCCCTGCTCAATCGAATTCGAACGTTTCGGGTATGATGACACCGGAGTCTTCCTGCTCCCGTACCCCGGCGGCAAACCAAAAGATATGAAGTTCTACCTGGTTGGATTCGACCCCAATATCAAGCGGGCTTCGTTTCAGAACCGGGCGAATGATTGGCCTACCGATATCAGTTATGAAAGGTTGAGCGAGGATTCATTGCATATCTCTCTGAGCGGTCCTGCTAAAGATGGGAATGGGGTAAGTGCGTTGCTGTTGCGGCTGGGAAAGAAGTAAACCTGGATTTTCTTAAGTCCGCTTCAGCCTGACCCGCCGGACAATGGTATTTGACTCGGTGAATACCTTCACAAAATATATGCCCTCCGGTTCGGCCGAAATATCGATCGGAAGAAAGGCGGCTTTAATTTCGCGATAGTCTCTTCGAAAGACAAGTTTGGCGCTGTCTTCGGTCCAGATTTCGAGCCGAAAATCGGTTTTCTCGTTGAAAAAAATATCGATATCGAATTTCCCCGAGTTGCGGGGCGGGAACGGGGTAACCAGCGGAAGAGTATCTTCAGGAACTGCCAAAGGAGGATTCTCCCCAACCATAAACCAGTAATCTATCTCACTTCCGAAATCGGCTTGAAATGATTTCAGCAGATGCCCTTTCATATCGAGAAGCCGCAAATAGCCATACCCACCTTCCGGATTAAACCAGAATTCGAGGCCGTCGCCGGCCGTGTCGCCAAAGACCAGATTATAACATCCGGGCAGAAGACGCAAGGTGTCATGATAAATTCTGCCGGCGCTTAGGGTCCCCAACTTTCTCTCGAAAATTATCCCGCCGCTCGCCTCGGTCAAGATATAGAAATTATGAGTGGAATCCTGGTTGGCGCGAAAGTTCAGAATTAAATCAGTTCCCAGCAGAGGAACCGGCATAATAGTGGCAGTTCCGGAATTATCCGGCGGGTATTCATCAGGCTGACCGTTTGGCATATCGAGTCTTATGAGATAGTCACGCTTTCCCCCACGCGGTACAATAGCGCCCGGCAACGTTATCTCGAGCGATTTCTGCGGTGTCAGATTGCCGCTCCAGTTGTAAATGGAGTTTTCCTCCCCGATAAATCCGTACTGCACGGCGAATGATGAAATAATTTCTTTTCCGTTGTTCTTGACTTTTATTCGCGGATTGGCACAGACCGGGTTTCGGCGGGAGTATTCATCCCGGACACTCGGAGCAATTACCTCTTCGAGCGTAATATCGTACCGCGCTGTCGGCTGTGCGTAGTAAAACAGATGGGAATGGATAAAGAAATTGGCGGTTGGATTCTTGGGATTCAGGTACGGCTCCATTTCGATATCCAGCCGTACCGCCGAATCGCCGGTAAGGGGAATATCATAGATATCGGGAGGGACAACCGCCCCGGGGCACCATCCGGCGCGGTCGAAAATCCAGGTGCCGGCCTGAGGATAGAGAGGATTGTCGCCGCACTCGCGCCAGATATATTTTTCATCAATTAGAGAATCTCCGATAAAGAGACGTCGATATTTGCGGCAGAATTCAGCGCAGTTTTCCTGCTCATCCATGCCGTGTCCGGTCTGAAGAATCCGGAGACGGGCGATGGAGCCGCCAGTTCTATTTTTTATTGTAACTGGCGAGAGAAGATTCTCGATGGGACGTGTCGAATCGCCGTAGGGGAAAGAGCCGCACCAGAGGGTATCGAAACCGAGGCATCTCATAGCCGGAGGGCCTTCAGTTATCTCAAAATCGAGGGTGACCACCCAGCCCCGGTCATCATTTTTCTCATACCCGGTATGATTGAATTCAATTTCAACAGAATCGTGCAAGAGAATGCCGAAGTCGGTGATATCGGTCTGCCAGTTAAATTGCCAGTCCGGTCCAAAACGCCAGCCGTAGGGAGAAATCATCCGCGCCATTTCTATCTTGCCGGTGTCGGCTTCCTGTGAGCCGCGCCGACGGATAAAGATATTGTCGATATAGTCCCATTCGCCGCAGTGAAGTGAATCGGGGCACTGGTAGCGGATATGCAGGATAATTTTGCGGTACTCGGTCCCGGTCGGGGGGAAGAGCGCCCAGGAGCGATACGGATTGTAACCGCGCGAGGGGTCAGTTACAATTTTGATGCGGTCATGGGAAACTACGTGAATAACGTCGCCGTTAGCGGCGCCGGCGGCGGCAGAAAGAAGAATGCCTGTGATCAGGAGGAGAATAAGGCGGAGAATAACGATATTCCGCATTCTTGGAAATCAGCAACTTGGTTTACGGTTGGTGACCGCGGCCGGTATCTCCTTTTTGCGGGCGGCGGCGATCTCACGGACAGCCTGTATGGCATGCACTATATCGTCATCGGTAGTAAATGGTCCCAGGCCGAAACGGACCGCTCCTTTGACTTTGTCGGTGCCAAGTTGCTCATGAACCAGCGGGGCGCAATGCAAGCCGGTGCGGCAGGCGATATTATAATCGACATCGAGCATGGTGCCGGTGTCGGAGGCTTCAAGTCCCTCGATATTGAACGATAAAACCCCGATATGGTCGGTAAGGTCTTCCTGGCAATAGAGAACCACCCCGTCAATTTCGCGCAAGCCATCACGCAGTTTTTTCAATAACTGGTCTTCCTGATGAGCGATATTGAGAAGCCCTTGCGTCTCAATCCACTCAACACCGGCTTTCAGCCCGGCGATACCCATCAGGTTACCGGTGCCATATTCGAGGCGATAGGGATACTCATCGAGATGTGTCCGCTGTGCCGAGCGAACCCCGGTGCCGCCGGCGCGGGTGTGACTGATATTAACACCATCGCGAACATATAGCCCCCCGATACCCATCGGACCCATAAGAGATTTGTGACCGGTGAAAGCGAGGATATCGATATTCATTTTCTGCATGTCGATAGGAAGTTTCCCGGCAGTCTGGGAGGCATCGATAAGAAAAGTGACTCCCCGTTCGCGGCAGATAGCGCCGATTTCTTTGACAGGCTGAACGGTGCCGATAACATTGGAGCCATGATTGACCGCTACCAGACGAGTGTTTTTTCTGATTTTACGGGCAATATCGTCTGGGTCAACAAATCCTCTCCGGTCAAAAGGGATATAATCGACCTCAACTCTCTGGTCGCGCCAGCAATGATACAAGGGGCGGAGGACAGAATTATGCTCAATGGTGGTGCTGATAGCGTGGTCGCCTTCTTTAAGGGAGCCCAAGATGGCCAGATTGAGGGCGTCGGTGGCGTTATAAGAGAAGACCAGCCGATTATGGTCGTGGCCGCCGTTGAAAAAACGAGTCAGGAGACGGCGAGTGTCATCGACAATATTCCCGGCATAAATACAGAGGTCGTAACCGGAGCGGCCGGGATTAACGCCGTAATTGCGATAGGCATGGTCCATCGCGCGATAGACCTCCTCCGGTTTCGGGAAGGTAGTAGCCCCATTATCCAGATAGATAAGTTTGTCCATTAAGATAGTCTCATGCTGGCGGTCATAATTTTCGTAATTATAACATTATTTCCTTACAAGTCAAGCGGTTGTGCTTGCGCGAAAATCCGAACATTAGTGGAGTATAGATTGTTAAGGAATTAATTCTCCGGATATGGTTATTCATTCTGCTGAGTTAAAAAGAAAGGAAAGAATATGAAAGTCGGAATTTTGGGCTCAGGAATCGTGGGACAGTCGCTGGCGGGAGGGTTCGCCGGTCTGGGCTACGATGTCAAGGTTGGAACGCGGGATCTTTCCAAACTGGAAAAGTGGCTCAAGGAACTCAATTCGCCTAAAGTGTCAATCGGTTCTTTTGCCGATGCGGCGTCATTTGGAGAGGCGCTGGTTCTTGCCACCCATGGAGTGAATACAAAGGAGGCAATTGAAATTGCCGGGAAAGAAAAATTCAGGGGAAAGATAGTTATTGACGCCACCAATCCGCTTGATTTTTCGAAAGGGGTGCCGCCCAGATTTGCGGCGGAGCAGAGGAACTCGCTGGGTGAGCAGATACAGAGGTTTATTCCGGAAGCAAAACTGGTTAAGGCGTTTAATACGGTAAATGCCTTGACGATGATAAATGCTCATCTGGAGGAAGGGCGTCCGGACCTCTTTATCGCCGGCGATGATGACGCCGCTAAGAAGTGGGTCGCCGAATTAGCGCAAAAATGGGGTTGGAATTCCTGTGTAGATATCGGAGGTATCGCGGAATCGTTCTGGCTGGAAACATTTGCGATGCTCTGGATTGTCTATGGATTCAAGAACAATCATTGGACGCACGCCTTCAAACTGCTCAAAAAGTGAGTATCCGACATTGACCGGCTTTTTTCGGTTTGATGTCAATACATTCAGCGCTGAAACATAATCGCCGACTCCACGTTTATTTTTGATACAATCGAAAGGAGCAAGGTGATGAACTGTATCGCGAAGTTTTCCCGTTGGGCTGGACTATGTCTGATTGTTGCCGTTTCTGCTTACTCGCAGACAGGGCTGACCGACCCGTATGAGATTCTGAACAAACATATCGAAATGAACGGCGGGCTGGAGCGTATTAAAGCTGAACGTTCGCAGTACATGGAAGGAACACTTGCGGTCGCCGGCTTGACCGGGTCAGTAAAAGTCTGGACGCAAAAACCGGACCTCTCCCGCGCCGATGTTGACCTCGGGATATTAAAACAGTTTCAGGGAAGCAATCGTGAATTCGACTGGGTGCTTGACTCCAACGGGAAACTTCAGAAGATAACTACTTTTGATGAGCCGACACTGAAGCGAAAAGAGCTCAAGAAACGGATGGCGGAGTGGGAGTATCTTGACCCGCAATCGAAAGTCTTTAAGGTTTCTTTTGATGGCATGGCCGATGTCGATGAAAAAAAATGTTATGTCATCAAGATTACCAATAATATTAACAGCGATATCTACACCAGTTTCATAAATGCGGATAATTTTATGCTGGAAAAGACCAGCGCCAAAGAAGGGGAGGACGGGACCGACACTTACTACAGCGATTATCGGGAAGTTGAGGGCTTGAAGGTTGCATTCAAAATAAGGGAAAGCCAGCATCTGACCGGTCAGACCCAGGAGATAACAATCAGTGAGTACCGCTCCAATCCGGAGATAGAGCCGACCCAATTTTATCCTCCCGGAGAGTCGCGCAAAGACTACAGATTTACCCATGGCGTCAACGCAGAAAATATTCCCTTCCGTCTGTCCGGGAACCATCTCTATGTCCCGGTTACGGTCAACTGCAAGGAGCGGTACTGGATATTGGACACTGGGGCAGGGATGTCGGTTATCAGCAAAGAGTTCGCGGAAGAACTCGGATTGGAACTCAAAGGAGATATGAAAGGGAAAGGTGCCGGCGGGTCAGTTGATATCTCTTTCGCCACGCTTCCGTCTCTGAGTCTGCAGGGGATTGAATTCGACCAGCAGACAGTCGCCGTAATCGATATGACAGAACTAAACCGCCTTATCGACATCGAAAGCGCCGGAATTCTCGGATTTGATTTTCTATCGCGGTTTGTAACCAAAGTTGACTACGCCGCAGAGTTGGTCTCTTTCTATGACCCGGAAACGTTCAATTACGAGGGACCGGGCGTAGAACTCCCTCTCTACTTCAAAAACAGCGTCTTTATGGTGCCGGCGACTCTTGACAATGAACATTCCGGCTCCTGGCTTTTTGATTTGGGGGCGTCAAATACTTCGCTTGACGGTGGCTACGCATTAAGAAAAGGGTTCACGAACCGCAAAGGAGTGGAGCGACTGGGCCGAGGCGCCGGGCAGGAATTTTTATCCAAAGGGGTCAGATCCAAGAGTCTGGAACTGGCCGGATTTACCATCGATAATCCGATAATCGGGTTCGAAATTACCAAAGTCGATACCGCCCATGTCTCCGATGAGGTCGGGACTTTGGGAAATTCCACCTTCCGGCATTTTGTGGTCTATTGCGACTACCACCGGGAGAAGGTGATACTGGAAGAAGGGGCAAATTTCAATAAAGAATATCCGTTCGACCGCTCGGGGCTTCAATTGAAACGCGGGTCAGGGAAAAGTATCGAGGTCCTCTTTGTCGCCGGCGGGACGCCCGCAGAAAAAGCCGGATTCCAGACCGCCGATATCATAAAATCTATAAACGGCATCAGGATGGAACATCTGGGAGAATTACGACAGATAAGGCTGATGCTCTCTGAAAAAGCCGGGATAGAATACAGTTTTGTTGTCGAGCGCGCCGGGCGGGAACTAAAACTGAAATTGAAACTGGAGAATCTTCTCTGACAAACTTCGCCTAAAGATATCTGAAAGAGACTGAAATTTCGAGCAAATCTTGCCGCGCCGCTTGCGAATATGCCTGCTGATTCGTAAATTTATCAAAAAGGAGAACGGAAATGCCGGTTCGCAAGTTCAATGAGATAGAAGAGATTAAAGTTAGTTCGGGGGACGTGCTGGGGGTCACCAAGAAAATCCCGATAGGAATTAAGGAGGGATGGGAAGGATACACCCTGAGAGTGTTCACGATTGCACCGGGGGGACATACCCCGAAACATCAGCACGACTGGGAGCATGTCAACTATATCATTTCGGGCAAGGGGCGACTGATGATAGACGGCGTTGAGCATGAAATCGCTGAGAAAGATTTTGCTCTGGTGCCGCCTAATAAGATTCATCAGTTCCAGAATCCGTACGAAAAGGACTTGGAGTTTATCTGCATCGTTCCTAACCGCGGAGAGTATTAATATTTCGTCATCATAACGACACTGTTATTTGCGAGCGTTGCCTTTAGGGGGAATTGCGAGCGTCCGTCAAACAAGGCGCATCATATTTTCGGAACAAATCGGGGCTCAAATTTGTCTTCATCTTTTAGAGGGACGAGCAACTACTAATCCTGGTATCTACACCTGTAGAGAAACAGAGGTGTCCAGCAATGAAAACCGGCAAAATACTTCAGATGATTCTGGGAGTGATGGCGATAGCCAGCATCGTATTTATATTGAGGTCAGAAGGAACATCGGAGGAAAAAAAGATGACATTGAATAAACTTACTCCCGACGAAGAGCGGGTGATAATTCACAAAGGGACCGAGATGCCGTTCACCGGCAAGTATTATCAGCATAAAGAAGCCGGGACATATCTCTGCAAGCAGTGCGGAGCGCCGTTATACCGCAGCAGCGACAAATTCGATTCCGGTTGCGGCTGGCCCAGTTTCGATGATGAAATCCCCGGGGCGGTTAAGCGGACACCCGACCCGGATGGAATGCGGACAGAAATCACCTGCGCCAAATGCGGGGGACATCTGGGGCATGTTTTTGAAGGGGAAAGGTTCACCGAGAAAAATATTCGTCACTGTGTCAATTCGATATCGCTCGATTTCGTCCCGGCATCACAGGGGGCCAAGACCCAGAAAGCATACTTCGCCGGAGGTTGTTTCTGGGGGACAGAGTATCTGCTGCAGAATGTTGAGGGGGTAATATCGACCCGGGTCGGATATATGGGGGGGAAGACCAGGAATCCAACTTATAAAGAGGTCTGTTATGAAAATACCGGGCATGCCGAGGCGGTTGAAGTCGTTTTTGACCCAGGCAAGACCGATTATGAGAAACTGGCGCGGTATTTTTTTGAGATTCATGACCCGACCCAATTGAATCGTCAGGGACCTGATGTCGGCGACCAGTACCGCTCGGCGATTTTTTATCTTGATGACAATCAAAAACAGATTGCCGAGAAATTAGTAAAGATTCTGAAAGATAAAGGGTACAAAGTGGTCACCGAGGTGACCAGAGCCGGGGAGTTTTACGAGGCGGAAAGATATCATCAGGATTACTACAATTACACCGGCAAGGAGCCGTACTGCCACTTTTATCAGAAGCGGTTTTGATTTCTTGAGACTTAAACTGAAGACAGACGAGCAGTCCCGCCCTTTATTTTGTGGAAGTCCAGTAAAGCGACGGGCCGAATGGCAGAGATAGCGCGAGTTCGAGGTTGGTCGAGGGCGTATTGAAGTGATTGACCCCGCCCGGTGGCGGGGTCATTTTGTTATGGGAAAGAGTGACCTTTTAACCAGTGCAGTAGCAAATCATTTGGTAGAGGAAACCGACGCATTGGGCGGCGCGCCCGTCCTGACAACAGCGTGTGTTTCGAAACCCGACAGAGAGGAGGTATAACGATGGCTGACCATAAGATTTTCGCGATGGCATTCGCAAAAGTCTATCCGATGTATGTTCAAAAAGCGGAACGGAAAAATCGCACTAAAGAGGAAGTTGACCGGATAATTTGCTGGCTTACCGGATATGACAAGGCGGGATTACAGAAGCAAATCGACCAGGGAAATGATTTTGCGACCTTCTTTGCTCAAGCCCCTGCCATTCATCCGAATATTTCGCTCATTAAGGGGGGCGTGTGCGGTGTGCGCGTAGAAGAAATCCAAGACCCGCTGATGCAGAAAATTCGTTATCTGGACAAACTAATTGATGAACTCGCAAAAGGAAAGGCGATGGAGAAGATTCTGCGACAATAGCGTGCAATGTCAATAGGAGTAAAGCGAGCAGAGGGCGTACTCGAGCCGATGGCGGCGGTTATTGCCATCCACTAATTCGTCATATAGTTTTCTATGGCTAGGTCAGTTTGGCATTCTGCATCGGATTGACCGATGCAAGTGCCATCATAGGCGAAAGCCGGTTTTTCGTACAGAGGTATCATTGAGGCGCCCGAATGATTTCAAGACATAGAGGGCATCAACCGTAACGAATTCATTGGTTCTGGTTTTTCCGGCCGGTCCCCAATCGATAAGTGACGTCCTATTCCCTTGCGGCTTTTTTGCCGCACGGTACAATTTCTGGTCGCAGGGAAAGCCACCGTCAGGCAGACGACGCGATTCCAGAAGTTCCAGGGCATCGTGGCATCTGGAGTCGGATGTAATCCCCGCTTCACACAGGGCGACCAGTGCGTGAAGAAAATCATACTCATAATATCGCGGATAATGCAGTCGCATAAAAGACTCCGCCATTACTTTTCCGTCACGAAGCCGTTTGAAAAGCCTTCGTTTCAACAGGAGTTGCGCCGCCCGGTCGGCCGCTTTTCGAGAATCTTTGTTGCCGGTCAATCTGGCATGGAGCGCGAGGGCCCGCAGCGGCACGACGGTCTCTCTATATGAAGATATTTTCGTCTTCGGTTTCTTGTCACAGTTCCAGCCGCCATCAGGCCATTGCCAGCGTATCAATCGCGCCGCCAGTTCCTCCGTGCGGTTATCGGCAATGCCCAGGCGAAGCGTGGAAAAAACGGCGTTCCCTTCCTGCGAGGCGCATCTCCGGGTAAGTCCTTTAATATTCCGAATGTTCCTGGCATGCTGTTCGGAAAAAAGCCAATCATAGACCTGGTTTCGCAAAGGCAGCAGGGAATTGTCGCCGGGGGGATATTCCAGGTCAGCCAGCGCCACCAGGACCCAATGCGCGCCGTACCACTTGGAGTACGGATGCACCGGAATTTCCCCCTTCCTGTTTCGGATTGAAAGTAGCCCCTTCACCCGGGGCGAACGAGCGATTGCATCCTGCAACTCTCCGGAAAAATCAGAAGCGGGATTCTCGCCCAATAAATATTTGAAAGTCTTGTACTTAATCGATGGGTCAGGAGACTCGCGCAGTCTCTGGATGATATCATTCATATCAAGCCTTGCAAGGTATCTCTGCGCATTATACCCGATATCTGATTGGCCGTCAAATTAAATCATGCGCGCCTGACTGCAAAAAAAATTGAAACATCTGCAATGACTTTTCGATATAAAGACATATTTGGTCTAATAAATCCATTATGGTGGACCGGCAACCTAAACTTGAATCATTTGAAGGAGGATAAGATGTCATCATCAGTTCTCATCGATTTTTTCCATCTCCTGGCGACCGTGGCATGGATAGGCGGGATGATCTACAACGCCGCCATTTTCCCGGGGCTGCTGGGAGCGGTCGAACCGCCCCAGCGGGGACGGGTGATGGGGGCAATGGCAAAACGTTTTACGATAATGTCCTGGCTCTCAGTACTGATACTTCTGGTAACGGGAATTCTAAAGACTCCCTCAAGCATGCTTTTTGACACGATGTCATCGTACGGCCTGATTCTCACCGTCAAGCACGTTATGATAATTCTGATGATAATTTTCGGCTTGATGATTACCTTTGTTTTTGCGCCAAAATTGCGCCGCTATATTCCTTCCCCGGGAAGCGGGCCCGCGCCGGAATTCATCGCAGCACAGAACGGAATAAAAATTTTCTCGTCGCTGAATACTCTGCTGGGACTCGGCGTCCTTTTCTGTGTGGCGCTGCTGCACGGATAATTAATCAGAATACGAATAATGCCGTTATCAGACCGAGGCAAAAGCAGCCGGCTTCTGCCTTTTCAGATCTCCAAATTGGTGATTGCCTTAAAGCGGCGGGCGATTTAGATTTCTCTCGGTTTGCAGAAACAGATTATCGAGAAACTCTTCTATGCGCGCGATGATATTGGAAAAGCAGGGGGTGCCTCTGAGTTTACGGGAAATTCCCCCTCCCGAGCCCTCATACGGGCATCTTCCTATTAGAGTCCATGCCTGCGGGGTCTGCCGAACCGACTTGCATGTTGTTGATGGCGACCTGAAAGAGCCGAAACTGCCTCTGATACCGGGGCATCAGATAGTCGGAACAGTCGTTGATAATTCCAAGGGAAAGGGAAAGTTCACAAAGGGGGATAAGGTGGGCGTTCCCTGGCTCGGCGGCAGTTGCGGGTTTTGCGTTTCGGGACGGGAGAATCTCTGTGATAATGCCAGATATACCGGATATCAGATTGACGGCGGATTTGCCGAATACACCGTCGCCGATGAGCATTTCTGTTTTACTATTCCGCCCGGGTATCCCGACCTGCAGGCGGCGCCGCTTCTCTGCGCCGGGCTGATTGGATACCGGTCGCTGAAAATGACGGAAAAGGGGCATCGGTTAGGGCTGTATGGTTTCGGGGCGGCGGCGCATATTATTATTCAAGTGGCGCGGTTTCAGGGGAGGGAAGTCTATGCCTTTACAAGGAAAGGGGATATTGAAGGGCAAAAATTTGCTGTATCATTAGGGGCGGTCTGGGCCGGGGATTCAGAGAGCGCTCCCCCGGCTTTACTTGATGCCGCCATTATATTTGCGCCGGCGGGAGAACTGGTCCCAAAGGCGCTTCGCGCCGCCACCAAGGGTGGGATAGTGGTCGGCGCCGGAATTCATATGAGCGATATCCCTTCTTTCCCATACCAGTTACTCTGGGGCGAAAGGGTCTTGCGCTCGGTGGCGAATCTGACCCGGAGAGACGGTGAAGAGTTTCTGGCGCTGGCGCCTCGTGTGCCGGTCAGGACGGAGGTACATCGATATCCGCTGGAAAAGGCGAATGACGCGCTTTAAGACCTTCGGCATGGCCGCTTAACCGGCGCCGCCGTGGTGACAGTTGACTGACCGATATTTCCCGGATTGGTAGTGTAAATTCTTTTGTGTAAATTTGGTAT
>DYGG01000056.1 GCA_020724775.1 Ignavibacterium sp. | reverse complement strand
TAAGACCTCCGGCGGTATTAACCTGACCGACGCCTTTGGTAACGGTATCACGTTTGCCGCCGCCGCTACTTCTGCCCAGGTCACCTCAGCGGCAGTTGTCCCGGCCACTGCGACTACTTCTAACGCCGGCACCTATTCCGTAGTCCTGAATTACCAGGAAAACGGCGAAGCCGTTACCGGCAGCCAGACTCTTTCCGTGACGGTTGCCTCCAGCGACACCGTTGCTGACGTCGTCGCCGCTTGGAACTCCGCTATTTCCAACAACGCCTCTCTGGTCGGCAAAATCGAACTCGCTACCACCGCGGCCGGAAATATCCAGTTCCGCAGCGTTAACACCGGCGCCCAGTACTCCATCGCCCTTTCCACTTTCTCCACCACTGCTGGCGACTCCTGGTTTTCCTTCTCGGCAGCCGACTCGCGCGGCTCTTCAGCCAACGAGTTGAATTTTACGGTTGTCGATTATAAGAACCCGACCGGCCATACCGCTACCATATCTATCACGGCCAATACTTACTCCTCCATGAGCAGCCTCATCACTGAACTCAACACTCAGTTGACAACCGCTCTGGGCACTGCCGCTACCGCGATCAATAACCTGACCGCCGGCCTGATCGGAACCAACCAGATTCGCTTCTCCACCGCCGATGAAGGCAGTGACTACAGCGTGCAGTTCAATAACACCGGCACTTCCACCGGTGATGCCATGCATATCCTCAAACTGTCCCGCGATACCATCGCCAACGCTGGTACCGATTCTCTCGTCAGTTTTGACGGATATACCACGGCCATTACCGCTGTCAACTATGCTTCCACCCGTGACATCGTCATCGGCAACAAAGCCGACGGTCTCACCGGAAGAGGCACCATTGGTCTCACTGTGTCAACCGCCGCCAACGGTCTCAACCTCGGCAGTCTGCTCTTGAACGTTACTGCCGCCCGTTTTGATGTCCGTTTGGATGCCGGTCCTTCGACCTCTGTCACCGCTGGTGTTGACACCATGGTCTTCAACGCCAACCGCACCGAGTCATTGAAACTCAATATCGCTCTCACTTCCAATGGCGGCACCGAGACCATCAACAATACCGACCAGTCACTGGTCTTCCAGATTGGCGCCAACGTTGGCCAGACCGCCAAAATCGGTCTCCCCAACATGTCGGCTTCTTCTCTCGGCCGGAACCTTGCCGGCAACATGTTCACCTCGCTGGCACAGATCAACGTGACTACCGTTCAGGGAGCACAGGATGCCCAGTCCGTTATCGACCGCTGCATCGACGAAGTCTCCACTTCCAGAGGAACCCTCGGGTCATTCCAGAAAAATACTCTGGAATCCAACCTGCGTAACCTCCGCATTGCTTCTCAGAACCTGACCGCGTCAGAGTCCAATATTCGCGACACCGATATGGCGAAAGAGATGTCGGAATTCGTGAAATATCAGATTCTGCTCCAGGCCGGTACTGCGATGCTTGCCCAGGGCAACCAGGTTCCTCAGGTCGTCCTTTCGCTCTTTGGCGCATAATTCGTTCCAACGCTTTCCGGCGGGGAAATCATCCCCGCCGGTTCGCAATCCAGACTCCTTCTTTTACCGTCCCAACCGCCGCTTGTCCCCTTCAGATATTCAGGATTATTCCGATAATTTAATAGATGTCTCCGATGCCATATTCTGCCCTGTGGCAGGGTCGGACTGTCGGATAAACATAAGTTAAACCGGCGGCAGCAGCCGCTTAATAGGAGCCTTTATGCCGGGACTGCAATCTATCCAGGGCCTTGCTTCCAATCTTGATATCGATTCCATAGTCAATACTATTATTGAAGCCGAACGTCGGCCGGTCGCCCTTTTGGAAGCCGACCAGGAACTCAAAACCAAGCAGGTTGCCGCGTATCAAGCGGTTGCCGCGAAATTTCTCGCCCTCAAAACCCATCTTGCCACAATGCTTCGCCGCGCCTCCTTTGAGAAATACAATATCCGCGTCTCCGACGAAACCGTCCTCTCCGCAACCTCCAATGGCTCCGTCGCTGATGGCTCCTACGCCTTGCGCGTCCTCTCTCTGGCGACCAACCATCAGATTGCTACCCACGGATTCGATTCCCCCACGGCCACTACCTTCGGCACCGGCACCATACAGATTTCTGTGGGTGATGCCAGCGCCCGAAATATCAATATTGAAGCCGGCAAAAACTCCCTTCTGGGAATAAAGGACGCCATTAATACCGCCCGTATCGGCGTCACCGCTTCAATCATCAACGACGGCACCGCCTCTAAACCGTACCGTCTGATACTGACCGCCGACAAAACCGGGCTAAAGAATTCTATCAATATCAGCCAGTCCTTGACAGGCGGGGAGAGTCTTGATTTTTCCAGCGCCTCCTTCGACAATCCCGAAGAATTGCTCTCCGCGGCCGGTTCCTCTTCTCTCATATCCCTCGGCTCTTCTGCCGTCTATACCGGCGCCACCAACAAAACTTATACCTTTACTGTCGCGGGAAGCGGCTCTCAGACCATTGGCACCGATAATATTACCATCAACTGGACCGATGGCGCCAATTCCGGCTCCATTCTGGTAACTCAGTCCGATACGGAGTACGAACTTACCGGTGACGGCTCGGAGGGGCTGCGCCTGCAGTTTTCTGCCGGAACTCTGAACCCCGGAGACAAGTTCCAGGTCAGCACTTTTGCGCCACTTCTGCAATCGGCGAATGATGCCCAGGTCGCAGTCGGAGGCAACGGCTCCGGTTCCCCCATCGTGGTCAGTTCCGCCACCAACACCTTCACCGACCTCATTCCCGGCTTAAGGCTCGATTTGAAAAAAGTCAGCGACCCCGGCTCAACCATCAGTATCCAGACCTCCAAAGATACCTCCGCGGTTCGCAAACTGATAGATGACTTCATATCGAAATACAACGACGTCATGGATTTTATCGATGAACAGAATACGTATGAACAAGAAACCAAGGAATCCGGCGTTCTCTTTTCAGACTTCTCACTGCAGGTTATGCAGTCGTCGCTCCGCACTACCGCGACTTCGGTAATCGCGGGACTCACTGCTGGCAACAAGAGTCTTGCCTCTCTGGGAATCCGCTCCAACATGAATGGCCGTCTGGCTGTGATGAACTCCGCCGCTTTGAACGATGCCATCAGCAACAACTTTGAGGACTTCCTGAAGGTCTTCATCGATTCCGGACAGTCAACCTCATCGTTTATTGAATTCATCTCGGCCGGGACCAAGACTGTCGACGGTCAGAAATATGATGTCGAAATCAACCGCGCCGCCACCAAAGGTTTTTTCCAGGGAACCAATATCGCCGACCCGTCAGTCACTCCCCTCACTTTGACAGAAACGAGTAATTTGCTCAAACTCCGGGTTGACGGTGTCGTTTCCAATGATATCGTTCTGACCCCTGGCATCTATTCTTCCGGTGATGACCTCGCCACGGAACTTCAGACCCGAATTGATGCCGATTCTAAAATCAAAACGCTCGGCGTCCGGGTTGAGTGGGTCAGCCTCGGCGAAACCGGTTATATCAAAATGACCAGCGGCTCTTATGGTTCCACCTCCAAAGTTGAAATGTACACCTCCATTGCCAACAGCGCCTTTGCAACGCTGGGGCTCGCCAATGGGCTGGTAAATCCCGGCTTGAATGTCGAAGGGACTATTAACGGCGAAGCCGCTACCGGTTCCGGACAGATTCTGACCGGAAATGAAGGAAATCGGACCACCGATGGTCTCAAACTTAAAATTACTCTCGAAAATTCAAGCCTTGTTAACGGCGCTGAAGGTTCCATTACCCTTGCCAAGGGGATTTCTTCCCGTCTTGACAAAGTGCTTGATAACATTACCAAGAGTATCGATGGTTCCATTGCTCGCCGCACCACCGCTTTGAACAATCAAATCGACAACATCAAAAAGCAGATTGAAGATTATGACGAGCGGCTGGCAGCGCGCAAGGAAAGCCTCTATAGACAATTTTTGGAGATGGAAAGTGCGCTTTCGGAATACCAGGCGCAGGGCGCTTATCTTGAATCGCAACTTGCCAACCTCACCAACCTCTTCTCGGGGAAAAAGAAGGAATAATGAACCAAAAAGTCCAGAGTTATCTCGCTACTGACACGCTCGGCAAATCGGTGCCGGAGTTGATAATCAAGGTATATGATGGTGCTATCAATAACCTGTCCGATGCCTCACGTTTCTACCAGAGTGATGAATTGACCCGCGGCTACGATGCTCTGGAGAAAGCCAAACGGTTCATAGTACATCTCTATACCACCCTCGACATGGAAAGAGGCGGTGAAATTGCCGACCGCCTCTCCAAACTCTATGTCTTCATTCTCGAGCAGATTAATATCGCTCAGGCGACCGGCAATCAGAACGTCATGGAAGAATCGATGGTAATACTCAAGAATATCCGGGAAGGATGGAGTCAACTGGCGGAACAGACGCGGAAAAAACCGGAATCGCCCGAAACGCTGCCCGGACCGCCCTCCGGCACCAACCTCTCCTTTTCAATTTAAGAGGACTCTCATGGAATACAACCAGATTACCCAAATCGAGCGCGAATTAGTCTTTGTCCTGAAAGAGGAATATTCCTTCTATCAGTCGCTATATATTCTGATCGATAAACAGCGTGATATTATCAAATATGAACGAGACGAGAAATTACTGGAATCGTTCACCGAGATGGAGCGGTGCCACCAGCGAATCATGCAATCGGAACAGAAGATTGCCGCTCTGCGGGAGAAAAATCCCAAACTGTTCCAGATCGCTGCGGCCGCTCCCGAAGTCAAGAAACTGGTCAACAGCATTGTAACGCTCGTAAAGAAAAATATTGACCTGGTTAAAGAAAACGAGGACTTTCTCAAGAGCCGTCACGACCGGATAAAAACCGAACTTAAAGAACTTCGCAATAGCCATAAGATATTGCGGTACATAAGGGAAGTGGAGCCGGCGCCAATTTTTGTCGACGGCCAGAATTAAATAAAACGCTCTTAAATTCAATCGCAACCTCGCCGATAGGAATAGTAGAGGTACTACTTATGAGTATAGGAACAACCGAAAGTGTAAGGCAGCATGCAGGCGCGGCGGAGCCGGGCAAAAACCGCGAGTCGATTAAACTGGAAAAACTGAAAGCCATCAGGAAAAGAATTGCCAGCGGATTCTATAACCGACAGGATATCGTGGAAAAATTGGCCGAAAAACTGACCGATGCCCGTGAACTTGCCTCCAACTGCTTCGAAATATTGCCGACGAAACCGCTCGACCCCGCGCCGTCGCCATAAGCAGCAATACTAATTTTTAACTCCGGTGATACTGTATGCCAACCGCAACCATGACCTCTCTTGAAAATCGCCTGACCCAGGTGATTAACGGTATCCGCAATCTCCCTACTCCGCCTATTGTCTTTCAACAAATTCAAAAAGTAATCAACGACCCCGAGACTTCCGTCGGCGATGTCGCCTCTATCCTTTCGGAGGACCCGGCCATGTCGGTCAAAGTCCTGAAACTGACCAACTCCGCCTTTTACGGACTCTCCCGCGAAATCGACTCCGTCAAACATGCCGTAATGATTATCGGCTTGGAAGCGGTCAAAAATCTTGTCCTTTCGGCTTCCGTTCTCAATATGTTCAAAGCCAATGACGGCAACAAAGAGTATCATGAAAGTTTCTGGCGTCATTCCCTTGCCAACGCCTTTGCCGCCCGTATCATTGCCTTCAAACTCCGTCGCGGAAAACAGTTTAATCCCGACCCCGCTTTCTCCTGCGGTCTGATTCACGACATCGGCAAAATGATCTTCTGCTGCTTCATGCCACGCGAACATAAGGCTATCGTCGAATATCAGAACGCCCATCCCGATACGGCCGAACTCGAAGCCGAAGTCGCCGTCCTCGGGTTTACCCATGCCCAGATGGGACGTCAACTGGCAATAACCTGGAAATTGCCCGCCCGCATGGCTGACGCCATCGGATACCACCATAATCCCAATATCGAAAACGGAAGCGATGACTTTGCCTATTTAATCAATCTTGCCGACTACGTCGCCCTCACGGCGTTCCCGGTCGATAATCTCGAAAAAAATCTCCCGGATCTCTATCCGGCCACACGCCAGTTCTTCCAGATCGACAACGACGAGATTGAACTGCTCAGAGCGGCGCTGTTTGAAGAATATATGAAAGCCGAGACTTTCATGAAAATCGCCGGTGTCAGTTAACACGCCACATTCCCCGGCAGGCTTGCCGATTTCCCCGGTCATTTTTTATTGCAATCATCCGTTTATTCCGATATCGTATCTTTCAAGTAAAACTGCTTAAAGGTACAGCATGGAATTATCTCTTTTTGACTACAATCTCCCTGAAGGGTATATCGCCTATTTCCCCGCCAAACGACGTGATGCCGCCCGTCTCATGGTCTTAGACCGCCGCGCCGGCCAACTGTCCCATCAGAAATTCCCCGATATCGTTAAGTACCTAAGTGCCGGTGATGCCTTGGTCATTAATAACACCAAAGTCTTCAAAGCGCGTCTCTATACCCGGCGGGAATCGGGAGGCAAAGTCGAGATTTTCCTGCTCAATGAATTGAAAGAGGAGGGAAAAGCGGTCTGGGAGGTGTTAACTCATCCGTCGCGACGTGTTAAAGAAGGGGAGAAACTCTTTCTTGACCAGTCAAAGGCGGTCGAGGTTTTGCAGAAAAGAGAAAACGGCAAGACACTCGTCAAATTCTCGTCAGTAGCCGAAGCCTCTCGTCTCATTTCTAAATTCGGCCATGTCCCTCTGCCTATTTATATCCATCGCCCGGACCAGAAAAGCGATGAAACGCGCTATCAGACTGTCTATGCCGACCAGAAAAAAGCCCGCGCCGTGGCGGCGCCTACCGCCGGACTCCATTTCACCAAAGCGATTCTCGAGAAACTGCAGAAGAAAGGTGTCAAGATTATCCCGATAACTCTCCATGTCGGTTACGGCACCTTCAAGACTATTAAGGCCGATAACATCGATGAACATACCGTTGACCCGGAATTTGCCGAACTCTCCAAAACTGCCGCCAACGCCCTCAATAAAGTCCGTAAGGCCGGTGGCAAAATCTATGCCGTCGGCACTACCGCCGTACGGACTCTGGAATCTGCCCCCATCGTGGAGGGGTTAATTCAACCTTTCGCCGCCGCCACCGACCTTTACATAAAACCGGGATATCAGTTCCAGGTTGTTGACCGTCTCATCACCAATTTTCACCTGCCCAAATCATCCTTGATTATTCTGGTCGCCGCTTTTGCAGGACGGGAGACCATCCTCGATGCCTACCGGGTCGCTGTCGAAGAAAAATACCGCTTCTACAGTTATGGCGACTGTATGTTGATTCTCTAACGCCCTCCTCAATTTTATATTTTTATCCGGACCATATCTCTTTATATTTCCTCCTATGAAAATTACGGCGCTAATTGTGGCCGGAGGGAAAGGCGCCCGTTTCGGCGGCACCGTCCCCAAGCAGTTTCGGAATCTGCGGGAACGCCCCCTTCTTTCCTGGACCATCCATAAATTTGAACGGGCTCCCTCCATTACCGAAATCGTTCTGGTAGTTCCGGAGGAGTACCTCCTTTTCGCCAATGAAAATGTCGTCAATCGCTACCCTTTCAAGAAGGTCTCCAAAGTTGTTGTCGGCGGCGCAAGCCGTGAAGAATCCGTTCGAAAAGGTCTGGCGTCTCTTTCCTTTGCCACCGATTTCGTCGCTATTCATGACGGCGCCCGTCCTCTGGTCAACGTCGCCGACATTGAAAATGTCGTCGCTGTCGCTCAAAAAGAACGCGCTGCCATTCTCGCACGGCCTGTTTCCGATACCGTAAAGAGAGTTGAAGGTGATTTCATTCTCAGCACTCTCGACCGCGCCAAACTTTTCCTCGCCGAGACCCCCCAGGTGTTCCAGTACGACCTGATTATGTCCGCTCACAAAATGGCCCCTCCGAAGAGAGACGCTACTGATGACGCCTATCTGGTCGAACTCCTCGGTTTCAAAGTAAAAACAGTTGTGCCCACTGGCTTAAACCTTAAAATCACCACTGAAGATGACCTCGCCATAGCCGGGCATCTTCTGCAAAAGTCAAATGAAGCCGGATTTTAAAATTGGAATCGGATATGACGTCCATCAACTGATGGTCGGTCGCCCCCTGGTGCTGGGAGGTATAATTATTCCTCATCATCGCGGACTGATGGGGCATAGTGACGCTGATGTCCTTTTGCACGCTATTGCCGATTCGCTGCTCGGCGCGGCCGGGCTCGGAGATATCGGTATCCATTTCCCCAATACCAACCCGGAATACAAGAATATCGCTTCGACTAAATTGCTGGCTGAGGTATTCAAAATGATAGTTAAGGAAGGTTTTCTGGTCGGCAATGTCGATGTTGTCATTATCGCCGAACAACCCAAACTCAGCCCCCATATCCCGGCAATGAAAGGGAAGATTGCCCGCATCCTTCTCATCGATGAAAAATCTGTCTCAATCAAGGCGACCACCAATGAACGTCTCGGCTTTGCCGGAAGGGAAGAGGGTATCGCCGCCATTGCCACGTCACTTATCTATGCCGACCATGGAACAGTCGCTGGAACTGATTAATCAATTTCTGGACCGCCTCTTTGCCTACGGTCCTTTCTGGATTTACCTTACCCTCTTTATGGCGCTTTTCATCGAAAATATATTCCCCCCCTTTCCCGGCGACTTCTTTACCCTCGCCGGAGGCGCTCTGGCCGCGGCCGGACGACTCAATATCTTCCTGGTCTTCTTGATGGTTTATCTGGGGGGAATCTTCTCGATTCTGCTGCTGTACCAGTTGGGATACTCCTACGGCCGAGAGTATTTCATCCGCAAGAATTACCGCTACTTCAATAGCGCCGATATCGAGCGGCTCGATATCTGGTTCCGAAAACGGGGCGACTGGCTGCTGATTCTCAACCGTTTCATAGTCGGCGCCCGCGCCGTCATTGCCGTCGTCTCCGGTATCAGTCGCTATGACAGAACGAAGATGTTCATATTTATATCCCTTTCCTTTCTCATTTTTAACAGCATTCTTCTTTTCGGAAGTTATATTTTTGTTGTCAATTTCGAAACCATCGCCGAATATTACCGGGTCTATGAAAAAACAGTCTGGCCTATCATCATTGCCTTGCTGGTAAGTTTTATCTTATTCAAGATTATCAGGACTAAGAAAAATGAAAAATAAACTTAAAATCTTGGTGCTGGCCGGCGGAACTTCCGAGGAGCGGGAGGTCTCTCTGGCATCGGCTCGCGCTATAACCGAGGCATTGCTCAAGAATGGGCACGATGTCAAAGCCATCGATTCCGCCAACGGACTCTCTTTGCTTGGACCTGACAGCCACTTTCTTCTGCAGATCGACGACCGCTCTCTTTCCAAAATCGCCCTCACCGAAAACCCCTCGGTGGCGCTTACCACCTCGTTATCTTCCGATGAATTCAGCCAGACTGACCTCGTTTTCCTGGCCCTGCATGGCGGCGCCGGTGAAGATGGCACTATTCAGGCGTTACTTGACCTCGCCGGAAAGAAATATACCGGCTCCGACCGGCTGGCTTCCGCTATCGCCATGAACAAAGCCTTTACCAAAAAACTTCTTAAACAGGAAAAGACTCCGACCCCGCCATGGCTGCTTATTAAAGCAAACCGGGGCGCCAACTTCGCCTCGCAGATTCGGGCTATCAGACGCAAATTCTCGCTCCCATTCATTATCAAGCCGAACAACTCCGGCTCAACCGTCGGTTTAACCCTGGTCAAAAAGAAAGAAGAGATTATCGCCGCCCTGCGGAGAGCGGCCGAGGTCAGTTCCGAAATCCTTATCGAGAAATATATCAAAGGGCGCGAGATTACCTGCTCTGTCCTTGACGGCAAACCGCTTCCGCTCGTCGAGATTATCCCCTCCCATGAACTCTATGATTATCAGTGCAAATATACCAAAGGCAAATCGCAATATATCTGTCCCGCCCCATTGCCTGCCAGACTTACCGCCCGCATTCAGAAACTCGCCGCCCGCGCCTATGAAGCCATTGGCTGCTCCGGTCTCGCCCGCGCCGATTTTATCTTAAGCCGCCGGAACCAACCGTACTTTCTCGAGGTTAATACTTTACCCGGCATGACCGAACTGTCATTAGCGCCAATGGCGGCGCGGCAGGCCGGCATTAGTTTCGAAGAACTGGTAGATATCATTGCTTATGCGGCGCAACAAAAATGACCGCCGACAGAAAATTTAAAGTCAAAGGTATCATATTCGACCTCGGCTCCACTCTTATCGAATATGAAACCATCCCCTGGGACCAACTCCATCTCCTGAGCCTGCGGGAAGGATACAATTATCTGCGGGAGAAGGGGTATCCCATCCCCGGCCCTGAAGACTTCGAGCGCAAATTCGAGGAAGTGCGCGACCGGTACCGTGCCCGCGCCCGTGAATCACTCAAAGAATGGGTCATCACCGATGCCATCTCCGACCTCCTGCATTCCGTCGGTCTTGACGGCACTCCTCATCTGTCACGCGATTTCTTCTCCATATATTATCGCCTGCAAAGTGACGGTCTGGTTATGTTCGATGATGTCCCCGCCACCCTGAAATATCTTCGTGACCGCCGGTTCAGAATCGGCATGGTTTCCAACACTATCTATCCGGCCGAATACCATCTGCGCGAACTGAAACGTTTCGATATCCTGAAATATTTCGACTTCACCATCTTTTCCTCCGAATTTGGCTATCGCAAACCGCATCCGTCTATTTATGAAAAGGCCGTCGCCCTGTCGGGATATCCGGCGTCCGACCTGCTCTTTATCGGCGACCGATACCTCGAAGATGTCGTAGGTCCGGCTGACGCCGGTCTTAATTCTATTCTCAGATATTGTGAAGGACGGGAGTACCCCCAACCAATTCCCGAAAATATCGCGGTGATAAATGCACTTTCCGAACTGCTGCCGTATCTCAAGGATTGAATTGACATTCTCAATCGGCTGATTATATTTACCCCTTTAAATTCTGGCATAAGACAAAGGAATGATTATGGACCAAACCGAAATCCTTCTTCAGGAGATTACCGATGTCCCCGGTGTCTCCGGTTTCGAAGACAGCGCCCGTGAGGTGATGGCTAAATATCTCAGAAAGTTCTCCGAAGTAAGTTATGACAAACTCGGCTCCGTCGTCGGACGCAAAGTCGGCTCCGCATCGTCCCCGCGCGTGTTCATAGGCGGTCATCTCGATGAAATCGGTTTCATGGTCAAGGAAATTACCAAAGAAGGATTTCTCAAGTTTCTCCCCCTCGGCGGCTGGTGGGGTCATGTTGCCCTGGGCCAACGGGTCTGGGTTAACTCATCAAAAGGTCCCATTCTCGGCGTGGTCGGCTCCAAACCGCCCCATATTCTCCAGCCCAAAGAGCGCGAAAAAGTGCTGGAAATTTCCGATATGTTCGTCGATATCGGCGCTATGGACAAGTTTGACGCCGCCAGGAAATTCGGCGTCCGTATCGGCGACCCCATTGTGCCCGATTCCAGATTCACCATCATGAATAACCAGAAACTCTATATGGCCAAAGCCTTCGATAATCGCGTCTCTTGCGCGGTTGTCGTCGATGTCCTGCGTCACTTCCAGAAAACTGCCCACCCTAATACCATCTTTGGTGTCGGCAGCGTTCAGGAAGAGGTCGGTCTCCGCGGCGCCCGCACCGTGGCATACGCCGTTGACCCCGATGTCGCTATTGTTGTCGATGTCGGCATTGCCCAGGATTCCCCTCCGGGCGATTTCAGCAAACCGGAACGTCTCGGCGGCGGTCCCGCTGTGCTCGTTTATGACGCCGGCATGATTCCCAATCAACGGTTGCGCCAGTTAGTCATCAAGACCGCTGAAGAAAACAAAATTCCGTTCCACCTCACTTCCATGGAGCGGGGCGCCACCGACGGCGCCGAAATTCACAAGAGCCGCACCGGCGTTCCGACCATCGCGCTCGGAATCCCGACTCGATACATCCACTCCCATAACGGCATTATTTACCGGGGTGATTACGACAACACCGTCAAGTTAATTGTTGCCCTGGTCAAAAAACTAAATAAGAAAGCGGTCGAATCCCTCTCCGCAATTTAACGAGTCTGCCATGCCTCTTCAATTCTTCAACACCTTGACTCGCGCCAAAGAGGAATTTCGTCCCCTCATTCCGGGACAGGTTCGCATGTACACCTGTGGACCGACCGTCTATAATTTCGCCCATATCGGCAATTTCCGCGCTTACATCTTTGAAGACCTCCTGCGCCGCTTCCTGAAATACAAAGGATTCAAGGTCACGCAGGTAATGAACCTGACCGATATTGATGATAAAATCATCAAGGGAACTATCGAGCTGAAAGTTTCCCTGAGCGATTTCACATCCCCCTTCAAGAAAAAATTCTTCCAGGACCTCGATACTCTCGGCATAGAAAGGGCGGAACTTTATCCCGAGGCGACCGCCCATATCCCGGAAATGGTTGAAATCGTCAAGAAACTTCTCGCCAAAGGGCTGGCGTATGAAATTGACGGCAACTATTACTATTCCATCATCAAATTCCCCTCCTACGGCAAACTGGCGCATATCGATATTACCGGACTGAAAGCCGGCGCTCGTGTCGCCGCCGATGAATATGAAAAAGAATCCGTCTCTGATTTCGCCCTCTGGAAAGCCTGGGATGAAAGAGATGGCGACGTCTACTGGGAGACCGAACTGGGGAAAGGGCGTCCCGGATGGCACCTCGAGTGCTCCGCCATGTCCATGAAATATCTCGGCGAAACCTTTGATATCCATACCGGCGGTGTCGATAATATCTTCCCCCATCACGAAAATGAAATCGCCCAGTCCGAGGGCGCCCTCGGCAGGAAATTCGTTAACTACTGGCTCCACTGCGAGCATTTGATCGTCGAAGGGCGCAAAATGTCCAAATCGCTCGGCAATTTCTATACTCTGGATGACATACTCGAAAAAGGGTATCCGCCGGTGGCCGTCCGCTCTGTCCTTCTTTCCACTCAATACCGCCAGCAACTTAATTTCACTTTCGAGGGGCTTGATGCCGCCCGCGAAGGCCTGAAAAGATTCAATGATTTCTACCGCAATCTGCGCGATTACGGCGGGGGAGAGTCCTCCGGCGAAGCCGATGACTTTATCAAGAAACTTTTGACCGACTTTGAAAACGCTCTTGATGACGACCTTAATATCTCGCCGGCGCTTGGTGCCCTCTTTGACTTCATCCGCGATATCAACCGCCTCAAAGCCGAGGGCAAACTTTCCGCCGACGAGCGCGTTCGCGCCCTGCAGGCGGTCGAAAAAATTAACACCGTCCTCAATTTCCTGATTAAAGATTGGGCTTCCCCCCGGCAGGACAGCCAGATCGACGCTATGATCGCCGCTCGGGCCGATGCCAAAAAACGGCGTGACTACCCCGCGGCTGACAAAATCCGCGCTCAGTTGCTGGAGATGGGGATTATCCTCGAAGATACCCCCACCGGAACCAAGTGGAAACGGAAACTGTAGTCACTTTCTAACAACTCCCCCAGCGTAGTCAACCTATACATCTATAGGGCATCGAGTGTCTGTCTTCGAGCCTTTAAATCCGCCGTCAGTCCCGCTTCAAGCGGGACTCCTGATGCTCCTAAAGG
>DYGG01000086.1 GCA_020724775.1 Ignavibacterium sp. | reverse complement strand
CAGCCGGCTGGCAGCATACTGGCTGCTGCACAAACGCAGCGACAACGGCGAGTGGCTGGAAATGCCGGTCAAAATCATGGACATCGGCGACGAAGAGATGTTCCGCCTGGCGGTGAGTGAAAACATCCAGCGCCGTGACCTGACACCCATCGAAGAAGCGCGTGCCATGCGGCGCTATCGAGAAGAGTTTGGCAAAACCAGCAGAGAGATCGGGGAATTATTCGGCATTAGTGAAAGTGCCGTCCGCAATAAGATGCGCCTGCTGGAGTTGCCGGAAAAGGTGCAATTATATCTGGCCGGCGGCGTAATCACCGAACATTTTGCGCGCCGGCTGCTGAGCGTGCAGAAGATACTGCCGGCCGAGCGCATCGAATATTTAGCCGATGAGATTGCCGCAAATCGCTACGACAAAACGGAGCAAGTGGACAACACCATCCGTGCGGTAATCAGCGGAGAGAAGCACATCCAGCGACTATATACTTACTGGCAGAATAACGGAAAGGCAAATGATCTGTTCTCACTGGACTGGGAAACTGGCGAAATCAACTACCAGGTTACCTTCAGCGATTTCAAGGAGTGCTACCACGGGCCGGCAGAAATCACCCTGACTTATCAGAGCATTTTTTATAACGTCGAAGAGACAAAAACGCTTGATCTCGAACAAATCTACCTGCTGGCTTCGGCTAAGGCAGAGGGAATCAACGCTGTTTTGTCCAATCGGCTGGCCGAGGAACTACCGGAGGCAATAGAGGTATTCAGTCATTTGAAGAATCCGCCGCCGTGCGATAAATGTCCGTTCTACCTGACCATCGCCGGTGAGGGGTTTTGCGGGCGTAAGGTCTGTTATAAGCGCAAGAAAGCCCGATGGATCGAACTGGAACTGGAGCGCGTTTCCACGGAAACGGGTATCTCGATTTACGATCCGATCGAGGATGGAAATCAATTTATTCAGTACGTTTCGTGGGGTGAAACGGGTGATTATTTCAAAAGTGCCATCCAGGAGAAATCACCGCATTTGCGATTAAGAGGATATGCCGCAGGAAATGCCTATAACACCAATACCGGGTCGCCGGTGGTGCAGATCATAACGGTTGACCCGGCGGTAATCCAACGCGCAGCAGAACTGGAGTCCATCCGGGAAGATGACGAGAGATGGGTACAGGAACAGGAGCGGCAAATCCGCAATTTAGAGGAATCGGACGAGTATATCAATCAGATTGCTCCGATCTTTGCTGATTATCTCTTCGGCAAGTGGAATACCGGCTCGATTGAATTTCTGGTCCGCGCCATCCGTCTGGGTGTAGCAGTAAAGCCGGGTGACGAAAATTACCGGCGTGAAGTGATGACGCGGCTTGGTTGGTATTTGCTGCAAAGTGTTATTGGCAATGTGCGCATGCAGGGCGTTGAGGCAACGAAAAAATATGCGCTGGGGCTGGCCAGAGAGATCGGCCTGCCGGAAGAGCGGTTGCTGAGCGTTTCTGTGGAAACGGAGGAAGCATGAAACAAGAATTTGCTTTGAAGGATGCACTAGATGCAGCGAACGAGATTGCTGACCACCTGCGGACTGTGTGCCATCGGGTAGAAATCGCCGGCAGCATCCGCCGGGAATGCAATAAAGTTCACGACATAGACATCGTCATCTGGCCAATTGTTGAAACGCTGCATATTGAGCAGATCGGATTATTTGGACAAGGCGAATGCATTGTAAATATTTATCCCCGCCGGCTGCTGCAACTTTTCGATGAAAAGGGATGGGGGACATTCAATCCGAAAGAATATCCGCGCAAACTCAATTTCCAATACGGCGAGATTCCTGTGGAATTATATATTTGCGAGCAGGACGGGTCGAACTTCGAAGCGTTATGGCAA
>DYGG01000055.1:1920-14859 GCA_020724775.1 Ignavibacterium sp. | reverse complement strand
CGTACCTACATTAACATGCGGCTTCGTCCGTACAAATTTCTCCTTCGCCATTGGTAGGAACTCCTCTTCTATTTAAACAAATATCATATTTCCAAACATTCTGGCCGCCACTTCGCGGGGAAGCGGCGCATACTTGGAAAACTGCATAGTATAGGAACCGCGGCCCTGGGAGAGATTGCGCAGAACCGTGGCGTAGCCGAACATTTCAGCCAGAGGAACGGTCGCCGTAATCACCTGCAGATTATTGCGCGGCACCATGCCGTTAATTTTTCCGCGACGCAGATTCAGGTCGCCCACCACATTACCCATATAAATTTCAGGGCAGACAACTTCCACGCTCATCACCGGCTCCAGAATTACCGGGTTGGCGCGCCGCGCCGCATCCTGCAACGCCATTGAGGCGGCAATTCGATACGCCATCTCACTGGAATCGACATCATGGTAAGAGCCGTTAAACAACGTCACCTTAATTCCGGTCAACGGATATCCCGCGATAGTGCCGTTGGACATCGCCTCTTTGACGCCCTTCTCTATATATGGAATGAATTCTCTGGGAATAGTGGTTCCCACAATTTTATTTTCAAATTTAAATGCCGTTCCATTCTCAGACGGCTCCACTTTGAGCCAGACATGGCCGTACTGGCCCTTTCCGCCGGTCTGCCGAATGAATTTACCTTCGGCCTCGACGGTCGAGGTGATAGTCTCTTTGTAGGCGACCGAGGGTTTACCGACATTTGCCTGGACATTAAATTCCCGTATCATCCGATCAATGAGGATTTCCAGATGCAGTTCCCCCATGCCGGAGATAATCATCTGCCCGGTTTCCTCATTGATTTTGACTTTAAAGGTCGGGTCCTCCTCCTCCAGTTTCGCCAGGGCTTCGGTCATTTTGTCCTGGTCGGCTTTAGATTTGGGCTCGATGGCGACAAAGATAACCGGCTCGGGGAATTTCATCATTTCCAGCATAATCGGATGGCGGGTATCGCAGAGAGTGTCGCCGGTAGTAGTTTTGCGAGTGCCTATTACGGCGACAATATCGCCGGCACTTGCTATCTCCACATCGGCGCGCTTATTGGAATGCATAAGTAATATTCGGGCAATTCGCTCTTTGATGCCGGAGATGGGATTGAGGACCGACATGCCACTCTTCAACTGCCCGGAATAGATTCTGATATAACATAGTCTTCCGGCATGCGGGTCGGTCTGTATTTTGAATGCCAGCGCCGTGAACAGCTCCTCCGGGGAGAGTTTGCGGTGCAACTTTTTCTTGCCATCAACAGAAAATCCTTCAATCGGCGGCAGGTCGGCCGGCGAGGGGAGAAAATCAACAACGGCATCAAGCAGTTTTTGAATTCCCTTGTTTCGGAAGGAAGAGCCGCAGAGAACCGGAACCACTTTGCAGTTGAGTACCGCTTTTCGGATGGCTCTTATAATGTCGGCCGGGTCGATGGGGGATTCATGAAGGAATTTATCGAGGAGAGTATCATCGTATTCGGAAATAGCCTCCAGTAGTTGTTCGCGGTATTCCGCCGCCGCCTCCTTCATATCATCCGGAATGGGGAAGTCGTCAAAGGTAGCGCCGAGGTCTTCGTCATGATAGACGCGATAGTTCATATAGACGAGGTCGATAATGCCGGTGAAGTATTCGCCGGCGCCGGCGGGAATCTGGACCGGAACGGATTTGGCTGAGAATTTTTCGTTCACCTCCTTGACGACGCCAAAGAAATCAGCCCCGACGCGGTCCATTTTGTTGATATAAGCAATGCGGGGCACCTGATATTTGTCGGCCTGATTCCAGACTGTTTCCGACTGCGGTTCGACACCACCCACGGCGCAGAAAAGAGCCACGGCGCCATCAAGAACGCGCAGAGAGCGCTCCACCTCTATGGTAAAGTCAACATGCCCCGGGGTATCGATGATGTTAATCTGGTGGTCGCGCCAGAAGCAGGTAGTCGCCGCGGAAGTTATAGTAATCCCTCTCTCCTTTTCCTGCTCCATCCAATCCATCGTAGCGGCGCCGTCATCGACTTCGCCCATCCGATGGGTTTTTCCGGTGTAGTACAGGATACGCTCGGTCGTAGTGGTCTTACCGGCATCGATGTGGGCCATGATACCGATATTCCTGATCTGATTTTGTTCCTTCCTTCCGGACATAGAAAAACCCTGACTGAATTCTGCTTCTGCTAACAGGCCGTGAATAAGAAGCCTCATACCCGACCGTAAAATTCAGCAGGGTGTTCGGTGGCAGTATGAGAAAGAACTTCTTATCGTATCTTAAACAACGCCCGCAACTAAATCGCTTTCCTTACTTCTTACTTCCCTTTATGAATCCTGATTACCATCTAAAGTGGGCAAACGCCTTGTTTGCCTCAGCCATCTTATGTGTATCTTCTTTTTTCTTAATGGAGGCGCCTTCATTATTGGCCGCGGCAATCAGTTCGCCCGCCAATTTCTCCGCCATGGTATGCTCTCCCCTGGCCCGGGAATAAGTTATAAGCCAGCGGATTGCCAGCGCCACGCGACGGTCTGCCCGGACTTCCACGGGAACCTGATAGGTGGCGCCGCCGACACGTCGGGATTTAACCTCCAGCACCGGCTTGACGTTGTTTATGGCTTTATGGAAAACGTCGATTCCCGGTTGACCGGTTTTCTTTTCGGATCTGTCCAGGGCGGAATAGATAATCTTCTCCGCAATCGATTTTTCACCGCGCTCCATCATGGCGCCGATAAATTGCGAAATGAGACGGTCGCCGTACCTGGTATCAGCAATCAGTTCTCTTTTAGGCGGAGTATTTTTTCTTGGCATTAAACAAACCTACCATTTTTATTTCTTGGGCTTTTTGGTTCCATATTTGGAACGTCCCTGAGTTCTGTCGCCGACGCCGGAGGCATCCATAGTGCCGCGAATAATGTGATAACGGACACCCGGAAGGTCCTTGACACGGCCACCGCGAATCAGCACAATGGAGTGCTCCTGCAGGTTGTGGCCCTCGCCCGGTATATACGCGGTCACCTCAATCTGATTTGTCAGCCGAACACGAGCGACCTTGCGAAGCGCCGAATTGGGCTTCTTGGGTGTCGAGGTGTAAACCCTGGTGCAAACACCGCGTTTCTGCGGCGAACCCTTCAAAGCCGGCGTGGTCGTCTTCGAGGTAATGTCGTGGCGTCCTTTACGGATCAACTGGCTAATTGTCGGCAATGTTTCTCCTTCAAAAAATTACACTTCAAAACAAAAACAGATTCGTAATCTATTAATATCCTTTCTCTTGTCAAGTATTTTCTTGGAAAATGTTGGCAATCGACTTATCCTGATCGCCGTCACCTGACTCATCATCCTCCGGTGTCACTTCGATGTTGTGATACTGGGCGATTCCGGTCCCGGCGGGAATCAGATGTCCGATAATTACATTCTCCTTAAGTCCGAGCAGGCGGTCTATTTTGCCGTTGATGGCGGCCTCGGTCAGGACTTTGGTTGTCTCCTGGAATGATGCCGCCGAAATAAAGCTCTCGGTAGAGAGAGAGGCCCGGGTGATACCGAGAAGCATCGGCTCGAATGTAGCCGGTTCGCCTCCCTCGGCGATGACACGGGCATTTTCCTCGGCGAACCGATTGCGGTCAACCTGCTCCCCTTCGAGGAAATTAGAATCTCCGGCGTGGGTGACGCGGACTTTCTGAAGCATTTGCCGCACAATAACTTCAATGTGTTTATCGTTAATCTTTACGCCCTGCAAACGATAGACTTCCTGAATCTCGTTGACCAGAAACTCTTGCACTCGGTTAACTCCGGAAATCCTGAGAATATCGTGCGGGTCGATAGAACCTTCGCAGAGCCGGTCGCCGGCGCTGACCCGGTCGCCATCATGAACATGGAGGTGGCGGCCGTGGGGAATCAGATACTCCTTGGTCTCCCCCTCGTCGCCGTGGACAAATATCTGCTGCTGACCGCGGACGATTTTCCCGAACTGGATAATCCCATCCACCTCGGAGATTACCGCCGGGCTATGCGGACGACGCGACTCGAACAACTCGGCCACACGGGGCAGACCGCCGGTGATGTCGCGGGTTTTGGAAATGGCGCGCGGAATTTTTACCAGGAATTCACCGGCAGGAATCTCCTGACCATCCCTTACCAGCAAATGCGCCCCGGTAGGAATCCGATATCTACCCTGTTCTTTTCCTTTATTGTCCACAATCTTTATTTCGGGGAGAAGTGTCTTCTCTCTTTCCTCGACGATAATTGACTGAATCAGACCGGTGGTCTCATCGAGTTCCTCGCGGAGAGTCAGTTCCGGGTGGATATCCTTGAAGACAACTTTTCCGCCATTTTCGGAGACAATAGTATTGGAGTAGGGGTCCCACTCAAAGACGGTGTCACCTTTAGCGATTTCTTGCTTGTCGCCGACCATAAGGATGGCGCCATAGGGAATTTTCATTCGTGCCCGGGGACGTCCTTCCTTGTCTCTAATTTCAATATCCCCTTCACGGCTGATAACGATTCGGGTTGAATCGGGTCTTTCCATGAAAGAGACTTTTTCACTGAACCAGATTATGCCGCCGAATTTGGCTTCCACTTTCGACTGGGCGGCAATACGGGCGGCGGTGCCGCCGATATGGAAAGTTCGCAGCGTAAGTTGTGTGCCGGGCTCGCCGATAGACTGCGCCGCGATAACTCCGACGGCTTCGCCGATATTGACCATTTTCATATTGGAGAGGTCGCGTCCGTAGCATTTGGCGCAAACGCCCCGCTTGGACTCGCAGGTCAGCACGGAGCGGATTCTAACGGAATCGACTCCGGCGTCCTCGATACGGGCGGCATGGTCTTCTGTCACTTCCTGACCGGCTTCCACAATTATCTCGTCGGAAATCGGGTCGAAAACATCTTCCAGCACGACCCGTCCCAAAATACGGTCACGAAGCGACTCGATGACTTCCTCACCTTCTTTTAAGGCGGTCACGGTAATGCCGAGAATGGTTCCGCAGTCGTCCTCGGTAATGATTACATCCTGGGCGACGTCAACCAAGCGCCGGGTCAGGTAACCGGCGTCGGCAGTCTTCAGTGCGGTGTCGGCAAGACCTTTACGGGCGCCGTGGGTGGAAATGAAGTATTCGATGACCGAGAGTCCTTCGCGGAAATTGGAAATAATCGGCGATTCAATAATTTCACCAATGCCGCCGGTGATTTTCTTCTGCGGTTTAGCCATAAGGCCGCGCATACCGGCTAACTGGCGAATCTGCTCTTTAGAGCCGCGTGCGCCGGAATCAGCCATCATGTACACCGGGTTAAATCCCTCGCGGTCACGGGCAAGATTGTTAAACATCACTTCCGAGACTTCCGAGGTCGTCTTGGTCCAGATGTCGATGACCTGATTGTACCGTTCACCGTTGGTAATGACACCGCGCTCGTAACGTTTCCGAATTTTATCGACTTCTTTCTGGGCGTTTTCTATCAGGCGGGCTTTTTCCTCGGGGATAAGCATATCCTCGATGGAAACGGTAACCCCGGCCTGCGTGGCGTATTCGAATCCCAGGGCTTTCAACTTGTCCAGGAATTCTACAGTCATAGCCGTTCCGACCTGGCGGTAGCAATTAAGCACCAACTGCTCCAGTTTCCCTTTGGAAGCGACTTCATTAAAGAAGGGCATGCCCTTGGGAATAATTCCGTTAAAGATTATCCGTCCCGCCGAAGTTTCGGTAAGGTTCCCGTCAATTCGGACTCTTATCCGAGAATGCAAACCGAGTTCGCCGGCGGCATGAGCGGCCAGGGCTTCATCGGTGGAGTGGAATACCATCCCCTCCCCATTCTCGCCGGAACGGGTCTTGGTAAGGTAGTAACAACCGATAACCATATCCTGCGACGGCGTTACCACCGGTCGGCCGGATGAGGGCAGCAGCAGGTTGTTGGATGAGAGCATCAAGAGCCGCGCTTCCAACTGGGCTTCAAACGAGAGCGGGACATGCACCGCCATCTGGTCGCCGTCAAAATCGGCGTTGAAAGCGGCGCAGACCAGCGGATGGAGCCGTATCGCTTTTCCTTCCACAAGCACCGGATAGAAAGCCTGAATACCGAGCCGATGCAGAGTAGGGGCACGGTTCAGAAGAATCGGGTGGTCTTCAATAATTTCCTCAAGAATGTCCCAGACTTCCGGGCGCTCCCGTTCGACAAGTTTTTTGGCGGATTTGACAGTCTGGACGTATCCTTTTTCCTCAAGTTTCATTATGATGAAAGGCTTGAAAAGTTCCAGCGCCATATTTTTGGGGAGGCCACACTGATAGATTTTCAGTTCCGGACCGACTACAATCACGGAGCGACCGGAGTAATCGACGCGCTTGCCCAGGAGATTCTGACGAAATCTACCCTGTTTGCCTTTCAGAAGGTCAGAAAGAGATTTCAGCGGGCGCTTGGAATCGCCGCGCACGGAATGAGTGCGGCGACCGTTGTCAAAGAGGGCGTCGACCGCTTCCTGCAGCATTCTCTTTTCATTGCGCAGAATGACATCGGGCGCCTGAATGTCGATAAGTTTTTTGAGTCGGTTATTGCGATTGATTACCCGTCGATATAGATCGTTCAGGTCGGAAGTCGCGAATCGTCCTCCTTCGAGCGGCACCAGCGGCCGCAGGTCCGGCGGAATAACCGGGATGACGTTCATTACCATCCATTCCGGCCGGTTGCTGGACTGACGGAAGGCTTCCACGATACGCAAGCGTTTCAGGGCATCTTTCTGTCTCTGCGCTGAGGTCTCCACTTTGACCTGGGCGCGCAGGTCAATCGAAAGTTGCTCGATATCAATCTTTGCCAGAAGTTCCCGGATCGCTTCGGCGCCCATCCGCGCGTTAAACTGCTTGCCGCTTTCGACCAGTTCCTGATACTCCTCTTCGGTCAGGATATCGCGCTCCTGATAGGAGGTATTGCCGGGGTCGATGACGATATATGCTTCATAGTAGATAATCTTTTCCAGTTCGCGAACGGAGAGGTCCAGAAGATAACCGATACGTGACGGCAATGATTTTACAAACCAGATATGCGTGACCGGCACGGCCAGTTCAATATGGCCCATTCTTTCGCGACGGACTTTCGACTGGGTTACTTCCACTCCGCAACGGTCGCAGACGATGCCCCGAAAACGGATTCGCTTGTATTTGCCGCAGTTGCACTCCCAATCTTTGACGGGGCCGAAAATGCGCTCACAGAACAGCCCATCCCGCTCAGGTTTAAAGGAGCGGTAATTGATAGTTTCAGGTTTGGTTACCTCGCCGAAAGACCATGAGGAAATGGTCTCGGGGGAGGCAATTTGCACCTGAATGGCAGAAAACTCCGAGGGCTTTTTCTGCAGGGGTTTAGGTATATTTGAGGGTAATGTAGCCACCTCTTACTCCTTTTTCTTATCTGCACTACGACAAAGATTTCCAAATGCCATTTTATTCATTTATTCAGAAACCTATTTTTCAACTAATTTTACATCGAGTCCCAGTGACTGTAACTCTTTCACCAGGACATTGAACGACTCCGGAATACCCGGCTCGGGCGGATTTTCGCCTTTGACAATCGCCTCGTACACTTTGCTTCGACCGGTGACATCATCCGATTTCACCGTCAACAGTTCCTGCAGGGCATAGGCGGCGCCATAGGCTTCCATTGCCCAGACTTCCATTTCGCCGAAGCGCTGTCCGCCAAACTGCGCCTTACCGCCCAGGGGCTGCTGTGTTACCAGACTGTACGGTCCAATGGAGCGGGCATGGATTTTATCGTCAACGAGATGCGACAGTTTCATCATATAGATATTTCCGACCGTGACTTCGCTTCCAAAAGGAAGGCCCGTGAAACCGTCGTATAAGACAGTTTTTCCGGTATCCGGCAAGCCGGCCTTGCGAAGCATCTCCTTGATCTGTTCCTGGGTGGCGCCGTCAAAGACAGGCGTGGCGATACGAATATTAAGTCTATCGGCCGCCCAGCCGAGATGAGTTTCCAGAATCTGTCCGACATTCATACGAGAAGGAACCCCGAGCGGATTCAAGAGAATATCCATGGGGGGGCCGTCAGTCAGATACGGCATATCCTCAATCGGCACGATGCGGGAGACTACCCCTTTGTTACCGTGGCGTCCGGCCATTTTATCGCCGACCGCCAGTTTTCGGCGGATGGCGATTTTAACTTTGACCAACTGCTTGACGCCGGGAGGAAGTTCCGCGCCGCGCACCACTTTATCGATTTCGACGTTCATTTCGGCCTCTTTCTGACCCAGAAGGTTGGCCGCCTCGTTGAGGACGCTGTCAACTTTCTTATTGATGGAAGAGGAATCGGAGTATCCCTCGGGCGCAAAGGCGGCGTCAAAATCGAATTCCAGCAGTTCGTTGGTGTCATATTTATGACCGGCTCGAATCAGCACGGAATTGTCGGCAAGCGAGCGGACGGTACTGCTGGTATGGCCTTCGAGAAGTTCGCCGATTCTCTGATTGCGGTGCTTGATGATATTTAACCGCAATTTGCCATAATGCTTCTTAATGGCGGCGATTTCATTCTTCTCAGTCTTCTTGGCTTCTTCCGTGCGCTCTTTGCGCGAGAACACTTTGGTGTCGATAACGATACCTTTCATCCCCGGCGGCGCCTTCAAAGAAGCATCTTTGACATCGCCCGCCTTCTCCCCGAAAATTGCGCGCAGAAGTCTTTCCTCGGGAGAGAGTTCTGTCTCGCCTTTGGGGGTTACTTTGCCGACCAGAATATCGCCCGCTTCGACCTCGGCACCGACCCGGACAATCCCCCGCTCATCAAGATTAAGCAGCGCCTCCTCCGAGACATTCGGAATTTCGCGGGTGATTTCTTCGGAGCCGCGCTTGGTGTCGCGCACCTGCAATTCGAACTCTTCTATATGTATCGAGGTGAATATGTCGTCGCGAATCAATCTCTCTGAAACGATAATGGCATCTTCAAAATTGTATCCCCGCCAGGGCATGAAGGCAACCGTCACGTTGTAGCCGAGCGCCAGTTCCCCCGTTTCCGTTCCGGGACCGTCGGCAATCACATCTCCCGCCTCAATGATATCCCCTTCCTTAACAATCGGTCGATAGTTGATACAGGTGTCCTGGTTGGAGCGACGGAATTTGGTCAAAGGATACTCGTCATCCTCAAAGAAGCCCAATTCATCCGATTTCGGCTTGGAACCTGGTTTTATCACGACTTTTTCCGCGGAGGCATAGACTACCGTTCCGGCGCGATCGGCGGTCACCGCCGAACCGGAGTCGACGGCCACTCTTTTCTCCATACCGGTTCCGATGATCGGCGCCTGGCTCACCAATAACGGCACAGCCTGACGTTGCATATTACTTCCCATAAGGGCGCGGTTGGCGTCGTCATGCTCCAGAAACGGTATCAATGATGCCGCAACGGAGACAATCTGCTTGGGCGAGACCTCGACAAAGTCGATTTCTTCACCCCGCACCACAGGATAGTCGGAGCGGCTCCGGGCTTTAACAAATTCATTGGCAAAGCGGCCGCCCTTGTCGAATTCTTCATCCGCCTGAGCGATAATATAGCGGTCTTCCTCGTCGGCTGTCAGGAATCGTATTTCATCGGTGACTTTGCCTTTCTTCACCACCCGGTAAGGAGTCTCCAGAAAACCGTATTTATTGATGCGGGCAAAGGTTGCCATGGAAGCGATCAGACCGATATTCGGTCCTTCCGGGGTTTCAATAGGACAGATGCGTCCATAATGAGTGTGGTGCACATCGCGCACTTCAAATCCGGCGCGCTCGCGGGTCAACCCGCCGGGACCGAGCGCCGAGAGACGGCGTTTATGCGTCAATTCCGAAAGGGGATTGGTCTGGTCCATAAACTGCGACAATTGCGAGGAGCCGAAGAAAGTGTCGATGACGGCTGAAACGGTACGGGCGTTAATCAGTAGTTGTGGCGTTACCGGCTCGCCATCCTTAAGAGAGAGCCGCTCCCTGATAGACTTGGCGACGCGAGACAAGCCGACCGAAAACAGATTGGCGAGAAGTTCGCCGACGGTGCGCGCCCGACGGTTGCCGAGATGGTCGATGTCGTCGACAAAGCCGCGGTCATTGCGCAGGTCGGTCAAATACTTGATTATCGCCACAAAATCTTTGACGTCGAGGACGGTCGTGGTCAAAGGGATATCCAGCCCCAGCCTCTGGTTTATCATATAGCGGCCCACTTCACCCAGGTCGTAGCGCTTATTATTGAAGAACAGTTTTTCCAGAAGCGCTTCTGCCATCTCCATGGTAGGCGGTTCCCCGGGGCGAAGCAGAGAATAGATTTTAGTCAGAGCCTCGTCGCGGGTCTTGGTGGCGTCCTTCTTGATGGTATTAATTATGACCAGGGCGTCGCGCAGGTTTTCGCGCTCGATATACTTGAACTTTTTGACGCCGATATCTTTCATTTTCTTGAACTCGGAGTCGGTAATAGTTTCGCCGGCCGAGATTAAGATTTCCCCGGTCTCTTTGTTTACGATTGATTCGGCGATGATAAGACCGACAATGGCATCTTCCCGCTTGCCGGCCAGTTCCATAGTGGAGACTTTGTAGAAGGACTTGATTAATTCCTCATCGGTGGGATAACCGACCGCGCGCAAAAGCGTTGTGACCGGCAACTTGCGACGGGAATCAATATGAACATACATTATATCATTGATATCTATAATGAATTCGAGCCAAGAGCCGCGATACGGAATGATTCGGGCGGAATAGATAATCTTCCCGTTGGGATGAGTTTCCTCGTCGAAAAAGACCCCGGGTGAGCGGTGTAACTGACTCACGATTACCCGCTCGGCGCCATTGATGATGAACGTTCCCCATTTGGTCAGAAGCGGTAATTCGCCGAGGTAAACATCCTGCTCCACGGCGCTTTCCATCCGCTTTTCTTCCCCTTCGCCGGCCCGCGTTACCAAACGCAGGGTTGCCTTCAGCGGCGCCGCATAGGTCATGTTGCGGTCGCGGCATTCGTCAATCGAATACCGGGGAGTGCCCAACTGGTAATTGACAAACTCCAGAGAAAAATTCTCGTTTATATCCGTAATCGGAAAGACCTCGCTGAATATCTGCTGCAGCCCCTGGCTGCTTCGTTTTTCGGGAGACATATCAGCCTGAAGGAAGATTCTGTATGATTCCAGCTGGATATCCAGCAGGTTGGGCATTTCGGCCGCATCAATGATAGTGCCGTAACTTATCCTTTCGACAGTTCTTTTGCGTGCCAAAATTTCCTCCTCTTCAATTTAAAAAATAAAACGGCCCGATGAAGAATTCATCAGCAGGGATGACAATATGGAAATCTCTCTTACGAAGAGATGAATCACTCATCGGCGACTCTGTTTATTCCTGTTACTTTTTTCTCCAGACATCAAGATGTCTATGGAGCCTGACTTTACAGACCATTCGCCGGACTATAACTCGCCGGGTCACCCCGGCGATAACAATCGTTTAACAGCACTTCGGATTAATTGTTCCCGAAGGGAGTTCGCTACTTAATTTCGATAACGGCGCCGACCTCCTGAAGTTTCTCAGCCGCAGCCTTGGCTTCATCCATCGGGATACCTTCTTTAACCTTTTTGGGAGCGCCGTCAACCAGGTCTTTCGCCTCTTTCAAGCCAAGACCGGTCAATTCGCGGACAACCTTAATGACCTGAATCTTCTTATCGCCAGCGGACGATAGAATGAGGTCGAAAGCGGTTTTCTCTTCAACCGGAGCGGCGCCGCCGCCGGCCGGAGCCGCTGCGGCCGCCACCGGGGCCATCGGTGTCACGCCAAATTTGTCCTGTATCGCTTTGGAAAGCTCTGCCAGGTCCATCGCCGAAAGAGAGGCAATCTTTTCGACAATGTCATTAATTACTGCATTTTCGGAAGCCACTGTTCTATCCTTTCATTAACTTATTGCGGTTCTACTTATCTCTACTGCGCCGTCAGTCTCAAATCAAACGGAGGGGTTTATCCGTTTAGAAGCATGACTTGCCTGACAGCAAATAAACCCCGATTCTACGCGTTCTTAGTTTTCGCCAGGGCATCAATTGTCCCCAACAGTTCCTGGAACATTGCGTCCAGGCTGCTGACCAGATTGCTTGCCGGGGCTTCGATCGCCGACAGAACCATCGATAGAAGGACTTCCCGCGACGGCAATTCTGCCAGACGAATAATCTCTTTTCCGCCAAAAAATTGTTTATCGACGACAAAGGCTTTTATGACCGGCCGCTCCTTCTCTTTGAAGGAATTGTAGAGGATTTTTGCCGGCACCGACGGGTCGTCAAAGCCGAAAGCCAGTGCGGTCTGACCTGCGAGGTGGTCGTTAATGCTTTCATATCCGGTTTCTTTGGCGGCGATTTTTATTAATGTATTTTTAGCGACCAGGTATTTGATGCGATTCTCTCGGAGATTCTTGCGCAATCGAGTGATATCCTCGACGTTGAATCCGGCATAGTCGGTCACAAAAACGGACTTTGAGTCCTGCAGAAGTTCTTTTATCTCGGTTACAGATTCTAATTTGTCCGGTTTAGGCATATTCACTCCAATCATTTCTTCATATCTGCGACCAGAGACTGATAGTCGAGTTTAATTCCGACTCCCATGGTCGATGAAACAGATAACGCTTTAAGGTATTGCCCCTTGGCCGTGGCCGGTTTGGCGCGCATGAGGGCGTCAACAAAAGTCTTAATATTCTCGGCGATAGCCTCTTCCGAAAAAGAGATCTTTCCGACGGCGGCGGCGACATTGGCCTGACGGTCAACCCGGTACTCAATTCTCCCCGCTTTAAGTTCGCGCACGGTCCGCCCAATATCCAGGGTCACGGTGCCGGCTTTGGGATTCGGCATCAACCCGCGCGTGCCGAGTATTTTTCCCAGTTTTCCGATTACTTTCATCATATCCGGGGTAGCGACGGCGACATCAAAGTCAAGCCAGCCGCCCTGGATTTTTGTCACCAGGTCATCGGAGCCGACA
>DYGG01000055.1:0-1910 GCA_020724775.1 Ignavibacterium sp. | reverse complement strand
GGGGAAATCGGAACGGCCGGTGGAGACGATGGCGGCGCCCGCTTCTTTGGCTTCGGTCTCTTTCTCCCCCACGGCGAAAACCAGCACGCGGACTTTTTTCCCGGTTCCGTGCGGCAGCGCCACGGTGCCGCGAACCAACTGGTCGGCATGCTTGGGGTCAACGCCCAGGCGCGCCGCAATCTCGATTGATTCATCGAACTTGCAGTGGCTATTCTCTTTGAGAATCTTGACAGCCTCCTGAAGGGGATACTGCCTGGTGGGGTCGACTTTCTCCCGGAAAGATTTGTAACGTTTGGAATGTTTCATATACTCCTATTCTCCCTCCTTCGGTCTTGGGAGCCGACGAGGTGTTAACGAACCTGCCTTTCAGGCAGTATAATAATTCTCAACCTTCTACTTCAATACCCATGGAGCGGGCGGTGCCAGCCACCATGGACATCGCGGTCTCGAGGGTGGCGGCGTTCAAGTCCACCATTTTCAGTTGGGCAATTTCGCGCACCTGTTGCAGGGAAACCTTACCGACTTTGTTACGGTTTGGCTCACCGGAGCCTTTTTGCAGTCCGGCGGCCTTGACCAGCAGCACCGATGCCGGCGGAGTCTTGGTAACAAAACTGAACGACTTGTCGGTATATACGGTGATAACCACGGGGGTGGTAATGCCGCCCAGATGTTGAGTCTGCGCATTGAAAGCCTTGCAGAACTCCATAATATTGACGCCGTGCTGACCGAGAGCGGGACCGACCGGGGGGGCCGGATTGGCATTGCCTGCCGGTATCTGCAACTTTATTACGGTTTGTACTTTCTTAGCCAATTTACTATCTCCAGAAAAACTGTTATTTCTGCTTTACCGATTCCACCTGAAGGTAATCGAGTTCGACGGGGGTGGGACGACCAAAAATAGAGACCATAACTTTAATTTTTTTCCGTTCCATATTGATTTCGCTGACAAATCCGGAGAAGTCGGCAAAAGGTCCGTCAATAACTTTCACGGCATCGCCCGCCTGATAAGGCACGTCGGATACCTCGGCGGTGCGGGAGCGGTCAATCTGCCCGATTATCCGCTGTACTTCGTCTTCTTTCAGGGGATGCGGCTTGCCGGCGGCGCCGACAAAGTTGGTCACGCTGGGGGTCGAAACCACCAGATTCTGCGTCTCACGATTCAATTCCATCTCTACCAGAATATAACTGGGGAGGAATTTCTTGGTCGATGTGGACCGCTTGCCCTGTTTCATTTCCGTTACCTGTTCGGTCGGAATGAGAATGCGGCCGAACAATTCTTTTAGTCCGGAATTTTCCACGGCAGATTCCAGATATTTTTTTGCTTTCTGCTCGTGTCCGGAATAGGTATGAACCACATACCAGCGCAAAGCCATATGTTCAGTATCCTTATCCAAAAATCGCTTTCGTCGCCAGCGTCAGGAGACGGTCAACAATACCGATGAAAACCGAAATAATCACCGTCACCACTATCGTAACTATGGTGGAACCGATAAGTTCCTGCCGGGTGGGCCAGGTCACTTTGGTCAACTCCGCCCGAACTTCCTTAAAGAACCTGACAATCTTCTCTAACATCGTTTACCTTCATTTCAGCAGGCCAGGAGGGATTCGAACCCCCAGCTTCCGGTTTTGGAGACCGGCGCTCTAGCCGTTGGAGCTACTGGCCTGAAATTCATATATATCCCTACCTTGTCTCTTTATGCATGGTATGCTTGTTGCAGAAAGGGCAGTATTTTTTGTATTCAACCCGTTCCGGATGCGTTCTTTTATTCTTGGTCAAATTGTAATTGCGTCTCTTGCAATCATTGCAGGACAAGGTAATCTGTTCTCTTGGCATATTATCAAACTCGCTTCAAAAATTACTCAATAATTTCGGTGACGACGCCGGCGCCGACAGTGCGTCCGCCCTCGCG
>DYGG01000008.1 GCA_020724775.1 Ignavibacterium sp. | reverse complement strand
ATCAAAATCAGGATATGCTTATTAATCAATTTACACAACCTTCTTGACAGAATCGCCTGATATCATCTGCTAATTTCCGATTGACGAAATGGAGATAAGGGGGTATATTTTACTATAATTTCAGTCCCATCAGGGAGGCATTCTATGAAAAAATCTATAATCGTGACACTGATGCCGCTTCTTTTCATTTGCGCCACGATGAATGAAGCGAGAGCCGAGGACAGCGTCTTTACTGTCACCAGTTTCATCCCGGAGCGGTTCCGCGATTTTGAGTGGAGGGTGGAGGGGGGCGGGAGTACTCGTCGGGTGGAGGACAATACCTGGAAGACTTGGCAATATGATAATGCCTGGAACTTGCAAGACAACAGAAGTGAGCAATCGATAGGCAATCTCAGATTAATGAGTAGTTCGAAATATTACTTCTATTCCTTGCAAAGATATTATTCGCTCTCACTTCTTTCCGAATTTTCCGTCAATGAGAATTCAACACCACAACGGAGCGAAGAACTGAGCGATGATCTATTTCGATATGTTAGCAATGGACGGCATCAACAAACTGAGTATCAGGTGAAATTGGGCCCGGGAATGACAGGCGGGAGCTACTTGCTCGGCGACCTTTATGTTGAGCTCGGTGTGGCAGGCGACCTGTATTTCTCCATCATGAGGGGTTTGAAGTCTTCTCGAGAGAGTGAGTGGACACGGGAAAATTACCCAGACACGAATCAAATATGGAAGCGGCGGTCGACAAGTGAAGTAAGCGGCAAGGCGCACTATACTAGACTTGCTGTTCAAGCCGGAGCTAAGGTCGGATGGGGCAGGCTATACGATGCTCAATTTGCTTCCACGGCTATGTATATTATTGACGAATTGAGAAAAGCCGGTCTGCTTGACCGAGAACCCGACAAAGAACAGATGCTAAGTCTTTGCTCAATCATATACGAGAATCGCTTAAAGCATATTATTGACAGCAGAATCAGACAGATCGAATCGATAGAAGAGATAATCGCCTTTCTGAAAGGGGAAGGACTAACGAGCAGTGAAAAGCCAAGGGATTATCTCTTGATTCAAGACGTATGGCAGTATTTCCCGAATTCGACCAGGTATTTCGGCTGGCGCGTTCAGGTTGGGACAAGGGGTTGGTATTCCAAATCAGGCAGTACCTGGAAGGAAGATAGAGTGGCGATAGACACTACTATAATCTATCATAGTGATTCCACGGGTATTGCGGACTCAATCGCAACCCGTTACGATGAGTCAAAGTACAAGTCTGAGAATAGCGATGAATCATCAACTGGAATATTATTTGTTCATGCAGAATATCATCGGCCGCTAGACCTGCGGTGGCAAATGGCAATCAGAGCCTCATCTGGGTATTTTAGATCAGAATGGTTTGGCGCCAACCATGGGCCGACGTTGGTGGAAGATGTCACGGTGCAGGCATCGAGTGAACTCGGATATACAATTGACTCCAGGAGCCTTCTCTCATTCCATACGGCATTTCAATACCGATATATATCGGAGGGGAAGGATACAACTACACACAGATGGTCACTCTCTCCGAGTCTGAATCTGGAGTATCGACTGGCTATTCCCACCACACTTAAAGCGTCCGTTGGATATAGATACCAAGAAGACGAGAAGGAAGTGAAACAGACAGAAGATCATCATGATTTAAGCAAACTTGAGCTGAGCGCATCGATTTCTCACTACCTGTTCTGAGTAATAAGCAGTCAGCATTGCGGTGATGGCGATACAATTCAAGGGAAGATCATCCCGCGGTGCGGAAGTGATTATGTCGAAACCATAAAGGTTTCGACCTACGGAGTACGCAACCCTACCCCGTCTGCCTTTGCGAACGGCGGACCAGTTTCGGCTCGCCGGTGCGATTAATCACGCCGGGAGTAATGATAACTTCTTCGACATCTTCCTTAGATGGGAGATCAAACATCAGATTCAGCATCGCCTTCTCAAAAATAGACCGCAGCGCCCGGGCGCCGGTTTTCTTTTTCTCAGCGATAGCGACCGCATCCCAGAGAGCATCGGTTTCAAAGGTCAGTTTGATCCCTTCCATCTCGAAGAGACGGGCGTACTGCTTGGTCAGGGCGTTGCGCGGGTTGGTCAGTATTGAGAAGAGGGCGTTCTTGTCGAGCGTCTGAAGAGGGGCAACCACCGGAAGACGTCCTATCAGTTCCGGAATCAGCCCGAATTCGAGAAGGTCGGATGGCTCCGCGTAGTCAAGTATATCGCGCGATTTTTCGCTGATTTCGAGATTCTCGGCGTCAAAACCGACCTGTTTCTTCCCGACACGGCGGGCGACAATTTTGTCCAGTCCCTCAAATGCGCCGCCGCAGATGAAAAGAATATTGGTGGTGTCTATCGGGACAAAGGCCTGCTCGGGATGTTTCCGTCCTCCTTTGGGAGGGATATTGGAGACGGTTCCTTCGAGTATTTTCAGAAGCCCCTGCTGCACTCCTTCGCCGGAGACATCACGGGTGATTGACGGGTTGCCGGACGTGCGGGCGATTTTGTCGATTTCGTCGATATAGACAATGCCCCGCTCGGTGCGCGCCTGATTGTAGTTCGCCGCCTGATAAAGACGAACAAGAATATTTTCGACATCCTCACCGACATAGCCGGCTTCAGTCAGAACTGTGGCATCAGCGATACTGAACGGAACTTTCAGGAATTTTGCCAGTGTCCGGGCGATAAGGGTCTTCCCTGTACCGGTCGGTCCAATAAGAAGGATATTCGATTTTTCCAGTTCGACATAGTTGTCCGGTATTATTCCGCGCCGCATTTCGGAAAGGGCGTTAATCCGCTTGTAATGGTTATAAACGGCAACGGCGACATTTTTCTTGGTCGTTTCCTGACCTATGACATACTGGTCGAGAAAAGTCTTGATATCCTGGGGCCGGGGAAGGTCAAAGGTCTCGTGCTCATCTCCCTCCACCGGGGAGGTAATCAGGATATCATGGCAGAGAGCGACACATTCATTGCAGATAAAAGCCTCATATCCGGCGAAAAGACGTTTTACTTTGGCGGCCGATTTGCCGCAGAAATTACAGCGATGCTGACTGGTGTAACTGTTATCGTCATCGCCGCCGGAATTGTTCTTGTCTTTCTTGGTCACGTCGCTTTACCTCGAGTCCCGTTTAGGCGGGATTACTTTTTCTCTTTCCGTTTGTACTCGTAAATCTTGTCGATAATGCCGTAGTCGATTGCCTCCTGCGGGGACATAAAGAAATTGCGGTCGGTATCTTTTTCTATCTTCTCGATCGGCTGACCGGTATGTATAACCAGAAGTTCGTTGAGTCGTTTTTTGGTCTGGGAGAACTCCTTGGTCATGATTTCGATATCGGTTATCTGCCCCTGGGTTCCGGCCATCGGCTGATGAATCATGATACGGGCGTTGGGTAGTGCGGCTCTTTTTCCCTTGGTGCCGGCGCAGAGCAGAAAAGAGCCCATGGACGCCGCCAATCCCATGCAGGTGGTGGCGACATCCGGCTTGATGAATCGCATGGTGTCGTAGATAGCGAGACCGGCTGTAACCGAGCCGCCCGGAGAATTTATGTAGATGAATATATCCTTCTCGGGGTCTTCGGCTTCCAGAAAGAGCAACTGGGCGATGACAAGATTAGCCAGATGGTCATCGATGGGAGCGCCAATAAATATGATGCGGTCTTTCAAGAGGCGAGAATAGATATCATAAGCCCGCTCGCCACGGCCCGTTTGCTCAACTACCATCGGTATCAGCATTTATTCCTCCGTGAGACTAAAGTTTGTTCTCTTCATCGCCGGCTATTGTGGGCGAACTTGCCGCCGGTTGGCTCTCGCCGCCGAGCGAGGCTTTGAAGGTATCCAGCGAAACGAAAGATACTTTGGTAAGAAGAAACTCAAAGATTTTTTCATCCAGTATGGAATCCCGTATCTCCTGTATTCGTCGCGAGTTAGAAAGAACCTCTTTCGCTCTGGTGACATCCATCTGATAATTGTCGGCGAATCGCTTAATCCAGTTTTCGGTATCTATCGGCAAAACTTCAATCTTTTCCAGTTCCGCCAGACGACTGCTGAGAATATGCCACTTTATCGAATTCACCGCCACCGGACGATACTGCTCGCGCACCTGTTTCTCATCAAAATTCTTATAGTTCTTCGAAAAGTCTTCAACCATACCATCAAGATAGTTCTGCACCATCGCTTCCGGAACTTCAATAGGATTCAGGTCAATCATCTGACGGGTCAGTTCGTTCTTCTTCCACTTTTCCTGTTCGGTCTCTTTTTGCTTCTTGAGGTCTTCCCGGATTTTCAGGCGGAGTTCCAGAATGGTCTCGACACCGCCGACCGTCTTGGCGAATGAGTCATTCGGCTCCGGAAGGATTTTTTCGCGGACCTCTTGGACCAGACAACGATACTTCAAAATCTTTCCGGCAAAGCGCTCATCGGAATAGTCCGGAGGATAATTGACCGTCACTTCTTTTTCTTCCCCGGCACTGAGCCCCACTATCGAATCGCGGAACTCCTTCACGGTCAGGCTGCTGGAGAGGTCGATTTCATTCCCTTTGAATTCATTCCCCTTCAGAATATTGGAGGGGTCCTCCAGTTTGACAAGGTCGACGACAAGAATGTCATTGGCCTGCGCCGGACGGGAGACCGGACGGATTTCGGCATGCTTTTTCCTCAGGTAATCGACCACGGCGTCAACTTCGGAATCAAATACCTGAATTTCATCTACGGGCAGCTTAAGGCCGTCAGATTTCACTGTCAGGATTTCCGGCATCACCTCGACATGAGCGATATATCGAAGCGCTTCCCCTTCGTTGAGGGTGTAATCGCCCAACGCGGGATAGGAAGCAACATGAAGGTTCTGCTCTTTGACCGCCAGCGGGTATGACTTTTTTATCAGTTCGCTTAGGACATCCTCGCGAATATCATCATTGAATTTCGATTTGATGACTGCGAGAGGGGCTTTTCCAGGCCGAAAGCCTTTAATCTGGGCATCCTTGCGGTACTTATGGTAGGCTTCGGCAAAAGCGGCATCGACCAGGTCAACTGGAACTTCGATTTCGAGCTCGCGCACGAGCCCTTTCGCAGACTTTATAGACGATTTCAAACTTTACTCCTTCAATAAACTATTTAATGCGAAAGGGGGGATTTGAACCCCCACCCGGAAAGGACTGGATCCTAAGTCCAGCGCGTCTACCAGATTCCGCCACTTTCGCTCTGCCGGCAAATATATTGTCTTTTCCAAAGAAGTCAAGGACAGTGAAAGGGAATGAGATGTACCAGTTTGAGGCTCAGTGTTCGGTTAAGAAATCACGTATAAAATTGACAAGGTCCATAAACTCAGGGGCTTCAAAATCCCAGTAGCCCTTTTTTGCAGCAATTCCAATTTGAGGACAAGGCTCGAGCATTGCCGAGAGATAGGTATGTATCTGGCTCTTACTTTTATTGTTAGGTACTTGACCATTTCGTGAAATACAATCCCAAAAATTCTCAACGCACCGGAATAGATTTTCAGCTGAAACCGACCTCAGGCATAGATCCTCCAGCATTCCGGCATTGGCATTATCTGGCATAATGAAAATGCCAACCCGCGGCCTACTGTCATCAGTGAACTGGAGACGATTACCAGGCACGGGCAGATTTGCAGCAGCAAGGGCATCTCTAATACTCTGCAAGGTTGCTATATAATCCTCATCGGCATCTCGTATAATGCCCAACTTTGTCACTCTTGACCAGTCCGTAGATTTAGTTAGGACGCCTAACTTAGATTTAAATTGGTCCTTACCTCCCACTTCGCGGATGTCAACAGCGGCATTCACCTCAATGCTTCTTATTATCTCTTCGATAAATTTCTCTTCATCCTTTCCTTCTACAAGAATCATATGACTTCTAGTGATACTGAGAAGAGCTCCTGTGCCAGACACTATCTAATCTCCCACTGACTATCCAAAGCGGATGACAAGGTTTCAATGTTGAATTTTGTCATCATGGCCGAATCGCCCTCTCTATCGAGTCTGAAAAGCCTATAATCATTACTGAAATTGAGCCTCTCTGACGCTACTCGGGCAAATGCTTCAATACTCTCTAGAGAATGAGTGGTCACAAAGATTTGGACATTAAATGCATATGCGCTTTCCATGACAGCACGCCAAAGTTCTTGCATCGTTGAAAAATGCAATCCATTTTCGAATTCGTCTATTAACAATACACCGTCTTTGCAGGAGAAAACAGCCAACAGGATACCAAGGGCCTTCAATAGACCGGCACCCATCTGATTCAGCGGTAATAGGCTACTTAATCCTATATCGCAATAGACATTGTTATTAATACCAAGGTCAATGCTCAAAATACTGGGGTCGATTCGCCGAAGGACTTTCAATATCTGTTCAGTCTGTTTGCTGATTTTAAGGTCGTTATACCTCGGTGCTATATCCGCGAACATCAGGGTCGGACCGTAGAATGCTCCGAATAAAGGCTCTTTATAGCCCTCCGGTAGCATGCCCTTTATTATATCTCCGTCAGAACTGAGGTGCATTTCAAATTGTCTTTGAATTGAACCTGCTTCTTCAATCTGGTAATGATACTTCAGACCTGTGATCTTCTTTGTTGAAACTGAAGAGCCATTCGAAAGTCGGGGTTCCAACTTCCTACCATTCTCCATTAAATAATATCGAGAAGGCGATATCGTCAACTCCCTTTTCTGCAATGCGTTGTCGAGCCGAACTTCCGCGGAGATTTCTATGTCCTTGTCTGTTTCAAGATTGTGAAAGTAGTGAGTCCAATAACTCTCGTCCACGAATGCTATATTTCTGAAGTTGCTGATCTTTATCGGGAGGGTCGAGTTTGAAGGAGCGGTGATAAGGAAAATATTCTCCAGCAAAGTGGTCTTGCCACAGTTGTTCTTTCCGACGATGAGATTAAACTTTCCAAAGTCGGAAACGGAAAGCGATTTAAAGGCTTTCATATTCTTGATATCGAGATTTTCAATCATTGGTTCGTCCTTTTTAACAGTTTAAGAGGAACTGCCGTTATTATGATATCTACTCATAGCCATATTGTAAAGGGCATTTTTCACGTTCTGATTCCCGATTGACTACCATGTTCTGAATTAATAAATTACTGCTATGGCTAATTCTGTTTACCTGGGGATTGATTACGGTGAACGGCGCATCGGGCTGGCGAAATCAGACCCCACCGGGCTGATCGCCTCGGCCTACAAGACAATAGTGGTCAAGTCGCTCAATGCCGCTCTCAAAGAGATTGCGGAAGATATTGAAAAATGGCAGGTAACCGCGGTGGTGGTCGGATATCCGGTGGCTGAAAATGGCGGACATTTCGGGGAGCGATGTTTGATGGTTGACGATTTCATACAACGGCTCCGGAAATATTATCAGGGTCCGGTATATAAAATAGATGAGCGGTTCTCCTCGGCGGAAGCGGAGCAGACCCTTCATCTGTTCCATAAGAAAATCAGGCAGGATAAGGGCCGGGTGGACCGGATTGCGGCGGCTATAATTTTGCAGAGATTCCTGGATGAGCGAAAAGAAGAACCATAGACCAAAAAACAGCCTCTATGAATACATAATTTACTTGCCGCTGACCGTATTCATACTCTTGCTGGCTCTTCCGCTTCTGCTTGTTCTCTTCCTGAAATATCTGATACGCTCCACCGGCGCCCCCTTGAAAAGCGCCTCCAACCTGCTGGGATTTGTTCTGACTATCCTGATTCTTGCCGGGGGATATTTCGCCGTGCAACTTCTGACTCCTTATGATTTAGGGGAGGAATGGCGCTCGGTCATTATTGAGGAAGATGACCTTTTCCCCAAAATCTCGGAGCGGTTCCGCAAAGGAGGCATAATACAAAGCGAATTTCTCTTCAAAACGGCGGCAGTAATCGGCCGAATCGACAGACATATTGCCGCAGGGCGGTACGACTTTTCGGGCAAGGTCTCGCTGTATGATGTGCTGCTGAAATTGAAACGTCAGGAGGTCGCCACCACCTTATTGACCATCCCGGAGGGTTCCAACATTTACAGAATAGGTTCAATCTTGAAATCGGAGTTGGAGATTGACTCTGCGGCGTTCGTAAATTATGCGCTGGATACTATAAGTATAAGGCGGCAATATCAACTGGATGGACTGGAGGGATATCTATTTCCTGACAGTTACCGTTTTAGATTTGGCATAAAGATGGAAAAAATTTGCGACGTTCTGGTGAGGGAATTCTATGCCCGGGCCGGGAAGTTGCTTGAATCAACCTACGGTACAAGTCTTACGACCAAGCAGATAGTGACGCTGGCGTCGATTCTGGAAGCGGAAGCGGTTCACAAGGAAGAATTGCCTTTGATTTCATCAGTATATCACAATCGTTTGCGCCGCCAGATGCCGCTGCAGGCCGACCCGACCGTCCTCTATGCCCTGCGTGAGCCGAGCCGTTCGCTTCTCTATCGCGACCTGGAGATTGACTCCCCCTATAATACATACAAAGTCTCGGGACTTCCACCGGGACCCATAAACTCGCCCGGTCTGGCCGCCATCGAGGCGGCGCTTAATCCGGCTGAGAGCGAATTCCTGTATTTTGTCGCTGATGGCTCGGGACGGCATATCTTTTCAAAGACGCTGGAGGAGCATAACCGCGCCAAAAGACGGATTAAGGCTCTTCCGAAGAATTTTAAACAGGGTTAAAGGTTGAGGTCTGCGGTCGTTTTTGCGAGGAACTGCCCGAACTGCGCCGCCACCGGGTGCAGCAGCGGCAGGTCGATTATATCAAATGCCTGTGCCTGAGTGGATGCCAGGCAGATCAAGCCGATACGACTTCCGTTATTATGGATAGGGAAGACCGCCAGCGATTTTGAGGGCTCTCCCAGAAGCAATTTGCGCTCATAGAAATTTCCCCTGAAATTTTCAGGATTGTTTTCGATGTAAGGATGCCCGTCCCGGAAAACCGAGTGCAACAGAGAATCCTGTTCGGGAAGGGTGAGCGAAATCCCCTCAGGGGCATGCTTGGAATTCTTGACCGCTATCACTTTGAGGGTATTGTCGCGGACAGAATGGACAATCAACACTGCCGTAGAGAGAGACAGATGTTTCTTCAACTTCTTATATAAGGAGAAGAACAGTTTATAGATATTGTTGTTGCGGCGAAACAGCGCCGAAACGGAGCGGGTCACCAGTTCCCAGGAACGTCGGCCGGTTTTTGTAATCAAAGTAACCGGTCCACCCGTGGTCGCAAAATTATCCTGCATCTTTTAAGTCCTATTTTTTCGTCCCTCTTATTGATTCTACGAATTAGGTCTAATCCTGTTCCACAGAAACGGTCTCATCTCTGGTAATATTATATTTTTTGACTTTTCTCCAAAGAGTAGTCCGTCCAATTCCCAGAGTGGCAGCGGTTTTGCTAAAATTCCAATTATTGGCGCTGAGAGCGGACTGAATTCTCTCCTTCAAACTCTCTTCCAAAGTACCGGTAAACTGATGCGTTATGAGACGATGTTTCCCTTCGCGCGGTATGTTCCCTTGCGAATTGATAAACATGATATCTTCTTCCCGGATTCGCCCCTCGGGGGAAAGGGCAATGGCTCTCTTGATGGTATTTTCCAGTTCGCGGACATTTCCGGGCCAATTGTGCGCCACCAGTCGCTCCAGAGCCTGCGGGGAAATCGAGATATTGACCTGATTCTGGCGGGATTTTTCCTGATTTATGAACCGCTCGACCAAAAGAGCAATATCGTCAGCCCGCTGACGAAGCGGCGGAATTTGGATTGGCAGAACATTCAATCGATAATACAAATCGTCCCTGAAATTCCCCACGCTGACCATCTGCGCCAGGTTCTTGTTAGAAGCGGCAATAATCCGGACATCAATTTTTTTGGAAACCGCCGCTCCCACCGGTCTGATTTCCGAATCCTGCAGGACGCGGAGGATTTTGGCCTGCAGCGGGAGCGGCATATCGCCGATTTCGTCAAGAAAAACCGTGCCGCCGTCGGCCTCCTCAAATAGCCCCTTATGATTGGAATAAGCCGAAGTAAAAGAGCCTTTAACATGGCCGAAAAACTCCGATTCCATCAGGTTAGCCGGGATGGCGCTGCAGTCGATGGGGACAGATTTCCGTTTACGTCTCTGGCTGTGGAAATGAATCGCCTTAGCCAGAAGTCCCTTGCCGGTTCCGGACTCGCCGGTGATAAGAACCGAGATATCGGTGGCGGCGACACGCGCCGCCAGATTTTTCAGTTGCTTCATTGCCGGCGATTCGCCGACCAGATTGTCGAAACCGTATTTCCAGGCGATTTCTTCACGCAGGGCGGAAAGTTCGACTTTAATATTCCGATTTTCGAGGGCTTTTTCAATGAGAACGAGAAGTTCATCATTCTTGAACGGCTTGGCGATATAATCATAGGCGCCGCGGCGGATTGCTTCCACGGCGTTGCGCACTGAGCCGTAGGCGGTCATAATGATTATTTCCGCGGGCAAGCCGGACTCACGCACTTTTTCGAGAAGTTCAATGCCGCTGCCGTCATTCATTTTCAAGTCGGTTATGATAAGGTCAAACGGACTGGACTTTATATGCTCCAGCGCCTCTTTCAAACCGCCGGCTACGGTGGTTTTGTAGTTGTGGCTCTTGAGAAGAATCTCAACTGTTTGGCGGAATGAATCATCGTCATCCACCAGAAGAAGCGAGACGCCGGAGAGTTTGCTGTTATTCATTGACAAGGACAATTCTCCGGTTTATGTAATTGGTAGAAATTCTGGGTAAATTGTAACTATCCGCTGTGCCGGCCGGCACAGATTGGTTATCTGAATCAAATTGGCTGAGCGCTTCCGCCATCTCCCCGGTCACTTTCTCGATTATCTCTATCAGTTTCAGGTCGGCGTCGCTGACAGGTCTCCCTTGGCGCAATTGCAATTGCTCCACCGCCGATTGCAGGGCGCCAAGTTTGTTATTCATAAGGTGCGTCAGTTCGCGGCGGGAATAATAGGCGTCATCCGGCGACAGTGCCGAAGAAAGAGGATTGTTCAGGGATATGGCGGCGTAGTCAAATCCGGCTATCTGAAAACGGGTAATCTGCATGTTATCGGGAAGCGGCGTTGCCGAATTGTCATCGGGGAGAGGGTTTTTACGAAGTATCGCAGTCAGGAGGCTATCCGAAAGAGAATCCGGCTGTGAAAGCGTCGATACCGCCGTAAGTGGCCGTCCCGGGCTTCGAAAAGCAAGTACCTGAGAAGTTGCCTGGTCTATTATGTAATCGAATCTGCTTCCGCCATCAAGCAGGCTGCAGAGCACTTTCAGATGCGAGAACTCGTCAAAAAAGCGGCGAAGTAAACCAATCTGAGAATAAAATAACTCTTGCATATCTGAATGGCGGTGCCATTTTTCCGAGCCGATGAATCCGGCGGCAAGTCCGGTGCCATTCCGGGTTTCACCGAGACTGGCGGCGCAGAGAACAAAATCATTTTTGGCGCCCGACTCGGACGGCGTCACTCCCCGGCAAAATATGCCGGCGGCATCGTTGTCGATAGTGCGCCAGATAATTTCCAGCGGCGCGGGAGCAAAATTTTCGGGAAGAAGAAATTTCTCCCGGTTGGCAATGAAGGCGAGATTGTCTAAAGGAGTCAATGTCTCAAAAAATTGGCGGCTGTCCGGTGATAGCGCCTCCGCCATGTAAAGCTCAAGGCTCAATCTCAAGAGCGCTCGGCTTAAAGTTGACTGATTGTTCAAAGACAAGCAAGGTGGGAACATAGTACTGTTTAATTTCCTGTTTCAAAATGACACATCTATATGGTGTATCGACCAATCTAAAAAAAGATTAACAGGGATATGTTTCAAAAAACAACCGACGCTACAGCAACAAGGAGCGGTTTTTCTATAATCATAAGTCCATACAATCATAGCGCTTATAGAGACACAAGAATTGTGACAGCACAATTTTTAAAAAAACTTGACAGCCCCCCATAGCCGTAATATTTTCGCTTGTGCCTATATCAAAAGACGACATACTGAAGATTGCCGCCCTGGCAAAACTGGAACTGAATCCCGAAGAATTAGAATCACTCCATCATGACCTGACAAAAATTATCTCTTATATCGACCAGATTCGACAGGTCGATACCAGCGGAATCGTGCCGCAGAGTCAGTTCATAAAGGCTGAGAATGTCTTTCGGGATGACATTGTCAAGCCGTCGCTCACCAAAGAGCAGGCGCTCTCAAACGCCCCGGATAAAGATGATGATTATTTCCGGGTGCCGCGGGTGCTTTAAATGAGTAAAATTGATGTTATGGCGGTGATTCCGGCAAGGTACGGTTCCAGCCGATTTCCCGGCAAGGCTCTGGCGAACATCAGGGGAGAGACACTTATAGAGCGGTTATACCGGACGATTACTTCTTCCAAACTGATTGACCGGGCCGTAGTCGCCACGGATTCGGATGAGATACTGTCTTTTTGCCGCCGAAAGGGGATTGAGGTGATGCGGACTTCCGCCCGACATCGGACCGGTTCCGACCGGAGCGCCGAAGTGGCTCAGAAATTGGGGGGAGAGATAATTGTCAGCATTCAGGCCGACCATTGGGGGGAGAGCAAGTCGGACATTGAAAAAGTGATAAAAGCAATGCGATCCGATAAAAAAATAAATTATGCCACCTTCGCGAAGAGAATAGAATGCGAAGAATATCTTTATGACCCGAATCGGGTGAAGGTGATTTTTGACCGGGATGATATTGCTCTCTGGTTTTCCCGCTTCCCGATACCTTTTCTGCAGGGAGTCAACGGCAATCGCGCCGCCCAGTTTGATTATTATTATCATATCGGGGTTTATTTTTTCCGGCGGGACAGGCTGCTTGCGTTTCATCGCCTGCCGCAGAGCCGTCTGGAAAAGGCGGAGTCGCTGGAGCAATTGCGCATTCTGGAGAATCAGGGAAGAATTAGAATTTTCAAGATTAATTCCAGGATTTACAGCATCGATACCAGGGATGATTTGAAGCGTTTGAAAAGAACGGCTGTTACATAGATGGAGGATTTTATGTCAGAGAAAAAGACTAAATATATATTCGTAACGGGTGGCGTGGTTTCGTCACTGGGGAAAGGGATAGCGGCGGCATCATTAGGGTTGTTACTTAAGAAGCGGGGGTTGAAAGTTAACATGATTAAATGTGACCCTTATATAAATGTCGACCCCGGCACAATGAATCCCTTTCAACATGGTGAAGTATTCGTGTTGGATGACGGTTCCGAGACCGACCTGGATCTGGGCCATTACGAGCGTTTCTTAGATCAGAACATGACCCGTGAAAATAATGTCACCACCGGCCAGATTTATCATACCGTTATAACGCGCGAGCGGCGTGGGGATTACCTCGGCGCAACAGTGCAGGTGATACCGCATATCACGGAAGAGATAAAAGAATGCCTGCGCAAGCCGGCCAAATCCGACCCCGATACCGATGTCATCATTGTCGAAATCGGCGGCACCGTTGGTGATATCGAATCGCAGCCGTTTCTGGAGGCGATTCGTCAGATGGCGCTGGAGGCGCCTCCGGAAGATACCGTTTTCATTCATCTGACACTGGTGCCATATATTGCCACCGCCGGTGAGGTCAAGACCAAGCCGACGCAGCATTCGGTAAAGGAACTCCTGCAGATAGGAATTCAGCCGAAAATACTGGTCTGCCGGACGGCGAAAGAACTGACCGATTCGATACGAAAGAAAATCGGGTTATTCTGCAATGTGCCGTACAAACATGTTATTTCTGCCGTTGACGTGGAAACTATCTATGAAGTTCCCTTGCGGTTTCATATGGAGGGACTCGATACCGCCGTCTGCGAGCACCTGAAACTTGATTACGGCGAGCCGGATATGAGCGACTGGGAGGAAATGGTAGCGAAGATCAAAAGTCCCCGCCAGCGGGTAAAGATTGCCATCTGCGGGAAATACGTGAACCTGAAAGATGCCTATAAGTCTATCATCGAAGCATTTGTCCATGCCGGGGAGGAAAATGACGCCCGGGTCGATTTGATATGGGTTTCCTCGGAAGATATCAAGCAATACGGGGCGGACAAGTTTCTGTCCGATATTGACGGACTTCTGATACCGGGCGGTTTCGGGGAACGGGGAGTGGAAGGAAAGATCGAAGCGATTCATTATGTGCGAGAGAACAAGATTCCGTTTTTTGGAATCTGCCTGGGGATGCAGTGCGCCGTAATAGAATTCGCGAGGAATGTCTGCGGGCTGGAAGATGCCCACAGTTACGAATTTTATGCCGATTTGAAACATGCCGTGATTCATCTGATGGCTGACCAGGAGGGGATAACCAACCTCGGCGGCACCATGCGCCTGGGGGCGTACCGGGCGATTCTGGATAAAAGCACCAACACTTATAAAGCATATGGCGCCGATGAGATTTCGGAACGACACCGTCATCGATACGAATTCAACAACGCCTATCGGGAAATGTACGCCGATAAGCCGTTGAAACTTGCCGGCGTTTCGCCCGATGGACGTCTGGTGGAGATAGTCGAGGTGACCAACCATCCCTGGTTTGTCGGGGTGCAGTTCCATCCGGAACTGAAATCCCGTCCGACCCGCGCGCATCCCCTCTTCCGCGATTTCATCGCTGCCGCGGTGGCGTATTTGGTAAAAAAAAACGATGACTTAGCCGGCACAGCCGATTTGCAACTCGAAGGATTGGGGCTGCGAGAGAAAAGGTAGGGGGAGACTCAAACCGAGTAGGTCAAAATCCCCCCGAGTTACTTGTGCATCGCGTGTGATGAGTGGGGGTTTTGACAACCACTGCTCTTTGCGGCGTGTCTGTACATACTGTCCCACCAGTTAATTTATCAAGGTTGCGGCAGGTCTTGATTTCGCGAGGTCATGTGCGAAGCACTTGACTTCACTGCGCTAAATGAGCGAAATAGTGACCTGCCGCTCTTCCGCCTTTAGTCTAACAGGAATGGATTCCTTACGGCGCGGAATGAATGTCTTTCAACATTGCGATAGACGGGTCAAAGGATATGAAATATCCACTAATGTCATACTCGCGAAACTTGTCCTCGCGAAAGCGGGGAGCGGATATCCAGAAAGTTGTCATTATGGCAATGAGGTTATGCCTTTGTAAATGTTTTTTGCTTGAGTGATTGTCCCAGTGCCATTGCAGAATTTGTTTCTGGATTCCCGATCAAGTCGGGAATGACGGTAAAGAGAACGGGGTTCTCTTTATGATAGCGGATTTGCGGAGGGACGGGCGACCGAGTAGGTCAAAATCCCCCCGAGTTACTTGTGCATCGCGTGTGACGAGTGGGGGTTTTGACATTCCGGAGGAGAAGCGTTGTTACAACCCTTCACCGGTTGCGGCAGTTCTCAGGTCGAACCGTTTCGAAGCGTGAACTGACGCGATAATCAGTGGAGTAGGTCAAAATCCCCCCGAGTTCCGAGTCCATGGCGAATTACGAGCGGGGGTTTTGACAATCACTCCTATATCAAACTCTCCTCCATCCAACCGAGACGAACTATCTCGATTTTGCTCAGGTCACTGGTACCGAGGTTGTACTTGGTTCCGGCGATAGCAATATGATGCGCCGCCGGGCGGAGAGGACGGTCATCGCCGTAATACCGTTTCCGTTTCTTCTGGATTATTCGCAAACCGACCGTATCGGCCGCCACCGGGTCGTTGCTGACAATCAAGCCTCCGTAATTCCAGATATACTCTTTGTCGAAATGATGCGGTCCGGCGTTATGAAACTGCGGTGTCAGCATCACCAGAATATTCAGGCGGGTCTTATCTTTGACATGCGGCAAATGCCAGATAGCGCCCAGCGGAGCGCAGGAATTGTCATGATAATCCGAGGGCTCCTCGACAAACATGATATAGTTTTTGATTAGGCTCCCCACCCCCGACCAGGAATGGGTGCGCATAGGGCGGATGTTTATCAACGCTGTCGCTTTTTGAAAGACCGGATTATTTAAGACATTGCGGTCATCGACCGAAATATCAGCGGCATCGACCCCAACCTCCATTAAGCGCGTCCTGATGGCATCTTCCAGAGCGGAGGGAGTCGGCAGATATTTCCAGACATTGCTCTTGATTCCGACAATATCCTCCGGTTTGATGATTTTTTTCCAGCCCTCCAGCGGTGTTTTAATCTCAAAGAAAGCGCAAACAGCATCATCGAGCATCTTCTGTAGAATTTCGCCGTTGATTGCGCCATCGGGACCGACTGCGTTCTTGTCCCGGATAAGAATAATCCGACTGGTGTAAAACGGGGCGGCCAGTTCTTCCGCCAGTGACGGCAATCCCGCCGCCAATCCGACCGCAACCACAGTGCCGGTCTTAAGAAATTCTCGTCGTGTAACAACAGCATCAGCCTTCTTCATTGTCGCCTCACTTATTTCAGCGATGTTCCTGTTTTGTCCAGAATAGCCTGCGCCTCGTCTTCGGTCGGGGCATCAAAGACTACCGTCAGATAATTCCCCTCTCGAACGCAGCCCGTCCATTTCCCATTCTCGGTTTGTACTATGCCGGAAGGGTCTTTGATATATTGTAACAGAAAATTGGCGTGAGCAGAATCGGCTCTTTCCGAGGATTTGTAATCGACAAGCAGCAGATAAACCGCGCCCGGCTGATAACGCGCCAGGACGGCATCGGTACTTTTATCCAACTTGAGAATATTCGATTCCGCTACAAAGTAGATATTGTTCAGAATCGGGAAAAGATGAAAATAGATTTCGCTTCCGGGTATTAGATTTTCCTTGGGGAGCAGATTGAGAAGAGCCGGTTTCTGCCCCGCGACAGGTAGTTGCGAATCGATAATATTTGCCAGTTTATGAAAAGTCTTTTTAAGGTCTTCATTCATTTCAAAAGATTGAATGGAGATATAATATTTCCCTTTCCAGAATTTCAAAAGGCTTCCGCGAAATTCAAAACCGCCGCCGATACCGGATTCTTCCGATTCGCGGGAGAAACTGAAAACGCCGTAGGCGTCCTCGGGGCTTCCCATCTCAAAAATCTCTGCGGTCATATCGGGAGAATCGGGGCGAACGTAAGTGGCGACCGTTACTTTTTTAAGTCCGTAAGAGAGATACACCTCTCCGGCGCCGTCAATGTAATCAAAGATGGTTTCAGAGTCGTATGAGAGGGTGTCGCCAACAACATAGTTGTCAATGGTCCGGGGAAAAAGAGTCCTCATTTCATTGCCTGACTTCCCGGCGCAGGCGATGATGATACAGCAAAATCCGGCTATTATGATAAGTAAAAATAGACGCATAGTTCGACCCAGTTTGGTTCATATGTTTGTATTAAATATATGAAACGCCAGGGGAAATATCTATTGAAATAATCCTGAAGGTCCGGCCAAAAAAAATCAAGACCGCACGACCGGCATTGTCATGCCATCGTCGGTCTTGATTTAACAGGAATGCTCTTAAGAAACCGGGCTAACCCTGGAAAATCCCAATTTCATTGCCGGCGATATCGCTGAAGACGGCGTAATGGCCTATGTTCGGTATCTGGGTCTTCCCCTGTACCGTCCTACCGCCGCTCTTCTCAATCTTCTTCAGGGTGCTATCGATATCATCGACCTGAATATGAAAGAGGACACCGCTCCCTTTAGTTGCCGGTTTCAGATTCTTGGCGAATCCTCCGCCGACTCCTTCCGGCGCTTTCCACATCCCATAATCCATCTCCGGGACATACTGTGTTTCCCAGCCGAATACAGTACTGTAGAAATCCTTCATCTTGTTGATGTCTGAGCAGGGCAGCTCAATGTGACATACTCCGTTCATAGTGGCTCCTTTCTTCTTGATTACAATATATTGTGAGGACATTCCGTCTAAATTCGATTCCGGGCAACATAATGGATAAAACCAGTCAATTATAACAACTATACGGCAGTTATGGCGCATTGTTGCAAGGCGTTCTCTTATAATGAATCTAACTTAAATAATGTGACTGTCAATCAGATTGAAATCACATTTGACAGGGAACCGACCAGTGATGAATCGAAATATTGTTCGAAACTTTATTGGTTTCAAACTGTAAGAGCGGATATGCATGCCCTCGCAATATTATGCCGTTCAGGCTGGACAAATACCCCGGCATTATTTATTATCAGGCAATGTTAAAACCAATTTGGAGGAAAAAAATGTTGGTATCATTATTTCTGTCGTTTTTGCTGGCTGTTGGCGTGGGCGCTGACGAGCCGAAGATGGCTGACAGCGTTAAAGCCGGCGCCGAAAAAATGAAGGTTGAGGCAACGATGAAAGCGGAGCCGGCGGCTCCGGCGGAAGTCAATAAGGCGGAGCAGGAAGCCAAGAAAGCGGCGCTGGAAGCCGACAAAGCCGCCAAGGCAACAGAAAAGAAAGCAGAAAAGGCGGCAAAGATGGAAGCGAAAGAGATGACCACTGAGACAGGCTTGAAATATGTCGATCTGAAAGTCGGAACCGGCGCCTCTCCTAAAAAAGGGAATAAGGTTTCGGTGCATTATACCGGCTGGCTCCTTGACGGCAAGAAGTTCGACAGTTCCGTGGACCGGGGGCAGCCGTTCGAATTCAATATCGGAACCGGTCAGGTTATAAAGGGATGGGATGAAGGGGTAATGTCGATGCAAGTCGGCGGCAAACGGAAACTGATTATTCCTCCGGACCTGGCTTACGGGCAGAGAGCTGTCGGCGGCGGGTTGATTCCGCCCAATTCGACCCTGATTTTCGAAGTGGAATTGCTGGGAATTAAGTAATTCTGGGGAAACAGATTTGATACAGGGCGGCAGAAATGCCGCCCCTTTTTTTGGCGGCGCGGTAGCGGGAGAATTATCTCAATGCCCTATAGAGAGCGCCATCGTATATTTTGAGGAATGTTTCAAAAAGCGGCTTGACATATCGGTCGGGTTATATATTTTGGGTGACTACCCGATTGGAAAGTCCGCGTCGGCGGATTAAAAAATTGTTGTCTCGTCGGAAGGCGGGACAGGCTGGGGGTGTAGCTCAGTGGTAGAGCATCTGCCTTTTAAGCAGGTGGCCGATGGTTCGATCCCATCCACCCTCATAAATATTGCGCCATTAGCTCAGTTGGTAGAGCAGCTGACTCTTAATCAGCGGGCCCAAGGTTCGAGTCCTTGATGGCGCATTTTCTATTGGCGTCGATTTATCAAATTCAGATATCTTCGCCTGGTAACAGAAGGAAATCAAGCCAGATGACTGACCAGATAATCTTTAATCCTATCGGTACCATATATACTCCTTTCGAGACTCCCCAGGAAGCCCCCATTCAGCCCTCCCGCTCTAAAGGAGCCATCGGTCGGATTGAATTATTACCGGAATACGAAAATGGGTTGGATGACCTCGACGGTTTCTCGCACATAATTCTTCTCTATTATTTTCATCTATCGTCCGGATATGACTTAAAGGTGAACCCGTTTCTCGATAATACCCTTCGGGGAGTTTTTGCAACCCGCGCTCCCCGTCGACCCAACGGTATCGGTCTCTCGACCGTCAGATTAATCCGTGTCGAGGGATTGGCGCTTCATATACAAGACATTGACGTGGTTGATGGCACCCCTTTGCTTGATATCAAACCCTACGTACCAGAATTTCAGAGCACTCCCGAAATCAGACTGGGTTGGCTGACCGACAAACTCAAGCGGAAATCTTGACAGTCCGGCTCCTGCATGCCACCGAGGCTATGGGCGGCTGGCAGGAAATAATTCGGTAACCGATAGGCTAAACTGCGGTAATCGAAGTTGTTGTTCGTATATCGATTGGATAAGTTTGTCTGTAGTGGTATCGAATGAAAGGAGATTCAAAATGGTGAAAGTGATTATTATGACCTTGTTTATTTTAGGTTGGGGGATAGGGTCATTTTCCAGCGCCGCCGTGAAAACGGAGACAGTCGAATACAAGGAAGGAAACACGGTTCTGGAAGGATTCCTGGCTTATGATGATACCTCAACTAATATTCGTCCCGGCGTACTAATCGTGCATGAATGGATGGGTATCAACGATTACACCAAGCGACGGGCGGTGATGCTCGCCGAGATGGGGTATGTTGCCTTCGCGGCTGATATTTTCGGCAAGGGAGTACGACCTACCAACACCAAGGAAGCCTCGGAGCAGGCGGCAAAATATAAAGGAGACAGGCCGGTGCTGCGAGCACGGGCGCTGGCGGGATTGGAGCAGTTGAAAAAGTATCGTCTAATTGACCCAAAAAAGATCGCCGCTATCGGATTTTGCTTCGGAGGTACGACCGTACTGGAACTTGCTCGCGCCGGAGCCGATGTTGCCGGGGTGGTCAGTTTTCACGGGGGGCTGGATATGCCTAACCCGGAAGATACCAAAAATATCAAGGCGAAAGTCTTGATTTGTCACGGCGGCGATGACCCAAATGTCCCGGCAGAGCAGGTGGCTGATTTTCAGAATCAGTTACGTCAGGCAAAAGTGGATTGGCAGTTTATAGCGTATGGCGGAGCCGTGCATAGTTTCACCAATCCCGATGCCGGAAATGACCCCTCAAAAGGGGCCGCCTACAATGCCGACGCCGACCGTCGCAGTTGGGAAGCAATGAGGCAGTTCTTTTCGGAAATATTCAGATAAAATTAATTGACTCCTCAGGCCTCATCCTGCTTCTCAACGGATGAGACCTGGGTCAGTTTTTTTTCACGGGCAGATCGGTTCGGGACCATCTTTGAAGAGATGGGAAATCAGATAAGTAGCATCAAGAATATTAATCGCGCCGTTGCCGTTGGCGTCGCCAGCCTCTAAGGGAATCGGAGGCGGTCCCGACTTGAAGAGATAGGAAATTATAAAAGTGGCGTCAAGAATGTTAAGCGAGTAGTTCCCGTTGGCATCGCCGCAGATATACTCACAGGCATTACCGACGCCGTTACTGTTGGTATCTTCCTGTCCCGGATTGTAATCCTGGGGGCAATTATCACAGAGGTCGCCGACGCCATCAGAGTCGCCGTCCGCCTGGTCAAGATTGGCGACGGTCGGGCAGTTATCGCAGGCATCACCTAAGGGGTCACCGTCACTGTTTTGCTGTCCGCCGTTACTGACGTCAGGGCAGTTATCAGCGATGTTGGCGACTCCGTCATTGTCGCCATCGAAGATTATATAGGCATACAGTTTTTCATTGACAATCGAATCAACCCGCACCGTGATACCGGTGGGGGCATAGTAACCGTCACTATTGGGGACGGTGTTAGGCCCGAATGTGCTCTGACCGGCGACGGCGTTGGAAAAAAGCGCCCCTTTACGTGTTTCATAAGGGTACCACCACTGGGCGCTGTCGGTTACATGCCCTTCCGGGTTGGTCGTATGATTCCGAGAGGGGTTGTAACCGGCATCTTCCACGGCAACTGTGTAATGCGAGTACCAGGGGAGACCGTAATTGATGCGCCAATAGTAGGCGCCAAGCGAATCGTGAACGTGCGTTATCAGAAGTCCCCGGTCGAGAGGGTCATGACCGAATTTCAGCAGCGGATGGAAATAGACGCTGAAATCGGAATCGAATTTGTCGAACATCCCGCTTGCTTGCGGATTGCGATATTCCAGAAGAAAATATTCGCCGTTGGCGAGATTTATCGGCAATATATACAGGGAACTGTCAGGATGAGTCTCGATGTCATAAATGGTAAGAGCGTCATATTCAGATTCTTCAAGCAGTATCGGATTGACCCAGCCGGCTTCTTTCTTGCACCATCCGCTGAAATGGGATGGGTTCTTTGATTTCAATGAAAAGATGCCATATCCGCCGAACCCCATGACACACCAGTCATAAAAAGGGTGGTCGTTTGCATCATTGGGGGTATAGAAAGTGTAAGGATCCAATTTGCTGTCATAGTCATAAAGGTCGGGAAGACCGACATTATGCCCTAATTCATGCACAAAAACCCGGATATTGTTGAGAGAATCAAGCCCGGAAAACAGGGTTGGGTTCAAGGTGTCGCGCAATGGCCTGGTTTCCGGAGAGGTGTTCCAGTGCGAAACATAGACGCCGTCAAAAGGTCCCGGACCGCTGTTAGGGGGATAAGTATAAGCGTATGACCAGATATCGGCGGGGTTCTGACTGTCTTCCTGACCGTTGCCGCAGCGTATAAATACGACCGCATCGACATCGCCATCGTTGTTGGCATCATATTGCGAGAAATCAATGTACGGGTCAAGATCATAAAGCAATTGCTCGAAATTGTAGTTGCTGGAATACCATTCCGCAGTATGCCAGTCGAGAGCATCACCGGCCACCGCCATTTTACCGTACGACACTTCATCGTAGTAGTCGGCCACCGAGCCGCCCGGATAGACATTCCGGGAGAACATCAAACTGTCAAAAGTTTCGCGAGGATAGGTATTCCATCGGTTATACCAGCGAACCAGAATAGCCAGGACTTTTACCGTATCGCCGGTAAAGCGATATGCCGCAATGGCGGCGCTATCCTGCGGAGTCAACTGTGACGGCGGAATCCGTCCGAACTGCTGGGTCATGATATGTTCCGGGACGTCCGAAATGATTCCTCGGGTGAAATCAATGGCGTTAGCGCTGAAGAAAAAGTTGAAAGTGAGAAAAAAAGCGGCGATTATAGAGAGCCTGCGAGACATAGGATCCCTCCGGGAATGAAATTTCTATTAAATCAATATACCTCCCCGCGGGATTCTGTCAAGCGGCATCATCCAGTCCGGTACGTCACCATAGCGCCGGCCTGGTTGGTCGGCATTATCCGCACCTGATGAATATTGATGTGGGGGGGACGGGTGACGCAGAAAAGAATCGCTTCGGCGACATCGCGCCCGCTCAGCGGCTGAATCCCCTGATACACTTTCTTCGCCCGCTCAGTATCGCCGTGGAAACGGACCATGGAAAACTCAGTTTCCACCATTCCAGGGTCGACAGTGCTGACTCGAAGGGGCGTATCGACCAGGTCTATCTGCATCCCCTTGGTGAGGGCGTCAACCGCAAACTTGGTGGCGCAATAGACATTGCCGCCCGGGTAAAGTTCATGTCCCGCTATAGAGCCGATATTGACTATATCTCCCTTTCCCCGCTGAACCATCCAGGGGATAACCACCCGGCTGACATATAGCAGCCCTTTTATATTGGTATCTATCATCTCTTCCCAGTCGGACAGTTTCCCTTCGTGAAGTTTTTCCAATCCACGGCTTAAGCCAGCGTTGTTTACCAGGATGTCTATCGTTTTCCATTCCTCCGGCAGCCCCGTCAGTTTTGTTTCGACTTCCCGCTGATTGCGGACATCAAGTTGGAAGAAATGTACATTAATTTGGTATTCTTTCCGCAGTCTTTCGGCGAGTTTCTGAATCCGGTCACCTCGCCTTGCCGCCAGGATGAGATTGGCGCCTTCCTCAGCGAAGAGGGCTGCGGTCGCCTCGCCGATTCCCGCCGACGCCCCGGTAATAAATGCGACTCTATTTCTTAGAAGATTCATCAGGTTTTCCCTTTTATTCTTTGGATTGTTAATCTGGCGCCAAATTAAGTTGAGCCGGCGTCAATGTCAAGCGGTCCGGGATGCAAAAGCGGATATCGAGCGACGGTCTAAAGTTATCGATTTCATCCCATATTTTTGGCTCCGGGCTTTCACAGGTGCGCAAAATTCGACTGTCAAACAGCCTGTTATGTTGTTGGCAAATAATAACATAATTAAAAGATGCGCATTTTTTGAGTGAGAGTCATCAGGGCATATATTCTGCGGTCAGTAAGCGGCGAAGGTATTAACATTTCTATGAATTGGGTCGATATTCAGGTTATAGGGGTTATCCCATACCGGTCGGCCCAGCGTAGAAACTGACCGCGAGGTAGGAGATGACTTCTGAAAGCAAGAAACGAAAGGCTGTGATTGTGCCGCGGAAACTTTACTGGCATCTCTACAGTCTTCAGAACCTTAACGGCGAGAAATTTATCAGGGTTGTCAACAAAGTCCTGAAACGTGAATATCAACTAATCAAATAAGGACTTAGAAGAAAACCTTGAGGTTTAGAGAATTATTTTAGTTGACTTGACAGGGAGTTTCGCTTATTTTCGTCAAACTTTTGACTTGCACATGGAATCTCCCGAGTTTGGGCAGTCAGTTGACAAGGTAGGGAAAGGTTATGCTTAAGAAGAAGCTCTCTTTTATGCTGATTACTGATAGCCGCGATAAGTTGCGTCAGTTTTCGATTTCTTATCGCCTCATTCTCGGGTGTGCCATTCTGGTAGCATTCCTCTTTATCGCCAATATCTTCCTGACCACCTCCTTCCTTAAATCGCAGGTCTCCATCCTGGAGATTAAGAAACTTCAGGCTGAAAATCAGACCCTGGCGGAGAAGTTTGAGACGGTCAAGGGGAAGATATCAAAGATTGCGGCCTCGTATGATGAATTGGTCGCCAAGGAGATAGTAATAAGGAATATTTTCAGTCTTCCGGAGATCAGTTTGGATGAGCGCCAACTTGGTATTGGCGGTCCGGAAAACCCGAACTTATCGGTCTATTCTGATGCGATGCAGAACGCCAGCGCCGTGGAGAACGACGTCGAGGCGCTGCTCAGGCTTTCTGATTATGAGCAACAGAAGTATGAAGAAGTCTATAGTTCGTTGATGGATAAGAGGACGATACTGGATCACACCCCGTCCATTATGCCGACCCGTGGCTATCAGAGCCGCGGTTTTGGAATGAAGTTTGACCCCTTCACCGGAAACCGTCAGTTCCACAGCGGTATTGATATCGCTAACAGGACGGGCACCCCGATTTATGCCACCGCCGACGGCACCGTGACCTATGCCGCTTTTTCCCCGGGCGGAATGGGAAATATGGTGACGCTCAACCACGGGTTCGGGTTCGAAACCAGGTATGGCCATATGAGTAAAATCAAAGCGGTCCGCGGGCAGGAGGTCAAACGGGGAGCGATTATAGGGTATGTCGGCTCAACCGGATACTCCACCGGTCCTCATCTGCATTACGAAGTCATCAAGAATGGCAAGGCGGTTAATCCTTTTGATTATATTATTAATATCAACTAACCGAAAAATCTTCGTATTACTCCAGTTTTGATTATCGCCCCTTTTTCAGAGAAAAGGGGCGATTTCTTTTTCTTGTCTGTAAGCCATTGATATGCAATATATTGCCGGACAGCGGACTCGGGCGGCGTTCCGAGTCACTTTGTAACAGCCCCTGATTTACCTGTCCTTTTTTGGGAACTATTGAAAAATCCCCTTGTTTAAATTATAAAATATACTAATATTGTCTATGATATCCTATTTAGCATAGAGGCAATATGAAAACCCCAATAGATTCCAAGAACCTTCCCCCGGTCGCTACCCGGGAGGACGACCACTTCGAGCAGGAAACCAAGGAAATTATCGCCCGGATAAAGAAGGGTGATAAGAACGCCTTCTCTGAGTTGGTTCGTCTGTATCGCAATCAGGTGGCGTCACTGGCATATAAAATGGTCGGCGATTACGATGAGGCCGCCGATATTACCCAGAATGTCTTTGTGAAGACCAGCCGGAATATCTGGCGATACGACGAGTCGAAGAAGTTTTATACCTGGCTTTATCGGATAACCGTCAACGCATCCATCGATTACATGCGGAAACATCACCGGTATCATCACGAATCGATAGACAACATTCCGGAGAAAGCGGATGATAAGCATGATACGCCGGAAGTCTCTTTTCAGAGAGACCGTCTGCGTCAGTATATCGATGAGGCGGCCGGCTCCCTGAATGACAAACAGCGCTCGGCTTTCATGCTGCGCGATGTGGATGGCTGCCATATTGATGATGTCGCCAATATTATGAATATGCCGGAGGCGACAGTCCGCTGGTATCTTCATCGGGCGCGGGCAAAAATCCGCAAAGAACTTCTCAAAAAGTGTCCGCAGCTTCTTATAACGCTCGGTTTTAAATAATTTCTCCCGGCGGATGACCAACGAAGGCGGGCGAAATAATTCGTTTGCCTTTTCCGTTTCAATTCTCCTGATTACGCACCGACGTTATGATTGAATCTAAAGAGTTAAATCTGAAAATCTCCGGGATGCATTGCGCCTCCTGCGCCGCCAATATTGAGCGTGGGCTTTCGGAAATTGACGGGGTCAATCAGGTGGCAGTCAATTATGCGCTGGGGACGGCCCGGGTCGAATACCGCCCGGAGAAGGTCGAAGAGAAGGCGATATTCGGGACCATATCGGAACTCGGTTACGGGGCAGTTCCGGCGGCAGTGGCGGAGGTAGATTTTGAGCAGGAAGCCCGGGCTGCAAAACGCAACTTCGTCTCCTCGGTATTATTTGCCGCCCCGATTATGATTTTGAGTATGGGAGGAATGCTCTTGCCCCAATTGCGTCTGGAAGCGCGGCTGGAGGGGGGAATTCTGCTTCTTTTGACGATTCCGGTTCTGTTTTACTCCGGGCGAGAGATTTTCATTGACGCCTGGAAGCAGACTCGTCACTTCCGCGCCAATATGAATTCCTTGATTGCGCTCGGCTCGCTGGCTGCCTTCTTGTACAGCAGTTTTGTCTTCCTTCAGGCGCTCCTGGGTGAGCATGCGCATGAGGCGCATTACTATTTCGAGACGGCGGCGGCTATTGTGTCTTTGATACTTCTGGGAAGATTTCTGGAGAGTCGGGCGAAGGGGAAAGCGCGCGATGCCATCGGCGCCCTCATCAAACTTCAGCCCGAGACCGCGCTCGCCGTCATAGATGGACAGGAAAAGGTAATATCGCAGACCGCAATTAAACCGGGCATGGTTCTGGTGGTGAAAGCGGGGGAGAAAGTTGCCGCCGATGGCAAAATAATCGAGGGGAACCCCTCCATTGACGAGTCGATGTTGACCGGGGAATCGGTTCCGGTCGATAAGAAAGTGGGGGATATGGTCTATGGGGGGTCGGTCAACGGCAACAGGGGATTTCGGTTTGAAGTGATCGGGACCGGCGAAGAGACTTTTCTCGCCCAGATTATTCGTCTGGTCTCCGAAGCGCAGGGTCGAAAAGCCCCGGTGCAGAAACTTGCCGACCGAATCGCCGGCATTTTTGTGCCGATTGTCCTGGTAATTGCCGTTGTTACTTTTGCCGCCTGGTTTTTCCTTGACCGGAATAATCCGATGACCCTCAAAGCGCCCGTCGCCGTATTGATAATCGCCTGCCCCTGTGCCCTGGGGCTGGCAACACCGACAGCCATCCTTGCCGGAACCGGTAAAGCGGCACGACGGGGTATTTATATTCGGGGCGGAGATATTCTTGAAAACGCCGCCAAGTCAAAGCAGGTTATCTTCGACAAAACCGGTACCTTGACAGCGGGGCGTTTTGAAGTGGTCGATTTCCGAACGGTCAATCCCGACGAGGAAGACCTGTTATTCGAGATGGGGGCATCACTTGAGTCCGGCTCAAATCACCCGTTGGCTCTGGGAATTGTTGAGAAAGCCCGCTCACAAAATACCGACCTGACCACCCCTAAGAATCTGGAGGAGTTCCCCGGGTTCGGCTTAAAGGGAGAAGTCCAGGGGCGTCGGGTTCTCGCCGGCAACGCCGCCGCCTTGCAGCGGGAGGATATCCCCTTGGGGGAACTGGAGGCGCCGGCGGAGGAGGCGATGTCGCGCGGGTTGACGGTAGTCTTTGTGGCAGTGGAGGGACAGGTGGTCGGCTTTTTCAGTCTGCGGGATAAAGTGAAAGAGGAAGCCTCGGAAGTTGTCCACAAATTGAAGGAATCAGGACGGGAAGTAATAATGCTGACCGGCGATAATCACCGAACCGCCCAGGGAGTGGCGGCGCAACTGGGTATTAATCGCTTCGAAGCCGGGATAAAACCGGACCAGAAAGCGGTCATCGTGGAAGCATTTCGCCGCGCCGGAAATAATGTTGTAATGGTTGGAGACGGGATTAACGATGCCCCGGCCCTCGCCGCCGCCGATATCGGTGTGGCGCTGGGAAGCGGAACCGACGTAGCCATGGAGTCAGCCGACATTATCCTGGTTAAGAACAACCTGGAGTCGCTCCTCGAGGCGCTGGAGATTTCCGGAAACACCTTTCGTACTATCAAACAGAATCTGTTCTGGGCTTTTTTCTATAATGTTATCTCGATACCGATAGCGGCAGGAGTCCTTTATCCGATTCTCGGTTTAACGCTCTCTCCCGTAATCGCCGCCGGGGCAATGGCGTTTTCCTCGCTCTTTGTGGTGACCAATTCCTTGCGCCTTCTGAAAGCGTAACGCCCGGGATGACGATTGGTATGCCCTCTATTATAATCGGACTTGGAAATATCGGCAAAAAATATCGGGGAACCAGGCATAATCTTGGCTTTGAACTATTAGATTTGATTGCCGCTCAATGGAATCTAAAAGCGAAACCGGGCAACGGCGACTTTTACCTGGTTGAAAAAGAGTGCGATGGAAAAATCGTTCGCCTGGTCTGGCCCACCACTTACATGAATAACTCCGGCATTGCCGCCGAGCAGGTCTTGCAAGGGTATCAACTGATTCCTGATGACCTGCTGGTGGTGTATGATGATTTGAATCTGCCGTTAGGACGTCTGCGGATTCGTTCCGAGGGCTCCGATGGCGGGCATAACGGGATGGCTGATATCATATACCATCTGGGGACAGAAAAAATCGCCCGTCTGCGCCTGGGGATTGGACCCTTGCCGACCGGAAGCGACGCCGTCACATTCGTTCTTAATCCGTTTACCGACAATGAATTGGAAATGAAGAAGAAAACGCTTGATAAAGCGGGGGAGGCTTTATTATATTTGCTTGAATTCGATATCGCGAAAGCGATGAGTAAATATAACCCTGCTCCGGATGAAGCGCAGTAATCCGGGGCCGTTTTAAACCTTTTAAACGTCCATAGGGAGGATTTGAATGCGTCTGTACGAGACCACTTTCATTCTCAACCCACAAGCCGACGACGCCACTTTTGACCGCCAGATTAAAGCGGTATCCGATGTTATCACCCGCTATCAGGGAGAAGTCCTGAGAGAACATCGCTGGGGGATTCGTCGTCTCTCTTATCCGATTAAACGCTGCACGCAGGGGTTCTATACCCGCCTCATCTTTGAAGGAAGTCAGACCGTCCTTTCGGAATTAGAGAGATTTTACAAGATTGAGGAGCCGTATATACGGTACCTTACGGTAGTTTTCGAGGGGAACATCGACGAGGAGTTAGAGCGGGGACGACGGGAGGAGACACCCGAGACAGTCGAGAGCCGTTCGGAGAGAGTCGTTGTCGGTCCGGAACCGGAAAAGACCGCCGAGCCGTCACCAAAAGGCGGCGTTGATACCGCCACGAAGGTGGCCGAAGAGTTGGACGAGGAAATGTAAACTGAAAGAGAAACAACCGGGAAGACTCGGAGTTGATATAGCCGGGGTCACGGTTGATAAAAGGTTGAGGATAAATTAAAAATGCCAATTAGAAGAAGATTTTACAGAGAAAGAGAAAGCGCGCCTGACTTTGAGCGGAGGCGGAAACGTGTTTGTCGGTTCTGTGAAGAAAAGATAAAGACTATCAATTATCTGGATGAACGTTTCTTGAAGCGGTTTGTTAATGAACGGGGAAAGATAGTTCCCCGGAGGATATCCGGTAATTGCGCGCTTCATCAGCGGATGCTGACCACCGCCATTAAACGCGCCCGACATATAGCGATAATGCCGTTCACCAGTGAAATCTACCGTTAGATTTTAATCGGTGGTGCCGATGCCTGACTGGCGGCTGTCAAACCCGCTGATTATCTCTGCCGGTCTGTTTCTGGCGCTGATTTTTCCGGCAGTGGGAGGGATACCGGTTGCGGGGTATCTGGTAGAGATTGCCGCAATATTTTTCATAGTCCATTTCTCGCTCAGCGGGAAACACTTATTTCTGGGAGCGGCCACGGTCGGCTCAATACTGATTTCTGCGGTGGTCTTTGGACCGAGTCTGATATTGATAGCCCTTTGGGCAAAGGTGATAGTGAGCGGCACTCTGTATGGCAAGATGCTGGCGGCAGGGGTCAAACCGACACGCAGTTTTGTAGCGGCGTCGGTAGTGATAGCATTGATTGTTCTGACTTTCTTTTGGATGGAGAAAGAAATTATATATTCGGAAATAGACAGATTCGAGAATCTGGCGGCATCAACACTGCCGCCGGGAGAAACGGCGCCGGGGACCGATGACGGTATGGCACACTGGCTTGGCCAGATGGTCTCCTTGTTCAAGCGGTTGCTGCCGTCACTACTGATTCTTTCGGCAATGACCCAGTTCTTTGTGGCGATTGTTCTGCTGCATATTGCCCTGCGCGCCGGAGGAGTTTTTATGCCGCATTTTGTCGATTTCGTATTCTGGAAGATGCCGTTTCATTTCATCTATCCGGTAGGTGCCGTAATCATCTTGCGGCTGGTCGGAACCGACAATATTAAGATCTTCGCCGACAACGCCCTTCTCTTACTGGGCGTTCTCTATGCCGTTTTTGGTTTTTCGGCGATGGAATATTATTTGAGGAAAGTGCGACTTTCGCTCTTTTTGAGAGTATTATTTTATGTGGGATTTCTATTTTTGCAGGTGCCCGGTCTGATACTGGCGGCGGCGGTGGGAATTTTTGACAGTTACTTTGACTTTCGGCATGTCCGGGCAAAACTGATTGGATAATAGTTGTAGGAAAGGATATACTTATGAAGGTAATTTTGAAACAGGATGTCGCCGACCTCGGCAAAGCCGGGCAGACAATCGAGGTCAAGGGGGGGTACGGGCGAAATTTCTTGATACCCCGCAACCTGGCGATACCTGCCACGAAAGCCAACTTGAGGGCAATCGGCGAAATTGAGAAGCAGAACCAGATTCGCGAGCGCAAGAAGAAACGGGAAGCGGAACAGATAAAAGACAAGTTGGAGAAACTGTCGTTGACCGTGGAAGTGCTGGTCGGCGAGGAAGACAAGATTTTCGGTTCTGTCACGGCTCAGAATATCGCCGAGCAATTAGCCGCCTCGGGAATGGTTATCGATAAGCGCAATATTATGCTTGATGACCCCATCAAATCGCTGGGCGTATATACCGTCCCGATAAAAGTGGAAAAGGACGTTATCGCCAACGTAAAGACCTGGGTTATCAGAAAGGCTTGATTCTGATGGCGATGCTGGAAGTGAGAGTTGACGGTCTGGCGTTGGATATGACCACCAATTCCCCGGTCATCATTCTGAAACCGGTCAACATGGAAAAGGTGCTTCCGATCTGGATCGGTCACTCCGAAGCCTGGGCGATTGCCATGGAGTTGTCCGGCATCGGCTCCAAAAGACCGATGACCCATGACCTGCTCAAAATTGTAATCGCCACGCTGGAAGCAAAGGTGGAGAAGGTGGAGATTACGGAACTGAAGGAGCAGACTTTCTACGCCCGGGTGATTCTTCATTCGGATAGTAAGGAGTTTTCCATAGACGCTCGCCCCTCCGATTCGATTGCTCTGGCGCTGAAAGTGGGCGCCCCGATTTACGCGGCTGAGGAGTTGTTTAACTTGAAAGACCAGGACCAGCCGCCCGAAATGAGCAATGACCCGGAGTCGCTTGCCGAGCGTTTGAAGAAGATCAATCCTGAAGATTTCGGCAAATATTCATTATAGTGACCGTGACTAAAAACAGATTAGCGGCGGGAATCGGGTTTCTCCTTATCGTTGTTGGCGCAGCGGCGGTCAGTGATGACCGCCTGACGCTCAGCCGGGTGCAGCAGTTGCTGGAGGACAAACGATACGTCGAGGCATATCAAGTTGTCACTCAGTTATATGCCGCCAATACCGACCCGGCAATGGCCGAGGCGCTGTTGTTTCACAAAGGAAAAGCCGCATACTATGCCGGTTATCTAACCGAGAGCCAGGAAGACTTCCAGAGACTAATAGACAGTTACCCGGCATCCCCTTTTGTTCCCTACAGCCATTTCTTTCGGGGCAATATTCAGTATCGGGAAAAGATGGACCGTCCGGCGCTGCTGTCATACCTGAGCGCCTATCGTCTGTCCAGTGATAATCGCCTGGATGAAATTCTGTTGAAATCGATTGAGACGGCGATCTCGCTGGGAGGCAGCCTCCTTCTGGAAGCGATAAATTACACCGCCTGTGCCGAAGAGAAAAAATGCCCTCTGATATTCGCCGTTGCCCGGGGGCTTCTGGCGCAAAAAAACTATCAGCCATTACGCGGACTTTTGAGTGAATGTCCTGGCGAGGAGGCCTCGCGTCTTCTTTCGCAAACCGAAATTCTCCTGAAGCAACAGATTGAAATTGGAATTGCATTGCCCCTATCGGGAGAACTGCAGCGATTTGGCGAATCGGTACTGGATGGCGCCGTGCTGATGCTGGAAGGGTTTCAACGCGAAAGCGGCCTGCGGATAGCCCCGCAGATATATGATACAAAGGGACGGAGCGTGGAAGCGGGAAGGATACTGAAGCGATTTAACACCGGCGGTGTTGCGGCGGCGATAGGACCGCTGACCAGTGAAGAAACCGCGGTGGCCTCGGCCGTCCTGGCTTGCGGCGACCTGCCGCTGATTGCCCCCGCCGCCAGTCAGGGAGGATTGACCGAACTGGCCGGTACCTGTTTTCAACTGCAACCAAGCCTCGACCGGCAGGGTATCAGAATGGCGGAGTTTGCTTGGGGAAAACTGGGAGTCGATACCGTCGCCATCATCTCTCCGACCACTCCGGAGAATCTGGCAATGGCCGAAGCCTTCGCGGACCGTTTCCATCAATTGGGCGGAACCATCTTGGGAACTGAGTACTTCCGCACCCGCGAAACCGATTTTGGACCGATTATTGTTGATATAAAATCTTTAGCCATCGGTCGTATTTCCGATTCTCTGACTTACATCAACGAAAGCGGCGACACCATAAAAGCCAAGGAAGTGCCGGTGGCGATCGATGCCATTTATATTCCGGCGTCACCGGAACAACTGACGCAACTTCTGCCGCAAATTGATTTTTACAATCTGGACGCCATCTATCTGGGAAGCGAAGGCTGGGGAGACAAGCAGGTTTATGACCTGGGGCGGGAAGTTCTCAAAACCAGTTATTTTACATCTTCGCGTGTGAATGGCGGCGTTACGCCGGCGGCGCGGCAATTTGCCAAGAATTTTCGCGATAAATACGGACGGGAGCCGGGACATCTGGAAGCGGTGGGGTTTGATGCCATGGGACTGATTTGCGGGGCGCTGAAATCGTCGCGGTACTCCCGCTCGGAAATTGCCGAATACCTCAAAAATATAAGTGATTACCGGGGAATTGCCGGGGTCGTATCATTTGGAGAGAAACGCGACAATATTTTCATGCCGATTTACACCATCGAGTCGGGCGATGCCCGACGGGTTGAATTTTGACGGTAATTCCTGATGATTGATACAAAAGAAAAAGCCCTGAACGATTTTATCGGGCAGTTTCCCAGCGCCATGGTGGCATTTTCAGGAGGGCTTGATTCTGCAACCGTCCTCTACGCAACGATTAAAATCCTCGGCACAGAGAATACTCTTGCCGTCACCTCGGTATCGCCGTCGCTTGCCGCCGATGAAGAAAAAGCGACCTCCCAAATAGCCGCCGAAATCGGTCTGCCGGCTGAAAGACATCTATTTATCCGCACCGATGAAATCTCCGACCCGCGCTATGTCAAAAACGCTCCCGACCGCTGCTACTACTGCAAGGGGGAATTGTACTCTAAGTTGAGCCAACTGGCGGTGGAAAAGGGAACCGCCGTCATATTTGACGGCACCAATCTGTCTGACCTGGGAGATTATCGTCCCGGAAGAAAAGCGGCAGAAGAGCACAAGGTTGTTTCTCCTTTTGTGACGGCTGGTTTTGCCAAGGAAGATGTTCGCGCCCTGGCGCGAAAATATCGCCTTTCATTTTCTGAGAAACCGGCGGCTGCCTGTCTGGCATCGCGGATACCTTATGGTATTTCGGTAACGCCGGAACGTCTCCGGCAGATTGATGCCGCTGAATCAAGATTGAGAGCGCTGGGTCTGAACGGATTTCGGGTGCGGTATCATCATGATGTCGCCCGGCTGGAGTTGCAGCCGCAGGATATCGCCAAAATCTTTGGCAACGGGCTGCATCAGAAAATAATCAAGGCAGTCAAAGAGGCCGGTTTCAAATATGTCGCGGTCGATCTTGAGGGGTACCGTCAGGGTAGTCTAAATGAGGGACTAAGTATAAAGGAGTCATAATGGAAGATGAAAAGAAATATGCTCTCAAGATGGTCGTAGATGGCAAGGAGAGACTGATAACTTTTGAAGAACTGGCCCTTTCGAATAATCTGGCGCAGGAAGCGCTGGTTCGCCTGCTGGTGGACAAAAAATTGATTCAGCCAAAAGAACTTCTGGACAAAATGGAGCAGGTGAAAAAAGAACGCTATCGTAAGCCGGAACCGGAGTGATAGTAGTGTCATCGGAGAAAAAACCAGAACAGATTTCGCTGGATTTGTCTTCCGATATTTCGTCATCGTCAACACCAGATGACGGAAACACTCTGGAAAAAAGTCATGTTCTGGAATGGGTCAGCCACCCGGCTAAGAGGAACATGAAAATCACGGTGGTGGTAACTGTCTTCCTGCTGGTTCTTGTAGTAATTGTTTACGCTCTGACGCAGTCGGTTTTCTTTACGGTGCTGGCTTTTGTCATATTATATGCGTCACTGGCGGCTTTTTATTTCCCGACACGATATCGTCTGGATGACGAAGGTGTTGAGATAAAAACGACCACCCAGACTCTTCGCAAACGCTGGTCACAGTACCGTTCCTTCTATCCCGATAAGAATGGCGTTCTTCTGTCCCCTTTTGTTCGTCCCACCCGCCTGGAGAATTTCCGGGGGGTTTATATTCGGTTCGGGAATAACCGCGAAGATGTTACTTCCTTTATAAGTCAACGAATCACTAAGAGACCGCTGGATGAAGGCAAAGATGGGACTAAGTAGCAATCCGGGCGAAATGCCGGAAAAGAGCCAGGCAATTCCGGAGGAAGAGGATGCCGTTCTGGAAAAGGTCGCCATCAAGGTCGTTCAGTGGCGGATGTCGGTACCGGCAATAGTTTTCCTGGAATCGGTCAAGCCGCTCAATTATATCGGGGCGCAGACGATGGTTTTTTTCGAGCCGGTGGTGCAGTCGCTCTTCAATTTCAAAGATTACGAGACCTTTAGAGTAGCCCTGGAACGGCGCGAAAATATCGAAAATCTTCTTCAGAAGATTGAAAAATACGACGCGGCGCTTTATGAACGGGAAAAAGCGCTGAAGAAGTTCATTAAAGGGGAGAAGAAAAAGTGGAAATGGTACCAGCGGCATTTGGGAATTAAGAAGCCGCCCATAGTCTTGCCGGAGGAATTGCGTCAGTCTCCGCTTGACAAAAAAGGACAAGGCTGACACGGCTTTCACAGTATTGTCACGTCCACACCGTCTGAATCTGCTGGGGCTAAAAGTACAGAGGTAAAGTTCAGGTCCTGACCCGTGCTTTGCCGCCAAGTACTTCACTAATTACCTGACTCAGTTTCTGAATTCGGAACGGTTTTGGCACAAATCCCCTAAAACCAAACTCTTCATACTTTGCCATCACCGGGTCATTGGAATAACCGCTGGATACAATAGCGACAACATGGGGGTCAATCTGACGCAACTGGGCGATTGTCTCGCGCCCTCCCATTCCGCCCGGAACTGTCAAGTCCATAATGACGACATCAAAAGGCGCAGTGTTCATGGCGTTCTTGTACATTTCCAGGGCGCGGGCGCCATCGTTGGCAAAGGAGACTTCATAACCAAGTTCAGAAAGTCCAATCCCGGCCACCATTCGGATTGATTCATCGTCGTCCATAATCAGTATTCGCCCGGAGCCCCGTACCGCTATATCTGATTCGCCCGCTTTGTCTTCGGCTGACCTGTTTGACGCCGGCAGATAAATTCTGAAAGTGGTGCCGACATCAACCGCCGATTCGACCTCGATGACGCCGTCATGTTTACTGATTATAGAGTAGGTCGTCGCCAGCCCCAGCCCGCTGCCTTTCTGCTTGGTGGTAAAGAACGGATCAAAAATATTGGGAAGATGTTGCGGCGGAATACCGATGCCGGAATCGGCAACGATAATTTCTACGAATTTTCCGGGCTTGAGTGACGGTGGCAGGGAGTTTGAATCAACGACATTCCGCGCCTTCACCTTGATGACTCCCCCCTGCGGCATCGCCTGGTCGGCGTTGATAATCAGATTATGAATTACCTGGCTGAGTTGTCCCGCATCGACTTCAACTGCAAATAAGTCGGGCTCAAAGATAAATTCGCAGCGGACCTTGGAGCCATGGATGGCGAAAGTAGCCGACTCCCTGACCAGTTCCTCGATATGAATGGTCTTTTTTACCGGAGCGCCGCCGCGGGAGAAAGTAAGCAGATGCTGAGTCAGTTCCTGCGCCCGCAGGGAGGCTTTTTCGGCATCCGCCAGACGGCGCAAAAGTTCCTCGTTTTCCGAAAGGTCGAGCATCGCCAGAGAAATATTGCCGATGATGGCGGTAAGAATATTATTAAAATCATGGGCGATGCCGCCGGCAAGAATGCCGATAGACTCAAGTTTGCTGGCTTTGAAAAGTTCTTCCTCGATTCTTCGTTTCTCGCTTATATCGCGGGCAAACGCAAAAAGATGGCTTCTTCCTTCATACTCCAGATAATTAAAGGTAACGTCAACCGGGAAAAGAGTGCCGTCTTTACGACGGAAACTGGAATTGGTGGACATGAAGCGGGCGCTCTGCACCTGATTCCAGCGGCGCGCCCAATCTTCGGAACTGAGGTCGGCTTCGATATCCAGAATGGAGAGGGACAGAAGTTCCGATGGACTGAAGCCGAGAGCGCTGCAGGCCGCCGTATTGGCATATGACAATCGCCCGTCCGGTTCAACCCAGAAAACCGCATCCACAGCATGGTCAATGGAAAATTGGGTCAGTTTAAGGGTCTCTTCAGCCTGCCGTCTTTCCGTAATATCTTCTCCGGAACTTATTACTTTGACAATATTACCGCTTTCATTGCGCAATGGGATATTATGCCAGGCGACAATCCGCTCCTGTCCGTCCTGGGTCAGGGCTAAGTTTTCGCTATATTCTGGGAAGGGAATTTCGCCGTCAAAGATTTGCTTGACCCGCCTGCGCCGCTCCTCACGATTTTCCGGAGGAACGCAGAAGTCATACCAGTTCTTGCCGAGGATATCCTCTTCGTTCCAGCCGAGAACTTCACATCCTTTCTTATTGATTAACTCGATGGTCATGTCGCGATTTAGAACGGCGATCATGGTGCCGGCGATATCAAGATACTTTTGCGCCCGGTCGCGCTCCGCCTGAATCGACTGCTGGGCGGTAATCCGGTCGGTAATATCAATAATGAAACCTTCCAGGAACTGCAATTTGCCGGATTCGTCAAAAACACCTCGTCCCTGTTCCATGACCCATTTGCATCGGCTATCGGCCGCAATGATGCGATAGGTAAGACGGTACGGGGCTTTTTCCTGAAGAGCCGTTTGAATCTCATTCCAGACGCGGACACGGTCATCCTGATGTATGATTTGCGAGTAATTCAAATCCCTATTATTGAGAAAGGCATCATGGGAATAACCGGTAAGTTCATTGACCCCTTCAGAAACAAACAGCATGGTCCATTCCGGGTCATTCAGACAGCTGTACGCCATGCCGGGCAGGTTGCTGAGAAGTACCGACAGTCTCCGTTCGCTTTCGCGAAGCGCCATTTCGGACTGAACGCGGAAAGAGAGGTCGCGGGCAATCCCTATTATCAGATGCTGATTACCGAGTCGAATCGGATAGGTGCTGAATTCGATCGGAATGGTGGCGCCGTCGATTCGTCGTAACATATATTCATCCGGTCCTGAGGGGTCGCCCTCCAGATTCTTCTTCAGGTTTGCAAAGGCGCGGTTCAGATCACTTTCCGGAAGAAGATTGCATTCGGTAAATAACCTTCCCGTGAGAGCGCTTCGATTGTAGCCGGTAAGTCGTTCCGTAGCGGCATTGCCATCAATAAGCTTCCCCTCGGCATCCATTAGAAAGATGGCGTCAGGGGCCGATTCGAAAAGGGACTTGAATCTCTGCTCGCTTTCTTTGAGAGAATCTTCAGCCTTGAGCCGCTCGGTAATATCGAGGGCGGTAAAGATGACTCCCGCCGAGAGGTCACCTTTTTCAAGCGCTGTCGAGCGGAGATAAACGTCGATAAGCGAACCGTCTTTCCGTTTCCACCTGGTTTGAATTTCACCGGTGCCGTCCTTTTTTATCTGGCCGTACTTGATTTCCGCGACTCGCTGGAATTCTTCCTCCGATTCGTAGAGCATCCGGCTGCTTCGGCCTATCAATTCCTCGCCGGTATATCCGACCATATTGAGCATATGGTCGTTTACCCATTGGATGACACGGTCTTTGACAAGGCCTATGGCTATCGGAGCGGATGTCAATATTGTGCGTAGTTTTGTTTCGCTGTCATGCACCGATTGTTCTATCTGGCGCAGGCGGGCGTTATCGCGCGCCAGCAGCAAGTTGCCGTAACCGAGCGTGGAAAGTTCCCGTGCCAGGTACCACAAGAGATTGAGCGTCCGCTCGAACTGCTCCAGAGGAACGGGGGAGGTCTTGTCAAAGGCCTCCAATACGCGGGCTTGGTCCGCTCCTACCTCTGCGGCAAACTGTTTGATTTCTTCGTGGGTCACCCCCAGTGCATTGCACTGCCCCATCAGCCAGTTGGCGACATGAACTCCGGCGACAATTATCGGGGCGCTGGCATCTACAAAACCGCAACTGAGGCATTTTTGATAGACCGGCTTCATTTCCCGACGGGACATCTCGCCGCGTTTGATGTTCGATTCGCGGCACCGACGACCCCCTACTTCGGTCTGCCCCACCAGACGGCAGATATCGCGAAAATTGCTGGGTCTGGTTATAGAATTCCCTTCCAAGTCGATAATGACTGACGCCACATCGCAAGCGGTGGCGAAGGCATCCTGAATTTTCTGCAATTCATCCAGGTCGATCAAGTCGAGCAGACTTATGCTTTCGATTTTTTTCTCAGGGGAGAGAATGAAATCGAGTTTGACTTTGAGGCGTCTCTCGTTTTCGAGGTGGGCTTCTTCGGCCCCCTTGCGCTCCGTAATATCGCTTATTAGACCGTCGTACGAAACTATCTTTCCATCAGGGTTTCTGCGCACTACCACCGAGTTCTTGACCCAGCGGGCCTGTCCGTTCTTGTGCACAATCCTGTGCTCCAGCGGTTCGGTTTCCTCTCCGCGGCGAATCTTATCGAGATGATTTTGAATTATCTCGCGGTCTTCATTATGAATGATACGGCTCCAGAGTTGCGGGTCGCGCTCAAATTCATCGGCGCTGTAACCGGTCACACTTTCGCACCCGGGACCATGATTGCTGACAACCGGCTTACCGTCGAGAAAGTTCAGAGTATAGATGTAGTCGGAGACGGAATCGACCAGTTTGCGATACCGCTCCTCACTGTCTTTGAGGGCGTTCAATGCCCGGTGATTTTCGGTGATATCGATTATCGTAACCAGGTCGGCCCAGCGTCCCCCGTACTGAATCGACTTGGAGAACTGCTCGACCCACATTGTTCTCTGGTCAGGCAGGACAAGACGGTACTTGTAATGCTGTACGACATCGGTTTCGCCGCGCTGCTTTTTAGCCAATTGCTCCTGGGCGAACAGGCTATCCTCGGGATGAATGAACGTCAGAAGTTCCTTGACGGAGGCGCCGGTGAGCGTTTGGGGTGTCTTGCCTATCGCCAGAGCAACCGGATTATTGACATATTTAATGATATCGTCCTGAATTATCATGATACCGAGCATACTCTGTTCGGAAATGACGCGGAATTTTTCTTCGCTCTCGCGAAGCGATTCCTCGGCTTTCTTGCGGTCGGTGATATTGCGAACATATTCGACCACACCGATGGTTTCTCCGGACTGGTCTATCAGCGGAAAGGCGTGCAGCTCAATCCACCCTTCGATGCCGTCAGGTCCGGTCAGGGGGACTTCGTCCACCTCCGGTCTCAGAGTCTGGAAAGCGCGGGCGGTGGGGCAGACATTACAGGCGCGGTCGCGACCCTGAAAGGCATGAAAGCACTTCTTCCCGACCAGAGGCATCCGGTGCTCATACCATCTTTCCATGGCGCTATTGGCACGGATGATATTCAGGTTCTTGTCGAGAACGCAGATGCCGTCTTGAATCCCGTGGAATATCGTATTCAGAAACTTTTCATTATCTTCAATCCGAGTCTGCGCCTGCTTCTGGTCGGTCATGTCAAAAATGACGCCGTCAATATGCAGCGGTTTTCCGGAAGCGTCATAGATCGGCACGCCGCGCTCCACAAAGTGGCGGATGCGGCCGTCACGATGACGAATACGATATTCGTGCATAAAAGCAAACCCATTGGCGACAGCCCCGCTCAGAGATTCCTTGACCGCTTCACGGTCTTCTTCCAGAATAATGCTCTCCAGCGAGCAGTACTCCGCGGGCGGCAGTTCCGACATCTGATAACCGGTCAGATTCCTGACCATGTTATTGAAGAACTGAGTCGGCGCCTGATTCCCCAGCGGCTGTCGGTAAACGATGCCGGGAAGGTTCTCGGCGAGAGTGCGATACGATTTTTCGCTCTCGGCAAGCGCTTCTTCCCATTTCTTGCGGGCGCTGATATCGCGGATGGTGGAGCGATGTCCCAGGCATTGGCCATGGTCATCGTAAATCGGCTGCCACGAGACCGCAACCCAGACAACGGCGCCGTCTTTACGACGTGCCCGGAAGGGAAGGTCATTTCCGCAAACTCCCCCAGCTGCTTTAGAGAAGGCCTCTTTAATTAATGCCCGGTCGTCCTTGTGTACCAACGGCAGCGGGTAATCGGGCATTTCCAGGCATTCGCGAATGGAGTATCCGGTGATTCTTTCAACGGCCGGGTTCACCCATATCAATTTGCTGTCAGGTCCTATCCAGTTTTCCCAGTCGTAAGTATAGTCGGCAATCGCCCGGAATCGTTTTTCATTCTGGCGAAGTGCCTCCTCAACCAGTTTTTTCTGAGTGATTTCGCGATAACTCCAAACACGACCTATGATTTCATTGTCGATTTTCTGGGCGATAGAAAATTGCTCGAAAATGCGGCCATCGGTCAATTCCAGGGTGTCGTAAGTGTCGGTTAACTTGTTGTCATAAAGAGTCTTTATCCGTTCTTTCTGAGCGTTGGGATTTTTCAGCGGACCGAGCATTTTCTTAACTATGGCCTTAGGGTCACCGCTTATCATCTCCTCAGCCGTCAGTCCCCAGAGATTCAGGAATTTCTGGTTGTATTCAACGATATTGTGGTCTTCATCCACCACCAACAGGCCATCGGCGGCCGATTCAAACGCCGCCTTCTGCATCGCCACAGTTTGCGCAAGACGTTTCTCCGCCTTTTTCTGCCGGGTGGAGATTGATTCGACATAGAAGCCGAAAACGATGAAGATGAAAGATACAAAGGAACGGAACCAGATTTCATCGGAAGAAGGGCTGAAGATATCATGCGGAAGAATGCCGCGCCCCAAAAGAAAGTAGTCAATGCAGGGGTCGATAAGCCAGAAGAGAAGCCCCAGACTGATTCCAACGAGAATCATGTTGGGCGCGGCGAAAAATCTATTCTTTGTTTTCTCAAGCATATATTGTGTATGCACTCAATATCAACCGAAGTCGAGGGAGTCCCCGCGCTCGGATTGGCGAAGCGGCCGATTGTACTATAGCGCTTCCTGTTTTCCATATATAAAATCGACCCAATTTGAGAATTCTTAACCGATTGTATGATGAAGAATATATCCGAATGGATTTCTTGGCAACTGTAACCAGCCTGGCGGTAAGCAATTACAGAACCGTAGCCGTCATCATGCAACGGCGCTCTTCCGCAATTAATGGATTTATTTTTCGATTATTACGAGCCGTCAGGCAGCAGCGAGATTGCCATCTACTGATGCGACGATGCTGAACGAGCGTTTGATAACGTCATTGAGTCCCACCCCGCTGTAGGCGTTGCCGGCAAGGTAGAGATTCCCCAAAACTTTCAACTCTTTTTCAATAACCGCCATTCGCTCTTTATGGCCTATGGTGTATTGGGGAATCGCCTCTTTCCAGGGAATCACTTTAAGGAAGACCGGCGGTTTTCTAAGACCGATGACGGCGGAAAGCGCGCGGTGCGCGATATCGGCAAGACTGGCGGCACTTTCGCTGACTATTTCACTGTTGCGGGAGCCGCCGAGCATGGTGCGAAAGAGAACCTGTCCGTCGGGCGCCTGCTCCGGAAAAATTATCGACGTCCAAATAGAGCCGAGAATTTCCAGGCGCTGGTTGAACGGCACCAGGAATCCAAATCCGTCCACAGGTTGTGCGATATCTTCGCGCCGATAGCCGTGGCAAACCACGGCGAGCGAGGCGTATGGTATCTGGCTAAGATGTTTCGCCAGATGAGCGGAAACTGCCCCGAGCATCCTGGCGGCGTGATATGACGGGACCGCCAGAATGACATCGTCAAATTCGGCGTCCCCGACATCAGTAATCAGACGGTACTTTCTTGAATTGCCGGGGAGCACTTCCTTCACGGCACAACTTCGGACTATCGAGGCTCCGAGGTTCTCCTCCAGAGATTCAATGAGAGTAAAAAGTCCGCCTCTAAAACTGGTCAAATGTCCGGTCGGTCCTCCGGCTCCGCTCTTGCCCGGCTGTCCCTGTTTTTTCTTCTCTTTTCTCTTCTTAATCATCGCTTTAATCAGCCCGCCGTAATTTTTTTCCATCTCTTCCATCACCGGGAAGCATGACTTCAAAGAGAGCGCCCGGGCATCGCCGCCGAATATCCCGGAAACCATCGGGTCAATCATGATTTCGGCCGCCTCTTTTCCGATTCGGCGCGCCGCGAATTCGAATATCGACTCATCATCTTCATTCTTCTTGGGTGGGACAAAATATTCCAGACCGATGCGTAGCCGACCGCGAAGAGAAAGAAGGCCGCTGGTAAGAAATTTCACGGGGTGCGCCGAAATTTCCCAGAGACGGCCGTTACGGTAGATAAATCTTTTTTCCGATTTGTCGTTGGAGGGGAGAAGCCGGTGCCGCAGGCCGACTTGCTCGACAAACTGAAGCGTCAGCGGCTCGCGGTCAAGGAAGCCATTCGGTCCCCAGTCAGCGATATAGCCATTCTCTCTGGTGACGCCGATAGTCCCACCGAGACGGCTATCTCTCTCATAGATGGTTATCTCAATGCCATTGCGACGTCGGCTCTTCAGAAAAAAGCCGGCCGATAATCCCGCTATACCGCCGCCGATGATGGCTACCTTGCGCAGGGTCATTTCAGATATTCTTCAACGCAGGATGCGAGCAATTCAATGAAGGTCTTATTATCGTTAAAGACCGGAGCGCGGACAAAACGGTCAATTCCGGCCTGGTGGGCAATTTCGCGTAATTCTATATCAAGTTCGTGAAGAGTCTCAATATGGTCGCAGACAAATCCGACCGGGGTGACTATGATCTGGCGAACCCCGCGACCGCCAAGTTCTTTGATACTTTCTATAGTGGATGGTTTCATCCACTCCACCGGACCAATCTTGCTTTGGAAGGAAAGACTCCAGTGTTCTATCGGGAGTTCTTTCAGAATCAGGGCAACGGTCTTTTCTACCTGAAGGCGGTACGGGTCGCCTTTCAAGATGAAAGACTGCGGCAGCGAGTGCGCGGTGAACAGGAGATGAAAAGGTTGCGAGGAATCCATCTGCGTGAGCGCCTGTTGAATCATCTCTACTGACGCCTTGATATAAAGCGGGTGCTTGTAATACGGTCCGACAATTTTTAGCCTGTCGCCGAGATTGAATCGGGTACGGGCTCTTTCCAGATCGCTCAGGATGCTCCCGAAGGTGGCGATGGAATAATGGGGATACAACGGCACCGCAATTATCTTCTGCACCGCTTCATTCAGGAGATTGGCCATCGCCTCCTCGACACGGGGAGAAATATAACTGTATGCCTCCACCGATATTATTCCTGGGTACAGGCCGCTCAAGCGCCGGCTGGTCTCATCCCCCTGAAGTTTGGTCCATTTCATAAGAGGAGAGCCGCCTCCGATTTCGTGATAATGCTCTTTAATAGTCGGCGTCCGCGCCGCCGTTATCATCCAGGCTACAAATGCCCGTAGCGGCTGTGGAGCGCTCATGATATGGGGGTCATTGAAGAGATTGAACATGAATCGTCGAACCTTGGTGAGGTCGGACGCTCCCCCCATATTAATCAAAAGTATGGCTGTTTTCGATTTGGATTGATTCATCTGCCGCTCGTCACGCTAAAAAAATATCCTTTCCTCGCTCAAATCGTCCGCGAGAATTGCACTTTTGGTTTCTGGAGTCGGTCGGCTTTCAAATAGTAGTCGAATGTCATGGCGATATTTCTGATAAATACCTTCCCCAGTGGAGTAGATTCAATTATTCCCTTTTCGATTGTAATAAGACCGTCGTCAATAAAACCGGCCAGTTGACGCAATTCCTCGGCGAAATATGCGCCGGCGTCTATACTGAAACGGCGGCTCGATTCATTCAGGTCCAGGCGGAAATTGCACATAAGTTCCATAATGGCATGCTGACGAACCAGGTCATCGCGAGTCAATTTCATTCCGCGGTAAGTGGCCAACTTGCCGGAATCTATCGCTTCGGAATAACTGTTAATTCCACTGAGGTTTTGGGCGAAGTTTTCGTTGATATACGAGATGGAAGACATTCCGACCCCGACCCAGTCTCGGGCGGCATTGACGGTGTACCCCATAAAATTCCGACGCAATTTTCCGTGCGAGGCGGCAATTGCCAGTTCATCGCCGGGGAGAACGAAATGGTCCATTCCTATCTGACGGTATCCGCTTTCGATAAACATCCGGCGCGCCTGAGCGAACAACTCCGCCTTTATCTCCGGAGTCGGTAGAGAAGAAGTATCAATCTTTTTCTGATGCGGCTTTCCCTGAGGAAGATGGGCGTAACTGTAAAGAGCAATGCGGTCGGGGCGAAGAGTAATGACTTTACTGATAGTCTGCCGAAAGCCTTCGATGGTCTGTTTGGGTAAGCCGTAAATTAAGTCAAAATTGATTCCGGTGAATCCTTCCTTACGGGCAAACTCGTACAGGCCGATTCCGAGCGATTCATCCTGATTGCGCCCGATAGCCTCCTGAACTTCATGATTGAAATCCTGAATTCCGAAAGAAAGGCGGTTGAAACCGAGTGACTTGAGAAGAACAACTCTCTCCTGACCGGTCACCCGCGGGTCAAGTTCAATAGAAATCTCCGCGTCAGGGAGAAGTTTGAATCGTTTGGAGAATATTTCGAAAGCGCGAATGGTCTGACTGTCGGTCAGGAATGATGGTGTGCCACCGCCCCAGTGAAACTGAGACACACTCTGGCGCTCCCCCAGTATTTCTGCGACCATGCCGGTCTCCCGGTCCACTCGACCGAGGTAATCATCGGCGACATTGACATTGCGGGAAACCATGGTATTGCAGCCGCAAAACCAGCAGCGTTTCTGGCAATAGGGGATATGAAGATAGAACGAAAGCGGCTCGTTGATATCCTTTGCCGCGTTTTTTACGGCGGCGACATACTCTTCCGGTCCATACTGGTCGCTCCACTCAGGGGCGGTCGGATAACTGGTATAGCGCGGACCCGGACGGTCATATTTCTTGACCAGCGCTTCCGGAAGGTGCGAATCATGAAATTCCGTCATGACCTGGTCCTTTCAAAAGAATGCACAGTTTCAACTAATGCCCGGACGTTTTCTACAGGGGTATCAGGCAGTATGCCATGCCCCAGATTGAATATAAACCCGGAGTAATCAGCCATTTCATGCAGAATATCGGTGGCTCTCTTGACAACCACATCCCGGTTTCCCAGCAAGAGGTGCGGGTCGAGGTTTCCTTGAAGAGTTTTCGGCTCCAGCAATTCCGCCGCTCGCCACAGCGGTGTCTTCCAGTCGAGACTGACCACATTGACGGGGAGTATCCGGATATAATCGAGCAGATGATACGCCCCCTTAATATAAAGGCTGGCGCGGATATTTTCTTCCGCCAATTGCTCGATAATCATTTTCAGATACGGGAATGACCAAGCGGCAAATTCCTTTTCACCTAACTCCCCGGCCCAAGTATCGAAAATCTGGACGGCGTCGGCGCCGGCGCCGCTCTGCATTCGCAGATAACGGATACTCAGTTTTGCCAGCCTCTCCAGTACCAGAGCGCTTTCATCGGGGTAATTGGTCAGGAATCTGATAGTTTTATGGAAATCGCGCGCGCCGCGAATACCGGTCAGATAACAGAATACCGTGAAGGGGGCGCCGCAGAATCCAAGCAGGGGGATATCGTTCCCCAGGCGACGTCGCGTCTCAAGCAGAGCGTCAGCAACAAACTGAAGTTTACTCTCCGGTTCGTATTCCGCCATCTGCGACAGTTGTTCCGGTTTCTCCAGGAAAGGTGATATTATCGGACCGGGGTCGAAACGAAGGTCAATCCCCAGCGGCTCGAGAATAAATAGAATGTCGGAGAATATGATTGCGGCGTCAAGGTCAAGAATTTCCACCGGCTGGGCGGTTACTTCCGCCACTGCCTTAGGAGTCTTGCACAATTCTTCAAAAGATATATTTCTGCGAAATTCCCGATACTGGGGAAGGTATCGTCCCGCCTGGCGCATAATCCATATGGGAACACGCGTTGTAAACTCACCGTCGAGGTTAGCCATGAAAAGTTCTCTTTTAGTCATTGGTCTTCTCCTCGCGGCGTAAATTTGTATCCGGTGCCAAACTCGGTATGGAAATAGATGGGGTGAGAGGGGTCCGGCTCGAAGTTTTTGCGAAAGCGCAGGATGAAATTGTCAACGGTACGATTGGAGGGGTAGGCGTTGTATCCCCAGACGGCGTCGAGAATGACGCTGCGGCTCAGGACTTCATCGGGATGCTCCGTGAAAAGCTTTAGCAGCAGCGATTCTTTATTGGAAAGACGAAAGACTCCGTTTCGCCCCTCGGCCGAAAATTTTTTGAAATCAATGGTGCCGCCGGGGAATTTATAGATGTCGCCGACCGCGCTCTCGGTGCGAAGCCATGCCTGTCGGCGAAAGATTGCCTTGATGCGCAAAATCAGTTCTTCTAAATCGAACGGCTTGGTGATATAATCGTCAGCGCCGATCGTTAAGCCGTCCTTCTTGTCATCCAGGCTGTCGCGGGCGGTAAGAAACATTATCGGTTCCGTTCCCAGTTTGTTTCTGATTCTGCGGCAGACTTCCAGACCGTCTATTCCGGGGAGCATAATGTCGAGAATTATCAAATCGTACTTTCCATGGCTGTAATATTCCAGCGCCTGATTGCCGTCAGACGCCCAAACAATTTCGTACCCTTCCTGTTCGAGATTCAAAATTATCCCCTCCGCGATATGCTTTTCGTCTTCGACCAGAAGGATTCTCTTGGCGCTCATGGCGTCACCTTAAACTTCATTGTTACAACCGCTCCCCCTGCCGGACCGTTCCGAATATTTATAGCCCCGCCCTGGCGCCGAATGAACTCCCGAGCGATATACAGTCCCAGACCGGAGCCGGGGACGGTTCTTTTCTCTTCAATTTTCCCCCGATAAAACGGCTCAAACAGTTTCTCCTCCATACCGGAGGGGATTCCGGGACCGTTGTCGCGGAAGATTATCTCGGCGAAATCCCGGGTATTTTTCAGGGTTATGTTTATTTCAAGCGCTACGCTTTGGGCATATTTGAGCGAGTTATCAATCAGAAGTTCCCAAACCCGCATTAATTCCGGAAGGGCGGCGTCAATCCTGATATTGTCGGCGACATCAATTTTAAGTCTGCCACCGGCGGCTTCAATCCGCTCCCTGATTCTTTCGCCGAATTGACGAATCTCGGCGGAAAGGTCAACCCGTTCCATTCGAATCTGCATCTGCCGGTCGGCAAGGCGACGCACCTGAAGAATATTATCTATCAGTTGGTTCAGACGCACCAGGTCTTCTTTCATCTTCGGCGCCAGTTCCGAAACCAGTTTCGGCTCAAAATTGCGACGTCTCATGGTGTCGAGAAAAAGGTTCAACGAGGTGAGCGGAATTTTCAACTCATGAGTGATGCTGTGGATAAAAAGAAGTTGCTCCTCTCGCGTTTGCTTGAGCCGTTTCAGTGACAGTAATATCATATATCCGCCGATAACTATCAGCACCAAAAAGAAAGAACCCTCCATCAGGAACATTCTCGTATGCCGCTCCCGCTCGGCGTCAATCTCGCTATACGACTCCGGCTTGACCGCAATATGCTCCATAGTTACCCAATCCAGCCGGAGGACTTCTCCGCTCGGTGGCGCATACTGCAGACGAGAATCCCCTGCAATCATTGTCTGCGGATAATTTCTGTTCAGGAAGATATAGAACTTTGCCCCGTCCTTCTCACGAATCAAAAATAGCGAATCAGTAAGGTCGGTGCGGACGAGGTTTTCAGCCGGAACGATTCCTGTGATGATATCGCTGATATCATAGCGAACGCCGCTATGCTCTAAACCTGAATCTTCAAGCGACCTACCGGCTGCGGAAAGACGGGTGTTGAGCAGCGATATTGTCTGCTTCCTCTGTTCTTCCAGAATTTCGCTGAAAAAGCGGCGTGCGCTGCCGGCAGAGCGATACTGGAATATAATCCACCAGGCCATCTGAGCGCAGAAAAGAATCGCCAGAATGACGAAAATTATCAGGGCGCGACGAGAAGATGAAGAGGTTATCTGGCTCATATCGTTTTAAAGTGAGCGGATGATTTCTCCCAGTGACCGGGCGGCCGATTTGAGGTCTTCCCGGGAGTGGGCCGTGCTGATAAAGCCGACCTCGTACGCTGACGGCGCCAGATAGATACCGGCCTCCAGAGCGCGGGAAAAAAGTCCTTTGTAGCGCTCGGCGTTATCTTTGGAAATATCTTCAGCCCGTCGGACCGGCTCCTTCTGAAGATTAATCCAGAACAGAGAACCGAGGGAGGGGATATTTACGGCGCAGTCGGAGGTTTCATCATTCAACAATTTGACAAACGCGCCGGTAGTAGATTCCAGATTGCTCCATCCGTCAGTTCTCTCAAGGTACTCCAGAGTCGCCAGACCGGTTGCCATCGCCAGCGGATTGCCCGAGAGGGTGCCGGCCTGATAGACCGGACCAAGCGGGGCTAATAACTGCATGATATCGGCTCTGCCGCCAAAGGCGCCGACCGGTAATCCGCCGCCTATAATCTTGCCGTAGGTTGCCAGGTCAGGCTTGATGTCATAATATTCCGCAGCGCCTCCCGGTCTTACTCGGAATCCGGAGATGACTTCATCAAAGACAAGCAGCGAACCGTTGACGGCAGTGATTTCCCTGAGAAACTGAAGAAAACCACGGCGCTGGAGCAGTAAACCGTCGTTTGCCGGGACCGGCTCGATTATAATGGCGGCAATATCATCCGGAAATTTGCGGAAAAAATCTCTTACCGCCTGTTCATCGTCAAGGGGCGCCACCAGGGTATGCCGGGTGAAATCTTCGGGCACTCCGGCCGATGCGGGAATGCCAAACGTCACCAAACCGGAACCGGCCGATGCGAGAAGATAGTCGGAATGGCCGTGATAACAGCCGGAAAATTTTACAATCTTGTTTCTCTTAGTAAAAGCCCGCGCCAGACGAATCGCCGACATGACCGCTTCCGTGCCGGAGGAGACAAAACGGAGCAGTTCCAGATGGGGACAGAGTTTCTTGACCTTCTCGGCAAGAAGAATTTCTCCTTCATGCACGGCGCCAAAACTGGCGCCCCGTTCCGAGGCTTTCTGAATCGCTTCCAGCACTACAGGATGCGCGTGCCCCAGAATCAACGGTCCCCAGGAGCCGCAGAAATCGAGATAGCGGTTGCCGTCAACGTCAAAAAGATAAGCCCCTTCCCCCCGCTCGATATAGAGCGGCGAACCGCCGACCGCTTTGAACGCCCGCACCGGAGAATTTACTCCGCCCGAGAGACTCTTTATTGCCCGCTGAAAAAGCGCTCGCGACTTGCTGAAATTCCTACCCATGGAGCCACCGCTTTTGGAGGAGGTCACGAAGATGATATGTCAGTATTATGTCAGCGCCGGCGCGAAAAATCGCCGTCAGGTTCTCCAAAACTATATCTCTCTCCGAAACTATATTCTCGCGCGCCATAAGTTTTGCCATGGTATATTCACCGGAGACATTGTAAGCTGCCACCGGAACCGGCGAGAGTTCTTTGAAAGTCTTGATGATGTCCAGATATGCCAGCGCCGGCTTTACCATAACAATATCGGCTCCTTCTTCGAGGTCAAGTTCCAGTTCCCGCACCGCCTCCCTCTGGTTGCGAAAATCCATCTGGTAACCTTTCCGGTCGCCGAATTTCGGCGCGCTCTCGGCCGCATCCCGGAAAGGACCGTAATAACTCGAAGCATACTTCGCCGTATATGCCAGTATAATCGCCTCGGTCAGATTCTCTTCCTCCAGTTTCTGTCGGATAAATCCGATACGGCCATCCATCATGTCGGAGGGTCCCACACAATCGACCCCGGCTTTGACCAGAGCCACCGCCATCTCGCCCAGACGTTCCAACGTGCTGTCGTTATCGATTCGTTCCCCCCTCAAAAGACCGCAGTGACCGCTGTCGGTATATTCGCAGAGGCAGACGTCGGCCGACACAAAAATCCTCTCGCCATACTTCTCCTTGAGCGAACGGGCTGCCTGTATCACCGGATTGGTATCATGGTCCGCTCCCGAAGCGACGGCATCTTTGCGCTCGACCACCCCGAACAGCATGATTTTGTTGATGCCAAGGTCAAAATCGGCAGAGAACGATTCCAAAAATCGGTCGGCCGGGTCACGATAGATGCCGGGCATGGACAATATCTCGATTCTCTTGGTTCCACTTTCGGAGATAAAGTAGGGCTGAATCATCTTGCTCGTGTCAACGGAGGTATCAGCGACGAGGTCACGGACTAATTGGCTCTGACGGAGACGTCGGGGACGGTTAAATATTTCCATTATCTATCCTCTCCAGAATTTTCACGATGATTTCTGATAAATCGGCTTTTCGGGGAATGTAATCGGGGGCGCGAAAATGCTCCCGCAATGCCTCCGCCGTCGGCTTTCCGATGGCAGCAACCCAGGAATCGCGAGGCAATCGATTGCCGAGTTCCTTGAAGAACTTCACAGTAAGGGGGGCGGTAAAAATATAATAATCAATTGAAAGGCTGTCCAAAGATGGTAGCGATTCTTTTGCCGCCGGAGTCGTTCGGTAAATATTAATCCGCTGCACATTATGTCCGAGCGCTTTCAGCCCGTTTTGAAGTACTTCCGGCGCTTCCAGCCCGAGCGGAAGTAAAATTTTCTTATGGTCGCCGTCAATTATCTGCGGCAGTTCCTTCAAAAGTCCCAGCGAACTCTCTTCCATAGGATAGAAGGCAACCTTCCATTCCAGGAACTCGAGATACTCGGCTGTTTTCTTGCCCACCGCGGCAATTCTCGTTTTGCTGTCTATGGTCAAGGAATTATATTCAATAATCTTATCAAATATTCGTACGGAATTCTTGCTGGTAAAAATTATCCAGTCAAAATCGTTCAGGCGGTCAAAAACATCACGTAGTTGGGCTGAATCATAATTGGGAATTATAGTGAAATCCGGGTAATAGACAGGTTCGAGTTTGCCGAAGAGTTCCGCGAACAGGCTCTCGGCTTCTTCCCGGGAGCGGGTGATTAAGACATTCACTTTTTCTTTCCCCAGGCCTGTGGAGGAATTTTCGCTAAGTTCCCGGTAAGCAATCTCCTGAATCTCGGCGATTTCAAGGGCAGCGCCTTCAAAGAGCGCCGGGTTGCCCCATCCTTCAGAAGTCTTCTTTCCCAGGAAGGCTCTAAGGAAGAACTTGCCGTCCCTTTTTTCTGAGGTCACTGCCAGCGGCAACTGGCAGCCACCATCAAAGCGAGCCAGAAGCCCCCGTTCCAGTTTTGCCGTCGCTTCCGCGTCAGGCTCATTCAACGATGCAACAATCTGACCGGTTCTCAGGTCGTTATCGCGGATTTCAATCGCCAGAATTCCCTGTCCGGGTGCCGGAATAAATTCAAACCGGTCGAGAACGATTTTTTTCAGGTCGCCAGTATCGATTTGCAATCTTTCGACCCCGGCCCGCGCCAGAAGGATGGCATCGAATCGGCCGTCCTTCAATTTTTGAATACGGGTCGGAACATTCCCCCGCAATGGCTCGATTCTAAGATCGGGTCGAAAATATGCCGCCTGCGCCTGACGCCGCACCGAACTTGTCCCCAGAGTGCCCCCTCTCTTTATATACAACTTCTGATTTTCGTCGAAGGCTTCCGGTCGGACCAGGAGCAATTCCGAGGGATCCTCAGGATTGCAGTAAGCGCCGATTCTTAATCCCGCAGGCATCTGTGTCGAAAGGTCTTTTAGAGAATGCACCGCTAAATCGATCTCACCGGCAAGGAGCGCCTCCTCCAGTTCCTTGGTGAAGAACCCTTTTCCCTCAATCTTGTCGAAACTCAGATAATCAATTTTATCGCCGGTGGTCTTGATGATTTTGATGTCGGCAACAACATCCCGCGAGGCTAAAAACGACTTGATGAGATTAGCCTGATAGAGAGCCAACTGGCTCCCGCGTGAACCTATGGTAAGTTTCATAATTATCGCGCCATTTTGACGAACAGCGACAGGTCTCTGTCCTGTTCAATATCGTGATTTGCAATCTTTTCCGCAAGTTGTCTTGCGGGAAGATAGCAGGCGCGGGAGAGGACTTTTTTGCTCCAGTGAAGCAGAACCGCCTGGTCGTCAGGCGAGAGATGGGCAAGTCTGCTCTTAAAAAGATTCTCCAGCCCCTCTTCCGCCAGAATCATCGATTCATCAAGGGCGGAGTCAAAGAGGGGAGAAATCATCTGAGTTATCTCTTTTTGCAGGTATATCCGAAGTTGCTCGTCGATAATCCGATTAGCCTGGTCAACGGTGCGGAATCTTTCGCGCCGATTTTTCTGCGCCAGCAAGTTCAATTTCTCCAAATTCCAGATTTCCAGGGTTGCCGAATCGTCCAGTGCGGAATCGAAATCACGCGGTATAGCCAGATCGAAACCGTGGAGCCTCTGACCCGGCACCATGATGGCGCTTATATTTTCAGTCGTGAAAAGCGGTCTTTCTGACGATGTAGATGAGATTACAACATTGACCTTGTGACCTCCCGACAGGAACTCCTCAAGGCTTAATACGATTCCGTTATATTTCCGGGCAAAAGGTTCTATTTTGGAAACCGTTCGGTTTACAAACAGAATCTGATTGTGATGTCTCTTTCGAACTATCTCCGCCATTTTGGGAGTCATAGAGCCGGAGCCGATAATGGCAATGCGGGCTTCCGGGGTCTCAGCGATAATCTCATCGAGCCGAATAGATACCAGTGATGCCATCGAGACCGCTTTCTTGCCTAACTCCGTTTCAGTGCGGACCATCTTGGCGGTTTTGAAGGCGGCGGAGAAGAGGCGCTCAAAAATCGAGTTACATAACCCCTGATCTTTGCAGAATTGATAGGCATCTTTCAACTGCCCGAGAATTTGGGCTTCACCGATAACTACGGAATCAAGAGATGAGGCTACTTCAAACAGATGCCGCACTGCCTCCCGTCCGGAAAACAGACGGAAATCGGAAGGCTCAAAACTGATTTTTTTCTCGTCGCCGGAATGAAAGAAGAAATCAAGAATGCGGTTCCTGACCAGAGAGGCGTCCGTCTTCTCCGACGGTACCGATACCAGAAACTCCACCCGGTTGCAGGTAGCGACATAAACCAGTTCAGAGACTCCAAGATGTTTCTTGAGAGCCTGAAGTCTCTCGGCACGAAGCGATTCGGGAATAGTAAGGGCTTCCAATAATTCCAGCCCGGCTTTCCCAATCTTGACAGAAACGGCTATCATTCTAATAATAGTATCTTTCATTTGCTGGGGAGAAATTAGAAGAATCTATACTAAATTTGTCATAAAATTGTCATGGCTCAAAAATTTTTTTGTGAAAAATCTCACAATATATAAGATTTGTTTAGTCTTTTTTGCGCTCAATTTCACAAATGATAAATGTACTATGTTGATACAACGATAGTTACATCGATAGATTCGCCGCAATTAGCATATTCAGATTTCCCTTGACAAAGTTAGAATCGTCTAATATTATCACTTTCGAGATGTTGACAAGGAAAGAAGAAGATTATCTGGAGACCATCTATCGTCTCTCGCAGGAACTTGAATCAGTCGGTATCTCCGATATCGCCCGGGAGCGCGGTGTAACATTGCCGACTGTCTTCTCTGCGGTGAGCCGCCTCAAAGCGAACGGTATGATTTCGCAGACCCCTTACGGGAAGATTTCGCTCAATCCGAAAGGGCAGAAGATGGCTGAAGAAATTTATGAATCGCATCGTGTCCTGAGGAAATTTCTTCAGGAGGTGCTGGGGTTGTCATCGGAGATGGCGGAAGAGAACGCCTGCCGGATGGAGCATGGGTTGAATCGCGAGGCGGTGCGACGTCTCAAATTATTTATCGATATGGTGCAAAACTGCCTGAGTAAAGAGAACTCATGCATGGAAGAATTCCAGGGGAAGGCGAGGACCTGACCCTGTCCAAAGTTTATTGAACCAATAAAACTTAGCAATGACTGTAAAATCAATGAGTCTTGACCAATTAAAACCCGGACAGAGCGGGCGGATAACGGAAGTCACCGGAAGCGGAGCCCTTCGACGGAGACTGCTTGACCTGGGATTCCGCAAAGGGGAGGTCGTCAAATTTATCAAAATGGCGCCTCTTCGCGACCCGCTTCAGATATTGCTCGGAAACGGGCATATCACTATCCGACGAAGTGAAGCCTCCCTGGTTCAGGTCGAAGTTTTATTGGGGAAATCAAGTGAATGAAAAATCTGCGATAAAGATCGCCCTCGCCGGCAATCCTAATTCCGGCAAAACCTCAGTTTTCAACGCCCTGACCGGGGCTCGCCAGCATGTCGCCAATTTCCCCGGCGTTACTGTCGAAAAGAGGACCGGCTATCGACGTTACAACGAATTTGATATCCAGTTGGTTGACCTCCCCGGCACTTACAGTTTAACCGCTTACTCACCCGACGAAAAGGTCGCCCGCGATTTCATTCTTGATGAAAAACCGGATCTGGTTGTAAACGTTATCGATTCCTGCAATCTGGAAAGAGGGTTGTATCTGACCATGCAACTCATTGAAATGGGGGTGGACCTGATTATCGACTTGAACATGTGGGATGAAGCGATGGAAGCGGGGGTTGATATCGATACCGAGAAACTCTCACAACTGCTGGGAGCGCCGGTGGTGAAAACGATCGCCCATCGGGAGCAGGGAGTGGAAGCGATAATGCAGGCGGCATCGGAATTACTCGAGAACAGAAGCCAGAAACATCGCCATCCGCCGGTATCATACGGGCCTAAACTGGATGACGTGGTGACCGACCTATCCCGAACCGTCTCGGCTTGTGGCAGTTGCCGCGCCTGCGGAAATCCCCGCTGGCTGGCGGTAAAACTGCTGGAAGGAGACAGCGATGTCAAGAGTCGTTATACCCCCAACCGTCACCGACACGGCCAACTCGACCGCAAACTCCGACAATCGCTCCACCACTTGCGCAGCACCACTCGTCAGGACCCGGAAGTCGCCATCACGGAAGGGCGCTACGGCTATATCGCCGGGATTATCCGAGAGGTTGTCAAACAGCCGCCCTCCGACCGGATGGAACTCTCCGTTAAAATCGACAATATCCTTACACATCGGTTCTGGGGATATCTGATTTTCCTTTTTTTCATGTGGCTGGTATTTCAGGCAACTTTTAAACTGGGGGCTTATCCGATGGACTGGATCGACGCCGGCGTTGGCTGGTTGCAGTCATTGTTGACCGGAATACTCCCCTCCGGAGTTATAAGTGATTTAATTACGGACGGTATAATCGGGGGAGTCGGTGCCGTGGCGGTCTTTTTGCCCAATATTCTGATTTTATTCATGGGCATTTCTTTGCTGGAAGACTCCGGTTATATGGCGCGCGCCGCCTTCCTGATGGACCGTCTGATGCATTTTCTGGGACTGCATGGCAAGTCCTTCATACCGCTCTTGATGGGATTTGGCTGCAATGTCCCGGCTATTATGGCGACCCGGACACTGGAGTCGCACCGCGACCGGATTCTGACGATACTCTTGATTCCTCTCATGTCCTGCAGCGCCCGCCTGCCGGTATATGTTCTATTCGCCGGCGCTTTCTTCGGGGCGCAGGCCGGAAATGTAATCTTCTCCATGTACCTCCTCGGGATTGCTACCGCCGTCTTAATGGCGCGTCTGATGCAGAAAACTATTCTCCGCTCGGAAGATGCCCCCTTCGTTATGGAGTTGCCTCCGTATCGCATCCCGACCTACCGCTCGGTGCTGATTCATATGTGGGAGCGAACCAATATCTACCTCAAGAAAATGGGGGGAATCATTCTGATTGCTTCCGTCATTCTCTGGCTGCTGGGATATCTTCCCAAGAAGAGCGACTTCTCCCAGGACTATGACGCACAGATTGAGCAACTGACTTCAATCAATACCGAAGAAGCGGCGGCCGAAATAAGCCGTCTGCAGAGTCTTAAAGCGTCCGAAGAATTGGAATATTCATTTATAGGCCGTCTCGGCAAGATTACACTTCCCCTGGTTCGACCGCTTGGATTCAACTGGGAGTTAGGAGTGGCTATCATCACCGGATTTGTAGCCAAAGAAGTGGTGGTTTCAACATTGGGGGTGCTCTACCATCTGGGAGATAACACGGACTCTCTAATGGCAGTCCTGCAAAGTCCGAGCAACCGGATTTCGGGGTTGGCGGCTTATGCTTTTATGGTCTTTGTGCTACTATATACTCCCTGCCTGGCGACAGTAATTGCGATAAAACGGGAAATCGGGGCGAAATGGATGTGGCTCTCTATCGTCTTTCAAACCGCCTTAGCCTGGAGCGCCGCTTTTCTGATTTATCAAGGCGGGATATTCCTGGGGCTTTAAGACAGTCAGTATTTACAATCGGAAAATATTACCGACTATTTAAATCCAGATTCCAGGGCGGCTTTTGTTTTTTTCGCTTGTTGAATTTATCGACCGGCGGTATATTTCATCATACTACCTTTTCCAGATCGGAGTCAGTTTGAATTTTCATCTTGCCGGTCAAATAAGTGAAGGAGCGAGCGTATGAAACAAGGATTCTTTCGATTTGGCGCCGGAAAAATTCTGGCACTGATTCTCGTAATGGCGCTGCCGACCGCCTTTGGTGCGGAGCAGATTGTTTCACAATCAGTTTTTGACACGGAATTCAACTCCGCCCGCTATCAATTGAGGGCACCTCTGGAACCGCTCCCGCTATCAATGCCGTCGCCGGAGACGGAAAGCGCTCTTAAGGGAGCGCCGGCAGCGGTGGAACTGTTGCATCCGGCTCTGGGGCGGGCGGCAAACGGGATGCTCTTCCGCGGATATGAATTTTATGATGGCATATCTTCCGACCATCTGATCTGGTGGAATGTTTCTAATAACGATGGCGCCAACTGGACCACCTGTTGCGCCTGGGATATCTATAACGCCACCTACCCGTCGCTCGACTACTGGGGGAACGCCTCACGGTTCTTCGCCACTCTGGTGACGCCGGCATCGTTCTTAAACGGCGGGGCGGTGATAATTCTCGAATTCCCTGACCCCTCCAATGTTCTTACCTGGCAGGGAAGATGGGCTGATTATACCGGACAAGGATGGCACAGTATGAAAATGGCTGATATCGCCTGCGACAGCACCGCCAATTCCTGGAATTGGGGCTTTGCGTCGCTCGTCATGAGCCGCACCTATCCCGGAAGCAACAAAGTGGACGCCCCGTTGATATTTTTCCAATTAAATTCGCTGGGATATACCCTTATTGATTGGTATGATAACGCCGACGGCTGCCTTACGACCGCGGCCGTTATCGACCCGGTAACCAAGAAGACCTACGCCGTATATGACCGCTTCAATCCAAGTCGCCAGCAATGGCAGTTGTTTATCAGACAGGATTTTTTCGGCAATTTTGATTCTACCGGCGAAGCGCTCGGTAAGCAATATACCGACTCCACCATACATATTCAGTACCCCGCGGTAGCCTCATACAATGGAGCACTGCTTATAGTCGGAGCGGTGCATCAGGGCTCCTCTCCGGCCGATACCGATATCGTCTGCTGGTACACCGGCGACGGCAATATCAGCAATCTTACCAACAGTGTCGTCATCGCCGGAACGGCGGCTGCAGAGAATTATCCGCGCCTGGCGCATATCTCCGGCAATCAGTTTGTCATAACCTTTAGCCGGAATGATTCGCTCTTCGCTTCTTTCACCTGCAATGGCGGCGCGGTCTGGAGTTCTCCGGTCAATGTCAGCGGCAGCGACAATATCGCCGCCGAATACAGACTGTCCGATATCGCCAACGGAGGAAACCGAACCGGCTGGGAGTACCAGTCCGGCGGGAATACATCTCTTCATTTTGGAACTCTTGCGGCGGGAGATGGGGATGGTGACGGAATTATTGACCCCTGTGACAACTGCCCGGCTGTCGCCAATGCCAGCCAGGCCGATTCTGACGGCGACGGTTTTGGTGATGCCTGCGACCCCTGTCCCATTGACCCTGACAACGATATTGACGGTGACGGGTACTGCGCCAATCTCGACAACTGTCCCCTCATTGCCAATCCTACCCAGCAGGATGATGACGGCGACCAGCATGGCAATGCCTGCGACAATTGTCCCTCAATTCCCAATGTCAACCAGTATGACAATGACCTGGATGGACTGGGAGACGCCTGTGATTCTGATGACGACAATGACGGCGTTCCCGACATCAGCGACAACTGTCCGACGGTCGCCAATCCGGGGCAGGCCGATTCCGATTCGGATGGTATCGGCGACGCCTGCGAGTATATCTGCGGTGATGTCAACATGAGCGGTACGGTTAACATACTCGACGCAACCTATATCATTACTTACCTCTATAAAGGGGGACCGCCTCCGTCACCATCGCTTGACGCCGGCGATGTAAACAACTCGGGCGCGATAAATGTTCTTGATATCACCTATCTGATAACTTTCCTCTACAAAGGAGGTCCCGCCCCCAATTGCGGGTAAGATAGTCATATAGTATATTATTGTAAAATTATAGGAGGGCAATTGAGAAAAAAATTCGTATACAGATTTAGGCTTTTGTGTGCGGGGATTGTCTGCATCCTGGCTACTCATACTGAGTTATTCTCGCAACAAATCATTTGGTCAAATATCTATGGCGATGAGTATGAAACAAGATGTGTAGCTATAGCCCCTTCTTATGATGGAGGAATAGTTTTATGTGGGGACTCCAAAGTTAATCAGCAAGACTCGCAAGACATTTTGGTTCTAAAGGTTGATAGCTTGGGTAGTCCTATTTGGTCTAGGATCATAGACCTTGGAAATGTTGAAATACCTCATGATATCTGTCTTGCGTATGACCACTCGTATGTAATTGCTGGCAGCACAGTTTCGGCACCCAATAATCTCTCGTCAGGTTTTCTGACGAGAATTGATTCCATTGGAAACATCGTGTGGACTAGGTACTATGGCAGCACTGGTTTCACTGCGCTCGTTACCGTTGAAAATTATGTGCATAATGGCTTTATAGCCATAGGCTCAGCAGTTTCTGCTGACAGTAGCAATGCTGATGTGTACTTGGTACGACTCGACTCGTTAGGCGAATTGATCTGGACAAGTACTTTCGGAAAAATGGTAGATAATTCAGGAGTAGATGTCGCGGTTTCAGAAAACGGATCGATCTACGCATTGGGATTAACAAATCCATCAACTGCGGGTCAGAGGAAATTAGCTTTATTTGGATTGGATTCAGTAGGCAACATTCTATTTTCTAAGAATTATGGCGACAGTTCTCTAATAGGAAGTGTGGTTGACATAGCCCCTGACAACAGTATTCTAATTTCAGGTGAAAAGTGGGTCGATTATGTTGCGCAATCCTCCACTTTCTTGCTAAAGGTGTCCTCCGATGGGGATTCGATACTAATGAACTCCTATGATATGCACTTTGGTCACTATCCCAAGCATGACTTGAAATCACTGGCTGATGGCGGCTTTCTGATTTGTGGGACACGCGGTGAGTGGCTTTGGATTGAATCATTTGTTATGAAAGTCAATTATGATGGAACTTTGGTGTGGTTCAAGACCTATCAAAACTCGGGGCACTCAACCTTCGGTATTGGAATTGAAGCCAACCAGTTGAAGTATGATTCGTCGTTTTATATGGCAGGATATGTCAATTATGATTACACTGGCGGTGGCACAGGAGACCTCATGCTCCTGAAGATAAGAGACAGTTCTTTTCATCCATTATCCTGCGGTAACTGCAATGGCGACGCAAGTCTCGACTTACGAGATGTGATATACTTAATAAATTTCATTTTTAAAGGCGGTCTACCGCCAATTCCAATGCCTGTAGCAGGCGATGTAAACGATTCTGGAAGGATTGATATACTTGATGTCACTTATCTAATAACTTTCCTCTACAAAGGAGGTCCCGCCCCCAATTGCGGGTAAGTACCCTCGCAAATATTGCTTTCGTACAGGAAGTCTGAGAATTCCCGAGCGGAAGCCGTATCATTCATATACTCTTGCCGAAAACGATATTAGTTAAAATAGCAAAGGATAATTATGCCCAAAGTCTCAGTCAGCGCCGTTATCTTGCTTTGTTTGAGTTCCTTTGTGATGGCGTCCAACGCTCCCCACAATTACATTAATGAGCCGCTTCAGGCTCCCTTTCAGACGATTGAAGCAATCGAATCAGGGATGGCTCTTCGTGTCGGTTTAAACCAGGCGGTCTTTGACAATCTCGCCACAGGAGAAGCGTACAAACGGCTGGAGATTCCCCTTTCTCCCGTAGAAAAAGTCAATCTTCAGATGGAGCGATTCTCTGTCACCGGTGATGAAACCAGGTATTATCTCGGTCGCGCCGGCGGCAGCCTCGAGATACCCGGTCCCCAAGTAGTCGCCCTTCGCGGCGAAGTGGAAGGGGAACCTAATTCGCACGCTTTTATTGCATTCGGCAGTCTCGGGACAGTCTCCGGGTACTTAATCAAAGGCGGTCAAACATACTATATCGCGCAATCGCGCCAGGAGGCGGTCAAAGGGTGGGAAAGCGAAATTGTCATACACAATTTTCCCGCCGGCATTGAACTCCCCGATGGGGTCAATTTCTGCGGGGTAGAGTTGCCGTCCGCGCTGAGTCAGTCAGATTTACGGGATGCCCGGGCCCTCAGTCCTTTGGGTCCCCGTCTTCTTAAGATTGCCGCCGAGGCTGACCAGGCATTTTATAATATGTTTGGCAATGTAGGCCTGGCGCAGAGTTACATCCTGACCTTGATAGCAACTGTCAGTGATATCTATGAGCGTGACATAAACACCAGGTTGCTGGTGCAGTTTCTTCGTGTCTGGGATGCCGGCGGCGAGCCCTTCAGCGCTGATGACCTGGGAACGCTGGGCAGTTATTGGTACAACAATGAGGACCCTTCCCCATATAACATCGTACACCTTTTCAGCGGTCGGCGCGACCTGCCGTACGGCGGCGTTGCCTATGTCGGCGGCACCTGTTCCGGTTTTGCCACCTATAGCATTACCGGATTCTTGAATGGCAGTTTTCCTCATCCTTTCGGCGCCACCAGTAACGCCAACTGGGATGTAATAGTAGTTGCCCACGAGATGGGGCATAATTGCGGGACATATCATACTCACGACGGATATACGCCTACAATAGACGACTGCGGCAATGGCACCCCTTCGCGCGGGACGATTATGAGTTATTGCCATATCCATGCCGGATACACCGCCAATATCGACCTGAATATGCATCGCCTGGTGGAGGCGGTTATCGAAGACAACCTGGATAACGGCGGCTGTTTTTCCCGCGATTGCAACGGAAATAATGTTCCCGATTTCCAGGATATCAGCGGGGGAACAAGTCCGGATCTCAATGGCAATAATGTCCCGGATGAATGCGAAGACTGCAACAACAATAGTATTCTTGACCCGCAGGATATAATCAATGGCGCTCCCGATATAAACGGCAACGGCATCCCCGATGCCTGTGAGCCGGACTGCAATGCAAATAGCCGACCGGATGATTTTGATATCCGCTACGGGATGTCGGATGACTTTGACGGCAATAACGTTCCCGATGAATGTGACCCGGACTGTAACGCGAATTTCATTGCCGATTTCATAGAAATATCGAGCGGTTTCGCCGAAGATTATGACCGCAATAATATACCTGATGATTGCCAGGATTGTGACGGCAACGCCATAAGTGATTGGAAAGACCTGAACCGTCAGGGAAATCTTCTGGTTACCAATCAGGGAGATCTAATTAAAGAGTACCATCAGGCAAGCGGCTATCCGATTACCTACTACGGCAGCATCGTTGACGGCTCCCGGGATCTGAGAGCGGGTCCTGACGGGAGAATGTACATAGCCAACTATATCGCCAACAATATCGCAGTCATTGACCCGGCAACCGGCTTCCATTCGGTCTTTGTCGCCGCCGGTCTGGGAGGGCTGAATGGTCCATCGGCGCTGGAATTCGATGCCGGCGGAGACCTTCTTGTAGCCAGCAGCGGCACCAATAGCGTAATCAAGTATGATGGCTCAACCGGCGCGTTGATCGGAACCTTTGTTTCGGCCGGCTCGGGCGGTCTAAGCCAGCCGCGCGGTCTGGTATTCGGTCCCAACAGCAATCTCTTCGTCTCCAGCACCGGTAACAATTCCGTCATCGAATATAACGGGGCTACCGGGACTTTTGTGAGAGTGGTTACATCCGGAGCGCCGCTCTCTGTTCCTATCGGTCTTGCTTTCAAAGCCGATGGCAATCTGCTAATTGTCAGTAACGGCACCTATCATGTCCTGGAGTACAATGGCGTTTCCGGGTCGTTCATAGGAGTTTTCGAAAATCCCAACCAGAACCCGTCGGCCCCCTGGGGGATAAGGGTCAATTCCCGCGGGCATGTTTTTGTATCGGAAAACTCTAATCCCAGCATGACTCCGCGAGTGCTGGAGTACTTTCCGGATGGAAGATTTTATCGCCGTTTCGTTCGGGGAGAGAATAGCGGTTTGGTAACACCCTGCGGATTTGATTTTGTGCCGCGAAGTCCGCTCGACCGCAATCTGAATGGCCAGTTGGACCAGTGCGATATTGCTCTTGGTATTTCTCAGGATATGAACTCCGATGCCGTACCTGATGAAGCGCAAGGACCGGACAGCGACGGTGATGGCACTCCCGACGGTATGGACAACTGCCCGTCAGTCGCCAATCCGGACCAGTACGATACCGACAGCGACGGTCTTGGCAACGCCTGTGACAACTGTGATTATATTGTCAATGTCGGGCAGACCGACAGCGACGGCGACGGATTGGGGGACGTTTGCGACAACTGTCCGCTGATTGCCAATCCGGCACAGACCGACAATGACGCCGATATCGTCGGTGACGCCTGCGACAATTGCCCCACAGACTTTAATCCCGACCAGGCCGACAGCGACCATGACGGGGTCGGCAACGCCTGTGATAATCTGGTGGTATGCGGCGACGTAAACGGGAATGGCGCCGTCAATATTCTGGATGTCACCTATCTGATAAGTTTTCTCTATAAGAGCGGTCCTGCGCCGGTGCCAACCGTGGACAACGGCGATGTCAATAACAGCGGCACTGTCAATATTTTGGACGCTACTTACCTGATAAGTTACTTGTATAAGAGTGGTCCGCCGCCGAACTGTTGAGGATTTGGAGCCTTCCGATATCTTATCTGTAGAATACAGATATAGAAAAAAGGCAGGATAGTAAGTCCTGCCTTTCTTATTTAAATGGGGTCTCCTATATAAAAAGCGGGCAAGTGCGAGAGTAAGGGTTGGGATTCAAATCGGCAAGAAAAAAAAAGCCCGCGCAGGCGGGCTTTTTGTAAAGTAACGCAGCCTATAATTTCGCCAGAAGCGGCGCCAGCACCAGCGATACCATCGCCATCAACTTAATAAGGATATTCATCGAAGGTCCCGAGGTATCTTTGAAAGGGTCGCCCACGGTGTCGCCAACGACCGCCGCTTTGTGAGCGGGGGAACCTTTTCCACCATGCAGACCCGATTCAATCAGTTTCTTGGCATTATCCCAGGCGCCGCCGGCATTGGCCATCAGAAGAGCGAGAAGCACGCCCGAAAGGGTCGCGCCGGCGAGGAATCCGCCGAGCGCTTCCGTGCCGAGAAGAAGTCCCATAATCAGCGGACTGACCACCGCCAAAATTCCCGGGGCGATCATCTCCCGAAGCGCTCCACGAGTGGCGATATCGACACATCTGGCAGAATCGGCTTTGGCTTTCCCTTCCATCAAGCCCTTAATCTCTTTGAACTGACGGCGGACCTCCGATACCATCTTAAATGCCGCTTTTCCGACCGCGGTCATCGTGAGGGCGGCGATCATAAAGGGCATGATGCCGCCTATGAAGAAGCCGATTACCACCTCGACATTGAGAAGGCTGATACTGGTTAACCCGACAGCGGTGCTGTAGGCGGAAAAGAGCGCCAGAGCCGTGAGTGCTGCCGAGCCGATAGCAAAACCCTTTCCGATGGCGGCGGTGGTATTGCCGAGGGAATCGAGACGGTCAGTTATCTTCCTGATATCATGTCCCAGCCCGGCCATTTCGGTGATTCCGCCGGCATTGTCAGCGATAGGACCATAGGCGTCAACCGACATCGTTACGCCAATCGTGGCAAGCATGCCGACAGCGGCAATGCCGATACCGTAAAGCCCGTCAAGTTTGAACCCGACAAAGATTGCCGCGGCAATGGCAATAACCGGCAACGCCACTGATTCCATCCCGACCGCCAGACCCTGAATGATATTAGTCGCAGCGCCGGTTTCGGAAGCGTTGGCGATTCTATGAATCGGCTTGGACGAGGTATAATACTCAGTAAATAACCCGATAATTATGCCGGCGAGATTTCCGGCAAAAATTGCCCAGAATATTTTCTGATTGAGTCCCAGAATATCGATAATAAAATATGAAGCGACAAATAGGATAACGGAGCCTACATATGTAACCACTCTCAGAACCGCCGCCGGATTTTTCATTCCGGCGAATATCTTAACGGAAAGGACACCGAGCATTGATGCCACAATGCCTGCCATGGCAATCGCCACCGGCAGCATGATTCGTCCCATCTGCTCCTGGGCGACCAAATCTTTCGTGGCGGCGGCAATGGCGATTGTTGCCACCACGGAGCCGACATACGATTCAAACAGGTCCGCGCCCATACCGGCAACATCGCCAACATTGTCGCCGACATTATCGGCAATCACAGCCGGATTGCGGGGGTCATCCTCCGGAATACCGGCTTCAACTTTACCGACCAGGTCAGCGCCGACATCGGCTGACTTAGTATAGATACCGCCTCCGACACGGGCGAATAGAGCGATTGATGACGCCCCCATGCCGAATCCGGAAAGAATGGAAGCCTGTTCGGCAGGTGACATTGTAGAGCGAGTCAGAATATAGAAGAAGATGCCAAGACCCAGAAGGCCGAGAGCCGCCACCGCCATTCCCATAACGGCGCCACCGGTGAAAGCGATCGAAAGGGCAGCGGCCTGCCCGCCGGTCTTCGCCGCCGCGGCGGTTCTAACATTGGCTTTGGTCGCCGCCTTCATACCGAAAAATCCGGCAATCATGGAGCAGCAGGCGCCGGAAATAAATGCCACCCCCGTCCAGATGTTAATGAATATTGCTAACAGGGCAAATACCAGAACTATGAAGATGGCGAGAATGGAATATTCACGTCTCAGAAACACCATCGCCCCTTTGGCAATAGTATCCGAAATCTCTTGCATCAATTCGTTACCGGCCGGCTGTCTCTTTATATTGAGATAAAGAGCAAATGCGAAAACTATCCCGACCGCTCCGAATATGGCAGGGGAAAGACCAAGATTCATCGGGCATGTCCTTTCAGTTAGTATATTAAAATGCCATTAGTTTCAGAACGTAAATATCCTGCCCAGAATGCCGAGGCGTTGGCCAACGATATTCAGATAGTGGGCAATTAAACTGATAAAATTATCGATAAGCATCTAATTGTCAACAGATAAATCTCAAAGTATGTGATTTTCTTCACAAGATAAGAAGAGCAAAAGAGTTCCCTTTAGCGCCGCTTCCCCTCTAAATTCTGCTGCCGGTTACCACATGGCATAGCGGCAAAATCAAACGGCGCAACACTATAAAGGGCATTGAAGATTGACTCCGGACGGGCTCAATTGCCAGAATACTTCCGCGAATTTTGATAAGTCCTGAATTTCGGCAGGAAATCTGCAAAGTGACAGAAGACTCTGCCTATTCTACCGTCACGCTTTTCGCCAGATTGCGCGGCTGGTCCACATGGCAGCCTCTCATCACCGCCATATGATATGCCAATAGTTGCAGCGGGATAATCGCCAGAAGCGGGCTGAATATCCGCGAGGTATGCGGGATATATATGACATGGTCAACCTTGTCGGCAATTTCCGTGTCCCCCTCGCTGGCTATGGCAATAACCTGACCGTTGCGGGCTTTGACCTCGGCAATATTGGAAAGGACCTTGTCATATACCGCATCCTTGAGCGCTATTACCACCACCGGCATTTTCTCGTCAATCAGAGCAATCGGACCATGCTTCATTTCCGCCGCCGGATACCCTTCGGCATGGATATACGAGACCTCTTTTAGTTTTAAGGCTCCCTCCAGCGCCACCGGGAAGTTTATGCCGCGTCCGAGGTACAGGAAGTTGTTGGTCTTATCGTAAAGCGTGGCGATCTTTTTGACCTGCGGTTCAACGTTTTTGAGAATATGCTCCACCTGTTCAGGGATTCTTTCCAGGGCGCCCATCAGGTCCATCCCCTGCTGAACGGAGAGATGGCGCATCCGCCCCAGCAGTACTGTTATCAAGCCGAGAACCATTATCTGGGAGGTGAAAGCCTTAGTCGATGCCACCCCGATTTCGGGACCAGCGTGAATATAAACACCCCCGTCAGTTTCGCGGGCGATCGATGACCCCACCACGTTGCAGATTCCCAGGACCATTAAGCCTTTCTTCTTGGCCTCCCGTAAAGCCGCCAGGGTATCGGCTGTCTCCCCGGATTGACTGATGACAAAAAGGATAGTTCCTTCCTTCAAAATAGGGGAGCGGTACCGAAATTCCGAGGCATATTCCACCTCGACCGGAATCCGGGCAAACTCTTCAATCATATATTCGCCGATAAGGGCGGCATGCCACGAGGTACCGCAAGCGGCGAAGATAATTCTCTCCACATTCCGCAATTGCTCGTACTGCAGATTCAGACCGTTTAAGCGGGGAATCCCCTCATCGAAATTGAGTCGCCCGCGGATGGCATTCCGCAGAGTCATCGGCTGCTCATGAATCTCTTTGAGCATGAAATGGTCATAGCCGCTTTTCTCAATCTGGTCCAGACTCCAGGAAATCTCTTCGATATGGGGATTGCGACGAAGTTTGTCTATGGTGGTTATTTCGTAGTTGTCAGCCGTGACGGTAGCAATCTCCCCTTCGCTGAGATAAACCGCCCTCTTGGTGTGGGCAAGAATAGCGGAGACGTCCGATGCTATAAAATTTTCGCAGTCGCCGTGGCCTATCACCAGAGGCGACCCTTTGCGCGCCGCCACTATTTTTCGCGGCTCCCCGGCCGCCAGCACCGCGATACCGTAGGTTCCTTCCACCTGTGAGAGTGCGGCGCGGACCGCTTCGGTCAGGTCACCCTCGTAATACTCTTCAATCAGATGAACCAGGATTTCAGTGTCGGTCTGGGTGCGGATGCGGTGTCCCTGTTTTTCCAGAAGGGCTTTCAGGGAGCGGTAATTCTCGATAATGCCGTTATGCACCAGGGCTATTTCGTTCTTGCAGTCAAAATGCGGGTGGGCATTGACATCGGTCGGCTCGCCGTGGGTCGCCCAGCGGGTGTGGGCAATCCCCTGTGACGAATCAAAATGCTGCCCCCGAAGAATCTCCTCGAGGCGGTTAATCTTGCCGGCAGATTTTTGAGCCGTCAATCCCAATTTTTCATAAAGAACTATTCCCGCAGAATCATAACCGCGATATTCAAGCCTTTTTAATCCTTCTATTAGAATCGGAAGCGCCTGTTTGCTCCCGACATATCCGACTATGCCGCACATATGGTAAGCCTCATTTAAGGAGGTTCATTATTTCCTTCTGAATAATCTCCGTCAGCTCTTTCGAGTCAGTTTCAATTATCAGTCGATATATCGGCTCGGTGTTCGATTTTCTTATCTGAAACCAGCCGCGGGGGAAATCGAATCTCAGCCCGTCACGGCGGTCAATTTTCAACCGCTCAAAACTTTTTCTGGCGCCGCTTTCTACTCCGGCGATTTTCTTTTCAAACCCTGATGGAAGCGCCGCTTTTGCTTTTATATTGTAAAACCGCGGCAACTCCGCCACAGTTTCGCCGAGGCTTTTGTTCGACTCCGCCAGCAGGCTTAAAATTAAAGCCGCCCCTACCAGCGCATCCCGCCCGGAATGAAACTGCGGGTAAATCACTCCGCCATTTCCTTCGCCGCCGATGACCGCCCGATATTTCCTGATACCGGCAATCACATTGGCTTCGCCGACCGGGGTGTAATAAGTCCGACAGCCCGCCTCGCCGGCAATATATTCTGTTATACGAGATGTGGAGAGATTTACAACGACATTTCCTTTCCGTTTCGATAGAATGTACTTAACGGCAAGGGCGAGAGTAAGTTCCTCGCTTATCGCCTGACCTTTCTCATCCACCAGGGCAAGCCGGTCGGCATCAGGGTCGCATGCCAACCCCAGGTCCGCCTTAACTTTTTTCACCCTATTTCCCAGAGACCGCAGGTTGGCAGGGGTCGGCTCAGGATTATGCACAAAGTTGCCGTCACCGTCGCAGTTAAGCCTGACAACATTAACTCCCAGCGTCTCCAGGAGGTCGGGCAGAGCCTTCGAACCGGCGCCATTGATGGCATCAACCACCACCTTGAAACCGCCCTTTTTTATCTTAGTTTTATTCACTGACGGCAGGCGAAGAATATGAGCGATATGCCGTGATATCCAGCGGGGGTCTTCGTGGAATTCTCCCAGGTGGAGATGGTCTTTAAAGGCCGCCGTTTCTTCTACATATATCTGACTGACCTTCTCCAGAGCCGCTTTGTCGATAAACTCCCCTCTGCCGTCGAAAAATTTAAGAGCGTTCCATTCACCAGGGTTATGGCTGGCGGTAATGCAGATTCCTCCGGAGGCTTTGAGTTCCGGGATGGCAATCTCTACCGTTGGGGTCGGCACGATTCCAAGGTCAATCACAGTCAGCCCCACCGAGCGCAAGCCAGCAATAACCGCCATCTTAAGCAGTTCCCCCGAGGGACGGCTGTCGCGGCCAACTATCACCTTCCCTTTTTTTAGATAAGTTCCGAAGGCTGCGGCATACCGCGTCACCAAAACCGGGTCCAGCCCGGAGCCAATTACTCCGCGGATGCCTGACGTAGAAATCATCAACTTTTTCTGCAATTTATGTCCCTCTGAGAAGTTCAATAGCAATTATACTCTGAATTAACAAAAATAGACGGAAAAAGTAAATAACTTGTTACGAAATAGTCCGTTTGAGCGTTGACAGAATATACTGCTCTCAGTATTATCTTTTGTCCATACTAATCTGAGTTTATGGCAGTACATCAATTCGGCAATCTTCAACTGAGTTACGACATGGCCGGGGAAGGCGATTTAGCGATTCTCTTTGTCCATGGTCTGGGGGGTTCCCGTAACCAATGGAAATACCAGCAAGAGCACTTTAGCAGTAGTTACCTGGTGGTCACTCCCGACCTTTTTGAGCATGGGGAAAGTCAGAAGGGGTTGGAACCGGCGAGCCTGCCGCGACTCAACGCTGAAGCGCTCAATGACCTGATGAGAAAGGTTGTCAGAAAACGATACATTGCAATAGGGCATAGTCTTGCCGGGCTAACGCTGGGAGAGATGTTGCGCCTTGAGGCGGAAAATCTACTCGGAGTTGTCTTTGTGGATTGCGCCTTCCAGGGAACTGAAGAGGTGCTGGCTGCCCGCGAAACATTCGCCCGCTCCATGCTCTCTCTTGCCGATGAGCCGCTCAAGGATGAAGCGGTAAAATGGTACCGTGACCTCATCGGTCCCGCCGATGAAACCCTTCGCGAGATGGTCTTAGCAGAATTTCGGCAAGGCAATCATCGCCGGCTGTTTGAAGTGGTGGCGTCCTGCCGGGAATTCAACCGTCGGTACCCGCCGACCCAGATTCCACTTTTGCCGCAGGGAAGAGTGCTGATAATGGAAGCCGACGGCGGAGTCGGGGGAGATTTTCAGCGCTCCTGGGTAAATCACTTTAAAGAGGCTGAATATTATCTGTTTGAGGATGCCCGGCATTTCTTTTTCGTAACCGAGTATCAGAAGTTCAATAAGATTCTAAAAGACTTTCTCTCCCGTTTCCAACTCCAGGATGCGAAAAAGTAGTTTCAAGAAGCCATCAAATTCATAACCATCAGGAGTTGAGAATCTGGAGCATCTGACGGTGAATCCGTCCGTTGCTGGCGACTATATAACGATTCCGGATCTGGAATCTCTTTCCCTGAAAATCGGTAACTTTACCTCCCGCTTCTTTCACCAGCAAAATACCGGCGGCGGTATCCCAGGGAGAGAGTTTCAACTCCCAGAAACCGTCAAACCGCCCGCAAGCAACATAGGCAAGATCAAGAGCGGCGGAGCCGGCGCGGCGAATTCCCCGACAGGATTTCGCAAAGCGGGCGTAGTTGTCGATATTGTCATCCGAAGATGTCCCGATATCGTACGGAAACCCGGTTGCCAGTAGCGAGCGGCTCAGTTTTGTCTGGGAGGTGACCCGGATTCTCTTCCCATTCAGAAAGGCGCCGTTATTTTCTGATGCCGCAAAGAGTTCGTTTCGTTCCGGATCGAAAATAACTCCCAAAATGATACAGCCTTTATACTCCAGCGCTATAGAGACACAGTAAAAGGGGAAGCGATGGGCATAGTTGGTGGTGCCGTCAAGAGGGTCAATGATCCAATTGAATTTCGAGCCGGTATCACGTGATGATACCTCCTCCGCCAGGCGGGAGTGTCCCGGGAAGGCTCTTTCAATCGAATTCACTATAAATTTTTCTGAGGCCAGGTCGGCGGCGGTAACAAGGTTGACTCGTCCCTTAAAGAGGATTTCATTTTTGCCCCGCGATTTCTTGAAGAGAATTTCTCCCGCTTTGCGGGCGGTCGCGCCGGCGAATTTCAGATAGCGAGCGACTTCCTTTTTCGATAGCGCCATCAGCCGACCGCTTTCAATTCATCCTGTTTGAACTGCATCTGATAGAGACGGTGGTAAATCCCCTGCCGCTGCAGTAGTTCCTTATGTCTTCCCATCTCGCGCACTTCACCGTTATGCAAAACTATGATCTTGTCGGCTTTTTCGATGGTGGAAAGACGATGCGCAATGATTATGGCGGTCCTGTTTTCCAGGAGGTTATCCAGCGCTTTCTGAATCATCCGCTCCGTAGCGGTATCGACTGAACTGGTGGCTTCATCCAGCACCAGAATACTGGGGTCAAAAGCGAGCGCCCGCGCGAATGAGAGTAACTGTTTCTGTCCGGTGGAAAGGGTGGCGCCCCGTTCTTTGACTTCCGCCTGCAAGCCGCCTTCGCTTTCGACAACGAAATCGTACAGATTGACCTTCTTTAGAGCGGCAATAATGTCATCATCGCTGATATTCTTATTGCCCAGCCGGATATTTCCGGCGTAGTCTCCCGAAAAGATAAAAACATCCTGCAGAACCAGCGCCATCCGCCTGCGGATATCTTCGGCGCTCATCGCCTTGAGTTCCACCCCATCCAGCCTGATAGAACCTTTCTGGTAGTCATAGAAGCGGAAAAGAAGCGAGATAAGTGAGGTCTTGCCGGCGCCGGTCGCCCCGACAATGGCAACCTTTTCGCCCGGCTCGACGGTGAATGATACGTTGCGGAGAACATGGTCGTTGCCGTTATAGGCGAACCAGACATTCTCGAACTCGATAGAGCCGCCGCGAGACGGCGCCGCCGAAGCCGCTGTCGGCTCCGCAATCTCCGGTTGGGTATCGAGCAGTCCGAATATTCTTTCCGACGCCGCCATGGAAGATTGCAGGATATTATATTTTTCAGAGAGGTCGCGAATCGGATGGTAAAATCGCTGCACCAGTTGTATAAAAGCGACCAGTTCGCCGAATGTCAGTGCCGCCGCCGCTATCTGAAATCCGCCGTAGTACAGAAGCAACGCCAGAGAGACAGCGCTTATTATTTCAACCGCCGGGTAGAAAACGGCATAGTAATAGATTGACCGCAAATGCGCGCCCCGTAAATCGGCGTTGATTCCGCTGAATTTGTCGTGGATTTCCTTTTCACGGGTAAATAACTGAATAACCGTCATGCCGGTCACATGCTCCTGCGTGAAAGCGTTGAGGCGGGCAAGACGAGTCCGCACCTCACGGTAAATTTCCCGCACTTTGCGGCGAAATATCGCCGTGGCGATAATCAGTATAGGGAGAACCGCAAACGTCACCAGAGCCAGTTTCCAATTATAATAAAGAAGCGCTATTACGATTCCTATCAGAGTCAGAATATCACCGAAGACCGAAACCAGACCGGAAGAAAATAGTTCATCGAGAACGGTTACATCATTGGTGACTCTGGTGACCAACCGCCCCACCGGGTTCTTGTCAAAGAAGCCGAGATGAAGCCGCTGGAGATGACTGAAAATCTGCATCCGGATGTCATACTGAACCTTCTGGCCGATGTACATAGTGATAAACATCTGAAGATAGGAGAGAATAAATGAGGCGAAGAGAATTCCGGCGGAGAAAAGCGCAATTCGTCCCAGTCCGGCAATATCTTTGGTCATGACATATTTGTCGATTCCGATTTGTACCATCACCGGCAGCAGCAACTGCAGGGCGGAGCCGCCGATAAGAAGAATAACCGAGACTATAATGGAAAGGCGGTAGGGGCGTACGTAAGTCAGCAGACGGCGCATCAGGCGCGCGTCATACGCTTTACCCAGAACCTCCTCATCATGATAACTGTTGGCTGACATAACTACATCTTTTTCAATTCATCTTCAATCAACTGCATACGGTACAGCCGGGCATAATGACCGTTCTGCGACAGCAGTTCTTCGTGAGTTCCCCGCTCGGCAATGGCGCCCTTTTCCAGATAAATTATCAGGTCGGCGTCCTTAACGGCCGAGATTCGGTGCGATATGATAAACGCCGTCCGTCGGCTGATTTCTCCCTGAAGACGAAGATTTATCTGATGTTCCGTCTCGGTGTCAACGGCGCTGGTGGCATCATCAAGGATAATGATTTTCGGGTCGATTACCATTGCCCGGGCAAGGGCCACCCGCTGCTTCTGTCCGCCGGAAAGGGTAATGCCGCGCTCTCCCAACATCGTTTCGAATTTGTCGGGAAAACTTTCGATATCCCGCTCGATAACGGCGGCGCGGGCGGCGCTCCGCACGATTTCCGGACTACCGTCAGATGAGCCAAACAGAATATTCCGCGTAAGGGTGTCAGAAAATAAGAACGGCTCCTGGGGAACAAAGCCAATCTGAGAACGAAGCGCCCGAAGGTTCCAGTCGTTGATATCGATGTCATCGATGAACAATTGTCCCCGTTCCACCGGAAAGAGACGTCCCAGAAGAGAAACCAGTGTCGATTTGCCGGAGGCGGTCGGTCCAACAATTCCCACCGTCATTCCCGGTTCCACCTTGAGATTGATATTCTTAAGGGTACTTTCGCCGTTGTAAGAGAAATGAAGATTTCGAAACTCGATACTTCCTTTGAGTTTTCTCCCGGCATCGGATTCCGGCGACGAAACCACTGCCGGAGCAGTATTGAGAATTTTATTGATTCGCGCCAGCGATGCCGTACCCCGTTGGTAGAGCGAAATTACCCAGCCCAGCGCAATCATGGGCCAGATTAACATTGAAAGATATGTGAAGAAAGCCACCAGCGTTCCCAGGCTCAGCCTTTCATCGATTACGGAACGTCCCCCAAAATAGAGAACGATAATATTGACGGAGCCGGCAAGAGCAAAAAGCAGAGGGTAGAACATGCTGAAAATTTTAATCATATCAAGATTGAGCGCGATATATTTGCGGTTGTGGGCCGAGAAGTCGGCTATCTCCGCCTTCTCCTGATTGTATGCCCTAATCACCCGGACGCCCGACAGGTTCTCCTGCGCTTTCGAAGTCAGCACCGCAAAGTAATCCTGAATTTTCAAGTACTGCCGATGCACCACTCCTCCCAGTTTGTTGGCAACGAAGGAGAGTATAGGAAGCGGCAAGAGAGAATAGAGGGTCAGAAGCGGCGACAGATAAAACATGAAGGAGACAGCAATCAGAGCGGTCACCAGAGTGTTCGAAATCTGCATAATGCCGGGCCCAATCATCATCCGGACCGCTTCAATGTCATTGGTGGCGCGCGCCATAATATCGCCCGTCCGAGTGTTATAATAAAAAGAGGGATTCAGTTTCAGAAGATGGTCAAAGAGGTCATTGCGCATATCAAATTCGACCTTGCGCGACATCCAGATAATGGTTCGTCTCATGGAAAAGCGGAAAACGCCGGAGACAATTGCGAAAACGACTATCATCAGGGCGATATTCAAAATTTCACTGGAGGGGGCGCTGTCTTCAATCTTATCAAAGGCGATTTTCATCAGGTACGGGTTAAGGAGCATCAATGCATTGCTGCCGACAACCGCCAGGCCGCCCCAGAAAAGATAGCGCCGGTACCGTTTCAGATACTTAATGACGATTTCAAATCGCCCCCCGTTTTTGCCCAGGTTATCAGTCATAATATGAACAATAACGTCCTGTCAGATTATAGGTTCCAATGGATGACCCAACTCTCTGAATAAAGATATAATTACGCAACGAAGCACAATCCGGAGATAAAAACTTCAAGAAGGCCGCTTCTGAGTCAATTTCTCAAAAGAAAACCGCCCCGGTCAGGGCGGCTTGTAAACCTATCGAAAACCATTCCCTAAAGCGCCTGACTCTCTTTTAATTTCTGATACAGTTTTTCGGCAATTTCCTCGGGAGTATCGCCGGTAATCATCTCTCCCTTCTGCCGGGGCGGCGGCGGCGAAACCTTGAGAGTCCGGGTAGAAGAATTAGCGCCTACCGCGGAGCCGTCAATGCCAATATCGGCCGCAGTCCATTTCGTAAGCGGCGCCTTTTTTGCCATCATTTTCCCCTTTAAAGACGGCAGGCGCGGCTCATTTATCTCCTTTACTACCGAAAGCAGAGCCGGAAGGTTTAATTCGACAATATCGTACCCTTCTTCGGTCGTACGCCAGACCGTGATTTTTCCCCCATCCAGATTCTCCACTTTCTTGACAAAAAGAGCCTGGGGCAGGTCAAGCAGCGCTGCAACCGCCCCCGGAACCTGGGAAGCATCATCATCGACCGCCTGCTTCCCGGAGAGAATCAGGTCAAAGGCGCCTAATTTTTTCAAGCCTGCGGCAAGAGCGCGAGCAGTCGCCTGCGGGTCAGATTTTTCCAAAATCGGGTCACTGATTAGAATCGCCTCATCCACTCCCAGAGCCAGGCAATCTCTTAGCGCCGATTCCGCCTTCGGTGTGCCGACAGTAATAACCGTTACCTTGCCGCCATACTTTTCTTTAAGACGGAGCGCTTCCTCTACGGCATATTCATCAAAAGGATTGACAACTCCCGGTCCCGAAGGGAGAACGACTTCATTTGCTGCCTGGTCAACTTTGACCAACTCGATTTCAGGAACCTGTTTTATCAGGACGGCTATATTCATCTATTTCCTCCCGAAAAAATCCAGAATATTGAATAATTTTTCACAATAAACGATTTTCTCCCCAAAAGTCAACCGATTGTTGCCGTTAGGAATAGAAAAAATGGCGGATATAACTGGAGGGTTATAAGGAATGCGGGTTGCCGGGGTTTTCCGTCTTTTTCAAATATTCAAGTGATGCCGCGGCGGCACGTTGCTCCGCCTCTTTTTTTGACTGCCCTTCACCGGTGCCGGTAACTTTGCCGCAGGTATGTACCGCAATTTTGAAGATTTTGTCATGGTCGGGACCTGACTCTGAGATAACTTCGTAGAAAGGAACCGCCTCGCCGCGCGCTTGAAGATATTCCAGCAATTCTCCCTTGTAATTGCGGTGGTTGCTGTCGGCGACAATCTGCTCCATACGGGAAATTATCATCCGGTGAACAACCATCCGGGCGGCATTGAGGCCGCCGTCAAGATAGATGGCGCCTATGACGCTTTCCACGGCATCTGAAATTATCGAACTGCGCATCCGCCCACCCGATTTCTCCTCCTCCGGCGATAAAAGTATCAAATCCGGCAACCCCGCATCCCGCCCTATCATCGAGAGGGCGGCTTCATTCACCAGAAGTGATTTGGATTTAGTCAGGTCTCCTTCATCGAAGTCAGGGAAATTCATATAGAGATATTCGGAGACAATCATTCCCAGAATGGAATCCCCCAGGAATTCCAGGCGCTCGTTGGATTCAACGGCATTGCTGAGATTGCGGGAATGTGAACGATGCGACAACGCCTGCGTCAATAGGGCGCGATTCTGAAAGAGATAACCGAATTCCTGATACACCCCCCCGACCAGTTTTTCATCACTTGCCCCCTCCGGACTGCCGGTCAATTTCTTAAAGAACTCAATTACACCCACAATTACAACTGACCATTAAATCTCCGGCCGATTATGCTGACATTATGCCCGCCGAAGCCGAAGGAATTGCTTAAGAAAATGTCAAAGTTCCAGTCACGGGCTTTATTGGGGACATAGTCGAGGTCACATTCCGGGTCGGGATTATCAAGATTTATAGTCGGATGCAAAACACCGGCGCGCATAGAGAGAATCCCGGTAATGAATTCGACCGCGCCCGCGGCGCCGAGCAGGTGGCCGATAAGCGATTTGGTGGAATTTATCGGGACCTTGTACGCGTAGTCGCCAAAGACCGCTTTGATAGCTTTGGTCTCGGCAATGTCACCCAGTTCGGTGGCGGTACCGTGGCTGTTTATATAGCCGATTTCTTCCGGCTTGATATTAGCGTCATTCAATGCCGCCTGAATAGCCCGGCGAGCGCCGCCGCCATCAGGCAACGGAGCGGTTATATGATGAGCATCGGAGGTCATTCCGGCGCCGATAATTTCAGCGTAGATTTTCGCCCCGCGCGCCTGGGCCGACTCCAGCGATTCCAGAACCATAATTGCCGCTCCTTCACCCATCACAAAACCGTCCCGGTCTTTGTCAAACGGTCGCGAAGCCCGCTCTGGCTCGTCATTGCGCGTGCTCAGCGCCCGGGCGGAGCAGAAGCCTGCCAGCGAGATCGGGGTGATGGTCGATTCGGCGCCCCCGGCAAGCATAATATCGGCTTCACCCCGCTGTACGATACGAAAAGCGTCAACGATAGCATGGGCTGACGATGAACAGGCTGAGACTGTGGCATAATTGGGACCGCGGAAACCAAAACGGATGGAGACCAGCCCGGCGCACATATCTATTATCATCATCGGTATAAAGAAAGGGGAGACCCTTCCCGGCCCGGAGTCGAGAAGAGTCTTATGCTGTTGCTCAAAGGTTGAAATTCCTCCGATGCCGGAACCGATGACAACTCCGGCGCGGTCAAGGTCAGTTTTGGCGAGGTCGAGGCCCGAATCATCAATTGCCAGTTGACTGGCGCCAATGGCATACTGCTCCGATTGGTCCATACGGCGCGCCTCCTTCTTTTCCAGAAAGCGGTTCTCGTCAAAATCCTTGACTTCCGCCGCAATCTGGGTCGGGTAGGCGCTTACGTCAAATCGACTTATTCTCCCCACGCCGCTTCGCCCCGCCACCAGCAATTGCCAGAAATTGCCGGTGTCGCAGCCAAGCGGAGTAACCACGCCGATACCGGTCACTACCGTTCTGATAGATTTCATGCTAACAATCCCCTATTAAGGTGCGGCTACTTAACATGAGATTTGATATAATTGACGGCATCGCCCACTGAGGTAATCTTCTCGGCATCCTCATCAGGAATTTCCAGAGAAAACTCTTCCTCAAGAGCCATCACTAACTCCACCGTATCCAGTGAATCAGCGCTCAGGTCTTCGACAAAACGGGCCGACTCGGTTACCTGGGCGGCATCGACGCCGAGCTGCTCAACGATAATCTCCTTTACTTTCTGTTCAATGTCTGCGGACATGGTCACACTCCTTCGTTTATCAGTTTAATATTGCTCTCTACATGAGAAGCCCGCCGTCCACGCCAATGACCTGGCCGGTCAGATAGGCGGCATCCTCGGAAGCGAGAAACGCCACCACACCGGCGATATCATCGGGTGTTCCGGGCCTTTTTAACGGGATATTATTTAGAAACGCCTCTTTCGCGGCATCAGATAACTTCTCGGTCATTTCAGTGGCGATATATCCGGGGGCGACGGCATTGACGGTTATTCCGCGCGATGCCAGTTCCTTGGCGGCCGATTTGGTCAGCCCGAGCAGGCCGGCTTTACTGGAGGCATAGTTGGCCTGTCCGGCATTGCCCATCCTTCCGACTACAGAGGAGATATTTATTATTCTGCCGGAGCGCTGTTTTATCATCACCTTCGCCGCCGCTTGCGTCATCAGAAACGCTCCTTTGAGATTTATATTAAGCACCAGGTCCCAATCGGCTTCCGACATGCGAAGCAACAGCGTGTCCCGGGTGATACCGGCGTTATTGACCACGATATCAAGGGCGCCGAACCGGGTCACCGTTTCTTCAACAAGTAATGCTACATCATCGGACTTGGTGACATCGGCTCTGACCGCCAGGGCTTCAAATCCGGCGCTTCGAAATTCCTCCGCCGTTGCCGATGCCAGGTCAAACAGGACATCGGAGATTACCACCTTTGCTCCCTCAGTTCCCAGCCGATACGCAATAGCCTTGCCGATACCCCGCGCGGAGCCGGTAACCAGTGCCGTTTTATTCTCCAATTTCTTCATATATTACTTTGCGGCGGCGGCAACAAAATTCTGAATATCCTGCACGGTGTCAAGATTTATCATCGGCGCGCCGTCTAATTCTCTCTTCGCCAGACCGGTGAGAACTTTGCCGGGACCGATTTCGATAAGGGTATCAATGCCGTTGTCTTTGAAATATTGCATCGTCTGATACCACCGAACCGGAGCGGTCAGTTGCGCCACCAGCAGTTCTTTAATTCTACCTGAGTTTTTTTCAGCGACTCCGGTGACATTAGGCACCAGTCCAATCTGCGGCTCCTTAAAATTTAGAGCCTCCAGGTATTCCTTCATACCGGCGGTAGCCGAATGCATAAGCGGAGAATGAA
>DYGG01000007.1 GCA_020724775.1 Ignavibacterium sp. | reverse complement strand
CGGCGGTCGTTATGGACAATTACAATCTGTATTTCGCCTGGTCTGATTCCCGCAGCGGTAATTTTGATATATATCTGACTGTTAAAAGATATAACAGTCCATCGCTGGTGGCAGAACCAGGTTCGCTGACTTTTGTTATGGAAAGAGGCGGCGTCAATCCCGCCGCTAAGTCGCTCATAGTCAGGAACGCGGGAGCGGGAGCGCTCCGCTGGAGCGCCCAAACTGATGCCGATTGGGTGAATCTCATTCCGCTTTCCGGCGTTACACCGGATACGATATCAGTTGCTGTATCAGGACAGAATCTCGAATTCGGGGAATACGGAGCCTATCTGAGAATTGAAAACCAGAACGACAGCAATTCGACCCTGTTGATTCCGCTTAGCCTGACAGTGACAGCCCCGATGGTCGATATTGAACCGGATTCGGTCTACAGCCGGACTTTCGCAGCACTCGGAAATCCCGGGCCGATTTTTGTCAGAATACTCAATCAGGGCAGCGGCATATTGAGTTGGAGCCTTTCCGAGGATATCCCCTGGCTTTCTGTGAGCCGGACAACCGGAATGCAAGACGATTCAGTGGCTTTGAATATCGATATCTCCGCGCTCGGGTACGGCAGGTACAGGGAGCCAGTGGTGTTTGAATCGCCCGAAGCGGCGAATTCACCTGAAACTCTCTTTGTCACCCTTGATTTAGTGGGCAATATGCCGTTTATGAAGGCAAGTCCGGACTCGATTCATTTTGACCGGGCGGTCGATACGAGCACCGTCGCCGGATGCCAGATTCAAAACATCGGTACAGGAGCGCTTGACTGGAACGCGGTTGCCTCCGTCGGTTGGATAAATATTCTGCGCGATTCCGGAAGCGATAATGATTCTATGGTGATTCAGATAGAAACGGCATTACTTGCTCCCGGGCTCCATTCCGGAGCCGTTACCGTGCTCGATAGTCTTGCTTTTAATCGGCAGATTGAAGTTTCTGTTCGGGTGAATGTTCCGCCGGCCGATACGGTCAGAATAGGGAACGTTCGAGCCATCCCCGGAAATAGTGCAGTGATATCGATTGATGTGACACTTTCAAGTTTGATTAAAGGGGGGGTGATTCCTCTTCGGTATGACCCTGAGCGTATTAATTATGATTCTATTTCTTTTCAGGCGACAGACCTTTCTGCCGGGGTGGAGTTGACCTCCGAGATTTACGACAGCAGCACGATAGCGATACGATTTTTGGCGACAGACAGCGGCGTTGCAATCGGGACTGGGGAATATCATATTGCCGACCTGTACATGACGGCAGGTCAGATTCCCGGCGTCTGCGGAATTGATACTGCCTATAACGATACTGTTTACCTCCGATTGATAGGCATAAATGAAAGCGAGATTGCTCCGATTGTGATTCCGGGCACCGTGACAATAGATGAACCGACGACTGTCGGCGAGTTTGAGGATAAATCAAATCCTGCCGAATTCGCCTTATCGCCCAACTTCCCCAATCCTTTCAATGGACAAACTGTTTTTGAACTGACCTTGAGCGAACGCGCCGAAGTGACCGTTGAAATATTCAACATTCTGGGGCAGAGAATCGCCCGGATTCAGGATGGACCGCTCGGAGCGGGACGGCATAAGATTTCTTGGGACGGCAATATGGCAGGAGTTCTGCCGGCTCCCAGCGGCATTTATTTCTGTCGTGCCGCAACGGAGAGATCGATTCAGATTCGCAAATTGCTGCTGCTGAGATAGATTTCAGGGGCTTCGGGGGAAGTCCTATCCGCCGAAACAATAGCCGCGAATTCATCGTCAAAGAGATTAGATTTTTCAATTTGAATGATGGAGGTAGCGATGAAATTACGGAAATTCCTAATGACAGTCTTGACGACAGTGCTTACTATTGCGCCGGTCTGGGGGACTGAAGAGCAGATATACGGGGAGGTTGTGACCTCGGATGGGGAAACTTTCGAGGGCTTTATCCGCTGGGATAAAAATGAAGGATTCTGGGATGATATTCTTGACGGATACCGGGAACGTGATGACAGAAAAGGTGATCATTATACCTCACGCCGTTCCGGCACGAAAAAAGTAAGCATATTCGGTATTACGGTTTATCGGGAAGAAGGGGATGATATGGGGTGGGACTGGGGGGACAAAGCCCAGTCCGGGATTCGTTTTGGTCACATAAAATCAATCAAACCTGTTGACAGTCAGCGGGCGCGGATAGAACTGAAGAGCGGAGAGAAATTTGAAATGGAGAATAGTTCGACCGATCTGGGTGAAAGTATGCGGGAACTCCTCATCGATGACCGGAAACAGGGGATACTGGAACTTCTCTGGGAGGAAATCGAAAAGATTGAGTTTATGCCGGCGCCGCAGATGCCGTCAAATTTCGGCAATCGGCTTTATGGCGAGGCGTTCACCCGACGGGGAGATTCCTTCCAAGGATTTGTCTGTTGGGATGTCGATGAAATTTTCGACACTGATATACTGGATGGGGAGGAGGGACGTCGTAAACGGAAAATCGAATTCGGAAAAATCAAGAAAATAGAGCCGCTGTCATCGCAAAGCGCCCTGGTTGTTCTGAAAGACGGCACTGAAATGGAATTGGAAAATTCCAATGACATAGACAGCGGCAACCGGGGTGTAATAATTTCCGACCCGCAATTGGGGCGAATTAGCATCGACTGGGATGAATTGGAAAAGGTTGAATTTATGGAATCGCCGCAGGGGCTTCGTTATGATGATTTCGACGGGGGTAAACGGATTGAGGGTAAGGTAGTGCTGGAATCCGGGGAGGAGTTGACCGGTGAAATCAGGTGGGATGACGATGAGGAATTCACCTGGGAAATGCTTGACGGTGAATTTCAGGATATTGAGCTGGATATAGAGTTTGGCTTGGTTAAGTCGGTTGAGAAGATTTCATCCCGCACAAGCAAAGTCACTCTCAAAGACGGGCGTACATTCAAACTGCGAAACTCCAATGATATTGACTCCGACAATAGGGGAATTTTCATTACAGATAAAGGGCGTGAAGAGATGGTTGAGTGGGATGAGTTTCGGAGAGTGGAATTCCGGTGACTATCGCCAACGGAAAATATCTTTATCCGCTCAGTCGGGATCCGGCTCAATGTGAACCAGGATATCGGCAACATCCGGAAATCTCTGCTGAACTTTCCGTTTGATTTCTGAGGCGATATCATGACCGGCTTTGACCGACATATTGCCATTGACATTGACAGCGGTGTCAAGATAGTAACTGGAGCCGACTGCGTGTCCGCGAATCCATACAACGGACACAACGCCGTCGAGGTTTTTAATATAACTCCCGATATCTGTCTCGATTTTGCTTCCCGGCGAGGTAACCATTAGAGTAGGGATGTTCTCTCTAATGATTTTGGCACCTTGTTTGAGAATAAAAAATGCCACCCACAGTCCCGCCAGAGGGTCAAGAACAGGATACCCGAGTTGTGCAACAACGATTCCGACCAGTGCCCCGGCGGAGACAATGACATCGGAGCGATGGTCATAGGCGTTGGCAATTACCGCCGGAGATTTGAATCTCTTGCCGATTCTTAGAGTGTAATGATACAGGATTTCCTTGATAAGTATGGTCAGGGCGGCTGCCGATGTCGCCAGGTAAGTGGGGGTCTGAAAGTTTTTGTCAATTATCGAGTGGACTGCCTCATAACCGATATAGCCGCCGGTAAGCACCAGCACGATGGCAACAAAAATAGCCGCCAGATTATCGGCATTGCCGTGACCGTACGGATGCTCCTCATCAGGAGGGCGATTGGCAATCCTAATACCGAGCCAGACTACGGCATTAGCGACAATGTCGAGAAGCGAATTAAGAGAATCGGCTACCAGCGCCTGGGAACGCCCCAGTATGCCGGCAACCATCTTCAGTATGAACAGAAATATATTGACGATTATACTGAAGCGGGTGCATGCTTCCGGAGTATAAAGACTTTCGCGCAACCTGTTACCTATTGCGGAATGTTATGAAAAAGCGGAAACCAGTTTTTGAACCGGTTTCCGGATTGAGAACTTTTACTGCCCCGATTCCTTAAGGGCTTGCAACTCCTTTATATGCTCTTCGGTCTGAGGTATTAGTTTCTGCGCCTTGGGATTATTCTTGGCGACTTTGAGGAAGTTATTCCAATACTTTAGCACCTGGTCAACCTTGTCCTGGTTCTCATGCTCATAAGAGATTGCCAGGTTGTAGAGAGCATTGAAGTTGTCCGGCTTGAGAGCGACGGCGCGGTCGAACATCCGAAATGCCTGTGAATAATTCTCCTGCGCCAGGTGAATTTGTCCCATGCTGTTAAAAGCGTTGAAATTGCTCTTGTCAATCTCCGCGGTCTTATTGAACGCCGCAATCGCTTCAGGATACTTCTTTAGATTCTGATATCCTTTCCCCAGGAGATAAAAAGCGGTGGCATCGGTAGGCATCTTTTCCGTGTACATCTTCATATTCTCAATAAGCGACGGCCAGTTCCCCTGTGAATAGTAAAGAAAGCCGAGGTCTTTATAGATTTCAGTGTAATCGCTCTTCTTCGCCAGGGCTGTCTTGTAGGCGTTCTCGCTATCAGTGAATTTGTCGCGCTTGTAAAAGGTTCTGCCCAGGTTCGCCCAGGCATCCGGATTATCCGCGGCAACTTCGGTCGCCTTCTTGAAATTAGTCTCGGCCTCCGCAAGCTGCTCTTTGGCAAAGTAGATAGAGCCGAGGTTAATATAGGCGTCGGCGAAGTTGGGGTCTTCTTTGATAGCATCCTTGTATCCGGCAATAGCCAGCGAATCATTCTTCTCGTTCTGCGCCTTGAGAGCATTATTGAAATGTTCTTTGGCTTTCTCGGTATCGGCATGCGCCATACCGGCCAGCAGAAGACCAAGCATTACCGAGACAAGTGGTAAGATCTTCAAGCCTTTTGAGAATCTGCCTGCTTTCATTCTGTATCTCCTTCCTTTAACTTATTTTACAAATTTTGCTTCTTATGGTTTGCAGATTATTTCTGTCCCGATTGTTCGAGCGCTTTTCTGACCTCCGGGTGCTTCAAGGCAAGAATCCTCGTCGCCAGATGGGCCGCATTCTTGGCGCCGGCGCTTCCTATCCCCATGGTTGCCACCGGCACGCCGGAAGGCATCTGCGCTATTGAAAGCAGTGAATCAAGCCCGTTCAGGGAAGCGGGAAGAGGGACTCCAATTACCGGAAGATTGGAGCGTGCCGCCACCGCTCCGGGCAGCGCTGCGGCCATACCGGCCATGCAGATTATGATTTCATACCCCGAATCGGCGGCAGATTTTGCCAGAGTATCGGTTCGCTCCGGCTGACGGTGCGCAGAAGAGATTTCGATGTCAGCCTGTACACCGAAATTTTTCAATACCGCCTGGCATTCCTCGGCATACTGGCTGTCGGATTTCGAACCAAGCATTATCAGTACTTTGGGCATTTTAACCTCCATAACTTCTGTTCATGGCGGCACTCTTTAGACCGATATCTGTGCGGTAAATCATGCCGTCGAATTTTATATTCTCGATAACGTTATAAGCGCGGGATATGGCGGACGGAAGGTCATTCTCCACTGAGGTGACCCCGACTACGCGGCCTCCGGCGGTAATCCAGTTCTTCCCTTCTCGGCGCGTCCCTGAATGATACAGCATCGAATCCATATCGCTGTAATCTCTCAAACCAAAAATCCGCCTGCCGATTTCCGGTTTATCCGGGTACCCTTTGGAGGCGAGAATGACGCATACTGCCGCTTTCTGCTCCCACTCCAGTTCATCAATTATTGATAAATTCCCGTCCACAATCGCAATGAAGATATCCGCCAGGTCGGATTTTAGCAAAGGGAGGACCGCCTGCGTCTCCGGGTCCCCAAAACGGCAATTGAACTCCATAACTTTGGGTCCGGCCGGTGTCATCATCAAGCCGGCGTACAGAACTCCTTTATAATTTCTTCCTTCCCTTTCCAGACCATATATGGTCGGTTCGAGGATATGTTCCTTTATGGTTTTTAAGGTAATATCATCCATAAAATTGACCGGGCAGTAGGCGCCCATGCCGCCGGTGTTAGGACCCGTATCGCCGTCACCGACCCGTTTATGATCCTGCGATGGTAACATCATCTTGACCGTCTTACCGTCGGTGAACGCCATGACCGAAACTTCCTGCCCCTCCAGGAAATTTTCAACCACGATGCTGGTGCCGGCTTCACCAAAGACCTTCTGCACCATTATACGCTCCACCGCCTGCACCGCCTCTTCCTGGTTATGAGCGATAACCACTCCTTTTCCCGCCGCCAGGCCACTGGCTTTGATGACTACCGGCAACGCCGCAGATTTTACAAACTTGGTCGCTTCGGTCAAATCGGAAAATATCTGATAGGGGGCGGTCGGGATATGGTATTTTCGCATGAATTCCTTGGCGAACACCTTGGAGCCCTCGATTTCAGCTGCCAACTGGGTAGGACCGAATATTCGCAGGTCGCGTTGGTTGAACTCGTCAACAATGCCCAGGGTTAAGGGAAGTTCCGGGCCGACTACGGTCAGATCGATATTGTTCTTTTTGGCGAAGTCAGCCAGGCCGTTGATGTTGTCGGCTTTGATATCGACTGATTCGGCAATCAGGCTTATTCCGGCATTCCCCGGAGCGGCGAATATTTTGCTGACTAAGGACGATTGCTTCAGTTTCCAGATTATGGCGTGCTCTCTTCCGCCACCGCCAACTACCAGTATTTTCATGATGGGTATCCTTAAGTAAAACCCTATTATAACTAATTGATTTGTCATATCAATATTTTTTTACGGGGCGACAGGGATAGCGGAAGGGGTATCACTTTTGAATATCACAATTTAAGTCTCACCGGCATAAATCCGACATTTATTATTGACAACTGAACATCTGTGCAGTAGAATATGGAGGAGAAATACAGACGGTTTAAAATATGAAAATCTGGAGAAATTAATAAGGAGGAGCCGGTGACGGTGAAAGAGAAACTTACCCGCCGACAGAAAGAGATTCTCGATTATATCGAGAAAATGATAACGGAGCGGGGGAAATCTCCGACCATTCGAGAGATTGGGGAGAAGTTTGGTATCAGTTCCACCAACGGGGTACGGGCGCACCTGGAAGTATTGATGAAGAAGGGGTATATCCGTCGGCAGAAGTTGATATCGCGGGGGATAGAACTGGCGCGCAGCCTGGCCGGTCCGATTAAGCGGGTGCCGTTGGTGGGAGCGGTGCCGGCCGGTAATCCGATAACGGCGGTGGAAAATATTGAAGGGGAGATAGCGATTGACACCAGTTTTCTCCCCTCCGGTGAGACTTTTACTTTGAAAGTAAAAGGGGATTCAATGAAAAACGCCGGGATATTTGACGGCGACCTGGTGCTGGTGAAACGTCAGAAAAGCGCCGAGCCGGGAGAGATAGTGGTGGCGGTAATCGGGGAGGAGGCGACTGTGAAGCGGTATTTTCTGGAGGAGGGAAGAGTGCGACTGCAGCCGGAGAATGAGGCGTTTGAGCCGATCCTGGTGGATAGAAACTCGCCGGAGTTTTATATCGCCGGAAAAGTGGTGGGATTGATGCGGAGGTTGTGATGCGAGTCAGGAGAGTTTTCTGGATGGTTTTGGTGCTATTGTTGATGCCGGTCGGTTTTGAACCGCTGGTAGCGCTGCTGGCGAGGGTGTGGGGGTAACCGGAAAGTGCCAAAAGGGGAGAGTGATGAAGAATGTATCAGGATATGGATGAACCGATAGAGGTGGTGGCGGTGTTTGCCAACCACAAAATGAAACCGGCCCGCTTTCGCTGGAACGGGCGGGTATATAAAATCAGTGAAGTAACCGGCGATTGGAAAACCGATATCGGCGCTTATAAAGTGCATCATTACGCCGTCGTCGATATCTCCTCGAATTTTTTCCAGTTGACTTTTGATGAGCGTCAGACCATCTGGACCATAAGCAAGATATGGGTGGAATAGACCGCACCTACGACTGGCCGAAAGTAATAGTCCATGTAGATATGGATGCCTTCTTTGCCGCCTTCGAAATCCGAAATGCGCCACTATTAAAAGGAAAGCCGGTGATTGTGGGGGGCGACCCCCGCTATCGCTCGGTGGTTTCAACCTGCTCGTATGAAGCGCGGAAATATGGTGTCAAATCGGGAATGTCGATAGCTCAGGCGAAAAAACTTTGCCCGGAGGCGATAGTAATATCAGGCACCCTGGGAGGATATGTATATACCGCCTCAGTTCTTCAGGTCATATTCGAGCATTACTCGCCGATAGTGGAGCCGTTTTCAATAGATGAAGCCTTCTTAAATATCACCGGCTGTCATCGGATTTTCAATACCGCCGAGGAACTGGTGATGAAAATGAAAGCGGAAATAAAGGAGAGATTGTCGCTTACCTGCTCGGTTGGTATTGCCCCATCAAAATTGATAGCCAAGATGGCATCAGGGGAAAAGAAGCCGGATGGGATAACAATAATGGACAGAGATGATTTTCAAAAAGCGTTTTATCCCCGACCGGTAAGTTCACTCTGGGGGATAGGGGAAAAGACACAAAAGGGGTTGAATAAATTGGGTATTGTTACGGTTGAAGAGTTGGCCGAATATGATGAGAGGATGCTCAAAGGGTATTTCGGCGTGAATGCCGCATATCTGTCAAAAGTAGCGCGAGGATTGGACTGTTCTGAGGTGGTATCTTATGAAGATATGCCGGATGACAAATCGATGTCTCATGAGACTACACTGGTGACCGACCTTTCGGATATAGATAAGATATATTCCACCTTACTCTGGTTATCAGATAAAGTATCGCGAAGATTACGCCGGGATAATTTTGTAGCAAGGACAATCTCGGTCAAAATCCGCTCCTCAGATTTTGAAACGATTACCAGAGATAAAACCCTAGCGACGCCTACTGACCAGTGCAGGATAATTTTTGAGACTTCTAAGAGATTAATTCCAAGAGAATACGGTCCTAAAATTAAAGTAAGACTTTTAGGAGTAAAAGCCTCAAATCTTCTGAGCAAATCAGGAGAAAATCAGTTGTCTTTATTGTCGAATTGTAATCTGGACAAATTAAAGTTATCCAGTGAAGCGGTAGATATAATAAAAAACAGGTATGGCGATGCAATCGTCAAGTTTGCTGGAGAGAAGATGTGACGTTTATAGATTGACTTTGCACTCCTTTTTGTTATTTTCATATTAGATATGACATAACTTCAAAAGAAATAGAGTCAATTAATATGAGCAAAGAGCCAGTGACATTTGACTTCAAGGCGACCCCGGAGAAATGGGATATCGCCGCCCATGTTTTATCCCTTGAAAACTCCATTATTAGAGAAATCCTGAAGATATCGTCACGTCCGGGCGTTATCTCCTTTGCCGGAGGGCTTCCGGCTCCGGAGATGTTTCCCTTGCAGGAGATGAAACGGTGCGCGTCGGAAGTGATTGATATGTACAAGTCTGATTCTATGCAGTATTCTCTTTCGATGGGGATAACGCCGTTGCGCGATGCCATCGCGGAGCGTGAAACCCGCCAGGGTTGTCCCACCAAGACGGAAAATATTTTGGTGACGTCCGGCTCGCAGCAGGGGATTGAACTCTGCGCCCGGGCGTTTATCAGTCCCGGTGATTATATTATAACCGAATATCCGACCTATGTCGGCGCTCTGCAGGCGTTCAATTTCTACCAGGCGCGATATGCCACGGTTGATATGGATGAGAACGGCATGAAAGTGGAGCAGGTTGAAAGCGCCATCAAGAAATACCGTCCCAAGATGATCTATACCGTCTCGACCTTCCAGAATCCTACCGGCATCACGATGTCGGAGGAGCGTCGTCACGCTCTGGTAGAACTGGCGATGAAGTACAATATTCCGCTGATTGACGACAATCCTTACGGGGAAATCCGGTTTGCCGGCAAGCCTGTTCCGTCTATGAAAGCAATCGGCGGTGATGCGGTCATCTCATTAGGGACCTTTTCCAAGATCATGGCGCCGGGGCTTCGGATTGCCTGGATTAACGGACCGCTCTTCATTATGCCGATTTTTGAGCGGGTAAAACAATGCTCCGACCTTCATTCCAATACTTTCACCCAGTACATGATTTATGCCTTCATAAACTCAGGGAAACTCGACCCGCATATCGAAAGACTGATAGAGAACTATGGCCAGAAGCGCAACCTGATGCTTCAGGAGATGGATAAGCATTTCCCGCCGGAATTGAAATGGACCAGACCGGAGGGGGGGCTGTTCCTCTGGATTGAAATGCCCACAGGGGTCTCGGCCTCAAAGATGTTACCGCAGGCGATAGAGCAGAAGGTGGCGTATGTATACGGCAAACCGTTCTACCCGGATGGCCGCGGCGACAATACCTTGCGGCTCAATTTCTCCTGCGCCACGTTGGATACAATCAGCGAAGGGATTAAGAGACTGGGCAAGGTTATCAAGGACAATCTTCGATAGTCCAGGATTTCAGTTGTAGAAGTTAAGCCCCGTTATATTGCGGGGCTTTTCTCTTTACAAAAACTTGTGGAACGATATCTTATGGGGCATGAATAAAGTAAGATTCGTGAAATACCATGCGCTGGGCAATGATTTCATTGTAATAGACAATGCCTTGAAGAATGTGCCGGTCCGGAATATAGGAGAATTCGCCAAAAAGATTTGCAGCCGCAATTTCGGAGTTGGGGCTGATGGGGTTCTGTGGCTGTCAAAGTCGATTAAGGGTATCTGTCGGGTAGATGTTTACAACTCCGATGGCAGTTGGGCGGAAAAGTCGGGCAACGGATTGAGAATAGTGGCCGCGCACAATTATCGGAATCATCGCTCCCGCAAAAACCTCGCGATGGAAACAGCCGACGGCCTGGCGGAGGCGAAAGTCATAAAAGCCACAGGTAACGGATTTGCGATTTTGGTGACATTGGGGAAGCCTGAATTTGAGGTAAAGAAGATTCCTATGATTAGCCGGGAGGAATATCATATCAATCGCCCTCTGAAAATCGGAGGCAGGTGGTACAGAATCACCGCTCTTTCGGTCGGGAACCCGCACGCGGTAATGTTTGTCGAGAATTTTGATTTTGACTGGCAGGAACTGGGTAACTTGATAGAGAACTCGGCATATTTCCCCCGGAAAACTAATGTGGAATTTGCCCGGATAATCACCCGCCGAAAACTCCGTCTGAATGACTGGGAGCGTGGCGCCGGCGCCACCGGTTCCTCCGGCACCGGAGCCGCGGCATCAGTGGTAGCGGGAGTGGTAAATGGACTTCTGGACCGCAAGGTGGAGGTTCTGTTTCCCACAGGCGCCTTGCAGATAGAGTGGAGCCGCAATGATGACACTATTTTGCTGAGCGGACCGGTTGAATTTATTTGCTCCGGAGAATATATAAAATAGAATCGCTCTGATATGCCCTCCACCGAACCGAAATCGAATCATCAGTTGGATTTGTTGTCGCCGCTGAAAAGCCTCAACGGGCATATAGCCGGCTCGTTGCGAGACTATCTCTGGTATATAAGTCTTTTCTCAAGGAATGTCCGCCTCTTTCTAATCGGTTCCTTTCTGATCGGGCTGACTTTCGCCACGGCGCAGTTGCTGATGAATCTCTATTTAAAAGAGCGCGGTGGGGCGGAGTCATTCATTGGGACTTTTCTGTCCGCCGGAGCGTTTGGGACCGCCATCATAGCCATACCGGCGGCGATTGCCCTCCGAAAGATACGTTTAAAGTTTGTCCTTATCGGCTCCACTATAATCTACATGGCTATCATAACCGCCATATCGCGCCTGGGTATCAGCAACTGGTTGATTTTTCTGTCATTCCTGCTGGGAGTGACGGCAACTTTTAACAGGATTGCGGCGGCTCCTTTCTTCATGCGCAACTCCACGCCGGAGGAAAGAACCTATGTCTTCTCTTTCAATTTCGGGGTGCTGCTTCTGGCGGGAATGGTCGGCTCGGTTGTTTCCGGATGGCTGGTAGCATGGTTTACGACACTGCTTGCCGACGTTATTCAGGCTTATCAGTGGACCTTTGTTATCAGCATTATTTGCGGCATCGCGGCGGTGATTCCGTTCGCCCTGATAAAGGCGGCGGCCCCCACCGAAGAAGACCGTCAGTCAGATTTCTCTTGGTCGCTGCTGCGGCGGCAATCACGGCTTTACCTGAAACTCCTCCTACCCCAGTTCCTGGTCGGCATTGGCGCCGGACTTATTATTCCGTTCTTGAATCTTTATTTTAGAGATAGATTCCGCCAGTCGCCGGACCAGATCGGTCTGCTATTCTTCGCCGTAAATACGGCGATGCTGCTTGGAATCCTGGCCGGACCGGTTCTGGCGAAAAAAATCGGTATGGTTAAGACCATTGTGGCAACGGAACTTCTTTCGATTCCCTTTATGATTATTCTGGCGTTCTCATATTCTTTGCCGCTGGCGGTAGTCGCCTTTCTCGTTCGGGGCGCACTGATGAATATGGCGCAACCGATTGGGACCAATTTCAGCATGGAGATGGTCGGCAGGATGGAACATGCCCTGGTTAACGCCCTTTTGACACTCTCCTGGACCGGTTCCTTGATGATTTCCACCGTCATTGGGGGAGAACTGATAGAAAAGCACGGGTACACTCTACCGCTTATGATCGCGGTTGCCCTTTATATCGCGTCGGCGATACTTTATTATTTATTCTTCCGCGGCTCCGAGCGAAAGGCTGGAAAGGATTACCTCGTCGAGGTTACCTGATATGGAAGTCAGCGGATTCAGATTGGAAAAAGAAGAAATCGCCCGGCAGATTCATTACGTTATAAGGGAGATTTATCCGGAGAGGCAGTTTGATGCCGACCTGATTTATGAGATGCTGGTTGAGGGAAAAGCGGCTACTCAGAAAATTATCTTTCTCGCGGAGAGATTTGCGGAAGTCAACGGATTGGATAAAATAGAGTTTAGTGATTCTCTCTATCGTGAACTGGGTGTTGAGTTTGAAAAGAATCTGCATGATAAGTTTTTTTTCACAATGAGCCGGGAAGAAGGAAACATTGTTTTTCAAACGACGGGCAAATAGTGATGCGAATTGATAAATTTCGATATCTGGCGGCGGAGGTGATATCAAAAGCGCTCGAAGAACTGTTTGCCGGTTCTTCCTTTGCGGAAATATCTCTCGATAGCAAAAATATTTACCGACGACTGGAGCCGCCTAAAGACCCGAAAATGGGGAATTATGCGTTCCCGCTTTTCGAGGCGGCAAAAATATTAGGTAAGAACCCTAATGAGATGAATCGGCAATTGACCGAAATAGAGAATCGCCTCGCCCGCGGGGAGAAAGAATTTTCGTGCCTTACCTTCCAAGCCGTGGGTGGTTTTAACAACGTACTGATTGACGGCGTTGCTTTGGCGCAAGAGACGATTCATACGATTCTAAACGCCGGCAATGATTATGGTTCATCCAAAGACGGACAGCGAAAGAATATTGTCATAGATTTCTCTTCTCCCAATATTGCCAAACCGTTCGGGGTAGGGCATCTGCGCTCGACCGCGATAGGCGGCTCGTTGTATCGTATTTTCAGGAAACTCGGCTATACGCCGGTCGGGATTAACCATCTGGGCGATTGGGGAACGCAGTTCGGCAAGATGATAGTCGCTTATCGTCGATGGGGCGATGATGCTGCCCTCCGGACAAATGCGGTGAGATATCTGTATGACCTCTACGTCAGATTCCACAAGGAGGAAGAAACAGACCCAGGGCTGTCTGAGGAAGCCCGTCAGGCGTTCAAAGCGATGGAAGATGGCGATTCCGAGACGCTTGCCTTGTGGCAAAAGTTCAAAGACCTGTCGATGGCGGAATTCAATAAAGTCTATGATATGATGGGAGTGCATTTCGATTACCAGACAGGCGAGTCGTTTTATAACGACAAAATGGAAGCGGTGATCGAGCGCTTGATGAAAGCGGGGCTGGCAGAAGTCTCGGAAGGGGCGCTGGTCGTAGATCTTTCCCGCTTCAACCTTCCAGCATGTCTGCTTCGTAAAGCCGACGGTGCAACTCTGTACGCAACCAGAGACATTACCGGAATCTTATACCGCTGGGAGACTTTTCACTTTGAAAAGGCGCTTTATGTGGTCGGTTCGGCACAACATGACCATTTCCGTCAGGTCTTTAAAGTGGTAGAACTTCTGGAGGAAGCGGAAAGTCTGCCGCCGTCGGAGCAAATTTCACCGCGGTTGTTTCATGTTGAGTTCGGGTGGATTAAATTCCAAGATGAAGTGATGTCGACAAGACTGGGGAATATTATCTTCCTGGAGGAGGTCTTTGCCAAAGCGATAGCGCTTGCCAGGGAGAAGATTTTGGAGAAAAATCCCGACCTGAAAGATATTGACCGGGTCGCCCGACAGATTGGTATCGGAGCGGTTATATTTGCCGACCTGTCAACGCGCAAAGAGAAAGATGTCAATTTCGACTGGAGCAAGGTGCTTAATTTCGAAGGAGAAACGGGACCATATCTGCAATATACCCATGCCCGACTGTCGTCGCTTTTACGGCACTATGGAAATATGGTCAAGCCGGATATTGATTTCCGTCTCTTGCATCATCCCGAAGAGGAACGAGTTATTGAATTTCTATATCGCTTCCCCATGGTGGTGGTTGAGGCGGCCTCAATCTATGACCCGAACGTCATTGGCGCGTATCTGCTGGGGCTGGCATCGGCTTTCAATAAAGTTTACCAGCGCAAAGATGCTTCAGGGAGAATTGACAAGATTTTGTCGGATGATGAAGCGCTGACTGCGGCAAGAATGGCGTTAGTTTCTTCAGTCCGAACGGTTATCAACGAGGGACTAAGTCTCCTTGGCATCGAAGCGCCCGAGGAAATGTAGGCTATCACCTGATGTCCCACTCAATTTATCCATTGAAAGAGATTCCCGAAAAACTGTCTATTTGCGGAGATTATGCCGCTACCGTAGCGGCGCTCTTTGTGGCGGCGGTATCGAAACAGGGGGGAACGGTTTATAATCGCCATAAAGGAACTGACATCGACAAGGTGCTCAAATTTCTAAGCGATATCGGGCACGGCATTGAAATAGATAACACTTTAGTCAAGATAGACCGTTCGAAATTCGACCGAGGGAGGATTCCCTCGGAGAACAGGTTGGACGCCTCGTTTCACGCGCTTTCGCTGGCGATTGGGTATTTGGCCGGACTGGAAGTGGAAACAACGCTGGTTTATTCTGACGACATAGACTCGATTTACCTGGCATATTTTGTCGGACAACTGACAGATGCCGGGTTGCCGCTGGAGCATAATCCCGGCAAGAAAATCATCCGCTTTCGACCGGGTAAGCGATTGCCTATTGAAAGAATGATTAAGTCGTCGTATTCATATATCAAAGATGCTCTCTTTCTGTTTGGGGCAACTTCCGGCTGCTCTGTGGCAATAAGAGAGCAATTCGACAGCGACAACAGATTTCTAAAGACACTAGCGGACGCCGGTGCCAGGATTACCATCAAGGAAGCGGAACATAAGACAGTTCCGGATCAGAATGACCCTCGCAGAAAAGTGAGAAAATTGACTTCCGACTATAAACGGGAAATGATGCTGCATCCCTCGACCAGCATTACGGCGTCGGAATTCAGAGTCCCGCCGTCACGAGAGATTCTGCCGGCAATTCTGACATTCGCAATCTTGCGAAGGAAGCGGGCGGTCCTGGAGCGTATCACGATAAGCACAGCATTGCAGAGATTCTTGAACTACTTGAAAAGCCTGGGTGCGGTGACCGTGCTGGCAAATAAGAGCCGAGGCAAAGATAGGATGACAGCCGACCTGGTAATGGAGCCGGGACGTCTTAAAGGCCGCAAATTGGCCGGAGAGGCGGCCGCCAAGTTGATACAGGAATTGCCACTGGTAGCGATAATAGCGGCGTCAATCCCAGAATCGACTATTGTCAGAAATATCGGTGAAGCCAATTTTGTGAGGAGCAGGTATTTTAGAGAACTGACGGAAAATCTAATTAGAGCCGGTGTCAAGTGCGGTATACTTGAAGATGGTTTGGTAATAGAGGGAGTCAAAGAGTTCCCCGGAGCCGACTATGGTCCCTTTAATTATCCCGATATCGCCGCCGCCTTATTTATTCTCTCGCTGGCAGCGCAAGAGAGGTCAAGTATTGTCAATCTGGACATAGTATCGGAAAGGTACCCCGACTTATTCGCCACTTTTCAGGAGTCAGTCAGGTCAGACCCAACGTCGACCGCCCCGACCCGCAAATAGTCTTCCATGTAAAAAATCAAATGACTTCCAGAGCGTCATGACCCGAGTAGAACATATAACCGACGGGCCTATTTATTCCACTATCGCTCGTTTGGCTTGGCCCATTCTGGCGTCGATGTTCCTCGAGTTCGCGATGTCCATCATCAATTATTTCTGGGTCGGGTTTCTGGGGACGCCCGAGCAGGATGCCGTTACCACTTCCATGATAGTCACCTGGACCGTCTTTGCCACCATATCGATTATTGTTATTGGCATTACTGCAATGGTATCCCGTTATATAGGAGCAGGGGACAGGCATCAGGCATCTTTTGTGGCGCGCCAGGGAATCTTGATGGCAATCGGAGCAGGAGTAATCTTTACCACCGCCGGTCTATGGTTGGCGCCATCAATCATGGAATTCATGAAAGCCGGGGAAGAGGTAGCAGAACTGGGGAGCACCTATCTGCGGGTTTATTTTCTTGGAATTGGTCTCTTTTATATCAATGACGCCCTCGGCGCAATATTCCGCGCCACCGGCGATACCAAATCTCCCATGATAGCATACGTCTCAGCAACACTCCTAAATCTGGTACTGGACCCTTTTCTGATTTTCGGGATTGGACCTTTTCCCAGAATGGGTATAGCCGGAGCAGCGGCGGCAACTGTTATATCTGTCGCTACCGGGTTTCTGATTTTCCTCTGGCTGATCTGGAAAGGAAGATTGGACTTGGCGTTGACCGGATGGTATCGTCAGAAACCTGATGTGGGCACGATGTATCGTATGTTTAAGATTGGTATCCCGATATCGCTTCAGAATATCACTTTTGTATTTGTTTACTGGTTTATCATTCAGATAGTGCACAAATTTGGAGATGCCGCCGGAGCCGCAATGGGAATCGGCATCCGTCTGGAGGCGCTGTCGTATTTGATTGCTTTCGGATTTTCGGTGGCGACTGCGACCATGGTCGGGCAGAATCTTGGAGCCGGGCAGCCGGAACGAGCCGAGAAATGCGCCTGGGGGTCGATTCGACTGATTGTACTGGAGACATTTATTGTCTCGGTCTTCTTCATCACCATGCCCGGGCAAATTGCCGGTCTATTTACTTCCGACCCGGCGGTGCAGAGGATTGCTTCCGACTATCTTTTCATTCTGGGACTGTCGCAAGTTTTTATGGGAATTGAAATCGTTCTGGAAGGCGCCTTTTCTGGCGCGGGAAATACTATACCGCCCATGTCAGTGTCAATTCCCTGGTCGATAGCCCGATTGCCGCTGGCTTACCTGCTTTGCTTCACTCTCGATATCGGCATCAATGGGGTCTGGTGGACACTTACCATAACGTCCTTTTTCAAGGCTGTCATACTGTTCTTCTGGTTCCGCAAAGGAAACTGGAAGAGGAAACGTCTCTGAGAGCGTTTAAGTCTTGACTTTGCCGTCGCCTGAACTTAAATAGAAGCGTATGATGATTGGGCTGATACCGTTAATTCAGGAAGACCTTCATGACCCGGAGTACGGCCATCCGGAAAATTCTATTCGTATAAAGATTCCATTGGACTTCCTCCTATCGTCAGATCTGAAAGCGGAACTGAAGATTCTTGAGCCGGAGCCGGTTGAAGCCTCGGATATAATCTACCGAATTCACAATCCGCATTATCTTGGCCAGGTGAAGACCGTGGCGGAATCAGGAGGCGGATTCCTTGATGGCGATACTTTTGTAACTCCCGGGACTTACCAAGCGGCATGGCAGACGGCGGAGGCATCAGTCTGGGCGGTCCGAGAGATATTGTCGCAACGACAGAAGCGGATATTTCTTGCCGGTCGTCCGCCAGGACACCACGCCGAGCAGAATTTTGGTATGGGATTTTGTATTATCAATAACACCGCCGTGGCGGCCGAAACCGCGGTGGTCGAGTTCGGTCTAAAACGGGTTGCCATTATTGACTGGGATGTACATCACGGCAACGGCACGCAGCATACCTTCTATGAAAGGGACGATGTTCTATTCGTGTCGCTTCACCGCTTCCCGTTTTATCCCGGTTCCGGAGCCTCGGCTGAACGAGGGGAGGGGAAAGGACTGAATTACACATTGAATATTCCGCTTCCGGCCGGTTCAGATGATGAAATCTATCTGGGGGAATTCGTCAAGAGAGTAATCCCCAGATTGATTGAGTACCGTCCGGAATTTATTATAATAACCTCAGGATTTGATGCTCATAAAGAAGATCCGTTGGGAGGAATGCGCGCAACTGAAGAGGGATTTGCTTTGATGACAAGACGTCTGGTATCGCTGGCGAACGAGTATTGTGAGGGGAGAATTCTATCTCTGTTTGAAGGCGGTTACAGCCCTCAGGGGAATACTGTTTCACTTTATCAGCATATTAAGGAGTTACAGAAAAATTAGATGGAACGATATATCAGATTCGAAACAACCGAGGGGATAAAATGGGGGATATTCGAGGAGGGGAGAATAGCCAGCTTGAACGGAAATCCGGCCATGGGAACTGACCGCTCGGGCGCATATTATCAGCCAGCAGAAGTCAAACTGCTGGCGCCGGCGGAGCCGACCAAGATTGTTTGTGTCGGGCTAAATTATCGCGAGCACGTTAAGGAATCGCAGTCGGCGACTAAGGAGCCGGATGAGCCGGTGCTTTTCATTAAGCCATCTTCATCCCTGCTTGGGCCGGGAGGGCGGATCATTTATCCGGATATGGCAGAGCGGGTCGATTACGAAGCGGAACTCGGCGTGATAATCGGCAAAGAGTGTCACAATATCGCGGCGATAGAGGCGGAAGATTTTATTTTCGGCTTTACCTGTGTCAATGATGTTACTGCCAGAGACCTGCAGAAAAAAGATGTGCAGTGGACACGAGCCAAGGGATTCGACACTTTTTGTCCGGTCGGTCCCTGGGTAGTTGATGGACTCAAATACGAGGATCTGCTGGTGGAATCTTACCTTAACGGAGATTTGCGGCAATCCTCGCGGACCTCAATGATGATCTTCCCGGTACCGGTCCTGGTCAGTTTTATATCGAAGGTAATGACCCTTTATCCGGGCGACCTGATATCGACCGGCACCCCGGCCGGCATTGGCCCAATGAAAGTTGGTGACCGTATCGAAATCAGAATCGAGGGAATCGGCTCGCTGGTAAACGACGTTGCGTAGAATAATCCTCGCCACACTTCTCCTATGGGGGATAACCGCCCCCGCTCTCTTTCCATTGGACACTCTCCGCATTGACGCGACTCTTGATACAGTTTTCCATCAAGTCACAGGGTCGGTCGCCTATAAGATTCCGGTAGAACCTGCCGCCGGGACAATTGAATTCCAGTTGTTCCCCAATGTGTATTCATCCGATTCGACCCCCTATATGAGGCGAAGCCCCTTCGCTTTGCAGAATAAGATGGGCGACAGTCAATATGGGAAGATGACCATCGATTCCGTATTTTTCAACGGACTGAATGTGTCCGCGAATTTTAAGGTAGAATATACCAGAGGGACTGTGGCGCTGCCACAAGGCCTAAAGGTGGCCGGGGGGGATCTTAAAATATTCTTTAAGACTGCAATACCGTCACAGGGGGATAGACTGACTTATCGAGGTAAAGAGTATTTGCTTGACGGCTGGTATCCTTCACCGGCCAGGTTACTGCCGGACAAAAGTTGGTACAATCCTTATTATGGAGGATTTAGCGAACTGGTCGGCGATTACTTCCATTTCGACGTGAGTCTAAAACTCCCGACCGGGTATGTAGTGGCAGCGGCGGCGCCACCGGCTCTGGATTCCCTGGCTGAATCAGGACAGATTGTGAAATTCTTCTTTGGACCGGCGCACGATTTTCCGTTGGTTGTCTCGCCTTTCCTTAAAACCGATTCACTCGATTGCGGAAAGACCAGATTGCGGCTTTTTTATCACAGTAATGAAGTTGCCGCGCTGGGAGAGATTAGAGATGTCGCGCTGAAAACACTGGAGTACATGAATAATAAAGTAGGTCCATATCAGTACGAATATCTCAACGTTGCTTTGATTGACTTTTCGATGGCGGGCGGCATTGAACTGCCGGGGCTGGTCATCCTTCATTCCGGGACGGCAAACCTTGTCTTCGGTCGGATGTTTCGAGCCGTGATTGTTCACGAAATAGTTCATCAATGGTTCTATGGAATGATTGGGAGTGACCAGGTGGAGAGCCCCTGGATGGATGAGGCGGTAAGCGAATTCTTCACATCGGAGGTGCTCGAGGAATACTGGGGCGGAGAGAGCAACATGCTTGACTTTGCCGGGTTTAAACTGTCGGACCGGAACCTGAGGAGATTTGCGGCGCATTTTGGCGGGGACGGAATCAAGATTGCTCAACCGTCATATCAATTTCTAAACGACCTGGATTATTTTTCGGGCAATTATTCACGGGGAGGATTGGCGATTGAGACTGTCGATAATCTTATGGGAGATAGTTTGTCGGGCAAATTTTGGAGAGAATATTATCGCCGATATCTGTTCCAGCATCCTTCCGAAAAAGATTTTCTGAATCTCATCGGGGAAATTGCAGGCGCTCGCTTGACTGAACTGCTGAGAGAAATCCTGCATGGTGACTATAATTATGATATTTCGTTAACAAACCTGCGGAATGAACGTCTTGACTCCTTGACGGTTCGGATTGAATTGATTTGCCGCAAAACCGGAGGGCTCGCCTTTCCGATCGACTACTGGGTATTTCTCTCCAACGGAGACACTCTGAGAGGAATTTGGGACGGCACAATTGGCGCCGAAGCGATTGAAATCATATCCGACAGTTTTGCTACCGGAGCGGTCTTAGACCCGGAGCAGAAATTTGCTGTAGACCGGGACTGGTTAAATAACTCCTTGCTTTTATCAGGTAGCAGTCGGCCGGCGATGAGGCTGGCGTCGGGCTTGCTCTTTCTCCTGGAATCGGTTTTGTCGGCAGTGGCGGGGCTTTAGATGAACGACCTGCGCAAAGCATTTGGAAAACTGATTGCAGTCAGAGGACTCTGGCTGAATTTATATCTGGTGAAAGCGCTGACGGCGACGGCCTTCATTCTCCCTTTATACCTTGTAACGGACAGTTACCTTTCATCGTCACTTTATTCCCGAAGATTGCTTGGCGACTGGGATATTTCGGTTTTGATCGAACTCTTTGGCGGTCGTATCGATTTGGTTCCGGTTTTTCTACTTTTTGGATTGGCAGCGGCAATAATTTTTCTGCTAATAATGCAGTTCCTCAACGGGGGTATTTATTATCTGGCAGTTTCGGGAAAAATCAGTCCGGTGCAGTGGTCGGATTTCTGGAGTGAATGCGGAACTAATTTTAAGGCGCATCTGAAAATCACGGCAATGATGATAGTCGTTTATCTCGTCTTGCTGATTGCCGGCCTTATTTTTGTCAATATGGTCGGTATGGCGGGAGGTAAATTGACTGGGAAAAGCGCCATGTACATGGCTGGCGCCAAGGCGCTTATACTCATGGTTATCATGACGACGGCATCAACTTTTTCCGATGCTGTAAGAGCGGCGATTACGGCCAGACCCGGGGTCTCTTTTCGGGAGTCTCTGCGGACCGGCTCGGATTTTTTCCGTCCCCGTGTCCTGCGTCTCGCCGGATTCTACTTTTTGACCTACCTGCCATTTTTGGCTACCTGGATACTGGTTGAAATTCTCGCTCTCTGGACGGTCGGATTCCTGGGAAACGTGGTCGGAATTTTTTTGGAATTCATTCTTTTTCAGATATGTTCATTCTCCCGAACCGGGCAGAAACTCTGGTATCTCTTCTTTATCGGCGGGCGTTTCCGCGAGGCCGTGCCGGGAAGGTTTCTTCCGCAACAGGCTGAATTGGGGATTTAAAGCGATTTTTCCTGGCGCGCGGTGAGGGGATTCAACTGTTGCATTATCATCTCATTGTTGCGATATTATTCTGCTGAGACCGACAGGTTCAGAAATTGTATAACGGTACACTTGCATGACCGAAAGACTATATCTAAATAACAGTTATCTTCTTGAATTTGACGCCACGGTGGTTGCAGTCAGGGAAACCACTGAGGGTATAGCGGTATTGTTGGACAAGACTGCCTTTTACCCTGAAACCGGCGGACAATTGTATGACTTTGGAGAATTGGAAGGATTAACGGTCTTCAAGGTGGGTGAAGAAGATTCAGGCGAAATCTGGCATTACCTTAAAGAGCGGAGACTGCCTGCCGGGGTGGCGGTGCGAGGGAAAATCGACCCGGAGCGGCGATTTGATAATATGCGCAAACATACCGGTCAGCATATTCTGTCTCGAGCATTCATAGAGGTGGCCGATGCGGAAACAGTCAGTTCGCGTCTGGGAGAGGTGGAATCAACCATCGAACTCTCCTGTCCTGACTTAAGCGACACGATTTTGGAAGAAGTTGAAGCTCTGGCAAATGATAAGGTAATGAGTAATCTGCCTGTACTCATCAACTATTACGGCAGAGAAGAACTGAGCCGGATACCGGTACGCAAAATACCGGACAGGGAAGGGCGATTTCGAATTATTCAGATAGGAGAGTTTGATTATTCTGCCTGCGGAGGGACTCATTGCCGCAGCACCGGAGAGGTCGGGCTTCTCAAGATAATTGGAGCCGAAAAACTCCGCGGGCATCTGCGAGTTATATTTCTAACAGGACGTCAGGCGCTGATTGATTATCGAGTCAAGAGTCAGGTGCTGACGCGATTATCGAGCAAATTGACGTGCCATTTCAATGACCTGGAGCGGTCGATTGAAAAATTGAACGAGCAGTGTCAGGTTTATCGCCGTGAAACAGCGGTCCTGTCCGAACGATTGCTGGCAAACCAACTAATAGTTCTTGCCGACTCAGCCGCAAGTATTGGCAAGGAGAAAGTGCTTTTCTCTGATTTTGACGGATATGACATAAAGATATTAAAGGAAGCCGGAGGCAAGTTTGTCCAGGAATATGGAGGGTTTCTTCTTCTTTTCAATAATGACAAGTTAATAGTCAATGTCGCGTTCGGGTTGTCGCCATCGGCCTCGGAGATAGCCGGGGCAATAGTCTCCAGCGGTCTTGGAAAAGGCGGAGGAAATGCCATTTCAGCGCAGATTGGAGGACTCCCTGAAGATAAAAGAGAAGAAGTGCGTCAAAACATTGCCTCGTTTATTGCGATGAAAGCAGGGGGAAGGTAATTTGGCCCGCTTCCTGATACTTGTTCTCCTAATCCTGCCGGTCGCGGCGCTGAGTCAGCAAGAACAGCCGCTGATTCTGGAGCATTCCGATATATTTGAAATCATTCGCGGCGCTGACAAAGATACCATTTATATCTCCGGCAATGTCCGCTTTCGTCAAAAGGAAGGAAGACTGGAAGCCGATTCGGCGATCTGGGTAAAAGGGGATATAATAATACTCAACGGGAATGTGACCATTCAGGATACCGTTTACGAACTGCAGGCCGACCGGGTGCGGTATTATGTTCGGGAAAACCTGGCGTATGCCTCCGGCAAGAAAGTAACCATAACCTCCTTTGTAGATTCAATTCAGGCGATAGGGACTAATGCCTACTACAGCCGCGATTCGGCGCTGTTTCGTATGCTGCAAAGGCCTACCGTGTTTCTCAATTATCCTGATTCGGCCCGGATGGTTCAGGTCGATGCCGACCGGGTGGCATTTGACGGAAACTCCCGGATTGCTTATGCCGACGGCGATGTGGTAATCAATCAGGCCGAGACCGAATCGCGGTCAGGGCGGGCAATCATGTATGGCGAGGACAACCTTCTACTGCTTTTGGATAATCCAACGGCAACGCGGAGGGATTCGGAAATAAAAGGCGATACCTTGGTAATCTTCTCCAGCAGAGATGCGCTCAGCAGAATTCATGTGGAAGGGAACGCCTTCGGCAATTTCAATGAGCCTTCGGGCGCCGATACTACCCTGAAAGACAATTCGGAGTTGAAAGCAAAGGAGATCGATTTTTACTTTCGTGAGGGCGAGATTGATAGCATAATCGCTGCCGGACAGGCTTATTCCTTCTACGCGCCGGCCAATATTGACAGCGCGGAAGTGGTTAAGAATGCTGTTTCCGGCGATACCATTACATTGCTCATCGACCAACGGCGGCTTACGACGGTCCAGGTAGTCGGCGGTGCCGAAGGAGACTACTACAGCGGTCGTTTCAAATCTTCCGATTCCGGAAAGGTCTTCGTTGAGGATACAATTCACTACCTTTCCAGTTTCATTGATTACTCCATACTCGACTCTACCATAAAACTGACCGAGGCGGCCCAGGTCGGCAGCAAAAATATGTCTTTGACGGCGCAGCGGATTTGGTACAATGTCTCTCGGGACGTGGTCACCGCCTATGATGATTCGACCGCAAACGATTCCGGGATGACTTATATCCCGGTCATACTTAATGACGGCAAAGAAGAATTGCTGGGGTCGTACCTGGAGTATTCGCTTAAGTCAGACCGGGGAATGATCTGGCAATCCCGTTCGGAATATCAGGAGGCATACTACCGGGGCAAGGAACTCTTTCGAGAGAAGAAAGATGTCTATTATGTCGAGAATGGGACATACACCAGTTGTGACCAAGAGGTGCCGCACTTTCATTTTCAGTCGCATAATATGAAAATGATACAGGATGACCGGATAATCGCCCGCCCGGTCGTATTCTATATCGAACAGATGCCGCTGCTGATAGTGCCGTATTACGTGTTTTCCATCAAACCGGGACGGCATTCGGGATTCTTGCCGTTTCGGATTGGCAACTTTGAGCGGGGGGCCGGCTCGATAACCAATGTCGGCTATTACTGGGCGGCGTCGGAATACTGGGATGCCCAGGCATCGCTGGATTACTACGAGGATTTTGGATTCAAATATCAGGCGGCGCTCCGTTATAATGTTCGCTACAAATTCGATGGACAACTGTCCGGTTCCTATGCGACCGATTCTTACTGGTCACAATTGCGGGAAGTCAAAAATAAACGCTGGTCAGTCTTCTATAATCATGCGCAAACATTCTCGCCGACTTTCAATTTAAGGGCAAATGGTACCTTTCTTTCGGATAAACGATATTATACAGACTTTTCGACCGACTTGAGCGAGCGACTAAACCGTGACTTGCGCAGCCAAATTTCGCTATCCAAACAGTTTACGGGGGCGTCGCTAAGCGCTCAATTCTTGCATTCCGTGGCGCTCGACCGGGAAGTTCGTACCGATGAACTTCCCAGCGCCACCCTCTCGATACCATCGCGGTCGCTTTTCGGCGGCAAGGGGCGTCCGAGCGCGGCCGAAGATGGGCGCAAATGGTACCAGAATATCTATTTCGGTTACGGAGTAAATCTACGCAATTACAGCACCCGCAGCACCGACACCACCGGTTTCCGGAGCCGAAGGGAGTTTCTGACAGTTAATCACTCCCCCAGCCTTTCCATTGCCCCGGTTGCCATATTAAAATATTTCAAATTTGGGCCATCCTTTCGCTATCAGGAGACCTGGTACAAAATATTCGAAACTGACCAGAGTGAGGAAGAGGGTATAAACACTGACCAGTTCTATCGGCGGTACTCTTACGGGGCGTCACTAACCGGTTCGACCGACATTTACGGGACTGTTTACCCCCGGTTATTCGGTCTGGAAGGGTTGCGTCATGTTTTGACGCCGTCAGTAACCTATTCCTGGTCGCCGGAAATAAAACGGCACGAGGAGGTGCGGAGTTTCACCGGTACCGGCGGGGGCGGCGCCAAGCAGGAGGCATTATCTTTTTCACTTCGCCAACTGTTTCAGGCGAAGGTGAAATCGGGCGAGACCACCCGCAACTACGACCTGTTAACCGTTAACAGTTCCCTGACCTACAACTTTGAGGCGACCGGCCGCAAATTTTCCGAACTCAGCACGACCGGGCAAATTTCGCTTCTGAAGAATTTGCGGATGTCGGCTTCTTTGACCCATAACCTTTACCGGCCAGACAGCGAGGTTCTCCGGTGGTGGTCGCCGTACCTAACCTCATTTAGCATCTCCTCTTCCTTCAGTACCGGAGGTGTTCTGGAGGCATATGACCCGCTCAGCCAGGTTTCCGGCGTACCCGGGACAGCCAAGTCGTCCGATACAAAACAGAGTTGGAGTCTCTCGCTGTCTCACTACTATGCAGAACGGGGAAGAGCCTCTGCCTTCAGCAAAATCCATAACATCAGTTTTAATTTGCGGATAAATCTCACTTCGAAGTGGAAAATCAGTTACTACCAGGGGTATGATATTGTCCGCGACCGGACTATCTCCCGACGGGTCGAGATTGAGCGCAATTTGCATTGCTGGCAGGGGTATTTTTACTGGATTCCGGACGGCTCCAATCAGGGATATTATTTTCGGATAAATGTTATCTCTATTCCTGATATCAAATTTGAGAAGTCGGAATCGGGCATCCGAAGCGCCTTTTTGTAACGGGGCGAAGCGATGTCGGTCAATTATTTTGGGGCAAAACAGATTTTTTTATTGACAAAACTGCCGCTTGAGGTGATTTTTTTTTATAGGGAAAAAGTCACATCAACTCTAAAACACAAAGGAATGCCTCATGACCAAAGAGGAAATGATTGCCAAGATTGCCAGAGACGCCAGAATCAGCAAGCGTCAGGCAGCTAGTGCCCTCAGCAGTTTCTTTGAGAATGTTGCGGGAGACCTCAAGAAGGGGAAACGAGTCAGTTTTGTGGGTTTTGGGACTTTTACGGTGGCGCGCCGCAAAGCCCGTGTCGGAAGGAATCCGCAGACCGGCGCCAAGATTAATATTCCGGCAATGAAAGTTCCCCATTTCCGCGCCGGGAAAGCCTTAAAAGAGGCCGTAAGAAAATAGCAGCGGCTTTTCTTAATCATACAGGGCAGGGCATTGGAGGCTGTCCCATAGGTACCGACTCGACAGTTGCGGCAGGTCTTGATTTCGCGCGGTCAAATGCGAAGTACTTGATTCTACAATCCTTACAGCGCGAAATTGTGACCTGCCGCTCTCTATGACCGCGTCAATTGATACTTGTGAGACACCCTCATTGCGCCTGCCCTGTTTTATTTTTGTTGATTAGGGGAGGCAAAAGGCATAAGTTATTTGTTTAGAATAGAAATCTATGGCATCGGCAAAGAACAAGAACAGAACGGACGGGCGGAAGAGAAGCATTCTCGGGATTCTGCTGGTTTTGCTGTCTTTTTTGATACTGGCGTCGCTGGCAACTCATTCCGTTTCAGATGATGATATCCTCCTTTCCGGAGAGAATCCCTTTAAGATTAGTTTTCAGAATAGTGTGGGAACGGCGGGAGCCTATTCATCCTACCTCCTTTTCTTTTTCTTTGGCTGGCTGGCTTTTTTTCTTCCTTTGATTCTGATTTATGTTTCCTTGATACTGTTTTCATTTAACTGGCGCCGCAAAGCCCTGCCGGCTCTCTGGTGCAGCGTAATTATATCATTCCTGGCGACCATGATTGCCAATGTCACCATGCTCAGCGACACCACAGTCCAATACGATTTCACCGAGACCGGAGGCGGTTATGTTTTCCACTATCTCACCCGCTTTCTGATGCAGGCGACAGGGGGAGTCGGCTCGTTTATTTTGTTGAGCGCCGGCATACTTATCACGGCCGTGGTTTTAGCATACTCCTACCTGAGCGAGTCTTCCCGAATGGGATTTCTAAAAGCGCTGAACCCTTTTCGTCTTATTAAATGGACAGCAGGCAAGATTCTTGATTTGCTGATTGTCGCGTTTCGAGCGCTAAAACCTAAGAAAAGAGAGAGGAAGAAGAGAGTTAAAGCAGAGAAGGATACGGGACAGGAACTGGCGCAACCCGATGACGGGGTGGCGACCGTCGATTATATCCCTGACATAGACCGCGAGGAGACAGTTTCGGAAGGGAAAAAAGCGCGGCAAAAGATTACCTTAATGCAGAAACCGGCGAAATTTGGGCAGGAGGTCGGAGATTACAAATTCCCCGGGCTGGACCTGCTGAATGACAATCCGGATGAGGGGGTTTCTGTTGACCCGGAAGAACTGGCCATGACGGCGCGGGCGTTGAAAGAGACGCTGGAGACTTTTGGCGTTACGATAGATGGCAATATCGACAAGTACCCCGGTCCGGTAATTACACGCTTTGAATTCAAGCCGGCTGCGGGAGTGAAAGTCCATCAGATAACCAATCTCTCCGATGACCTGGCTCTGGCGCTTCGGGCGAAACGAATCAGGATTATTGCCCCGATTCCGGGGAAGGCGGCGGTCGGTGTAGAGATTCCGAACCATAAGGCGCGGACGGTCTTCCTCAAAGAAATCATTAATTCAGAGGTTTATGCCGACAGCCGTGTACGGTTGCCGCTGGCGCTCGGCAAGACTATTGCCGGCAGACCGTTTGTGGCTGACTTAGCACGAATGCCCCATCTTTTGATAGCGGGCGCCACCGGTTCCGGCAAGTCAGTTTGCATCAACGCTTTGATTACATCCCTTCTGTATCGGTTGCATCCTAAGCAGTTGAAATTTATATTCATCGACCCCAAGATGCTGGAATTGTCGGTCTATTCCGGTCTTCCTTTCCTGGCGCGTCCGGTGGTGACAAATCCCAAGCGGGCCGAGAAAGTCCTGGCAGATGCGGTGGCGGAGATGGAGGGTCGCTATAAGAAACTGGCGGGGCAATCTGTCCGAAACATAGAGGACTATAACGCCAGGCAGAAAGACCCCGAAGAAAAGATGCCGTACATCGTGATTATAGTCGATGAACTGGCAGATATGATGATTGCCTCGGCTTCATCCCGGATTGAAATGCTCATCACCCGTCTAGCGCAGATGGCGCGAGCGGTCGGAATTCATCTGGTGTTAGCCACTCAGAGGCCGTCGGTGGATGTAATCACCGGCTTGATAAAAGCCAATTTCTCCGCCCGAATTGCCTTTCAGGTGGCATCAAAGATCGATTCGCGGACAATTCTTGACGGCAACGGAGCTGAAAAACTTCTGGGAAACGGCGATATGCTCTTCCTTCAACCGGGACAGCCGGAGCCGGTACGAGTTCATGGCGGATTTATTTCGAGCGAAGAGACCGACCGGTTAGTCAAATTTATTAATGTCCAGTTCCCGACGGCAGAAAAAGTTGAAGGGGAAAAGCCGGAAGAGACAGCCGCTGACAATGACGAGGATGATGTTGACCTCGATGATCCGCTCTTTTTGGAGGCAGCCGAAACGGTAATCCGTCATAAGCAGGGATCAGTTTCCCTTCTGCAGAGGAAACTGGGCATCGGGTATCAGCGGGCGGCCCGGCTCATAGATAAACTGGAAGAGGCTGGGGTTGTCTCGACTTATGACGGCAGCAAAGCCCGGGAAGTGCTGGTTGACCGCACCTATCTGGAAAAACTTACCGCCTCCCGTTCGTTGACCGATAAAAACTAATATAACTGTCCGGCGTATAATCAGATATGAAATGTAAACAGTTTCAGGTGACGCTAAGCCTTTTCCTGATGTTAGGCTTACCGGCACTGACCGGAGCCGAGGAACTGCTCGATAAGATTAAGCGGGAGTGGAGCGCTGCGAAATTGATTAGTTTTGACGTTACCATTGCCGTTGAATCGGAGGTCTTCAATAGCGTTGACTCCGCACCGGGGAATGTCGTAATCGCCGAAGATGGCCGCTACCGCGCCAGTATCGGCGATGACCTGTTCCTCTTTGACGGCCAATGTATCTGGGAGGTCTCCTTTGCCAATCTGCAGGCAACCTGCCAGTGTCTCAAGGAAGGCGAGCGCTTTGAGAACCGACTTGTCTTCTTAAAGGATATTGATTCTTATTACAGGACCGCTTCATCTGTAAAGGGGGATGGCTACCTTCTGGTCAAGAACAAAGGGACAGGAGAAGCGCTGCCCGACAGTATCAATCTCTATCTCGACCGGAAGGCGGGCCGAATTTCACTTCTTGAATATTATGACTTGAATTCGGAAAAAAACCGCGTATTTCTACACGATGTCAAATTGCAGTCAGAAATTGGGGATGAAGTTTTCAAATATCTCCCCTCCGATTCAATAGAAGTGATAACCCTGCCCTGAGAGACGAATGAAGTTTTACATCAAGAAACTGGGGTGTCCGAAACACGATGTCGACGGAGATTATATTTCCGGGAAACTGATTCAACAGGGACACGAAAAGGTTGTCTCGGAAGAGCAGGCCGAAGCGGTTATTGTCAATACTTGCGGTTTTATCCTACCCGCGAAAGAAGAATCCATAGCCGCCATTCTGGGTTATGAAAATTTGAAAAAGAGCCGCCGAATATCCCGCCTTTACATAACGGGCTGTCTTTCTCAGCGGTACGGCGACGAGTTGCAAAAGGAGTTAACTTCAGTTGACGGCATCTTCGGTCTGGGACAACTGGATAAACTGGCGGAGGCTTTCGCCAACGGCGCGAACGGAGACAGAGTTCAGGTCAGCCCTCCCTCCATGTCCCTTCGTTATGTAGCGGGCAAAGAAAGATTCACCGATGAAGTCTTCCCTTATGAGTACGTCAAAATCTCAGACGGTTGTGACCGCTTCTGCAGTTTTTGCGCCATACCGTTGATTCGCGGAAGACACCGGAGTCGACCGATTCAGGAGATAGTAGAAGAGGCGCGCTTCCTGGTAGAATCCGGGAAGAAGGAGATAATCCTGGTCTCACAGGAGGGGAATGCATACGGTCGGGATTCTACGGATGGTACAAGTGTTTTAACTCTCCTGGACAAACTCGAAAAAATCGAAGGTCTCGCCTGGACTCGCCTGATGTATCTCCACCCGGAAGCGGTCACCGACGACCTGATTGCCCGTCTATCGCATTCGGAAAAAACTCTTGGCTACTTTGATATGCCCTTACAGCATATAAGCGATTCCATCCTCAAGAACATGAACCGCCGGGTGACAAGAAAGCAGATTGAGACTATCCTCTCCAAGATACGTTCGCATTCGGAAAAGAACATAATTCGCACTACTTTTATCGTTGGGCTACCGGGCGAGTCCAAGACGGAATATGAAGAGTTGAAAAATTTCATCGTCGATTTTGAGTTCGACCGGCTGGGTGTCTTCAAGTATTCGGTCGAGGAGGGAACGCGGGCGGCGCGTATGGAAGGGCAGGTGTCGGAGGAGTTAAAGGAAGAGCGCGTTGATGAACTGATGATCCTGCAGCAGGAGATTGCCTTCAGGAAAAATATTGCCTTGATTGGCGGCATTCAAGAAGTTATCATAGATAGCGTGAATGATAATTCGCCGGCCGTGGGGCGTACTCGCGGCGACTGCCCCGATATCGACCAGCAGGTACATGTTTCCGGCGAAAACTTAAAAGTCGGCGATATCCTGAAGGTGAAGGTCAATATGGCGGACGGTTATGACCTGGTTGGCTCCGTCGTGCGGTAATTTATGATCAAGTACGAGAAACTCGGTATCTTTCTGTCGAAGCCGATAGCCTTGCTGTTTGTGCTGGTCTATCTTTTCCAGTCGGCGTTTATCATCTATCTGGTGCAGGATAAATTCGAACTGCAGCGGCAGATAGACTTTCAGCAGAAGCGCATTTCAGAACTGGAGGAGAAACTTCGCATCCTGCAGGTCATCGAGGATTTCCAGATTGGATTTACCGACGACGAAAAGAAGGAACTGGTCGAAGTGATATCATCGGAGTGCAATAAATATGATTACGACCCGATGTTTCTCGTTGCCTTGATACTGACGGAGTCGTCCTTTCGAAGGAACCAGGTCTCTGAAAAAGGGGCGCGGGGATTAATGCAGATTCGTCCTCTGACAGGGCAGAGTCTTGCCGAAAAAATCGGCATCGACTGGGAGGGTGACCGAACCCTGCACCATCCCGAATTGAATATTCGCATGGGTTCACTGCACCTTTTTGAGATGATATTAAAGTTCAAAGATGTGCGAAAGGCGTTGATATCATATAATCTGGGAGAGACGGCCCTGCGCGACCGAATGCGCCTGAACCAGCCGCTTCCTAAATCGTATCTGAACAAAGTGATGAAGAATTACGAGATGCTGAAGGAGCGTTACAAGACTTGAGAATTATAAAATTAGCCGGGCTTATTCTGTTGATAGGCATGATTATCGGATGCGGCAGTCCCGGGATAAAAACAGCCGATAATGCTCAGGAGCAATTCCAAATAGCCAAGCGCGAATTTGACAAGAAGCATTATTTGAAAGCGATTGAAGGGTTCCAGAAGGTAATATTCAATTTCCCCGGCGCCACCGTGGTCGATACGGCTCAATATTACCTGGCGCAGGCGTATTTTCAGAATGAAGATTTTGCTCTGGCGGCGGTGGAATTTAACCGTTTGATAAGCAATTACCCCATATCGGATTTTGTTGATGACGCCCAGTATATGGCCGGTGTCTGCTATTTCAAAAGCACCCCCGGTCATTATGCCCTGGACCAGGAGGACTTGAAAAAAGCGATTGCCGCCATGGAGGATTTTATAGTCGATAATCCCGATTCGCCGCTTCTGGAGTCAGCCCGCGAAGTGATTCTGGAGGCGCAAACCAGGCTTGCCCACAAGGAGTATGAGAACGGCATGCTTTACTGGAAAATGTCGGATTTGATTGCCGCCGAAATCTATTTTCAGTTGGTGGTGGACGAATATATCTCTACCAGGTACGGCAGTCTGGCACTGTTCAAACTGGGTGAAGTAAACTATCGCCTGGGGCGATTTGCGACCGCGCTGGAGAAGTTCAACAATTTCCTTTCCATTTATCCCACGCATGAATTAGTCCCGGCGGCGAAAGAATATATTGCCAGGATAACTCCGCAATTGGATAGTGCAAATGTTGCGGACGGCACCAAATAGCGGCTCGCGCTGGGGACTTTTGGGGGGACTTTTCGACCCGATTCATTACGGTCATCTGCTCCTGGCACAGGCGGCGTACAATCATTTTCAGTTTGACGGCTTAATATTGCATCCCAGTTTCAATCCGCCGCATCGCCCTCAGCCGCCGGTGGCTTCGTTTGAAGACCGATGCCTCATGACTCGTCTTGCTCTCGAGGGGCATGAGGTATTGGAGTCCTCCGATTTTGAAAAGGAACTTAAAAGCCCCGGATATACCCTCGCCATAATTGACTTTCTGAATCTCAAATATCCGGGAGTGCAGTGGCATCTGATTCTGGGAGCGGACAATATCGCCCAGTTTGACCGCTGGCATAAACCGGAAGAACTTGTAAAAAGGGTGAAAATTGTGGTTGGCGGACGTCCCGGGTATGACGCCCAATTCGAGGCTTCACCCTGGGTACAGTACTTTGAAAAGTTCCCTATGCCGCAGGTAGAGATCTCCTCGACTGTGATTCGCCAAATGATCAAGGAGAAAAGGTCGATTCAGTATCTGCTTCCGGAAGAAGTCCGCCGTTTGATTCAAAGTCGGGGTCTTTATCAATGAAGGACCGGACGCTATTTCTGGTTGATGGTTCCGCGATTTTTTACCGCGCTTATTTTGCCTTCATCAGAAATCCTCTCATCAATTCCAGGGGAGAGGATACCTCAGCGACTTTCGGATTTCTCAATTCGGTTCTTAAAGTCATCAAGGAAGAGAGTCCCGATTATATGGCGGTGGTTTTCGACACCAAAGCGCCCACTTTCCGTCATCAGATGTACGGCGAATATAAATCGACCCGCGCTAAAATGCCCGACGAGTTGGTAGAGCAACTGCCTCGAATCAGAGAAGCGGTGGAGGCGCTCAATCTGCCGGCGCTGGAAATGGAAGGATATGAAGCGGACGACATTATCGGGACTCTGGCAAGGGAAGCGGAATCCGCTGGGATGAATGTCTGGATTGTTTCGGGAGATAAAGACCTATTTCAACTGGTATCAGACCGGGTTAAGATTTATAATCCTCAGAAAGGGGCTCTTCCTCCTGAAAAACTGGACCGTGAGGGAGTGATTGCCAAATTTGGCGTGCCGCCGGAGAAGGTCATTGATACTCTGGCGCTGATGGGGGACTCATCGGATAATGTGCCGGGTGTGCCGGGAATCGGTCCCAAAACCGCTGTCGCGCTGATTGAAGAATTTGGCAGTTTGGAAGCAGTGCTGCGAGACCGCGCACAGATTAAAGCCAAAGGCGTGCGGACCAAGATAGAGGAAAATGTCGATAAAGCGGAACTGTCAAAGACACTGGTTACTTTAAATACATCGGTACCGATCAAATTCTCTCTGGAGAATTTGAAACGGGGAGAGATTAATTTTGAAAAGGCTAAGAGACTCTTTTTGGAGATGGAGTTTGGCTCCCTTTTGAATCTACTGGCTAAAGAAAAGGGGGGAGACCTCTTTTCTCCGGGGACTGAAATATCCCCGCCGGAGACGAAGGCTAAAGTCAGATATATGACGGTAGATACGGTTGATAATCTACGCGAGATCCTGCAGGAATTATCCCGGAAAGAGGAAGTGGCTGTCGACACCGAGACAACCTCGCTTGACCCGCTTTCCGAACTGGTAGGTGTCTCGCTCTGCGGCGAAGCGGGAAAGGCGTACTATCTGCCACTGGGGCATAAACAGCGGGAGCGGAATCTTCCGCCGGATGAAAGCAAGAGTCTGTTGTCCTCCTTTTTGAATGACAAAAAAATTCAAAAATTCGGGCAGAATATAAAATACGACCTGGAGGTGCTGCACCGCTCGGGACTTGAAATCGAGCCGATTGGGTTCGACACCATGCTGGCCTCATATGTAATTAACCCCTCCGGTCGCCAGCATAACCTGGACCATCTGGCTTTCGAATATTTCAACTATCGGATGCAGCCTATTAGCGACCTGATTGGTTCCGGAAAAAAGCAGTTGTCTTTTGCGGAAGTTGATGTTGATGAGGCGACATTTTATTCGGCTGAAGATGCCGACTACACTTTCCGCTTGAGGGGCGTCCTATCGCCGAAAATCGAAGAATTGAGACTTCAGAATCTGTATTACAATGTCGAGTTGCCTCTTGTGAAAGTGCTGGCGGCGATGGAAGAAGCGGGGGTGCGGGTCGATGCCGACTACCTGGCAGCAATGTCGAAAGAGATTGATGCCCAACTTGAAAAATTGACTGCAGACATCTATGTCGAAGCCGGGCATGAGTTCAATATTAATTCAACACAGCAACTCTCCAAAATTCTTTTTGAAGAATTGCGACTTCCCTCCAAGGGGAAAACCGCCAAGAAAACCAATCTGTCAACGGATGTCCGGGTTCTGGAAGAACTTGCCGCGGTGCATGACTTGCCGCGGCTGATTCTCGATTATCGCCAATTGACCAAACTGAAAAGCACCTATATTGACGCCATACCGAAACTCATAAATGCCCGAACCGGTCGCGTGCATACCTCCTTTAACCAGACGATCGCAGCGACCGGACGATTGTCATCAACCGACCCCAATCTGCAAAATATTCCGATTCGGACGGAGATTGGACGGAAAATCCGCAGGGCTTTTATCCCGGGCGATCACGACAGCTTCATTCTCTCGGCCGACTATTCGCAGATAGAATTGCGAATTCTTGCCCATTACTCAGAAGACCCTAAACTTGTTGAGGCGTTTAAGAATAATGAAGATATTCATGCCCGAACGGCAGCGGAAGTTTTTGGCGTGTCAATAGATAAGGTGACGCCCGAGATGCGGCGCCAGGCGAAAACCGCCAATTTCGCCGTCATCTACGGTGTGACCGCCTATGGATTATCTCAGCAAACGGAACTCGATGTTACGCAATCAAAAGATTTTATTGATACATATTTTGCCCGCTATCCCGGTATCAAAAAATATATGGATGGTACTATTGAAACGGCTCGAAAACAGGGATATGTTACAACTCTTCTGAACCGAATCAGATATCTTCCGGAAATAAATGCCAAGAATTTCCAGGTTCGTCAATTTGCCGAGAGAACGGCAATAAATACCCCCATTCAGGGGACCGCCGCCGATATGATAAAGATTGCGATGATACGGGTCTATGACAAAATTAAAGACTGGAAATCGCGACTGATTCTGCAGGTTCATGATGAATTGGTTTTTGACGCTCGGGAAGAAGAGATCCTCCGGCTCGAAGAAGTCGTTAAGAGTGAAATGGAGGGGGCGCTGAAATTGCGGGTGCCGATAGTGGTCGATATCGGAGTTGGCAAGAACTGGTTGGAGACGAAATGAGGCGAATCTAAGATGTTGCTGGGATTGACCGGAAGAATCGGAACCGGGAAAAGTGAAGTAGCCAGAATTCTCAAGCAGTATGGCGCCCTGGTGGTATCCGCCGACGCTATCGGGAAATCGGTTGTCGATAAGAGGCCGGCGGTTCTCAAGAAACTGATTCGCGGATTTGGTGAGGGGATTGTCGACAAAAGAGGGAGTTTGAACCGCCGCAAATTAGGACGTCTGGCTCTCGCAAATGAGGAAAGCCGACGGCGACTAAATGAGATAGTTCATCCCTTTCTACTGCGTGAACTCGCGCGTCAGGTCAATATCTCCTTAAAGCGCAGCAGATTAGTGGTTATAGATGCCGCTTTGTTAATCGACTGGGGCTGGCAGAAGAAAGTTGATAAAGTGATTCTGATAGAGGCTCCCGTCAGAGCCTGCATTGTTCGTCTCGTTAAGAAGGGATATTCGGTTGCTGAAGCGAAAGCGCGATTGAGTTCGCAATTACCCAATTCTGTTTTGAAAGAACATGCTGACATTGTCATATCGAATGGCAAATCCCTTGAAATTCTGCAGGTTAAGGTCAAGCAGGCGTTGCGGCGTCTCCTCTGAAAAAGGGTTGACTTTAACTTCGAAAGTGATATATTCTCCGTACATTATGTTAAAAAATTCACAATCTTGAGGATGCGGAGGTACGATGCCACTCCTTGATTCCAAGACCGGAAAGATATTGAAAGATTACACCATAGAGGAACTTAAAGAGCGCGCCAATTATATGCGCGGGCTGGATATGCTCTCTCTCTGCTCGGGCCAGTCGGGTCATTCCGGCGGCACCCTGTCGATGATGGATATCTTATCTAGCCTTTATCTCAAAGTTGCCAAGCATGACCCGAAAAATCCGGTTTGGGATGAAAGAGACCGCATTGTCTGGTCGGCAGGACACAAAGCCCCGGCCCTCTATATTGTCCTGGCGGTGTCAGGTTATTTCCCTGAGCAAGAACTGGCAAAATTGCGGATGCTGGGCGCCCCCTTTCAAGGGCATCCCCATCGTAAAGACCTTGCCGGAGTGGAGATTTCATCCGGTTCCCTCGGTCAGGGCTTGTCCGTAGCAGTCGGGATGGCACTGGCGGCTAAACTCGACAATAAAAAGCACAAAGTCTTTGCGATAACATCCGATGGCGAGCACCAGGAAGGTTCGATCTGGGAAGCGGTGATGGAAGCAGGAAATTTCAAATTAAATAACCTGATCAATATCATTGACTTCAACCGTCTTCAAATCGACGGGTTGGTCAAGGAAGTCCAGGATATCGAACCGCTGGTAGATAAGTATAAGGCTTTCAAATGGGATGTTATTGATATTGACGGTCACAGCATCGAGCAGATTGTACCGGCGCTTGAAAAGGGATGCCAAGCGACAGAAAAACCGACTTTGATTCTCGCCCGCACGATTAAAGGCAAAGGGGTCAGTTTCATGGAGAATGTTGTCGGCTGGCATGGAAAACCGCCCAACAGAGAGGAGATGGTCAAGGCGCTGGAGGAACTGGGTTTGTCGAAGCGCTTTGATGTGGAAGCCTTTATGAAGGTGGGAAAAGACCATCAGGCGATGATAGAGAGAAAACTTGAATCCAACATGCCTAAATTCTCCAAAGATTACTGGTGGAATAAACAAGAGATTATGAAAGTGGAGATGGACCCAACCCGTAAAGGGTTGGGGCGGGCGCTGGATGAATATGGCGGTGATGAGCGGGTGGTATGCATTGGAGCAGATATCTCAGATTCCATTACAATTTCCGACTTTTATAAAAATCATCCCGAGAGAAAGAAAAGATGGATATCGGTCGGAGTCGCCGAGCAGGGGGGAACCACGGTTGCCGCCGGACTGGCGAAAGAGGGAAAACTGCCTGTCTTTGGAACCTATGGAGTATTTTCATCTGCCCGGAATCTGGACCAGCTTAGAGTTTCGGTCAGTTACGGAGATTTCAATGTTCTGATAGTGGGCGCCCATGGTGGGATTTCTGTCGGACCGGACGGCGCTACCCATCAGGAACTGGAAGCGCTCTTTCAGATGTGCGGTTTGCCCAATATGAAAGTGGGCGTGCCGGCAGATTCCGTTGAGACCAAGAAAATGACCAGGGCAATGCTCTTCGATATTCCCGGTCCAAAGTATATCCGTTTTGCTCGTGAGGCGACGCCGGTCATCTCGGACGGCAATACTCCCTTCCAATTCGGAGTCGCCAATATTTACCGTTTTCGCGGCGAGAAGGGCAGTTTCCGGGAGGCTTTTGACGTCAATCTTTCGACCGAATATAAGAGTGAAAAGGAGAATTTGACAATAGTCTCGTGCGGCCCAGAGACCCCGGAAGCGATGAGGGCAGCCTGGATACTCAAGATGGAGTATGGAATAGAAACCAGAGTAATCAATATGCACACCGTCAAGCCGTTTGACTTGGAAGCAATTATTGGAGCGGCTCGTGAGACCGGTGCCATTATTACGGCGGAGGAGCATCAGGTTGGCGGTCTGGGAAACTATGTGGCGGCGGCTGTTGCCAAAGAGATGGCATCAATAGGCCGGGCGATTCCGTTCTTGATGATAGGCGTTAACGACCGCTTCGGAGAATCGGGTCTGCCGTGGCAACTGATTAAAGAATTCGAACTTGCGGCAGAGTTTATTGCCGATAAGGCTAAGAGGCTTCTGAACCTGAAGTAGAAAGTATCTATTTGGAGAAGTAATATGCGATACGCTGAAAGGATGAAGAGACTTGGTACCGAAACGGCATTTGAAGTGCTGGCGCGCGCCCGTGCTCTTGAAAAGAAAGGGAAAAAGGTCATTCATCTGGAAATAGGCGATCCGGATTTCGATACTCCCAAGTACATTTCCGAAGCAGCCATAAAGGCTATTCGCGATGGTTACACCCATTACAATCCGTCTGCAGGGTACCCTGAAGTAAGGGAAGTAATATCGCAGTACATCAACAGCAGCCGCGGGATAAAGACATCGGCTGAAAACGTAGTAATTACCCCTGGCGGGAAGCCGATAATTTTCTTTTGCATACTGGCTCTTGTAGATGAAGGCGACGAAGTAATATATCCCAATCCCGGATTCCCCATTTATGAATCGGTAATTGAGTTCGTCAACGCCAAAGCGGTTCCGATGAAACTGAGGGAAGAGAATGATTTTCGGCTTGATGTCAAAGAACTGAAGTCTCTGGTTACACCCAAGACCAAACTGATCATAATCAACTCTCCTCAGAACCCAACCGGCGGCGTTCTTACCCGGGAAGACCTCGAGGAAATAGCCCGTCTGGCTATCGAGCGGGATATCTGGATTCTTTCAGATGAGATTTACTCGCGCATTATATATGAGACCAAATTCGAGTCGATTTCCCAGTTTCCGGGAATGCTTGATAGAACCATTATATTGGACGGGATGTCCAAGACCTATGCGATGACCGGCTGGCGCCTCGGTTACGGGGTGATGGAAGAAAAACTGGCTAAGTATGTCGCGCAGTTAGGCACCAACGCCCATTCTTGCACCGCTTCCTTCGCCCAGATAGCCCTCTCCGCTGCTATAACCGGACCACAGGAAGAGTCGCACAAGATGGTGGCGGAGTTCAAAAAAAGGCGCGATGTAATTGTTGATGGTCTAAATAAGATTGACGGATTTTCCTGCAAGAAACCTCTTGGCGCATTCTATGCGTTTCCCAATATTACCGCCACCGGCTGGAAGTCAAAACCATTTGCCGAATATCTCCTGGATGAATTCGGGGTCGCGGCTCTCTCCGGGACCGCTTTTGGCCACTTTGGCGAGGGGTACTTACGGTTCTCTTACGCCAATTCTATAGAAAATATCAAAATTGCCCTATCCCAGATCGAATCAGCTGTAGCAAAAATTAAGCAGAACGCTTAAGTTTTTCGGAAACTGTCCGATTTTTACACATAGAACGCAGAATTTGTGATGTAAAGGTCGGATTATTTTTTGTTGACAGGAATTATACCAACATCTAACTTCATCTCGCAGTAGAAATTAATAGATATCTGTTCAAGCGTTGGTACTTTTGAACAGCTTTAAGTTCTGCTTGTGTTTCTGCTTGAATAGAAGGAACTAAACATAACTGTACGGAAATGTAAATCTTTAAGGACACAAGGAGGTGAAAGGAGGGCACGATTGATTCCACTGTTAAAACCTTTAAACCTATTGGAGGGTATTAAAGTTGAATAAAAAATTCTTACATTCGGTAACATTACTGGTTCTGGCGTTTGTCATAGTGCTCCCGCATTTTGTCTTAGCTGGAACCACCGGCCGACTAACCGGAAAGGTTGTCAACGAAGAAACAGGAGAACCTATTCCGGGCGTAGCGGTGTCGGTAGTCGGGACCAAAATGGGTGCCCTGACTAATGAAGACGGGGAGTACACCATTATCAATGTGCCGGTCGGCACATATACGCTTAGGGCGTCAATCATCGGATTTGCACCGGTTGAAGTAACCAATGCGATGGTATCCGTTGATTTAGCCACTTATATCGACTTTACTCTTTCCCGCAAAGCGCTGGAACTCGGCAAGACCATTGTGGTTCGTGCCGAAAGACCATTGATTCTGAAAGACAAGACCACCTCGGTCGCCATAACCACCAGTGAGAGACTGCAGGCTATGCCGGTACGCGGCTTTGAGCAGGTTGTTGGTATTCAGAATAGCGTGGTGCGGATGAATGCCAACGTTGATATCCGTCAGCGCGGTGGCAGAGAGTCGCTGGCGATGGCTCCGGAAATTAACCTGCGCGGCGGGCGTCCGTCAGAAGTTGCCTACTATGTTGACGGCTTCTCACAGCAGGACCCTCTTTCCGGCATTTCTACCGCAAACATTGCCAATAACGCTATTCAGGAAGTAGCGGTAACGTCGGGCGCCTTCTCGGCGGAGTACGGTCATGTCGCTTCCGGTATTGTCAATGTCACGACTCGCTCCGGCGGAGAAATCTATCATGGTAATCTGGAACTGGTCAGCGATAACGTCGCCAGCATTTTCGGATACGACAGTTATGACCAGAACTGGTACTCGGCTGACCTGAGCGGTCCCATTCCGGGCTTGGACAATGCCTTTTTCTTCTTCTCAGGGGAGCGCCGCTTCCTTGCCGACCGCACACCGTCGGCTGTAACAGAGGATGTTTACAAGAATTCTGGGCTGGATTCGCACTTTGAGGAGCCTCAGCGCCTTCCGGCCAATTCCCTGCGCGGCTGGTCTTACCAGGGAAAACTCGATTTTCAACTGTCGCAGAATATGAAACTCTCTGTCAATGGCAACGGCTCCTACGACAGATGGCAGGAGTATCGTCATTACTACCTGAATCCGGCTTTTGTAAGCCAGGTTGAACATTCGCCTTATTATGTCGATAAGAATCTCGGTTTGAATGCCAAAATCACTCATCAGCTCAATCCGAACACCTTTTACAACTTCTCCATATCGTCGTTCCTGACGGAGCGCACGCGCGGGGATGGAAAGGTTTTCGAAGATTATAACGCTTATGAGCGAAAAATCGAAATTCGCGACTACAACAATCGCGATTCGGTGATTCGAATCGACGTCCTTGCGAATCCGGAATATGACGTACACAACCTCTTCCGCGAGGGAGACAGTCTCTTTTACAGTGATATCTACTTCGGTTTTCCTGAAGATTTAAGGGGAACAGAAGCAGATTCATTTGTAACCTTTGTGGAGTCATTTTGGCCCAACTATCTGCAGAGAAAGTCATCCTACTATGGTATCAAGGGTGATATTACCAGCCAGGTGACACCAAGCAATACCATCAAGTTCGGATTTGACTTCCAGCGTCATACGCTTCGGTATTTCGAGAACTTGAACGCGACTCAGGACCATGACCCGACCAAGACCACAGAGCGTCTGAACCGTTACGGTTATGACCTCGCCGGAGATGAATCAGATGATGAAGACTTCATGAATAACACGAAGCATCCGATTAATCTTGGAATCTATGTTCAGGACCGTTTCGAATGGCGCGGATTGATTCTGAACGGCGGATTGCGCTATGATTACTTTGATTACAAGGCGCTTCGCCTGAAGAATATCTATCGTCCGTTTGACGCCGGCAATGTCGGTGACAGCCGTCTGGACAGCACTGACCTGGAAGACAGCAAAGCATTTTCGCGTCTGTCACCCCGGTTGGGTGTTTCTTTCCCTGTCAGTGACAAGACACAACTTTACTTCAACTTCGGCAAGTTCTATCAGAGACCGGATTTGGTTCGTCTTTACACCGGTTACGATTTCCTCGAAGCCCGTGTGACGGCCGGATCGTATTATCCGTTCCCCAGCCCGAATCTGGAGCCGGAAATGACGACCCAGTATGAGTTCGGTATGACACATCAGTTGGGCGATAATACCGCGGTTGAGTTGACGGCTTATTACAAGGATGTCTCGGACCTGACGCAGATTTTTCATCTTGACGGCGTATTCCCGAAGGCGTATGATTTCTTCGCCAACGCCGACTATGGCACCATCAAAGGATTCGATTTCAATCTGACCATGCGTCGGACCAGAAATCTGGCTCTTGACCTGAAGTACTCGCTCAGTTATGCGACGGGGACCGGCTCTTATGCTCAGTCCACCTTCAATATTGCCTGGAAGAATCCGACCGGTACTCCCAAGAGGACGAACCCGCTCGATTACGACCAGCGGCATAGTATTATAGGCGTAATTGACTTCCGTACCGTCAAAGGTGAAGGTCCGGTTCTGGGCAATTTCCGTCCTCTGGAGAATTTTGGAGCGAGCGCAGTTATTCAGATTGCCAGCGGCACGCCTTATACGCCGATGCAGATTTACGACGGCGTCAGTCCCAATGCTTCCGTCCAGCAGATACCGACCGGTCCTATCAACTCCGCCAATCTACCCTGGCAGTTCACGGTGGATGTCAAGGCGGAAAGGACTGTCCGCGTGGGCAGTTTCAATCTGGTGCCATATATCTGGATAAAGAATCTGCTCAATAAAGAAAATGTTCTGTCGGTCTATGAAGGCACCGGCAAGGCATATACCTCAGGTTATCTGGAGACTCCCGAAGGCCAGGTGCGCGCCAGCACCGCCGGGACCGGCGAGGAGTTTGCATACAGATATAATCTTGGCCAGAATAACCCTAAGAACTACTCTAATCCCAGAATGATTTATTTTGGGCTGCGGATGTCGTTCTAAAGAATGAGGGATAGGAAAATGAAAATAAGATTTTTAGGAACACTATTAATATTCATTTTGTTGGCTTTGCCTCTGACGGCGGCGCCCCCGGCGGGGAAAGAAAACGCCAGTTGGATGAGGGCAATGAAATCGACCCAGATTGACAATGAGTCGTACATTGACGCCAACTTAATTTTCATGTTTGTCACCAATCACGGTAACTTCGGCCGAGATCTGGCCGGGGTATTTGGCCATGATTACGGTACCTATTACCCGTACACTGATATCGGTTCTATCGAGAACGGTTCCAATATCTCCTCGCCGCTATATGCGTCGGGGCTCTGGATCGGTGGAGTCGATTCGGTTTCGGGTGAAGTGCGCGTGATTATCGCTGAATACAGCGATGAGTATGTGCCGGGTCCGATGCAGGGTGGAACTTTCCTCCCTGACCGGCCGGAATTCCGCGTCTATAAACTGTATGCAGAAAGCCTCGCCAGTAATCCCAACCAGGATTATCTGGAGTATCTTCAGTATGCCGTCGCCCAGGGGGCTCCTATCGAGACCACTATCACCGGCGATACCATACCGAAGATGATAGGCGACCAGATGCTCTGGGCGGTTTATAATGACGCCGATCCGGGTCAGCATACTAACAACTCCGGTGAAACCGATCCTCTCGGAATTGAAGTCAAGCAGACTACTTTTGCCTTCACCAGAGAGGATGCGCTGGGCAGTATCGTCTTCATCAGACTGCAGGTTTATAACCGCGGTTCGAATGTTCTTAAGGACGTCTACATGTCTCTCTGGGCCGACCCAGACCTGGGCGGCGCCGGCGATGACTTTGTAGGTTGCGATACTACGCTGTCGCTCGGTTTCTGTTACAATTCTGACAACGACGACCAGTATTACCACTCCACTCCGCCATGTCTGGGATACGACTTCTTCCAGGGTCCTCTGATTTTCACCGGCGACATGGCCGATACCGCAAAAATGTGGGATACTCTCTGGCCCGGTTATACCAATATGGGGATGGTTTCATTTAATAAATATATTAATGGAACTGACCCGGATAACTTCCAGGAAACCTACAATTACATGCGTGGCTTGAACCGGGATGGGTCACCTTACACTGACCCAACGACCGGATTAGTCACCAAGTATTTTTTGAGTGGCGACCCGATTGCCGGTACTGGTGACTTGGATGTAGCCCCGGCTGACCGCCGGTTTATGCAGAGCACGGGACCGATTGAGTTCCGTCCCGGTGACAGTACTGAAATCCTGGCTGCCATAGTCGTTGGTCGCGGCGGTGACCGCCTGTCTTCAATTGCCGTGATGAAGTACTATGACCGATTCGCCCAGTCGGCTTATGACCTTGATTTCAATTTGCCGAAAACACCAGCCCCGCCAGTAGTAACCACCAAGGAACTCGACGGCAAAATAAGCCTCAGGTGGACAGACACTTCGGAAGTTGACCCGGGCGATTATGCCTTTGAAGGATATACTATATATCAGGGTGAATCTCCCAGCGGTCCCTGGAAGAGGATTGCCAATTACGACGTGGTAAATGGCTTTGCTCAGATTCTGGATGAAGTGCTTGACCCGCTTACTGGCGTTTTGGAAACACGCGGTGTGAAGTTTGGTTCTGATAATGGATTGAAGAGGTTTTTCATAGTAGAACAGGACTACCTATTGGGTGGCCAGTTAAGAAACGCCACTCAATATTACTTTAGAGTTGAAGCCTATTCTTATGATCCTTTTGCTACTCCTAAGACCCTTACGTCGGCAAACCGAATCCCAATCAGCGTGACGCCGCAGGCTCCTCCAGCCGGATATAATTATCATGGTGTTGCAGGCCAACTGGATACTACGGTCCAGAAGACCTCTGGGCTGTCTGACGGGGTTGTTGAAGTCGTCATAGTTGACCCAACACAGCTGACAGGGCACACTTACAGAGTGGTCTTTGAAGATACCATTGGTATAGTGATTGACACAGTTGTTGATCTATCTGGTGAGGAACCTGAAACGTCTTATGTATCTACAGATATCGCCTGGCATCTGGACGACGTAACGACAGGTGTGAGGTTATTCGAGTATCTGGTAAACCAATCTGGAGATAATGAGTATCCGATAATTGACGGTTTCATGCCGAAAGTGATGGGTCCGCCCCAGCCAGGTGTAAAGCCTGGTTTTGAAGGTGACTCTGATGAAGGTTGGCGAATTCCGTCAGGAACAAGACGGTTTACTTGGGTGAGTGCAGATGGTTTTCACTTTGAGTCGTTAGAGGGTTCTTTGGGGTGGGCAGGACCTGGAGACGTATTCGGTAGCGCAAACGTGAGAGTGGGGCCGGAAAGGCTCGCTAACGTTTTATTGGTGCTTGCTCAAGCGGATGCGACAGGTAACTTTGATGTAAGTGATACCAATGTATCTTACGCCTACCGCTATGGTCGCGGATTTACTTCGCCGCCGGCACGTCCCGAATTCGCCCCATTTATGATTAATACGATTGACGGGGGTTATCGCTTCCAGGACTTTGCAAAGAGCGTACCGATTTCGGCGTGGAATGTTGACGCGAACCCCCCAAGAAGGCTGGCTTTGGCTTATCTTGAGAATAATCAACCATACGCTGTTCTTGACGGAAAATACTGGCCTCGTGCTCATACCGACTTTGCAGATTCTGAATTTGTTGCGAATGGAGTCAGTAATACATCAGGTAATGGTCCGCGTGAGTGGCTCTGGGTTCTTGACGCTGATTATAGCGAAACGCCAAATCCTGTTTATCAGGGTGACATGCTGAACGACCCTATTCCCGTAATGTACTTTCTGACGGTGAACAGGAGAGGGAATGCTGTATTCTCGCCCGGGGGCACAGGTGAGGATCAATTCTTGATCATTCCGGCAAAGATCAACACACCTGCTGATACATTCCTGTTTACGCCTAAAGCGCTAACATATGCTGCATCACAGAACGAACTGGACAAGATAAAGGCGGTGCCGAATCCGTTCTATCTATACAGTTCTTATGACCCGTCTCCGGGCTTTAACACCTTGAAGTTCCATCATTTGCCGCGCAAGTGCGATATTTCGATTTATAACATTGCCGGGGATAAGGTGCGGACTATCAAGAAAGACGACCCTTCAGCTATCACCAGTTGGGATCTTCTGTCCGAGAGAGGATTGCCGGTGGCATCAGGCATATATATTTATGTCGTTGATGCTCCGGGATTCGGCCAGAAGATTGGCAAAATAGCGGTGTTCACTGAAGCCGAAGTCTTGAAGATTTACTAAGCAAGGAGGATAAAAGCGATGAAGAATAAAATAGTATTTCTGATGCTGATTCTCCTTGCGGCAAGCCTTAGCACGGCTTACGCGGGGAGCGATAGGCGGTTAGGTACTGCCGGCGCCCAGGAGCTGCGTATCCCGATCGGTGCGCGCGGCACGGCGATGGGTGGTGCGGTAACTGCCAACGCCTCCGGGGTAGAATCGATTTATTGGAATCCGGCTGGTCTGGCAACTCTTGAAGGAACCGAGGCGTTCTTCAGCCATCAGCCGTACATTGCCGATATTGATGTCAACTTTGTTGGCGTTGCCACTAATATGTCCGATTTCGGCATTCTTGGCGTTGGCGCTAAGATTGTCTCTATCGGTGATTTGGAGGAGACAACCGAAGAGTTTCCGGACGGGACGGGAAGAGTATTCAACCCCTCTCTTTCGGTGCTGTCGTTGTCGTACGCCAGAACATTGACTTATAATGTCACCTTCGGCGCCACCGGGATGTATATAAATGAGAGGATATTTGAAGTTTCCGCTTCCGGCGTGGCTTTTGATGTCGGTTTCATTTATCGTCCCAACTGGCACGGCGTTTCGCTGGGAATGGTGATTAAGAACTACGGGCCGGAGATGAAATTCACTGGCCGCGGTTTTGACCGCGTTCTTGACCTGCGTCCGGCGCGCCCGGTCGCGGCGACTTTCGACCTGCCCAGTTCATTTAATCTGGGAATGTCTTTTGATTTTCTGAGCAATGGCCCGAATCTCGCCACGGTCAGCGGTAATTTCTGTTCCAATAACTATTCTGAAGACCTCTGGCAGGGGGGATTGGAATACGGGTATGACGGCAAGTATTTCCTGCGCGCCGGGTACAATTACTCGCAGCAGGAGTCATATGTGTATGGCCTCTCCTTTGGCGCCGGATTGACGCTGAACTTCGGTAATACTGATGTTACTTTCGAATACTCCTGGACGGAGACGGAGACTTTCGACAATAATCAGTACTTTACCGGTCGCATCAATTTCTAAGAAATTGTTCGCAGATGATAGCCCCGTCTTACACGGCGGGGCTATTTTTTTGTTGTCAAGCGGGCGTCCAGGAGTTAATTGATTAAGCGATGTATTACGGAACGGTCATAAAAAACGTAACGGACTTGCGCGCGGAACCGAAATTCCAGTCGGAGCGACGCAGTCAGATTCTGTTCAATGAGCCGCTAAAAATCTACTCCCGCCGCACCGGGTATTTTCATGTGGAGCAAGCCGATGGATATACCGGCTGGGTAAGTGAAGCGGCCGTTGAAATTATATCCGGAAAGCGGTACAAATCAGCCCTTGCTACCCCGCAATATCTGGTTACGGCTGCTACTCTGCACCTCCCCGGTTGGAGTGACGATACCCTCCTTCCGCGATTTCTTTTCTATGGCACCCCGCTGAGACTGAAAAAGGAAGCCAAAGGGGAAGTAGAAGTTGAGAGTCTTACTGGAAACTGTCTGAATCTTCCGCCGAAAGGTCTGGCATATGCTGAATATGTTGGAAAAGATGACTTGAGGGCAAAAGTAATCAAAGAGGCTCGTCAATTTCTCGGCACCCCTTATTTATGGGGAGGGACAACTCCCTTTGGGTTTGATTGTTCCGCTCTGGTAAGAATGGTCTTTACGCGCTTTGGTATCCGTTTGCCGCGCGACAGTAAAGACCAGCGGCAGCAGGGGATGAAACTGGAAAGCGAATCAGTTCTGCCGGGTGACCTGCTTTTTTTCACAGGTCATGTGGCGGTAGCCATGGATCACGGGCAGTTCATTCATTCGTCATTGCGAGCCGGCGGCGTTGCCATTGAGACGATGGCCCCGGGGCGGAAAAATTACCGGCCGGATTTGGTGAAAATATTCCTGGAAGCACGGAGGGTCATAAAATAGATATTCGATTTTTTCCGATAGAGATGAGGCTACGTCGACCTTTTCGGGTGGCGTACGGGGAAGCCGCCTCCAAAACCAGCCTTTTTGTTGAGATAGACGGCTGCAATTGGGGAGAGGCCTCCGGCTCCGTCTATTACGGTCCCTCAAAGGAAGAAATCGAGCGTGATTTGGAAATTGGAATTGAGATTTTGAGAGGAACCGAGAAGCCATCAGTAGGTGTTCTGGAAGAAATCAATAGATTTGAATTAAACCATTCCGCCAGATTTGCTTTGTCTACTGCATATCTGCATTATTTATCGGGAAAACTGGGGCAGTATCCCTGGGAGATAGTTGACCTCGAGGCGCCGGATGAAATTAAGACATCATTTACCGTCAGCATCTCCTCCATAAGCGAAATGATCTCTGAGATAAAGGAATCGCCTTATCCGACTATCAAACTCAAGATGGGATTTGACGGTGACGAAGAACTTCTCCCTGAATTGAAGAAAATTACCGGCAGGAATTTTCGCATTGACGCCAATGGCGGTTGGTCGTTGGAAAAGGCGGAACGGATGCTTTTCGAACTTGCTCAAACTGGGGTTGAATTGATAGAGCAGCCGACCAAACCGGAACTGGCGGCCGAATGGCAGTATTTGAAGGGGCGCTTCAACGTTGCACTCTTCATTGATGAAGGAGTGAATGTTCTCGAAGATTATCTCAAATTTGCCGATTATGTTGATGGGATAAACATCAAGCAGGCAAAAGCCGGCGGCATTCTGGAGGCGGCAGCGATAGCCAAACAAGCCGCAAAGGACAGTCGAAAGGTTATGCTGGGATGTATGGTAGAATCCTCTGTAGCGATAGCGCCGGCGCTTTACATGGCGTCTCTTGCCGACTATTTTGACCTCGATGGCCCCCTGTTGCTTGAGCAGGACTGCGCCACTGGTATCATGTTTAATATTGATAAGATTAATCTTTGTGAAGATATTATCGGCGGACCAAAATTGAAGGCACGTTTCCGGTATGACAAAATCGATTAAAGAAATTCTCTTTCTGATTGCAGCGCTGGCGGTGCTAATATCCCCTTGCGGAGCCGCTGCGCCGGAAATCAAAGTCGTTTACCCTCACTCCGGAGACACTCTGGCGAGCGTTGACTCAACTTTCATTTTAGGTTCGGTTACTCCGGGAGCGACTCTTTGGATAAACGGCAGTTTGATTCCTGTGCATGAGGAAGGCGGATACATCGCTTTTCTTCCCGTTTCCCCCGGCGTTTTCAACTTTGAACTGACAGCGGTAAGCGGGGCCGATACGTCGGTGCTGGTCTGGCCTATAAATCTTCGGCAACAAGTAGAATTCGATTTTGATTCATTGGTGATTATAAAAAGTCAGCCAGGGCGCGGTCTGGGATTTAGAAAGGGAGAAATACTTTCGGTGGAATTCCTGGGGACTCCGGGCTGCATCGCCAGTTTTTCCCTGCCCGGCATCGCCGATTCTGTGCCGATGGTAGAATTGCTCCCTTCGACCAGTTCAAATCCAATTAATTCCGCTTTTGGGACTATGGCTGTTTCCTCACCGAGACGTTTTGGCGGCATTTATCAGGGGTATATGGAAGTGCCCGAAACGGTGATGGATGATTCTCTGCCGCTTATGTTCCATCTTAGGGCGCCCACTCTGGCCGAACTGATTGAGACATTGAAAAAGCGCCCGCTCGATAATATTAACTTCGAAATGCTCAATCTTTTGCGTCTTGAAGAGGCCACTAAATCCGACAGTTCCGGCATACTTGTCCGATTCAATCCCTCCGAATATCCATCGATGGTTGAATTTAGAGACTCGGTGCAAACCATAAGAATAGGTCCCGGAAAAGGGTACATTACAATATTCCAACCGCGCGGTGTCCTGGCGCAGGCGGTCGGATATGAGGGCGAATGGGTGAAACTGAGATTGTCGCCTTCCGAAATCGGATGGGTCAATAATGGGTCGATAAAATTTCTGGAAAAGGGCCGCCCTCCGGTGTTTTCTTATCCCAGAACGGTGCGCACATTCGCTTCCGATTCCGATATCACTGTCACCGTGCCTCTGGCGGTACGGCATCCTTTTCGAATTATAGAAGAGGATGATAAGGCGCTCATCGTTGACCTGTTCGGAGTCAATACCAATACCGACTGGATTCGGTACGATTCCCAGGATGACCTTATAAGAATCATCACCTGGCAGCAGATTGAACCGGAACTCTTTCGCCTGGTGGTAAAAACGAATCGCTCTATATGGGGATATGATGCCGATTATGACGGGAATATCTTTCAACTGAAGATTCGCAAGCCTCCCAAAAACGTAAAGAAAGTAAAAGACCTGGTTATAGTCATCGATCCGGGACACTCGGCCGACCCGGGTGCGGTCGGTCCTACCGGCCTGAAAGAATCCGAAGCCAATCTGGCGATTGCCCTGGCTTTACGAAACAACCTATCTCGCAAAGGGGCAAGAGTGGTGATGACTCGCGATGATATGTCGCATGTTTCTCTTTATGACCGTCCTTCTATAGCAAAGCAGCACAGCGCCGACCTGTTTATTTCCATCCACAATAATGCCTTGCCGGATGGACTAAATCCTTTTGTCAATAATGGCGTTTCGACATATTATTATCATCCGCACTCCATAGGCCTGGCGCGGAATATTCAACGGGAACTCCGCGCCGCAACAGGGCTGAAAGATTTCGGAACCTACCATGGCAATCTGGCCGTAGCGCGTCCCACGCAATATCCGGCCGTGCTGGTGGAGACCGCTTTCATTATATTGCCGGAACAGGAAGCCTTATTGAAGAGGCCGGAATTTCATAGGAAGGTCGCCACGGCAATCCAGAGAGGGATAGAAAGGTTTTTGAAAGAATATGAGTAACGATACCGGTGCGAACGGAAAAGGGAATCTCTTGTGGCTGGTTTATATATCGTTATTTATTGCCGGCGGAATGCTTCTGGCTGACGCCCTCGGGGTGAGGGCATTGAACCGTCTTACGGTTCGGCTCGGCGCGGCGCTTCTCTTTTCCGCTATCGCCTTGATGGCTGGGAAAGATAAACCGGCCGGAATTGTGGCTATTGCCATTGTCTGGATTGCGGTGCTAATCACGCTCTTCAACTGATAAATTAGCAGATGCCCCCGACGAGGCAAACATCAGTAGCAATCGCTTACGGCCGCGGCAAAATCGATCTGCCACTTGACCCCGCTCTTGCCGATTGGGATATCATCCAGGGGGGAGATGCCGAGGTAATTTCGGACTTTGAAGCCAGTTTCAAAAAAGCGGTCGAATCTCCCATAAAATCAGCGCCGCTGCGCGAAATCATAAGTCCTGACGATTCGGTCGTCATAGTAACGTCAGATGGCACCCGTCCCGTCCCTAACAGACTTCTGATACCCGCGATAGTGCAGCACTGCAGACTTCGACCTGAAAACGTGACAATCCTGATTGGCGCCGGGACTCATCGTCCTCCCTCAACAGAGGATTTAACTGACCTGCTGGGGACCTCAATTGTAAACAGATACCGAGTAGTTTGCCATAATGTCGCTGCTGCTGGCCAACTGGAATTTCTGGGGCGCAGTGGAAGCGGAGTTCCGGTCATCGTTAATAGGGAATATTTGAAGGCGTCCAAGAAAATAGTGATAGGGTTTATTGAGCCGCATTTTTTTGCCGGGTTTTCCGGCGGAGCAAAAGGAATCTGTCCGGCAATCTGCGGTATGGAGACTATCAACAGTTTTCACTCTTTCGATGTAATCGCTCATCCCCGCTCAGACTATGGTGTACTGGAAGACAATCCCCAGCAACTGCTGGCAAGAGAAATTGCCTCCCTGGCGCCGCCTGACTTTCTGGTCAATGTCACCCTCAATTCCGCCAAACAGGTGACCGGTATTTACGCCGGAGACTATATCGAAGCGCATCGGGTCGGCGCCAATGACTCTTTGCGAGTCGCCAATGCAAGAGTGAAAAAACGATATCCCCTGGTAATAGTCTCCAATTCCGGCTATCCGCTGGACCAAAATCTTTATCAGACGGTAAAAGGGATTACCACCGCCTCCAGAATTGTTGCTGATGGAGGAATTATACTTGCGGTTTCCGAATGCTCACGGGGAATACCTGATGACGGCAACTTTGCTCAGATTTTGAATGTGGCAAATAATCCTGCCGCTATTCTTGATTTAATTTCTGATCCCTCTTATCGAGTATCCGACCGCTGGCAGGTACAGAAACTATTGCAGATTATCATGAAAGCGCGCGTTTACCTCCTTTCCGAACTTTCTATGGAGAAGACTGCTTTATGCAAGATGAAGAAGGCAAGTAGTATCATTGAAGTCATAAAAGAACGGGTAAATGAATACGGTTGTCGTCAGTCAGTGGCAGTCATTCCCGATGGTCCCTTAACATTGCCGATGATTGATACTTAGGATCATTCGATGAATCAAGGCGACTATCAACTGATGCCGAGCCACAGAATTCTGTGAAAAAAATCACAAAGATGTATAATTTGGGGGGGATGTCTCTAAGATAAATATGCTAATTATCTGGCCGACAGATTCGGCATCAGGTTTGATTGCATTATGGGAAATATTGCCCATGGCGCATTGTAATAAAATATGATACAGTGTATTAGCATTATCATATAAAGTATAACATTAGTATTTGCGATGTCAAGATATAATTATAATTGTTTAGAATAGGTGAAATATTTCTCAAAGTGGCGCAAATTTGCCCACTAAAGGACTTGACTTTTCAGGCAAAAAGCGGTATACGAATCTTTATAAGAGGACGAAATCGACCACAATCTTCAGGTTGATTGTGATTGATAGTCCGTCGTTGTAAGAACCAGGAGGTTAATCTTAATGAATAGCAAGCCGTTTAATCCGTTTGCCATGGCGCAGGCGCAGTTCGACCGGGCGGCAGATTTTCTGAGTCTGGATGCGGCGATGCGGGACCTGCTGAGATTTCCGATGCGGGAATATCAGTTCAATATTCCGGTTCGGATGGATGACGGTACCGTAAAAATATTTCGCGGCTTTCGTGTACAGCATAATGACGCCCGAGGACCGGGCAAGGGCGGCATTCGTTTTCATCCGCACGAGACGATTGACACGGTTCGAGCGCTTTCCATGTGGATGACCTGGAAATGCTCGGTGGTCGACATTCCTCTTGGAGGAAGCAAGGGAGGGGTTGTCTGTGACCCGCACAATTTGAGCATGCGAGAGCAGGAGAATCTCTGCCGCGGCTGGGTACGGCAGTTATCGAAGGATATCGGGCCTCTTATTGATGTTCCGGCGCCGGATGTCATGACTTCCGCCCAGCATATGCTCTGGATGCTTGACGAGTTTGAAACAATTAATAGGGGTCACTATCCCGGTTTGATCACCGGCAAACCTGTCGGTATGGGCGGTTCGCTTGGCAGAACTGAAGCAACCGGTTACGGCGTCATATTTACTCTCAGAGAGGCGCTCAAAGAGTTAAATATAAAGGTTGAGAATACCATGGCCAGTGTTCAGGGTTTCGGGAATGTCGCTCAGTACGCGATTCAGTTATATCAGCAGATTGGCGGCAAAGTGATTTGTGTTTCCTGCTGGGACCAGACCGACCAGACGTCATATACCTTCAGAAAAATGTCCGGAATTGATTTGCAGGCGCTGTTGAAGATAACTGACCGTTTCGGCGGGATAGATAAGAATCAAGCCAAGGCAATGGGATATGAGATACTTCATGGCGATGCCTGGATTGAGCAGGATGTCGATATTCTGATTCCGGCTGCGCTGGAGAATCAGATTACCGCGGATAATGTTGGCCGGATTGCTCCCCGTGTAAAACTAATTGCCGAAGGGGCCAATGGTCCTACCACACCCGATGCCGACCAGATAATCGCCCAGCGGAAGATTTTCATGATACCTGATTTTCTCGCTAATGCCGGCGGTGTGACCTGCAGTTATTTTGAGCAAGTCCAGAGCAATATGAACTATTTCTGGGAAAAAGATGAAGTGCTCGGCAAACTGGATCTGAAAATGACCTCTGCTTTTCATTCGGTAAGTGAACTGGCGAGGAAACGAAACATATATATGCGGGATGCCGCTTATTTTATAGCGGTGAACCGCGTTGCCCAGGCTTGCCGCGATAGAGGCTGGGTGTAATAGTCTATTCTTGAATTGCGACTTAAGCCCGGTTAGGTAGAATCCTGGCCGGGTTTTTATTTTTGATGCCGGTGTGAGAACGGCGATTCTAAACTTGCCTCGACCGTTTGCATAGCCTAATTTAACCCTATGACTAATTCGGATGATTCCGGAATTGACCCGGCCGTCGAGATTAAACCATTTGACCGCAGATTCTGGGATGGAGCCGATACCTTTACCAAAATCGGCAACAGCGCGGTCGGTGGGAAGGCCTCCGGTCTAGTACATGTAAGGAATATTCTTGCCCGCCGATTCCAGCGCGAGCGATTCCCGTCACTGGAATTGAACATCCCGACCCTTACTGTCATAACCACTGAATTCTATGACAGATTCATGCAAGAGAATAATCTTTACGGAGAGGTCCTTCGGGAGTATCGTGACGACCAGATAGCCCTGATATTTCAACGGGGGGAACTGGCTCCGGAACTGGTGGGCGATCTCCGGGCGCTCATTTCTCATGTTCATACTCCTCTGGCAATCCGGTCGTCCAGTCTCCTGGAAGATGCCATGCAGGAGCCGTTTGCTGGGGTATATGGGACAAAAATGATTCCGAACAATCAGCCGGAGACCGATATTCGCTTTCAACGGCTGGTTGAGGCGATTAAGTTTGTTTATGCCTCGGCACATTTTCAAAAAGCCCGCAGTTATCTGAAATCGACTCGGAAACCACCCTCGGCCGAGAAGATGGCTGTGATTATACAGGAGGTTGTGGGCAAACGACACAACGGCCGCTTCTATCCCGATATTTCCGGAGTCGCTCGCTCAGTCAATCATTATCCCACCGGGCACGCCACTCCCGAGCAGGGAGTGGTAAGTCTGGCGTTAGGTCTGGGGAAGACCATTGTTGATGGCGGCCAGGTCTGGAGTTATGCCCCATCTTATCCGCGCGCTATGCCACCATTCAAGTCGATGGCAATTCTTGCCAAGATGAGTCAGACCACTTTCTGGGCCGTCAATATGGGAAAGCCGCCGGCGCATGACCCGATTAAGGAAGCAGAATACCTGATCAGGTTGGACCTTAAGGATGCCGAATGGGATGGGACTCTGATTCTGACGGCATCAACTTATCAGCCTCAAAACGACCGTCTCGTGACCGGTATCGGCCAGGAGGGAATCAGAGTGGTCACGTTTGCACCGCTTTTGAGCGCCCGTTTATTCCCCCTGAATGACCTGCTTAATCATCTGATTCAGATAAGCACCGAGGAAGTTGGTTCCGATATTGAGATGGAATTTGCCATGACCTTTTCCCGCGATGCAGATACGGTGAAATGCCGCCTGGGGTATCTTCAACTGCGACCGATGGCATCAAGGGATAAAGAGGTTTCCTTGAGCAGTGTTGAAATGCAAACAGAGAAGGTAATCGTTCGTTCCAGCCAGGTCATGGGAAACGGCATAATTGAAGGAATCGCCGATATCGTTTTTGTTAAACCGGAAACATTCAAATTATCGGAGACAGCTCGTATAGCGGAAGAAGTTGAAGTCCTTAACCGGAAATTGACAGAGGTGGAGCGGCCGTATCTGTTAATAGGGTTTGGCCGCTGGGGAAGCAGCGAGCCCTGGCTTGGCGTACCGGTGGATTGGAGCCAGATTTCCGGAGCAAGAGCGGTCGTTGAGGTTATCTTGCCAGACCAGGATATCGAACCGAGCCAGGGATCGCACTTCTTCCACAACCTGGTTAGTTTTCAGGTCTGCTACCTGACGATTCTGAATAATGCCGAGGACCGGATTGATTTTGGTTTTTTGAATCGACAAGAGGCATTGACAGAGATGACCTTTATACGGCATATTAGATTACGGAAGCCTCTTACAATTAAAGTTGACGGCAGAAGAGGACGAGGAATAGTATACAGAAATGAGTGACGCCGACAAAATAAAGGGACGCCTCTTGGACTCGCTTCAGGAACGGGCAAAGGAACTTAATTGCCTTTATGAAGTGGAAGAAGTCCTGAGTAATGTCAATATTACGCTTGATGACGCCTTCGGGGGGGTCATTCAGGCCATCCCTCAGGGACTGCAGTATCCCGATTCCTGTCAGCCACGCATTGAATTTGAAGACACCATATATCAGCCGCAGAATTTCGCGGAAACCCGCTGGGTGCTCAGTTCGAGTATCGTCGTGCAGGACAAAGTGGTCGGGTCGCTCAAAGTCTATTACACCAAGGAACTGCCGGCATCTGATGTCGGACCATTCCTCAAAGAAGAAGCCAAACTGATAAATACCATCGCCGACCGTCTGGGGCATTTCGTGATGTATCATCGGATGAAACAGTTGTTTCATAGCCTCAAGAAAACTGGAACCGAAAAAGATGAGGAGAACAGTCAGTCCTGGCAGGTAGCGCTAAACCTTTTGCGCCAGACCGACCGGAATCTCTTTCTTAATATATCGCACAAGATGCTCAATTATCTCTGTTGGAGCGGTGTAGAGGAAGCCAAGCGCCTGCAGCAGTATTACAACCCGGACCAGCGCTCGGAGGAAGACCAGGTTTTTGCCGATACCAATCGCCCGTATCAGAAACGGACTCTATCATTCTCAAGCGATTTTCTGAGCGATGAAACTTTCAAAATCGCCGCCGACCATCTGAGCGATAATGAAATATTCACGGTAATCCAGAAGTGGATTCATGAAGACCGGATGAGTTTTCTTCTGGAAACCTTGAACCGCAATTCCTCCCTGGCGGAAGTCTCGGAGGCGCTTCGGAAGTATTACCGTATGTCCCCCGGAGGAGTCGACCTGCCGACACTCTCGCAGAGGGGCGCCCGTGTCTCTCTGGTGCGCCGGTTCTTTTCCGACCAACTGGACTATATAAATATTGCCAAAAATCATATTGAGATTGTCGACTTCTACCTTCTGATGCAGAATGTCATTTACGGTCCCGAATCTCACGGCAAACTGGGGGGGAAGGCGGCCGGAATGTTTCTAGCATATCAGATTCTGAAAAATGCGGAGGTGGCATCGGGGTTGCTGAGCAATTTGAAAGCGCCGAAGACCTGGTATATCACCTCCGATGTAATTCTATATTTTATGAATTACAATAACCTTCAAGATGTCGCCGAGCAGAAATATAAAGATATCAATCAGGTTCGGATTGAGTACCCCCATGTAATCCAATCGTTCAAGAACGCTCATTTCCCACCTGACATTATCCAGGGGCTATCGGTAGCGCTGGATGATTTCAAAGATAGCCCTCTGATAGTACGCAGTTCTTCGCTCCTCGAAGACCGGATGGGAGCGGCCTTCTCCGGCAAGTATAAGAGCCTCTTCCTTGCAAATCAGGGTCCCAAAGAAAAGAGGCTGGAGGCGCTGACCGATGCCATAGCGGAAGTATATGCCTCCGTCTTCGGACCCGACCCGATTGAATACCGCGCAGAGCGCGGGCTTCTTGACTTCCACGAAGAGATGGGAATTATGATTCAAGAGGTGGTGGGGGTAAAAATCGGGCAGTATTTCATGCCGGCTTTCGCCGGGGTCGCTTTCAGCAGAAATGAATTCCGCTGGTCGCCGCGGATAAAGAGAGAAGATGGACTGATTCGATTCGTTCCCGGGCTGGGAACGAGAGCGGTTGACCGGTTGAGCGACGATTATCCGATTCTGGTGGCGCCGGGACAGCCGGGCTTGCGGGTGAATATTACATGCGATGAGATCATCCGCTATTCCCCGAAGAAAATCGATGTCATTGACCTGAAGGATAATTCTTTTGAGACGGTTGAAATTAAGCGGTTTTTGAAAGAATGCGGTCCCTTGATTCCGCGCGTCAGCCAGATGATATCGATTTGCGACCGTGACCATATTCATCAGCAAGTCGGACCGAATATCGATTTCGAGAGTGATGAGTTGGTGGTGGCTTTCGAAGGGCTTATTTCACGCACCCCTTTTGTGGGACAAATCAATACCATACTCAAACTGCTCGAAAGCAAACTCAATTTCCCCGTCGATATCGAATTTGCCTCCGACGGACATGATTTTTATCTTCTGCAGTGCCGTCCGCAAAGTTCCGCCGATAATGCAGCGGCGGTTCCGATTCCGAAAGATGTCTCACCCGAAAGAGTCATATTTTCGGCGAAGAGATTTGTTTCCAACGGCAGAGTACCGGATATAACACATATTGTTTATGTTGACCCCGGGCACTACGGGGAATTGCCCGACCGCGCCGACCTCCTGGCAGTCGGTCGCGCCGTCAGTCGTCTCAACCAACTTTTGCCCAAACGTCAATTTATCCTGATGGGTCCGGGACGTTGGGGCAGCCGGGGAGACATCAAATTGGGTGTAAATGTAACTTACTCCGACATAAACAATACCGCCATGCTTATCGAGGTGGCGCGTCAGAAGGGAAACTACCTTCCCGACCTCTCTTTCGGGACACATTTCTTTCAGGACCTGGTCGAATCGCACATCCGTTATCTGCCGCTTTATCCCGATGACCCTGGCGTCATTTTCAATGAGCGGTTCCTCAAAGGCTCCCCCAGCCTTCTTCCGGAAATTCTGCCGGAGTTTGAGTATCTCTCCGATACTCTAAGATTGATGGATATTCCCCGAATAACCAACGGCATGGTGCTTCAGGTTCTTATGAATGCCGACCTTGATGAAGCAATTGGACTGTTGGTGCCACCCAAGTCGGTTCTTGATTCCGGTGAGACAAAAGCGGCCGTCTCGGATTCCGGTACCAGCGAAGCCTGGCGCTGGCGAATGAGGATGGCAAGTTACATTGCCTCACTTATTGACCCCGAGAAGTTCGGCGTGAAAGGGTTTTACGTCTTCGGCAGTACCAAAAACGCCACCGCCGGTCCCGCAAGTGACATCGATATCTTGATTCATTTCCAGGGACCTGACGAAAAAAGATGCCGCCTGGAATACTGGCTGAACGGATGGAGCCTCTGTCTTGATGAGATGAACTACCAGCGCACCGGGTACCGCACGGGAGGACTTCTTGATGTCCATATCATAACCGACGATGATATTGCCCGGAAAACCAGTTACGCCGCGAAGATTGGGGCAATAACCGATGCCGCCCGTGCTTTGCCGATTCCAAACCGAAAGAAAAATGGGGATTAAATAATATCCCTTGTCGCTTTCTCCGGCGATTCCGGGTCGAACCTGACCAAAGCAAGTTTCGGACCGTCATACGCCGCCGACATCATAACAGTTCTGCCTGACATCTCAAGCCACCTGCCGGAATGCCTATGTGATTCATGGATATGTCCGTGCAATGTAATCAGCGGTTGTTTTTCCCGAATGAAGTCTCGAACAGCGATGCTTCCTTGATGTCTGTCGCGCGCCACTCCTTCAAATAGCCTGATGGGGGAGTTAATGATATCCAGCGACGTCCCATAAGGCGGAGTGTGAAAAAGAAAAATAGCGCGCGAAAGGTCATCATCTCCAACCAGTATTTGCAAATCATTTTTAATTGTTGAGTGTCTTATTTCGGAAGCGCTGACCGCAACTGAACGAAAACCCTCCTCAGGCGAGATATCCCCCGGTTCAAGATATCGGGAGACATCATATCGTTCCCAGTCTTTCAGAAGAAATGGGGTAGGAGGGACATAACAATAACCAGACAAGGTATAAGTCTGGAATTGAGCGCTTCGGAACTGCAGATACACCAAGAGCCCTTGATATTCCAATTCTTTGATGACGACTTCCTGAATACGGGGGTCATCATTTCCCATGATGACAAAAACGCCGGGGTATTTGTCGCCCAATTGGACTTTCAGTTCTCTGAAGCCGGCACCCAGAAAATTGCGAACAAAGTCGTAAGAGGAATCACCCTGAATTGACTCCGGGATAAGTCCCGCAGGTAGAAGGTCGCCTCCAAGGAAGACTGCCTCCGGTTTCTCTTTCAAAATGAGATGGAACAGTTTCCGGTAGCGCTCAATACTACCATGCAGGTCGCTGACAAAATAGAAAAAAGGCATAGACTTGTTAATTCCGGCGCTTCTATCATAAGAAACTCTGGAGGGAGTTGACAATACTTTAATTTAATTAGTTCTGGACAGAACGGAGAAAAGCAGTATATTTACAAGTCTGTTTTATATAAAGAGTTAAATAGCATTCCAGAAGGTTTTAAGTTTGAATCTGCCATCCCGCAAGAGTTCTTTAGATACAGATTTTGATAAGGTCAATGCCCTGGTGGCAGCGGTAATCTTTCTCTTCACCTTTTCGGTTTATTTTTTCACCAAAGCGCCAACCCTCTCTTTCTGGGACTGTGGGGAATTTATCGCCAGCGCCTATACTCTGGGGATTCCGCATCCGCCGGGAACGCCTCTCTATATTATCCTTGGGTGGCTCTTTTCGATGCTGCCTATTGCGGCCGATATCGCGGTCCGGGTGAATCTTCTTTCCGTAATTTCATCGGCAACAGCGGCACTGTTCGGATATCTCATACTGGTGCGGATGCTGCGATACTGGATTTTCGACAGCGCCGACATGGCTGCGCGCTTTCTGCCGTACTTCGGAGGAGCCGTTGGCGCGTTATTTCTGGCATTCTCCAATACCCATTGGGGTAACTCCGTCGAAGCGGAGGTTTACGCGCTGGCAATCATGTTGATGATGTTAATATTCTGGTTGGGTTTGAGATATTTCGAGACGCGGGAAACCGCTCAAGGGTTTCGCCTCACGATTCTGATCGCGTTCATCGCCATGCTGAGCATAGGCGTCCATCTTACTATCTATATAGTGATGCCGATTGTAGCCCTCTTTTTCGTTCTTAAGAAAGATGCCGGGCCAAAGGAGTGGGGAATAATTTCTCTTTTCTTTCTGGCGGAACTTTATTTGATATTCATGCTTTCGTCTCGCCCAGGAGAAATCCCTCTCTATTTCGCCGCGCTAATTTTCTTAATAGTTTTCCTGTTCCATTTGGCTCTTGCCCATAAGGTCACCAGAAATGCCGTGATCACCATCGTTCTTTTTGCCGTGACACTGATTCCCTTCGTTCTCAGTATTATTGCCCACATTTTCAACGGTCCCGGGTCAGCGGGCAGAAACGGTTCGGCCGAAAATCTAATTTCTTCTGTCGGACTAATACTACTTTCAATATGGGGAATCTGGGGGTTGATAAATGTGAAAAGAGCCGACAAGAGTAAAGAGATTTACCGGGATTGGCTTGTTATCGCGATTTATTCACTTGCCCCCGGTATTCTTACCTTATTGGGCTTGGTCTTCAGTGGTTACCATTCCTTTCTACTTCTGACGGCACTTCTGTTGCTGGCGCTCGGGTTGCTTCTTCGCCATATGCTCAACTGGACTTTTCTGATTGCCATTGCCGCCATTTCCCTGGTCATTCTCGGAATCTGGCAACTGCTCTGGGGTGTTATACTCGGAATTTTAATTCTGATAGCCGTCGGTATTTCTCTTAAAGAGAAATTCTGGAAAATCGGGACGGCGGTTATTCTTATGGCGCTGCTGGGATTCTCCATCCATGCCTATATTCCTGTCCGCTCCTCTCAGAATCCGTCACTGGATATGAATAAACCGTCGCGCTCTCTGGCGGCAACTATTGGTTTTCTGGAGCGAAAACAGTACGGCTCGGAAAGCATGGTAGAGCGGATGTTTGTCCGCCGCGGAACTTGGGAAAATCAATTCGGCGATTATCAGAGAATGGGTTTCTGGCGGTTTTTCAAGGAGCAGTACGGTTTTGGACAAAAATCTTTCTTTATCATTCTCGTATTAGGCTTATTTGGCTTCTGGGAGATGATTCGTCGCAGACCGCAAATCGGACTACCCTTTCTTCTCCTCTTTCTGATTAGTTCAATCGGGATTGTTTTATATATGAATTTCGCCGATGGGACGCGTCAGAATCCGGTTACCCAACTGGATTACCTGGAAGTGCGGAACCGGGATTATTTTTTCACGCCGGCGTTTGTGTTTTTTGGGCTGGCTATAGGTTTGGGGATGGCCGGAGTTGTGAGTTTGTTCCGGGATAGTCTCAGAGATGGCGGAAAATCTGCGAGAGTTGCCACAGTGGCGTTTACGGCGATTCTGATTGTAACGCCCATTATTCCGCTTAGGGCGAATTACTATATTAATGACCGCTCCCGGAATTATATACCGTATGACTACGCCAGGAATTATCTGGAATCATGCGACCCTGATGCCATTCTGTTCACCAACGGCGACAATGACACTTTCCCTCTCTGGTGCCTTCAGGAAGTGTACGGCATCCGAAAAGATGTCCGCATTGTAAATTTGTCGCTCGCAAATACGGCATGGTATGTCAGACAGCTTCGCGACCGGATGAATGTGCCGATATCGTGGAGCAGTGAGACCATTGAAAAACTGCGCCCCTATCTGGCTTCTGACGGTTATCCCATGCGGATTCAGGACCAGGTGATGGAACATATTATCGCAACGAATAATTGGCGCCATCCCCTCTTTATGACAACCACCGTGCCTCAGGATTCCCGAAGATTAGGGGGGCAAGCGCTCGATGAGCATTTGATACTGGAAGGAATGGTGTACCGGGTGGTTCCGACAAAGGGCAAGGACCGGGTTGACCTGGAGCGGACACGGCGCCTCCTTCTGGAGGTATATCAATATCGTGGCATCAACGACCAGAAAATCTACAAAGATGAAAATACAATTCGTCTCTTCGGCAACTATGCCCAGGGATTCCTGGCTCTTGCCAATGAAATGAGAAATAAGGGAGACCTGGCGGCCGCGCTCGAATACCTGAGAGCGGGACAGGCCGCAATACCTTTCTCCCCGGAGTTGCATATCAATGGGGTGCGTCTCCTTGTGGAAATCGGTCGTGATGATTCGGTGGAGAAGTATATCGAGGACTCGCCCTATTTGGAGAAGGGGAGAATGTATCATGTGTGGGCAATAACGTTGAAGAATGCCGGACGGGTGGCGGATGCAATAAGTATTCTGGAAAAGATGCACACGCTTTATCCGGATTATGTCGATGGATACCGGGCGCTGGTAAGTCATTACTATCAATACAGGTATTTCAGCCGCCTGCGGGAGACGGTTAAAGCCTGGGTTTCAAGACACCCTGAAGATGTCGAGTCGCAACGTCTTCTTGGCGAGATTCAAAGACTCGACCCGGCGTTCGATACTATTGAGGGTGTCAGATAATGCGAATTCTGGCGCTCAACTGGCAGGACTTAACGAATCCGCAGGCAGGAGGAGCGGAAGTTCATCTGGAAGAACTCCTGCGACGGCTGGTTTGCAAAGGACATGAGGTGACGCTCTTTTGCTCTGCTTATGATGGAGCTAAAGAGTGTGAGACCATTGAAGGAGTTAAAATAATCAGGAAGGGAAGCAGGTATAACTTCAATCTGATTGCTCCCCTGGAACTTCGACGGCTTGTTAAGAAGAACAGTTTTGACGTTCTAATTGAAGATATCAATAAGATTCCTTTTTATACGCCCCTTTATCTGAATCTGCCAACCCTGGTCGTCGTGCCGCATCTGTTTTCAACCTCGGTGTTTAAAGAAATCAACTTTGTTTTGGGGCTTTATATCTATCTAGCGGAGCGCCCTCTCGTGACTGTCTATAAGAAATTCAAATTCAATGTCATCTCGAAATCAACGGCGGATGACATTGCCAGGCGCGGAATTGCCCGAGAGAATATTTTCGTGGTGCATTGCGGCATAGATGAAAAGAGATATTCCTATGACCCCTCCGTCGGCAAATTCAAAAAACCGACAGTCCTTTACCTGGGACGGATAAAGAAGTACAAATCGATAGACCATCTCCTTGAAGCCTTTAGTACGCTTTCAAAGGAGATGCCGGATGCGGAACTGAAGATTGTTGGCAGCGGTGATTATCTGCCACAGTTAAGAAAGAGGGCATCGGCCCTGGGTATCTCGCGAAAAGTTGAATTCACCGGATATGTCAGTAGTACAGTAAAAGTCGATTTTCTCAGACGCAGTCATCTCTCGGTCTATCCCTCAATGAAAGAAGGCTGGGGATTGACTAATATTGAAGCCAATGCCTGCGGTACGGCAGTGCTGGCGGCGAATTCCCCCGGACTGCGCGATTCTGTGGTGGACGGTAAGACGGGATTTCTGTATGAATATGGAAATATAGCGGAGATGGCGAGCAAGATGAAGCAGGTCTTAAGCGACGAGTCTATTCGGCTTAGTTTGGAGAGCGGCGGGAGAGAGTGGGCGAGAAAATTCAATTGGGATGATGCCGCGGAACGATTCCTGGAGGTCATCAACAATGTTGTCGGACAGGAAAGAATTTCATGAATAAGCGCCGGTTGCTTTCCCTGTTATTCGGTATAGGCATATCCGCTCTGTTCTTATTTCTGATTCTGCGCAATGTCAACTTTGCGGAGTTGAAACATGCTCTGAAGGCGGCCAATTACTGGTGGCTGCTGCCCAACATCTTTTTCGTGGTTTTTGCCATGTTTCAGAGAGCGGAGCGCTGGAAATATATGCTGCGTCCGATTGCCGAGGTCCCTTATCGCAAACTGCTGGCGGCAACCTGTGTCGGTTTCATGGCCAATAATGTCTTACCTCTCCGACTGGGCGAGTTTGTTCGGGCATATTCTCTGTCAAAGCAGGAGCCGAAAATTACCAAGTCGGCATCGCTGGCAACCATATTTGCCGAGAGGATGGTATTCGACCTTTTGGCTCTGCTGCTTATACTGGCGGTGATTCTTTCCGTAACTCCGCTTCCGGTTGACAGCAGTTTTAAACTGGGAGCGCTTCTCTCATTGGGAATCGCCGTACTGGGACTTCTCTTCGCGACAGCGGTAGTTTTTTGTCCGGAAAGGGCCGGGAGGATTATCTCAAACTATTTCTTCTTTCTCCCCTCAGGCTCCCGGGAAAAGGTCAATCAGATCGTTCTCAAATTTTCAAGAGGTCTGCTGTTTCTGAAAAACTGGCGCCAGACTTTTGCCGTTTCGGCACACACGCTCTTTCTCTGGCTCTGCATGGGCATTTCGAATATTTTCGTCTTTATGGCATTTGGGTTTGACCTGCCGATTTACGCCTCCTATGTCCTTCTGGCGGTGGTATCGATATCAATATTGATTCCCTCCTCGCCCGGCTTTATTGGAGTTTATCATGGCGGGGTTGTCTGGACCCTCAACTTCTTCAATATCAGCCACAACAATGCCGTCTCCTGCGCCATTGTATTGCATGCCGCGCAGTTCATTCCGATTACCCTGATGGGCTTCTATTACCTGCGAAAAGAACATCTCTCACTGAAACAACTGGAACGAGAGGCTTTGGATGAAAAGCCCAATCAAACTCGATAATAGAATAGTTGTTGCGCTTCCGGCTTTCAACGAAGCGGGAAAGGTCGGAAAGGTAGTGGAGAAGATAAGGCATACCTCAATTCCGTGTTCTATTCTTGTGGTGGATGACTGCTCCAGTGATGATACCTCGGGTGAAGCCAAAGCGGCCGGAGCCAAAGTCATTCGCCATGAAATCAATCGCGGGGTGGGCGCCGCCATCCGCACCGGAATATTCTATGCGCTGGAAAGCGGGCAAGATATTTTTGTGGTAATGTCCGGGGACGACCAGCATGAACCGCAGGAGTTGGCGTCGGTATTGAAGCCCCTTTTGAATGATGAAGTTGATTTTGTGCAGGGTTCGCGCCGGATGAAAGGGGGGAAGGTGGTTAATGACCGCCCTTTCAGAAAAGTCACCACCCGTATCTATTCGCTGCTCTTTTCGTTTTTGACCCTGCGCCGCATTACTGATGCCACCAACGGCTTTCGCGCTTTTCGTCTCTCTATACTGAAAGAGCCGGGCATCGACCTGAGTCAGGAGTGGCTGGACCGATATGAATTGGAGCCTTATCTTTTGTTTAAGGCAGTAACTTCCAAAAAAATCCGCTTCAAAGAAGTGCCGATTACCATATATTATCATGCAAGTAGAAAGCAATTCACCAAAATGAAACCGTTTCGGGATTGGTGGCGGCTGGCAAAGCCGATGGTCTATCTCGGACTCAGGTTGAGGAAATAATTGTGATTAAGATTGATTTTACCGGAACTAAAACGCTAGTGACCGGAGGAGCCGGATTTATCGGGGCCAACGTCGTGGAGGCGATTGTGCGAGCCGGCGGACAGGTCATTGTGCTGGACGACCTTTTCACCGGCGACTTGAAAAATATCGACCCGGATGTCAAATATGAATTCGTGAAAGGGTCAGTCGCAGATTTTCAGACCGTGCTAAAGTTGATGCCACAAGTCGATTATGTCGCCCACCTGGCGGCACGCAATATTATAGTCTCGACAAAAAATCCCCGAGAAGATTATGAAACCAATATCGGCGGTACCCTGAATATTTTGATGGCGGCTAAAGAAACTAAACCCAAACGGATTGTCTATTCCTCCTCCGCCTCCATTTACGGCAACCCCAGAATACTGCCGATCACCGAAGATGAGACCCCGCTTACTTTTTCTCCCTATTCGGTTTCCAAACTTGCCGGTGAAAACTACTGCTATGCCTTTTATGAAACATATTACATACCTGTAACGGTAGTGAGGTATTCCAATATTTATGGACCCAAGCAGAACCCCTCGAATCCTTATTGCGGGGTTATTTCGAAATTCATAGATGCCATCGAGCAAGGGCAACCACCCCAGGTGCATGGAGACGGCCTTCAAACCAGAGATTTTACCTATATCGAAGATGCCGTTACCGGAACCTTATCGGCTCTTTTATCGCCTCGGGCCGATGGCCTCGTTTTCAATCTGGGAAGTGGGGTGGAAACCAGCATAATGGACCTTATTCGGCTGCTCGCAGAATTGTCCGGCAGGGAGGTTGTCCCGACCCATATTGACCGGCGCGATATTGACAATATTCGCCGCCGTGTCCTTAATATCGAGCGTATCAGAACCAGGTTACGTTGGCATCCTCAGGTCAATCTAAAAGAGGGGCTAAGGCGAACCCTTGAGTGGTACCATAGCAAGCCGCAATAGATCGACTTCATATATTTGATGCGAGCAAATCTGACCTTTCGACACACCCTCTGGCTTCTGGCGTCAATCTGCCTGATTACGCGACTGGGGTTCATTTTTGGCCAAAAACAACTTCCGGTAATGTGGGACGCTCGCATTTATGCGTCGGCAGCGCTGGGAGTTATTCATGCCGTCTCTGGCGGGGGAACATTCGGACACCCGGAAAAACTGACGATGGAAGATTCCGCCAAATCGGTTCTGGAATTCAGAAGCCTGATGAGCAATTATATATCGGGAGAGCAGATTCAGTGGCTATACTATTCGGTCCCGAGCATAAAACAAGCGCAGGAATATATTTTCATTTCAGGTCCAATATATCCTCTCTGGCTGGCGGCGCTTTTTTGGGTCAGTCCAAGCGGGGACTTTACCGTGGTGCGCCTTCTAAATGTATTTCTTGATACCATCAGTCTTATCCTGATGCTGGTTATCGCTTACTCCTTGTTCGGACAGAGAACGTCAATCATAGCCGGACTCCTATACATACTCTATTTTCCATTCGTGCTTCTGACCGGTATGATTTCGCCCGACCAGTTGACCATCTTTCTGCTGCTGCTATCGTTTTATCTGACCCTCCGTTGGTATGAAAGGAAGAAGAACAAATATATCAACTTTCTCGGTCTGACTACCGGGCTCTTGGTATTGACCAAGCCGACAGCAACTTTTCTTTTTCTGTTATTTGGCTTGGTTTTGCTGTATGACAGAAGTATATCATTAAGGGAGCGATTGGGAATCCTGGGTAAAGCGTCGCTGCCATTCATTGCCGTGGTGCTCCCCTGGCTTGTTGGCGCCTCCCTTTATTTTGGAACCGTCGCAATTCGCGACCCGCGATATTCGGAAGCCAATTTCAGGTCAAGTTCATCAATCAAGTATGAGGGATATGACCTGGATTTCGCGGAGAAAGATTTCTGGCTTTATCCCGTGAGTTATACAATTCGGAAAGACCCGGTCGGGTACGCAAAATTACTGGTCAAGAAATTGGTGCGCCTCTGGGGGCAGCCCTATAATGATTTCAAGCAGAGTTTTTTTATGAGACAGGGGGGCACGACAGTAATTCATCTCTTGATTATACTGACCGGGGTTTTCGGCATCTGGTCGTTTATAATATACAAGGGGAGAGGACTGATTCTATTGGCGCTGATTCCCCTTTACTACACGGGAGTTCATATCGTTTTTCATTCTCTGGCTCGGTACAATCTCAATGCTATGCCGATAGTAATAATCGCTTCCTCTTTTGTGCTTTCGACAATAATAGGATTTGTCGGACAGAAGAATTTTGTTAGTCGGAAATGGTTTCTTCCGGCAGTCGGACTGCTGCTTTTTGCTACCCTATATTTCCTTTTAGTCAAACTGCCGTATATGGTGGCTGTCGTGGGGCAAGCCGGGGTTGCCATCAATATTGCGATTGGATTGGCTATCATAACGTCGTTTATAGCCGGCCTCTATTACTTCCTTCGCACGTCATATCCGGCCAGCAGGTTAAAACTCTTTCTGCTCCCTCCATACCTGTTTTTAGGGATGGTGCAATTAGTTTGGGGCGCCGCTCCTGACCGCTGGGCAGAATGGGTTTGCCGCTTGACCAAACCAACCGAAGCGGCTCTTGTCGATATTTATATCCCCGAGGAGATACGACTGTTGCCAAACGAGTCGGTCCGGCTCTGGTTGGATATGAGAAGTCTCCCTGACGCCGGGAAAAATCTGAGTATCACTATTGATGACCAGACTTTTGAATTCAGTCATGGTAAACCACCGCTTAGCCGTTTTTACTACAATAAATCGACTTACCGGATTTTCGAGGGGCTGGGCGCCCTGACAAAGGACGACATGCGCTACTGGTCATATGTGCCGTTCGCGGCTGAGGCATTCAATTACCTGGCAGAGAAAAGGGGATATATCCGGGTCTTGCTTTCTCCCTCAGATTCAATCAGCGACTTTCCCAATCAAATTGAACTTTTCGGCAATTTCCCCTGCGCCGATAACGACGAGGCTCTCATTCCGGACTTGGAGCGGTCGTCAATAGAGCGATATGTTGAGAAGGGCGACCCGCGCGTCTGGGTCAAATATCCTCTTTCTTCCGATTCTGCAAAATCATATTATATTGCCGATATGAGAGATGTCCGGCTTTTGAGTGACGATTTGTCGTCGCAGGCCGGTCGCCAGAACGGGCGCTATCGTATTTACATTGAGGCGCGCCGCGCAGACCAGAGTTATCTTTATTTTTGAGGCAGATAAGAATGATTAGAATTGGCATAATAGGAGCCGGATACTGGGGACCCAATCTCATTAGAAACTTCTCTCTTTTAGATAACGTTAGGGTTGTCGCCCTGGCGGATTTGAGAGAGGAGCGTCTCAAACTGATGTCTCGTCTTTACCCGGGCTTGAAACTGGTAACCGGAAATAGTGATGAAATTCTTCATTCCCGCGATATCGATGCGGTGGTTATTGCCACCCCGGTATCATCACATTTTCCGCTGGGGATGGAGGCGCTTTCACACGGAAAACATCTCCTGATGGAAAAACCGATGACGGCGACCACGGAACAGGCGGAAGTCCTTATCGAAACAGCACAACGCAACGGGTTGATTTTGATGGTTGACCACACTTTTGTATATACCGGCGCCGTCACCAAGATTAAAGAGATAATAACCTCAGGAGAACTGGGGGAAATCTATTATTTCGATTCGGTGCGGGTGAATCTTGGTCTTTTTCAGCATGATATAAATGTCATCTGGGACCTGGCGCCACACGATGTTTCTATTATGGATTATCTGATTGACCGTCCAGTGAAAACCGTCTCCGCCACCGGTATGGCGCATTTCGACAATCAGATTGAGAATATCGCTTATATTTCGGTCGGTTTTGACGCCAACCTGTTGGGTCATATTCATGTCAACTGGCTGGCGCCGGTGAAAGTGCGTAAAACTCTCATTTGCGGCTCCCGGAAGATGATTGTTTACGACGATGTGGAACCGTCCGAAAAAGTAAAAATATATAATAAGGGAATTGATTATATCAGGAACCGGGAGGAAGTCTATAATATTCTGGTTCAATATCGCACCGGCGATATGATGGCTCCCCGGATTGAACTGACCGAGGCTCTCAGTCTGGTGGCAAAAGAATTTGTGGATGCCATTAGAGAACAACGGAAGCCCCTGACCGACGGCCAAGCCGGGTTGCGAGTGGTAAAGGTTCTGGAAGGGGCAAACCTGTCCCTGCGGTCGGGGGGAAAGGTGGTTAAAGTATGAGCGATTATAGAACGGTCGGTGATGTCAAAATCTATCCGGGGGTGACAATCGGAAAAGGATCGATTATATATGGGCCCGCCGTTTTAGGGCAACCTCCTCGACGCAAAGCGGTCGGCGAGTTGCCGCTTGTTGTCGGCGATAACGCCATTATCCGTCCCTTCAGCACCATCTATGCCGGCACGACTATCGGCGACAGTTTCCAATGCGGACAGGGGGCATCCATTCGTGAAGATAATATTATCGGCAATAATGTATCTATCGGCACCAATGCCGTGCTGGAATTCGAGAACAGATTAGGCGATTTCTGTCGTGTGCACTCCGGCTGTTTTCTGGAGATGGTGACTCTGGGAAAATATGTCTTTGTGGGACCGAACACGGTCTTCACCGATGACCCTCACCCAATGAATTGCCCCAGATATAAAGAATGCGGCGGGGGAGCGATAGTCGGCGATTTTGTAAAGATTGGAGCCAACTGCACCTTTCTTCCGGCGGTGAAAATAGGCAAAGGGGCGCTGATTGGGGCTGGCGCTGTCGTAGTCGGTGACATTCCTGAAATGATGGTTGCCGCCGGCAACCCTGCCCAAGTTATCAAGTCGGTGCTGGCTCTGAAATGCAAGATAAACGCCTACGAAAGACCTTATCTCTGGCCCCCCTATACCGATTCTGAAACGGAATAATGACTCCTTCCAAAACGCTGGTTGCCCTCTTCTCTTTCAATGAAGGGGAGAAACTCAGAAAATTGGTTTCCCGTTTTCCAAAAGAGAGAGATTATGACCTGCTTTTTGTCGATGATGGCTCGAAGGATGGAAGTTATGAATTTCTCCAGCAGAGCGGATTCGCCGTAATTCGGCACGAAACCAATCAGGGAATTGGCTGCGGTATCCGGGAGGCGATTGGATACGGAAGAGAAAACAGGTACCAGATAATTGTCATTATGGCGGCTAACGGCAAAATGCAGCCGGAAGAAATTGGCCGCTTGCTTGACCCGATTGATAATGACCGGTTCGACTATGTCCAAGGGTCACGATATCTTCCCGGCGGTCGCTCCCCGAATCTTCCCTTATTCCGACGGGTGATGATTAGAATATTGACGAAGATAATAAATCTGATGACCGGTTTTCCGGGGACCGATATAACCTGTGGCTTCCGGGCGTACCGTTTAAGTCTATTCGATGACCCGCGCTTTCGGCTTGACCAGTCGTGGCTTAACGCCTATGAGATGGAATATTATATTCATTACCACGTTCTAAAGGGCGGATACAAAATCAAGGAAGTGCCGGTATCGATGGTTTATCCCGAATCGGGGAAAAACTACAGCAAGATAAAGCCCTTTATCGGCTGGTGGTCGATGCTTCGCCCCTGGATTTTCCTTGCCCTGAAAATTCGCAAATAAGGAGCATTCCGACAAAAAACCTGTATTAAATGGTAGACCTGATCTTGATTGAAATGCCGTCTGAATGAGAATTTCAGCGGCTGAAATTACCCGGTTCAAGGATGACCCGGGTATTTTCATTATTGACATCATTATTGTATAGTTCTATTTTGGGCAACATGAGTATAATGCCTGACAGAAAAGGTACCTTCATCCGACTACTGGTGGTTGTGGTATTGGTTGGAGTACTGATAGCCATCTCTATAATCAAATCGAATGTATCCGCTTATCGGGAAGATATAGGCCTGAAAGCGCTGGAAGCGCAATATCGGACGACTATCGACAGTCTGCAGGAGTTGGTCGGCCATTCCGATTCCGCAGGGACGGATTCATCACTTGCCGGAGACCTTCTTTTGCAAACCCAGTTAAATCTGCTCCTGGTAAACCAATTGCAGGATTCGACTCGCTTCTATACTGATTCCCTCAAGAGGACTGAAGATTACTATCAAGAGTTAGTTGACAGTATCAATAGTTACTATGCCAGCCGCATGGGGGGGGATGAGAGTATTGCCCTCGGAAATATTACCCTGAGCGGGAGCGATGTGGTGAAACTTATCTCGGAATATGACTCGCTGGTCGCCGATATTCCGGAGAAAACGCCTCCCCGTGAAAGAATCAAAGCCATTTCGCAGATTACCTCCCGTTTGACCGGTAAATACACCTCTTCCCCGCCCAAGAAGCGCAAATAACAGCCATACATAGGGGTTGGTTCGGAGATGACCGATCGGGACAAATCAGTTTTCTATGAAGTCATGGTTAACCGTCTTCTGCTCGAATCCTTTCCCGAAGAAAAGTCTTTATTTTTTGACGAAGAAAGCGACCCGGCGGAAACCGCCAGGAAGGAAAAACTCCGAAAGAAAGTAGTCTGGCATATCCGGCACTCATTGTCCAAGAGGCAGAAGGAAGTGCTACAACTCTATTTAATGGGGAAGAAAGAGGCTGAAATCGGAATGATTCTGGGAGTAAAACAGCAGGTTGTGAATATATATAAGAAGCGTGCTATCAAGCGCTTACGCAGCAAGATGAGCCTCGGCTCTGTATGTTAAGGACATATATATTGGAAAGTTTGTTTACTGCCCTTTACCGCATTTTACTTAGTTGAAGCAGCCGCACTTTCCTCACTTTTTGAAGCGCTTTTTGACATTTAATCATTGTTGAGGAGGTGATGCCGGTCACAACCGAGTCCCCTTAGTCAGCCCGCCATAGAAATCGTCAACCATCAGGCTATCCGGGGAGAATCGTATGCCTGTGAGAAAAGAAAACGAAAGGTTTGCCAGAAGAGGCTCCAAAGACTGCTGGCATCCTTACGGACTGCAAGGATTGGCTCCTGAGAAATTCGCTGTGATTGCCACTGAAATTCTTCGCGGCAAACATGATTTGCTGAGAATCAGGCCGGGCGTTGCGATGGCAGTTGAATACCTTGAGGAACTGAGATTCAGTTAAAAGTAGTTAAAGGTACGGTCGGAGCACAATTTAAGCTTTATAGGGTCGGGCTTCCGGCCCTATTTTATTGTACAAAAATCCCGATATTTAATTGACAAGCAATCGGCTAAGGTTGATATTATTAATTTTAGCCCGCGAACCTTTTGGATAAATAGCTGTAAAAAGTTAAATGGCATCGAGTTTACGACAGGCACTACTCATTATCATTGCGGCAGCGGTCCTTGCCGTTGCCACTAATTCTTTCTCGCCCAACAGGATTCCCTGGGTCGGAAGCTGGCCCTCAATCTCCGGCTCCGATTCAATAATTGTTCCCCCTTCCTACGAGGAGGGAGACCCCCCGTTCATATCTCTTGATGATGCCGCCGCCAAATACCAGTCTCGCGGAGTGGTCTTCATTGACGCCCGTCTGCCGGCAGACTTTGCTGTTGGACATATTAAAGGAGCGGTTAACCTCCCTTTCGACTACCTTGACCAGTACTACGAGTCGGTGTTGTCGGAATACGGACCTTCTGATGAATTCGTAATCTATTGCTCGGGCGAAGAGTGCGAACTGTCTCTTCATCTGGGAAGGTATATGATGACCAAAGGTTTTTCCAAGGTCTTTGTCTTTTTTGGCGGATGGCGCGAGTGGGAGAAAGCCAGGTTGCCGGTGTCGGCGGAAAGTTGATATGAATCGCAAGTTTCTTGACAATGACTACATGACGCTGATAGTTCGCCTCGTAGTAGGAGGCATATTCATTTACGCTTCGCTGGATAAAATCGCCACTCCGGCGCAATTTGCCCGGATAGTCTATAACTACCATCTATTACCGTCATCTCTTATCAACATCTTTGCGCTGGTTCTTCCCTGGGTCGAATTGATCTGCGGCATATTTCTGATTGTCGGTTTTAAGCAGAAAGGGAGTATCCTAATTCTAAACCTCCTGGTTCTGACTTTCATCGTGGCGCTGACCATAAATCTATTCCGAGGGGTAAATATCGAATGCGGCTGCTTCACGGTCAGTTCCAAAGCCAAAAGCAGTATTATTGACTTTCTGCTTCGCGATATAGGACTTCTGGCTCTGACTCTATATCTCTTAATCAGTCGCTCTCGGCGGTTTGCCGTTGCCGCTTCCGATAGATGAAACCGCTTTTCATTCCTTCGCAATTGATTTGTTTTCATTATATTGAAGCGGATGAGACCAGCCTCTGAATATATCTTCCCCGTCTATCTAATAATAGTCTTGCTCTTACCGCTTTCCGGACTTGGCTCCAATGGCCAACCTGCCGTGGGCGAAGACAGAATTGATTCGGTCGTCATCGAGATTCGAAACGTCTTTAACACTGATTCCGCTCAGTTCAACACATGGCCATTCAAGATGGCCAATAAACTGCATATAAAGACGCGCAGATTCGTTGTGGAAAGAGAACTTCTGCTTAATAAGGGAGACCGCTATAACTCGGAACTTGCCGCCGAAACGGAAAGAAACCTTCGGGCATTACCGTTTATTTGGGATGCCACTGTCGCCATCGACAGGGTGGGAGAAACAGATATTCTGCGAATTACCACCTCTGACCGCTGGACCCTGGTGGGGGGACCTTCTGTCAGCAGAAGCGCCGGTCAGACGATTTATGAAATCGGAATCGAAGAACTAAACCTGTTCGGCTACGGGCAGTATCTGGCTTTTCATCATTACTTAAGAAGCATTGACAAGGATTATTCAGAATTTTCCTTTGTGGAGAGACGTCTGTTCAGTTCCCGCTATTATTTGTCTTTATATTATAATGACGCGCCTGAGATAGGCCGCAAGAGCCTGACCTTCAAGTTGCCGCTCTATTCACAGAGCGCCCGCCTCAGTTATGGTGTGACCGTTACTGAGGTCGACCGGACCGATGATTATTACCGTCACGGCATCATCGTCGCTCGCAATCGAACGCTGGGTAATTATCTCGAATCGTTTGTCCTGGCGCAGTCGGGAACCTACGAAAGCAAAGTCCAGATTGGAATTAACCACTTGTACGCGGCCCTGAAAACCTCTGAAAAGCGAGGTTTAGGCGTCCGTTTCCCCAGTGACAGCCTCTACCATCTAATCATACCTCAGTTCGGGCTTTTGCGGACTGAATTTTACCGGACCTCCCGAATCAACGGATTTAGGCGCGTGGAGGATATCAATCTGACCAACGGCGCGTATATAAAATATGGGTGGGCATTCAGCCCCGGCGGGAATTCTCGACTTTACGACCTGCTTTCTTTTTCATATCAGTATTCTTCGCGGCAGCGATATGGTCTCTTATTTATAGGTTTCGAAAGAAACTTCTGGTTCAAGGGGAACACTGATTATCGTAAACAGTTAATACTCTCAATGAAATACTACAATAATTCTGCCTCCTGGCTGACCTCGGTGTTTGCCGGACGTTTTTTAGCGGACGAGCGTCTCGACCGGAATCACGCTTACTATCTCGGTGAGAACTATGGGTTGAGAGGGTATCCCCGAAACTATGAAAGCGGCGAAAAAGCGGTCTTCATGAATCTTGAGAATCGTTTCTTCACCGGGGTCAATCTTTTGTCGGTAGATATTGGCGCCGTTCAATTCGTTGATATGGGACAGATCTGCCTGCAGGACCAGGGCATCCGGCTTGATGACTGGTTTTGGTCAGTCGGTCTGGGGCTCCGCTTCGGGATGGAGAAAATTTCGAATGCCGAATTAATGCGAATCGATTTTGCCTATGCGCCGGAGATAAGAAATTGGCAGATTTCCCTCGGTTTTGGCCAATTTGTGAAATAGTAGCCCGGCGTAACTTTTGTCATTTCAATATGTTATAGACGTTTAAGTCTTGACAAAAGAGGTTATCGCCATATATTTATTTGTGGTACTTACCCTTAACTGCTTTTGCTGTTCTTGCCGATGATATGAAGAAAGGTTTGTCTGGAGCCTAACTAATGAATATGCGCCGTATATCTAAACACCCCATCATTGTTATCTTACCGTTTTGGGCATTTTTGTGGTTTTTCGGGATAAGGAGCCTTGCCGGTGATGCAAATTATAGGGTGGGGGGAGTCATTGAGGCCATCGACCAGGCTGCCAGCTCAGGGGCAATCACAAAAGGAGAACGGTTGATTTATCGGCTTCAGGCGGTCATGGCGCCCGAAAATCTTCCGGCGGAGTTCAAGTCTGAACCGCAAGCATTGCTCAGGTGCGGCACATCTATAGTCGAGGAAGTCATTTCCAGCTGGGGCACCCTTACTCCGGAGCAGAAGACGCTGGCGGCATCATATTTTGCCCGCCCTTCTACAGAATCAACCTATGTGTCGCCTTCGGGTCAGTTTATTATTCACTACAATGTTACCGGCTCAGAGGCTGTCCCGCTGACTGATGACGACAACAGTCTGATCCCTGATTATGTGGAGAGATTAGGCTTATACGCGGACAGTTGCCGCTCTTATTACCATTCCGGACTCGGGTACCTTCACGTTCCGCCGGACGGCGACGGCCTATATGATATCTATCTGCTCCGCATCGGAGCCTACGGTCTGACCGTCCGCGAGGGTGTGGGAGATTCCTCCTGGAACGATTACAGTTCATATATACAGATTCACTGCAATTTTGACGGATTCCCTAACAATGATGACCCCGACGGACGGGTGGTCGGAGCGCAGAAAGTAACCTGCGCCCACGAATATTACCATGCCGTTCAACTGGCATATGACGGACTCGAAGATATATGGTGGATGGAATGCTCGGCGACTTTTTTTGAAGAAGTATCCTACCCGGAAGTGAATGACAACTACAATTATCTGGGGTATTTTTACAATTATCCCGACACTTCGCTGACCGTTTCGACGGGGCTTCATATGTACGGAAGTTTTGTCTGGCCCCAATTTCTTACCAAGAAGTTTGGACTTAATGTTCAAAAGTCAATCTGGGAGTACTGCCGGTTCCATAATTCCCTGACCGCTATTGATTCGGCTCTGGCGCAGGTTGGTTCCCGGATGAAGCCGGCTTTCGCGGAGTTTGCCGCCTGGAATTATTTCACCGGGTATCGTCACGATACCCCCTTTCTGGACAGCGGCACCGGCTATCCGCTGGTACCGCTTGACCAGGTTATCCCTTCATATCCATTTAGCGGCATAACTCCTATGAAACCTCCCGATGGGCTTGGCGCCGGTTATCTTTTCAGTTATGCCAATACCGCCTCCAACGGTTTACTCAGGATTGATTTTGACGGCGCCAACACCGTAGAGTGGGGGTTTTCCTATGCCCGATTTAAAAACAACAGCAGGGAAATATTCTTCAATGTCCCGATAGATTATCTTGGAAGGACCTCAGCCGGCGTTTATGACTTTGTCATATATGATTCGATGCTTTTTGTGCCGGCAGTCGTATCGCAATGGCAGAATAACAACCAGTTCTCATTCTCCACCGTAATATGTCCTTTCGGAGATGTCAATGCCTCGGGTGAACTGAATATACTGGATGTCACCTACCTGTTGGGATATATATATAAGGGCAGTCCCGCCCCAAAATATGACCTCAGGATGGGGGATATGAATTGCAATGGCATAATCAACATTCTCGACGTATCATATTTAATTAATCATTTATACCGGACCGGAGCGCCTCCCTGTCTTTACCGGCCGTGAACTGCCACAGGATTTCATAGGAGTGAAGTAATGTCAACCGGAAATGCGACCTTCTGGGCTCTTGTTGTAACCGTCATCTTAGGAACTGCCGGTTTCGCCAATTCGACCGTCGTCACCTCTGTCTCCGAGCGGATTGAAGCCGATTTCAGGGCGGGGAAAATTACCATGGATGATAAGATTCTCTGGCAATTGGCGTCGGTCAAAGAACCAAACGCAGTTCCAGCCGAATATCGTGACCTGTCTACGTCGGTTCATTTCCCGGGAAAATCAGCCACGGCTATTTTCATAGAGGCGAGAAAAAGTTGGGGAGAATTTTCGCCCGCCACCCAGACGGCCGTAGCCGAGTATCTTGCGAGGCCCAGCGGGGCATACCTGTTCGACTCCCCCGGCGGACAGTTCAAACTGCATTACAATGTCACGGGGCCCAATGCGGTTCCGACCGCCGATGACAACAGCAACGGCGTTCCGGATTATATTGAAAAGGTTGCCGATTATTGCGACTCCTCCTGGCGCACTATAGTACAGAACCTCGGATATATGCAGCCGCCCTCTGACGGTATGATAGGAGGCGACAGCAAGTATGATATCTATTTTGAGGAAATGCAGTATTACGGTTATACGTCATTTGAGTCCAACGGTCCTAATCCCTGGAATGACGCCGTATCCTGGATATCGCTGCATCGGAATTTCTACAATTTCCCCCCCAATAATGACCCGGAGGGAAATCAATGGGGAGCGGCAAAGGTCACCGTGGCACACGAATATTTTCATGCCGTGCAGTTTGCTTATGACGTTTATGAAGCGCTCTGGTGGATGGAAGCCAGTTCCACTTGGATGGAGGATGTTGTCTTTGACGTGGTGAACGACAATTACAATTATCTCGGTTCCTTTTTCAGTTCACCGCAAACCGCTCTGACCGATGACAGTTATCATGCCTATTCATCCTTTATCTGGAACAAATTCCTTGAGGAGCGATTGGACACGGTAAGTGTGAAAAAAATCTGGGGCGGGTGTATCTATGGCACAGTTTATAACGCCACCAATGATTCTCTGCAGTCGAATTATGGATATACCTTTGACAGCGCTCTGGCGGAATTTACCTCCTGGAATTATATAACCGACTACCGTGATGACGGACTCCATTATGAGGAGGGAATTTATTATGACGCCGTGGCACTGGCGGAGAACCGCAGCAGTTATCCGGTGACTCTTCATAACTGTCCGGTGCAGCCCCAGGGGTACGGCTCGGCTTATATACTGCTTCAGCCGGGAGCGGCGACCGGGAATCTGATTATCCGATTTGACGGCGCCGATACGCGCGACTGGGCACTGTATCTGATAAAATCCCCGGCTCAGAACTCTCATATTATTGAGAAACTTCCGGTGGCATCGCCGACCTGGATTACGGAAGACACTGTGAGCAATTTTGAGTCGTATGTTTCTGTAGCCTTAATAGCGGTGAATCTTACTCAATACAGCGCTCCGGCGGCATTTGCCTACTCTGCTACCGTACAGGATGACTATGCCGTGGCAGCGGCCTTTCTAAGCGATACCATCGGTTACTCCGGATACAATCACAGGCTCACGATGCAGGTATCTAACAACGGGGCTCTGGATGATGTTATTCGCCTGCAGATTTCAGACAGCCTGGGATGGATTGCTCTTCCTATTGACACATTGCTGTCACTACCCAGCGGCGCAGACTCCACTTTTCCCTTCAATCTTCCGGTTCCGCAGGGCACCAGTCTATCGACGCGCAATACCATTTTAACCCAGATTCAATCTCAAAACAACCCGGCCAAGACTGCCACTGTTCGGGTCTCCTTTGTGCTTACATTGCAGCACGGGGATGCCGATTTCAGCGGAGCCATCAATATTCTTGATGTCTCATACATTCTGAGTTACCTGTACAAGGGGGGGCCGGCCCCGCAACCGGTACTGGTTGCCGGTGATTTTGGATGTAACAGCGCTGTCAGCATTCTTGACGTCTCATCGATTATCGGCAATCTGTATAAAGGTGGGCCGCCGTCTCCATGTAACCCCTTTTAAAGTAGATAAATAGGTAATATTTTCCCTTGACAAAGTTATAAAAAACTGATATACCTGACTTCAAGTAAGACTTTAATATAATTTACATCAGTATCTTCAATTTCGTTAGACGAATCGGAGGATAACAGGGAAGTTTAGAGCCTTTCAAGAGAGGGGAAATGATGGATTCCGGTTTTCAACCGAAGTTCCTCATTTGTGTTGAATGTGGCGAAGAGTTTGTCTTCACGGTAAATGCTCAGGAATATTTTGCAGGACGCGGATATACTGAGAACCCGAAGAGATGCAAACATTGCCATATGAAACACAAGCGGGAAAAGCGGAATGGTCATTCCGATATCACAATAATTGAGAAAATTGCACAGGACGATATCGGACGGCTTTACCCCGATTGAAAAAAACCCCTGCCTCGTGGCAGGGGTCAGACTGATGACAAAGGGCAGTTTTTCGGGACTGTCCTTTGTTTTTGTGT
>DYGG01000054.1 GCA_020724775.1 Ignavibacterium sp. | reverse complement strand
CCGTTATTGTCAACAATCTCGACCGCAAAGGGAAAACCCTCTGGACCGAGCAAAAGAGCGGCGACCCCCTCAGGCTGATTTTCACCGAGTCGTCGCATGATGAAGCGGCGCTCGTTGTCGGCGAAATCGAAACCAATCTCAACCGGACTCCGCTCAAAGAAACGGTCATCCTGTATCGCACCAATGCGCAGTCGCGCGCTTTTGAAGAGGTCCTCAAGCAGAAAAGCATTCCGTACCAGATAATCGGCGGCATCTCTTTCTACCAGAGAAGGGAAATCAAAGATCTGGTTGCTTATCTCAAGTTGCTGGTAAACAGCAAGGATGACATCTCTTTCCTGAGAATAATTAACTATCCCCGTCGCGGATTGGGTGAAACCAGCCTGAAGAAACTCACCGAAATAGCCTCCGCAAAAGGGAATTCACTCTATGAAATGGCCCTTGAAATAGAGACAATTGATGACTTTCCGGCCCGCCCCAAGGCGGCTATTTCCAAATTCGTCACGACCATCGAGAAATATCGCGAACTTAAATCAAATAGCAATGTCGCCGACCTGATACAGGCGCTCATAGATGAACTTAAACTGGTCGAGGCGCTGCTGGAGGAGGACCCGCTGCTGGCGGAAAACCGAATCGAGAATATTAATGAATTTGTTGCCGGCGCCCGCGAATTTGCCGCCGCCGCCGCCGAACCCTCTCTGGATAGTTTTCTCTCCGAAATATCTCTCTATACCGATATTGATGAATACAACGAAATCGAAGACAAATTGACTCTCATGACTCTTCACGCCGCCAAAGGCTTGGAGTTCGAGGCGGTCTTTATCGTGGGTCTCGAAGAAGGATTGTTTCCGCTGGGACGCTCTCTGGAAAACGCCAAAGACTTGGAGGAGGAAAGAAGGCTTTTCTACGTCGGCGCCACCCGCGCCAAGAAACATCTTTATCTCACCACGGCGGACGAGAGAAATCGCTATGGCATGATGCAGACTATCCCGTCGCGGTTCATTAAAGAACTTCCCCAGGAACTGCTGGTCGTTGATGACCGACGTCGGGGAAGGGGGCGGAGTCAATCCTGGGATGATGCCCTATCCGGCGCCGCCGGGGAGCGACGATACGAATATGAATCGGATGAATACTCTCTGGCGGGGCGAATTGTTCAACATCCTACTTTTGGCAGAGGGAAAGTTCTGAGAGTCGAGGGCGCCGGCGAAAACCTGAGACTTGATATTCATTTCTCCGGTGTGGGACTTAAGAAAATCATGGCTAAGTACGCCAAGTTGAAAGTAGTCGGCTGAAAACAGCAGGCTCAATTCCGTATCAGCCGGCACGAAATCCGAGTTCCTATCTTGTTAATTCTTAAGCGGTTTCAAAACTGCTTCTCCTCCTCAAAAAAGGCTGTTATTCCGTCTCGAAATTTGTTAAATTTGATCTCTGAATTAGGATTTATAGCAAACTTATGAAATACTCATTCGGGCAGGAAACGATAGAAATTAAGGCGCGCCTTCCGGTGCTGCCGCTGCGGGATATTGTCATTTTTCCCCATATGATTTATCCCCTCCTGGTGGGGCGACAATTCACCATTTCGGCATTGCAGGAAGCGATGATTCTCGATAAGCAGATATTTCTCTGCGCCCAAAAGGCTCCCGAAGTCGATTTCCCCTCGGGCGATGACCTTTACGAAGTCGGCGTTGTTGCCCGCATTCTGCAGATTATGAAACTCCCTAACGGCACTATCAAAGTGCTGGTGGAGGGGCTGACTCGCGCCCGTATGAAAGGACTGAACAAGACCGGTGGCTTCTATACCACCCGCCTGCAGGTAATGCCGCCCGATGAACTCCGTGACAACGAATCGGAGGCGCTTTCCCGCACTATGACGGAACTCTTTTCCGAATATGTCCGGCTCAACCGCCGTATTCCCGAAGAAGTACTCTTTTCAATCTCGGCAATTGATAATTATCAGAGGCTGACCGATACCATCGCCGCCCATGTCCTTCTGAAAATGGAGCAGAAGCAGCGTATCCTCGAATCGGCGCAGGTCAAGGAGCAGATGATTCTTCTTTCCGAGGCGCTTCGCTCTGAAATCGAAATTCTCAAGATTGAACAGCGAATTGACGGCACCGTGCGGGAATCGCTGGCGCAGAATCAGAAGGAATTCTATCTGCAGGAGCAATTGCGCGCTATCAAAGAAGAATTGGGGCAGATGGATGATGTCGCCAACGAAGTCGATGACCTGCAGAAGAAACTGGATAAGTTGATTGCCCCAAAAGAGGTGAAAGAGAAAGCCGAGGAAGAGATCAAACGGCTCTCCAAAATGCACCCATACTCGGCCGAATCGGCGGTGGTTCGCAACTATATTGAATGGGTCCTGGCGCTGCCCTGGAGCAGTCTCACCAAAGACCGCAACGAATTCTCGCAGGTCAAAGATATTCTGGATAACGACCATTTCGGTCTTGAAAAACCTAAGAAACGAATTATCGAACACCTGGCGGTCATGAAGGTCGCCGGCAAAGTGAAAGGCCCTATCCTCTGTCTGGTCGGTCCTCCCGGGGTGGGGAAGACATCCCTGGGACGGTCTATTGCCCGCTCTCTGGACCGCAAATTTGTCCGAATGTCCCTGGGCGGGATTCATGACGAAGCCGAGATTAGAGGGCATCGCCGCACTTATATCGGCTCTTTGCCGGGAAGAATCATTCAATCTATCCGTAAAGCCGGTTCGGCCAACCCGGTTTTTCTCCTGGATGAAATCGACAAGGTCGGCGCCGATTTTCGCGGCGACCCGGCTGCGGCTCTCCTGGAAGTACTTGACCCGGAGCAAAACTTCGCCTTTTCCGATAATTTCCTCGAACTCGATTTCGACCTCTCCAAGGTTCTCTTCATAACCACCGCCAACTCAATTGCCGGAATTCCGCCGGCGCTACTCGACCGGATGGAGATTATCCGCCTGCCGGGGTACCTCGAACATGAGAAACTTGGCATCATCCGCGGATATCTTCTGCCGAAACTCAAAAAAGAGATGGGGCTGGAGAATTACGGCGTCGAATTCACCGATGATTCCTTGCTTGAGATAATCCGCTTTTACACCCGGGAAGCCGGTGTGCGTGAAGCCGAACGCCAACTCGCCGCCATCCTGCGCAAGATTGCCCAGAAAATTGCGGAAGGCCGCAAGACGCTTCATGTCAATGTCGGGACGAAAAAAATAGGTGAATACCTCGGAGTGCCGCCTTTCATCTCTACCGAAATAAATCCCCACCCGGGTCCAGGATACGCGGTCGGGCTGGCCTGGACCGAATTCGGAGGGGAGGTTCTGCCTATTGAAGTCACCCTGATGAAGGGAGCCTCAAAACTGACCCTTACCGGAAAACTGGGAACAGTCATGCAGGAATCGGCGTCAGCCGCTCTGGCTTATATCCGCAGTCACGCCGCCCGGTTCGGATTGGAACCTGATTTCTTCGATAAACTCGAGATACATCTGCATGCCCCTGAGGGTGCGGTCCCCAAAGAAGGACCATCGGCGGGCATAACTTTTCTGGTGGCAATTGTTTCGGCGCTTACATCTACTCCCATACGCTCCAGCCTGGCTCTGACCGGTGAAGTGACCCTCACCGGCGACATTCTGGCTATCGGCGGCCTCAATGAGAAACTCCTGGCGGCGCGACGGGTCGGTATTAAGGATATCATCTTCCCCTATAAAAATAAAAAAGACCTCCCCGAACTCCCCAAAGAACTTCTTCAGGGACTGCACCTGATGCCGGTCAAGCGGATTGAGGAAGCGCTGAAAATTGTCTTTGACTCTAAGTTTTCAAAAATCGGTGTCAAAAGACCAGCCGGAATGAAAAAGGCATTAAAAAAATGAGTCTGCTTCCGAAATCATCAGGCTCTACCGTAAATTGATATGCCCAAAAAGGCAGTCTTCGTCGGCTCTTTTACAAGTATAAGTCAAATTCCATCCAATACCCTACCTCATATAGCCTTTGCCGGGCGCTCCAACGTCGGAAAGTCAACCCTTCTCAACAGCCTTGTCGGCCAGAGAAAGTTGGCGCGCACCTCCAAAACCCCCGGCAGAACTCAAGCCCTTAATTTCTTTCTGATTGACGACCGCTACTATTTCGTTGACCTTCCCGGATACGGTTACGCTCGCGCTCCCCTCAAAATGAGAAGAGAATGGGGAACACTTGTGGATAATTATGTAAATAATGTGGATAACCTCTGTGGAATGATTTTTTTGGTTGATTGCCGGCGAGATTTGAGTGAAGATGATAAAACGTTGCTGGACTGGCTGGATGCCAAGAGAATCCCTTTCCTGCCGGTTCTTACCAAAGCCGACAAACTCTCCCGCAGCGCCCTTCTTAAGAAGGGGGAGGAATTGAAAATATCCCTTGGTGTCAGACCGGTTTTCTTCTCGGCTCTTCGCGGTCTCGGAAAAGATGAGCTGGTGGAAAAAATCGAAATACTTGCCAACGCTCGGAGGGAACCCCTCCCGGAGGAATAAATGGGAAAAACTGTTATAGTGGTCGGATGTCAATGGGGTGATGAGGGGAAAGGAAAAGTAGTTGACCTTCTGGCGGATAAAGCCGATGTTGTCGCCCGATTTCAAGGCGGCGCCAATGCCGGTCATACCATTCTTGCCGAGGGGAAAAAGTTTATTCTCCATCTCATTCCCTCAGGAATAATTCATGACGGAAAGGTCTGTTATATCGGCAACGGTGTCGTCCTTGACCCTTTTGCTTTGATAGAGGAAATCGAGGCTCTAAAAATGCAGAGTATCAGCGTCGTGGGGCGTCTCTTTATCTCCGCCGCCACCAACCTGGTAATGCCTTATCATAAACTTATCGATTGCACCGATGAAAAAAGACGAGGCGGCGACGGTATCGGCACTACTTTGCGGGGGATTGGACCTGCTTATCGTGACAAAGTGGACCGGTGCGGGATTCGCATGAGCGACCTGCTGGAGCCGGAGCGATTGCGCCGGCGTCTGGAGATTCATAAAAAAGTCAAATGCGACTATTTCTCCGGCTCTAAAGATGACCGTGCTGATATTGAAAAAATCTTTGATGATTTGATGACGCTTGCCCCGGTCCTTACGCCGATGATTACCGATGTCTCTCTGGCACTGGAAAAGCACCGCAAGGAGGGAAGGAATATTCTTCTTGAAGGCGCCCAGGGGGCGATGCTTGATATCGACCTCGGCACCTACCCATATACCACCTCCTCCAATACCACCGTCGGCGGCGCTCTGACCGGCCTTGGAATAGGGCCTAAAGCCATCGACGAAGTAGTCGGCGTGGTCAAAGCCTACACCACCAGAGTCGGCTCGGGACCATTTCCGACCGAATTAGTTGACGATACCGGATTGCAGTTGCGGGAAAAAGGGGGAGAGTATGGCACTACTACCGGCCGCCCCCGTCGAACCGGATGGCTCGACCTTGTGGCGCTCCGTCATGCCTGCCGCATCAATGAAGTCGCCAAACTGGCTATCACTAAACTGGATGTGCTCGATCGTCTCGATTCCATCAAAGTCGCGGTCGCTTATGATCTGAAAGGGACAATAATGAAGGAGATGCCGCTCGACCCGGACGCGCTCTGGCATCTCAAACCGGTCTATCGTGATTTTGTCGGATGGAAAAGTTCGACCGAAGGTATTACCGATTTTGACAAACTGCCACTCCAGGCAAAAGAATATCTAAAATTCATTTCTCATGAACTTAATGCCGCGCTGGGGTTGGTCTCAACCGGCGCCAGCCGCGATGAGACTATTCAATTCTAAAATCGGGATCGCTTCAAAGTAGAATAGCGCGGCCCTGAAGGACAGCAATTCGCAATTTCTTCCGAATTATGAAGTGCTCTTAGGGAAGTGTATCTTCTTGCTATATAACAATATACGCCGGCCGATTCAATTCCGTTCGTATGAAATTACGAGTCAGAAAATCATAACCTCTCACTTCACTGCTTAGCGACTATCATAAGTTGTTATAGTACAGTATGTTATATTGTTGGGTGTGCCCGCCCTTACCGGCGGCATTCCGGTTGCTATTTATCTCTTCTGGTTGACGGTCATTTTTGTGATCCTTGGTCGTCTGTGCTTTGAAGCAGTCGTCGTTCCTTCAAGCACCATCTTCTTTTCTCATGGCTGGAAGCCCGCTTCTGAGGGGGAAGCGGGTTTCCTTTTTTGAAGCCAATTCTTTGATACTTCCATCCCGCTGTCAATCGTTCCTGAGGCTGTCCCGAAAGTACCGATCTGACCGTTGCGGCAAGTCTTGAGTTCGCCAAGTCAAGTGCAAAGTCCTTGATTCTACCGCCCTCCCAGCGCGAAAGTATAAAAAAAACGTCATTGCGAGGCGTTAACGGTGAGACCTGACGCAGTCGTCCCCCTTTGGCGGATTGGGGACGCCGAAGCAATCTCAGCGGAGGAAGAGGAGAGCTATCCAATGTTGCGGCAGGTCTTGATTTCGCCCTCATGTATGGCCTGCGGCGCGAAATTGTGACCTGCCGCTCTTACATACCACGACGGCGACGATTTGCCAGACAGCCTCTTCCTAAACTAACGGTCCGTTTTTTTTGCGATTCACCCTTTATTTTTTTCGCCTATTAGTTACATTGCTGTATCTGCTTCAGTCCTTTTGACGAAGCAAGTCTCTTTTAGGTGCGAGGAACAGTGCGCTCACTTAAGAATCTGGTCGTAGTAATTACCGGCGCTTCTCAGGGGATAGGCGCGGCCATTGCCCGCCATTTTGCCCTCGAAGGAGCGCGGCTGGCGCTTATCGCCCGTAATCGAGAGAAACTAAAAGCGGTGGCCTCCGACCTCCCGCTGCCCCAAAAAGAGATACTTGTTCTTCCCACCGATATGAGGAACGCTTCCGCCGTCAGAGTTGCCGTCCAATCCGTCCGCGAGAACTTCGGTCGAATTGATATCTTTATCAATAACGCCGGTGTCGGCATTAACAAGCCGGTTGTCGAACTTTCAGAAGAGGAATTTGATACTATTTTCGAAACCAACGTGAAAGCGGTTTTTCATACCTTTCGGGAGTTGATTCCTGTCTTCCTGCAACAGGGGGGAGGCCAGATAATCAATATCTCTTCCGGCGCCGCCCGAATCGGAGCCCCCGGTCTGGCGGCCTATGCCGCCTCCAAAGCGGCGCTGAATATCCTCTCCGAATCGGTCGCGGGGGAGGTCCGCAACGAAAATATCAAAATCTCCGTTCTTTCACCGGCATCGACCGAAACCCGTCTGATGTCGAATATGTCGGAGGCGTCCCGCTCGCCGTCAAAAGCGGCGCTTAAACTGACGGTTGACGAAGTCGCGGAAGCGGTGATATTTCTTGCCAGGCAAAACAGCAACGCCTGGACTTCTATGGCTGACATCAGGCCGCTTCTTATAAAGAGGTGAGAATATGTCGAATATTGACCGGCACCAGCACTTTGTTTGTACTCTGCAAGAGGCCGTAACAATCATCAACGGCCATAGACGATTCTGGGTCTGCAACTGCGGTTGCCGTGAGGGGCGCGGTTTTTGCACCCGTTCACGGCTGGATCTCTGCCTGATGTTTCGCGGCGATTTTGATGCCACCGGCAGCGGCAAGCGCGAAATTAAATATATCGAAGTGGAAAATATCCTGAATGAAACCCGCAACAAACATCTCGTGGCGCGCCCCTTTCGCAATCTCACCGACAAAGGAGGCATCGACGGCATCTGTTTCTGCTGCGATGATTGCTGTGGTTATTTTCTCAATAAGGATGAAGTCTGCGACCGAGGGGCATTTGTGGAAAAGACCATCTTCGATGATTGTACTCATTGCGGCATCTGCGTCGAGGTCTGCTATTTCGGCGGGCGTGAAATGCGCGAGGGAAACCTCCTCGTCCACAATCAGAACTGCTACGGCTGCGGACTCTGCCGCGATATCTGTCCCGAGGAGTGTATTATTATGAAACCGCGCGGAAGGGAACTCTTATGACGGCGGGAAAGGAATTATAATTATGCCTGGTCTCTTATGCTGGAATTGCGGACGCCCCACCGGCGTCGAAGGAAAAGTAATGCGCGCCGATGCCTGTCCGCAATGTTTGTCCGACCTGCGCACCTGCCGCGGCTGCCGCCATTTCGACCCGACAGCCCGATGGCAATGCCGGGAATCTATCGAGGCTCCCGTGCCGATAAAGGAAAAAGCGAATTTCTGCGATTTCTTCCAAGCGCGCCTGGCGGTCCATTCCCATGACAAGAAGATGACCCCCCTCGACTCCAAGGAAGAAAAGAAAAAGCGCTTCGACGACCTCTTCAAAGACTGAACCGTTTGCGCTTTTCAGAATTTGTCGCCACTTCATCTTCTCGGTCGGGTTTCACTTCGGATACAGTTTCAATCCAAAAACAAAAAGGCGCCGCTTGAGCGCCTTTCTTTCTTTTCGAGTGCGATAACCGACTCACTTCACCCGAATCCCGCCGACCGGGGTGCGGTTCTGAAACTGCGCCGTGAACCATTCCACCGTCATCTTTAAACCGCTGGCGAAATCCACCTTCGGATTAAATCCCATCTCATCTCGAGCGCGGCTGATGTCGGCGAAGGAGTGAAGGATATCCCCTTTGCGCAGCGGGTCATATTTCGGCTTGATATCGCTGCCGATTATCTCCTGAAGCATCTTTACCAGAGTATTCAGAGTGTACTGCCCCCCAACGGCAATATTAAAATATTTCCCCGCAATTCCGGGCGCTTTGGCGGCAAGAAGATTCGCCTCCACCGCATTGGCGACAAAAGTAAAATCGCGCGATTGCTCGCCATCACCGAAAATCACCGGACTCCGCCCCGCCAGAAAGGCGTTGATGAACTTCGGAATCACCGCGGCATATTCCGAACCGGGATCCTGGCGCGGCCCAAATATGTTGAAATACCGCAGCGCCACCGTCTCTAGCCCATACAATTCGTAGAAAACTTTGCAGTACTTTTCGCCCGCCAGCTTGGTTACGGCATAAGGCGACAGCGGGTCCAGCCACATCTTTTCATGCTTGGGCAGTTCCGGAGTATCGCCATAGACCGAAGATGACGAGGCAAACACGAATCGCATTACCCCGGACTGCTTGGCGGCTTCCAGCAGGTTCAAGGTGCCGTCAATATTGACACTGTTGGAGGTCAGAGGATTCTTGACCGAACGCGGCACCGAAGGGAGCGCCGCCTGATGCAGCACGTAATCGACCCCCTCAACCGCTTCGCGCACTGTCCAGAAATCCCGGATATCCCCTTCCATCAACTCCATCTTGTCCTCAATTCCCGATAGGTTGACTCTTCTGCCGGTGGCAAAGTTGTCGAGCACCCGGACTTTCTCGTTTCGCCTTACCAGTTCGTGCGCTATATTGCTGCCGATGAAGCCGCCCCCGCCCGTAATCAAATATTTCATTCTTATATCCTTAGGTTCAAATGATTGTACTGAATATCGGCTGATTAAATACTTTTTACGCTGAGGGAGGCAAAAAAAGTTGAGGTTTTCTTCGGAAAATTTCGTCGGCTTTCTCCCAGTCGTCATGACGGCCGATATCCATCCAGCGCCCCCGAAATCTGTATACTGAGGGATTCCTCCCGCTCTGAATCAAACTTTGCACCAACTCCGGGAAATCAAACCGCTTCGCCGGAATATATTCCAAAACCTGCCTGCTAAAGGCATATATCCCCATCGACACCTCGTACCCCAGCGCCGGCTTCTCTCTATATTCGGCAATCTTTCCCTTGTTTTCGATTATCACCCCGAAGTCGATATTGACGGTTCTTCGGTACGATGCCACCGTTGCCGGCGCCCCTTTTTGCACATGAAAGGAGATAAAGTCAGCGAAGCGAAGGTCCGTCAGCAAGTCTCCATTCAGAACCAGGAAATTATCATGCAGTTTTCTGATATTCTTAAGCGGTCCCGCTGTGCCGAGCGGTTTTTTTTCATAGGCATAGGAAATCTTTAAACCAAACTGCTTGCCGTTACCGAGAATCATCCTGATTAACTCCGCCTGGTATCCCACCGCCAGTATTACCTCGCTGATTCCGGCGTGCGCCAGTTGGCGAAGCAATATCTCCACTATCGGAATATCCCCCACAGGCCAGAGCGGCTTGGGAAGGACTCGCGTGTAAGGAAGAAGTCTTCTTCCTTCCCCTCCCGCCAGTATCACCGCCTGCCTGATCCGCTTATCCCCCTTCTTCACAACTGATAGTCCTCTCTCTTGTACAGGTCGCGGTTCGCTTCAAAGAACTGTATCGTTTCGACCAGGCCTGATTTCAAATCGTATCTCGGTCGATACCCAATCAGTTTTCTTGCCAGCCTGCTGTCGCCTCGAAGACGGATAACTTCCGAATTATCCGGTCGCAGCCGCCGCCGCTCAGTTTTGATTTCCAGTTTCTTTCCCAGCAGATTTCCCACCGATTGCGCCATCTCCGCAATCGTAAAATCTTTACCGGTCGCCAGATTGATGGTTCTTCCGGTCGTTTTGGCGCTGAATACCGCCGCAATCATCCCCTCCGTAATGTCTCCCACATAATTCATGTCCCGGCGTGTACCGGTATTCCCCAGTCGGACTGTCCTGCCTTGCATAGCCTGCAGTATTATGGTTGGAATTATCGCCCGCGCCGACTGACGAGGACCAAAACAGTTAAAGGGACGTACGGTCACTGTCGGCAATCCGAAACTGAGATGAAACGATTCCACCATTCGGTCGGCCGCAATCTTGGAGGCGGCATAAGGCGACTGGGCGACCTGCGGATGCGCTTCATCAATCGGCACATACTGCGCCGTGCCGTACACCTCCGATGTAGAGACATGCAGAAATTTTTTGACTTTTTCCTTCCGTGCCGCCTGAAGCATATTGGCCGTTCCCAGTCCATTTACGGTCAAAAAATCCCGCGGGGCTATATAAGAATAAGGAATCGCTATCTGTGCCGCCAGATGGAATATATAGGCATTGCCCTTGACCGCGATGCCGCAGACGTCCGGGTCGCGAATATCGCCGTAAACCAGATGAAGGTTGTCGGTGAGATGTCGCGGTAGATAATCCAGCCAGCCGGCTTTACCCGACGATGTGTACCGCACCAGGACAGTCACTCTGGCGCCGCGTTCGAGCAGCCTTTCGACTAAGTGCGAGCCGATAAATCCGGCGCCGCCGGTTACCAGAACTTTCCAGCCTTTGTTTGAGAGCATATCGTCTGAAGGACGAATATATTAAACGTCTTATCATATTCAAAGTCAATTCTCTTATATACTTATCGGTGATTACCAGTCACGTTTTTACCTCCTCGGAGTTTTTATATTGCCTCAAACGAGCCGTCTCCTATAGATTTGAGAAATATTTTTTAGCCGTATGAAAGGAATTTGCCATGTCCGAGTTTGATTATATTACCGCCCGCCAGGTACTCGATTCCCGGGGGAATCCAACCATTGAAGTTGATGTCGTGCTTTCCGACGGCTCGCTGGGCCGCGCCGCGGTGCCATCGGGAGCCTCCACCGGTACCCATGAAGCGGTGGAGTTGCGCGATGGAGACGCCAAAACATATTTCGGGAAGTCGGTCCTCAAAGCCGTGAAAAATGTCAACGAAAAGATCGCTCCCTCCCTTTTGGCGAATAAAATCGACCCGTATGACCAGGTGGCGCTCGACAATTTCCTTATCAGTTCCGACGGCACCGAGAACAAATCAAACCTTGGCGCCAACGCCATACTGGGTGTTTCCCTTGCCACCGCCAAGGCGGCCGCTATTTCAGTCGGACGATATCTCTATGAATATGTCGGCGGCTCCAATTGCAAACTGCTGCCGGTGCCGATGATGAATATTCTCAACGGCGGTAAACATGCCGACAACAATGTCGACCTTCAGGAATTCATGATTATGCCGGTGGGCGCCAAAAAATTCGCCGGCGCCCTTCAAATCGGCGCCGAGGTCTTCGGCCATCTCAAGAAAGTCCTCCAGGCGAAAAACCTCAATACCGCCGTCGGCGATGAAGGCGGTTTTGCGCCTGACCTGAAATCTAATGAAGAAGCCCTCGAGGTCATCATGGAAGCAATCGAGAAATCGGGATATAAGGCGGGGAAAGACCTTCTCTTGGCGCTCGACCCGGCATCGTCCGAATTCTATGACGCCAAGAAAAAAGTCTATAATCTCAAGGGTGAAGGAAAAAAATTCAACTCGGAACAGATGATTGATTACTATGAGAACCTCGTCAAGAAATACCCCATCATTTCCATAGAAGACGGTCTTGCCGAGGACGACTGGGAGGGGTGGAAACTGATGACCGAAAAACTGGGGAAGAAGATACAACTGGTCGGCGACGACCTGTATGTTACCAATCCCAAAAGACTGGCTCGCGGAATCAAAGAAAAGTCCTCCAACTCCATTCTGATAAAGTTAAATCAGATCGGGACTCTTACCGAGACTCTGGATACCATTGAAATGGCGAAGAAAGCCGGTTTCACGGCTGTCGTTTCGCATCGCAGCGGCGAGACCGAGGATACCACTATCGCCGACATCGTGGTCGCATCCGGCACCGGGCAGATTAAGACCGGCTCCGTTTCGCGCACCGACCGCATCTGCAAATACAATCAGTTGCTTCGTATAGAAGAATCAATCGGCGCCGGGGCGCAGTTTCTGGGGAAGGAAGTTTTCTACAATCTCAAGCACTGATTGGTCGCGAAAAATTTACTCCGAGCGCCTCAAAAGAAAACCCGTTCGCCAAAGCGAACGGGTTTCTTGAGAGGCACTCAGATTTTGAATCTGTTGCTTTCCCTGCGCTGTCTCCTAAACCAGATCTACCGTTTCCCTTTCGCTTTGCGGAATGACGGTTTGCGCAGATTCAGGGCGCTGATTTTGCCGCGCACTGACGCCAGGCTCCGTTTCAGTTCCTTGGCTATGCGGGAAGCCGGTTTGGTTTTGTACCCTTCGCGAAGTCTCTTCAGTTCATCGGCGCGCCATAGTTTCCCCAGAGTCTTCCGGGCCATTTTCGATTCCGGACGCGCTTTCGCTTTTTTCTTCATCGCCATGATGTGCTCCTTTCCGTGGTGATGATAAAGTCGGACTCAAGTCCAGAGTAACTTCTCTCTGACTTCTGATCTCTCCGGCTTGCTGGCCTAATCCGCTTTCTTTCGCCTTCTAATGGCCTAAAAAAATTACGCTTGTCTGTACTCAGTTCTACAATAAAAATGTTAAAAAGCCTCTGCAACAAAAAAACGCAGCCGCTCCCCAAAAATGCGGCTGCAGTACTAATTGCCGGAGTCGAGTTGCTGAAATTCAGCAGGAAACTCTTTTCAACTCCGTCGCCAGATACTGTCCGGTGTATGATTTCTTGTTCTGCGTGACTTCTTCTGGTGTGCCCACGGAGACAATCTGCCCTCCATCCTCGCCGCCGTCAGGACCGATATCGATAATATGGTCGGCTGTTTTGATGACATCAAGATTATGCTCGATGACCAGCACCGAATTGCCGCGTTCTACCAGTTCGTTCAGTACGCCCAGGAGCATTCGGATATCTTCAAAGTGGAGCCCGGTGGTCGGTTCATCAAGAATGTATAACGTGGAGCCGGTGGCCGTCTTGGAAAGTTCCGCCGAAAGTTTCACCCGCTGTGCTTCTCCCCCCGAAAGGGTAGTCGCCTGCTGCCCGAGATGGATATACCCCAGTCCTACATTCTTTAGCGTCAGTAATTTCCGCTTGATGCGCGGTATATTCTCGAAAAAAATCAGCGCCTCATCCACCGTCATATCAAGCGTGTCCGCAATCGATTTTCCTTTATAAGTAACTTCCAGCGTCTCGCGATTAAACCGTTTCCCTTTGCAAACCTCGCAGGGAACATAGACATCCGGAAGAAAATGCATTTCAATCTTGATAATCCCGTCCCCCTGGCAGGCTTCGCACCGCCCCCCTTTGACATTAAACGAAAATCGCCCCGCCTGGTATCCTCTCATCCGCGCCTCCGGAAGACGGGCATAGAGGTCGCGAATAAAGGTGAAAAGTCCCGTATATGTCGCCGGGTTGGAGCGCGGTGTCCGCCCGATGGGGGACTGGTCGATATCGACTACTTTGTCGATATGCTCCAGTCCTTCAATGGAATCATAATCCAGCGGAGCCTGCCGCGCATTGTAAAATCGGCGCGCCAGGATGCGATAAAGTGTCTCATTGATAAGAGTCGATTTGCCGGAGCCGGAAACTCCCGTAACCACTGTCAGTACTCCCAGCGGTATTGAAACCTTGACTTTCTTGAGATTATTCCCGCGGGCGCCGCTGAGAGTAAGATATTTTCCATTGGGGGAACGTCTCATTTTCGGAATAGGAATGCATCTCTTATCAGACAGATAAGCCCCGGTCAATGATTCGCGGCACTTCTTTATCTGTTCGGGAATACCGGCGACAACCACCCGTCCTCCCATCTGTCCCGCGCCGGGACCCAGGTCTATCACGTAATCGGACGACTCGATGGTCTCCCGATCATGCTCGACCACAATAACTGTGTTCCCCAGGTCGCGCAGGTCGGTGAGAGTATTCAGCAATTTCCGGTTATCCCGCTGGTGCAATCCGATAGATGGTTCATCCAGAATGTACATTACCCCGACCAGCCGCGAGCCAATCTGGGTCGCCAGACGAATCCTCTGTGATTCTCCGCCGGAAAGTGTCGAGGTCGCTCTGCCCAGCGTAAGATAACTGAGCCCGACATTATCCATAAAAGAGAGACGCTCGCGAATCTCTTTTAATATCTGACGGGCAATCAATTCCTGCCGCTTGGTAAGTTTCAATTCTTCGAAAAATCTCCGCGCCTGCTTGATTGACATCTCCGTCACCGTCTCAATATTTTCGCGATTGATAATCACCGCCAGCGCTTCCGGTTTAAGACGGGCTCCCTTGCAGGCCGGGCAGGGGGATATTGACATATATTGCTCAATCCACTGACGAACTCCCGACGACTGGGTCTGCCGGTACCGTCGCTCCAGATGTGGAATCACCCCTTCGAAAGAGCCGCGATATTCGCCGGTGCCGCGTCCGTTGGAAAATTCATATTCAAACTGTATCTGCTCCCGCCCGGAACCGTACAATATCGTCTCCTGCACCTGGAGCGGCAGATCCTGAAAGGGAATGCTGAATTTGAAATTATAGTGACGCGCCACTCCTTTGAGCATATGACGGTACCAGTTGGAAATCTCCGCTCCCCAGGGATGAATCGCTCCCTGATTTATCGAAAGCGCTCTATTCGGCACGACCAGGTCCGGGTCGATTTCCATCTTCTGCCCCAGGCCGGAGCAGATCGGGCAGGCGCCAAAAGGGGAATTGAAGGAAAAAATCCGCGGCGAAAGTTCCTCATAACTGATTCCGCACTGCACACAGGCCGCTTGCTCGGAGAAGAGATGGTCCTTGCCGTTTATATTTATTATCACCACACCGGCGCCGGTCTTGAGCGCTGTTTCCACCGAATCAGCCAGCCGTTTGCTCGATGATTTCTTCACCACCAGCCGGTCGACAATTACCTCAATGGTATGCTTGACATTTTTGGCTAACTTGATATCACTTTCCGTTTCTACAATATTGCCGTCGACCCGAAGCCGCACATACCCTTCCCGCCGAGCCGTATCCAGAATATCCTTGTGCTCCCCTTTGCGTCCCTGAACCAGCGGCGCCATCACCATCAAGCGCGACCCCTCCTCAAAGGAAAGCGCCGCATCGACAATCTGCTCGACCGTCTGACGCGAAATAGGCCGCCCGCATTTAACACAGTGCTGTACCCCAATGCGCGCAAAGAGCAAACGGAGGTAATCGTAAACCTCCGTCACTGTCCCAACTGTGGAACGGGGGTTCTTGGCGGCTCCCTTCTGCTCTATCGAAATCGCCGGGGAAAGCCCCTCGATAAAATCGACATCCGGTTTTTCCATCAACCCCAGAAACTGACGGGCGTAGGCTGAGAGCGATTCCACATACCGTCTCTGTCCCTCAGCGTAAATGGTATCGAACGCCAATGACGATTTCCCCGAGCCGGATAAGCCGGTAATAACCACCAGCTTATAGCGGGGAATCTTCAGGTCGATATTCTTTAGGTTATGTTCGCGGGCGCCTTTTATATGAATAAATTCTGCTTCTGTCATAATTCTCCCCAAAAAGGGTAACTTATAATATACTGCAATTTCTCCGGCGCGATTAATCATTTTTTCCAATTTTAAATAATCCTGTTGGAGCAGGTAAGAGTATCACATTTCGATACCCTACTGCCCATTATGCAAGTCAGCCCTTCCGGGTCTGCCGCTGCCGGAATTCCGGAGTACATCATGGCCGGCGTCTTGAGTGCCTGCTCCTCGCTGCAGCCACAATCTTCCCCTTTTATGTGCCTGCTCCTCGCTACTAAGTGCCTGCAGACGCCCTCGTCTGCAGTTTATGATTGTGAATCAGGACGACTGACGATATTTTATGACCATGGCCCCATTGAAACGTCTGCATTTGACCGGCCCTGCCGCAGTGT
>DYGG01000001.1:178783-261671 GCA_020724775.1 Ignavibacterium sp. | reverse complement strand
GGACTTAACCCAACACCTCACGGCACGAGCTGACGACAGCCATGCAGCACCTGTTCACCGGCCCCCGAAGGGGAAGCGACCTTTCAGCCGCAGTCCGGTGTATGTCAAACCCAGGTAAGGTTCTTCGCGTTGCCTCGAATTGAACCACATACTCCACCGCTTGTGCGGGCCCCCGTCAATTCTTTTGAGTTTCAACCTTGCGATCGTACTCCCCAGGCGGGGCACTTAATGCGTTAGCTGCGGCACTGAGGGGGTCGATACCCTCAACACCTAGTGCCCATCGTTTACAGCCAGGACTACCAGGGTATCTAATCCTGTTTGCTCCCCTGGCTTTCGCGCCTCAGCGTCAGTATCGGTCCAGAAAGCCGCCTTCGCCACCGGTGTTCTTCCAGATATCTACGCATGTCACCGCTACACCTGGAATTCCGCTTTCCTCTCCCGTACTCAAGATTTGCAGTATCGGATGCAGGCCCCGAGTTAAGCTTGGGGTTTTCACATCCGACTTGAAAATCCGCCTGCACGCCCTTTACGCCCAGTAAATCCGAACAACGCTCGTTCCCCCCGTATTACCGCGGCTGCTGGCACGGAGTTGGCCGGAACTTCCTCTGCGGGTACCGTCAGGACTGAAGCAGTTACTCTCCAGTCGGTTCTTCCCCACTGACAGGGTTACAACCCATAGGGCCTTCATTCGCTCACGCGGCGTCGCTCGGTCAGGCTTTCGCCCATTGCCGAAGCTTCTCGACTGCTGCCTCCCGTAGGAGTCTGGGCCGTATCTCAGTCCCAGTGTGGCCGATCACCCTCTCAGGCCGGCTATCCATCGTAGCCTTGGTGGGCTATTACCCCGCCAACAAGCTAATGGAGCGCGGGCTCATCTCCAAGCAACAGGTTGCCCCGTCTTTGAGCCTCAAGCGATGCCGCTTAAGGATTTTATCCGGTATTAGACCCCCTTTCGAAGGCTTATCCCAGGCTTGAAGGCAGATTGCCCACGTGTTACTCACCCGTTCGCCGCTTTACTCGCTCCCTTGCGGGAACTTTCTCGCACGACTTGCATGTATTAAGCACGCCGCCAGCGTTCGTTCTGAGCCAGGATCAAACTCTCCGTAAATATTCAATGCATATTATTGCTACTTGAAGTTACGAAGGCTCGTCCTACGAAACACTTCGTTATTCGATTTACATTTCTGATCTCAAAGTATGTCTTATGACACAAAGAGACCCACACTACCGGCAAGAAATCATTCTTGCACGGCACTTACTATTTAGTTTTCAAAGAGCAATTTCGACAAAAAAACTGCCTCGTAAAGCAGGCAGGAAAGAATAATAATCACTGTTACTACCTTTGTCAAGGGAAAAATTGTTTAATTTCCAAATTATTTTCGTTCGTCAATATATCTAACGTCTTTTTAGCCTCGGGGTTCCCGTTTTTCCAAGCCATTCTGCCAATTCTTATATCGGCTAAAATTGCTCAAACTGTTGCTCTTACCTATGGCTTTCGCGCCGATAAATGTGCCGAAACCAGATACTCCTCCAGTCCCGAGCCGGGATACCATTCCTTAATCATTCGGCTGCTTTCAGGGTCGGGCGTGATTTTGACATCAACGAAACCGCAGGCTCTTAGAATCTCCAGAAGTTCATCAATAAGCGCGGCGCCGGAAACGCAGGCAGAAAAGGCTTCAAGATTTTGCCGCCATTCGTCGCTTAGCGGTTTATAGGCGACAATATCGGAAATGGAGAGTTCCCCGCCCGGTTTCATAACGCGGAAGGCTTCGGCATAGACCTTTTTCTTATTGGGCGAAAGATTGATAACGCAGTTGGAGATAATCAGATTTACCGAATTGCTTTCCACCGGAAGTGCCTCGATATCGCCGAGACGAAATTCCACGTTTTGATAATTGCCTGAGTCGGCGTTGCGGCGGGCGCGGGCAACCATCTCAGGAGTCATATCAATGCCTATAACTTTCCCCCGGGGACCTACCTTTCGGGAGGCCAAAAAGCAATCAATCCCGCCGCCACTTCCGAGGTCGAGGATAGTGTCGCCTTCTTTTATCCTGGCTAACCCCAGAGGATTGCCACAACCAAGACCCAATACTGCCCCTTCGGGAAGGTTGCTGATTTCATCAGGGCGATACCCTATTCTCTCTGAAATCTGGGTCAAGGAATCTCCGGAACCGCAACAGGGTAAACTGCCGTTTCCACAACACCCGGTGGCATTTACCGCAACCTTACCATAGTGCTCCTTAACCACCTTTTTGAGTTCATTATTCTTCGAGGTATTCATATCATTCTCCTTTATTGGTCTTTTCATTTTCACCTCAAAGGACGTGGAGCCTCAAAAAAGGACGCAAACAATCTTCATTTTTCCGGACGGCAGCCCTCTTTACAGCAACTGCAATTGGGCTGATAACCGATAATATGTTTGCGGGCATCAAGTTCGAAATGACAGCATTCCAGAAGCATCTCTTTTAGCATGCCTCTCCCCCGCTGCACGCGCGATTTTGCGCCGGAAAGGGAAATCCCCTCTTTGGCCGCCAATTCTTTCTGTGACAGCCCCTCGAATTCGGTCTGAATTATTGCCCGACGGTACGGTTCCGGGAGAATTTCGACAAGATATTTCATGTAAGGCAGGATTTTTTCGGAATATTCCGCCTCAGGGCCATCCGCTTCGGCCGAAAGAGTATCATCGAACGCGGCCGTCGGTTTGGAAGAGCGATAGTAATCATAAATGGCATTACGGGCGATTTTGAATATCCAGGCGGCAAGACGTTCCTCGTCATTCAAGGAAGTGAGGTTTGAGTGGATTTTGAGGAGAACCTCTTGAAAGATATCGTCGGCAACATCACTATCCTTGACGGCGCCACGGATGAACTTCCGAAGAGAATCGCTGAAGCGATTATAAATCTCTGTAAAGTCATGGTTCATTATATTCCTTTTGCTCTCGCCAATAGCGGTATATATTAAAGCGTATCTGTAGGAAAAGGCAAGTGATATAGATGTGCAGCAGAGGATTTAAGAGGCTTTTCAGAGTTGACCTGGGACGCACCGATTATGCCCGTGTCTGGGAACTGCAGAAAAGGCTGGTGGAGTTGCGACGTCAGAGTTGGGTTCCTGATATGCTCTTGATTACAGAGCATGAGCCGGTAATCACGATGGGACGCGGCACCAACCGGGGCAATCTTTTGGCAAGTGAAGAGCAATTGCGACAAAAAGGGGTCAGCCTCTTTGAGATTGAGCGGGGGGGCGATATAACTTTTCATGGTCCCGGACAATCGGTCTTATACCCTATCATTGATTTGACTTGCAGGGGGAAAGACCTTCACAAGTATCTTCGCGACCTGGAGAACTGGTTGATTGAAAGCCTGAAGGAACTGGGGCTTAGCGCCGGAACTAAGAAAGGATTGACCGGAGTCTGGGTTAATGACAGCAAAGTTGCCGCCATCGGGGTGGCCGTCTCTCGCTGGGTAACTTATCACGGGGTAGCATTGAACGTAAATACCGACCTGGATTATTTTAGATTAATAAATCCCTGTGGAATTACTGAGTATCCTGTAGGCTCATTGAAGAAACTTCTCGACCGCCAATTCGATATTGAAAAAGTCAACAATATACTGGCAGACATTTTTGCATCACTGTTCTATTACGAAATGGAATCGATTCGGGACATCAATGCCCTGCTAATGGAAAAGGTTCAAATATGAAACCGCGGAAGATTCAATTGACACCTCCGGCAATTAACGACTATCTGATCAAAATCTCCGAGCACGGCGATAAGAATCTTCGCGCCATGGAGAATTACGCCAGGCAGCATGAGTTTCCCATTATCGGGCCGATTGTGGGACGATTCTTATCGCAAATGGCGCGTCTGACCGGGGCTACCCAGATTTTCGAAATGGGGTCAGGTTACGGGTATTCGGCTTACTGGTTTGCGACCGGAATGAAACCGGGAGGAAGAATTATCTGTACGGATGGTTCCGAAGAAAACCGGGTGAAGGCGGAAAAGAATTTCGCCGCCGGCCGATTTGATATCAAGCTGGAATACCATGTGGGTGACGCCATTGAGATTCTCGAGGGGTTCAAAGGACCGTTCGATATTATTCTCAACGACATCGACAAAGAGGACTACCCGCGAACTGTCGTTCTGGCGGCGGAGCGTCTGCGCAGTGGCGGCTTATTCATTACTGACAACACTCTCTGGTCGGGAAGAATCCTCAGCAAGAACCCCGATAAAGCGACCAAAGCGGTTCTGAAATTCAACCAGATGTTGATGTCATCAAAGGAATTCTACCCGGCAATACTGCCGATTCGGGATGGCTTAGGTTTCGCAATACGCAAGTAGGCAATTCCTTAATAGTGACTCTCAGGAGCCCCACCGACTGATGGTCTTGAACGAGACCCCTATTCCAATATAATACTGGAAATACTGGGGATGCACGGTCTCCGAGCCTTCGCCCAGTTGCTGCGGCAGGGAGAAACTTTTGAGATACCGCACTCCCAGGTCGATAGACCAGGCATTGGCAAAATTCAGGTCCACACCGGCTGTAATGTCCCAGCCAAAAACCGATTTGGTGACGGTGGCGTAATCCTGACGAATTTCATTGTCGGGGTCGGCGTCATTGGGAATGACGACATCAGTGTTGATACTGTAAATCACCAGGGCGATATTGGAGCCGATATGCGGGCGAATAAAACCGCGCCCATGACCGCCGATCTGCCCCCCCAGGAATAACCGGTAGTAGTTCTGTGATGTCTGCTGCTCGGTGCGAAGACCGGTGGTGCCATCAATGAAAACCCGGTCGCGTGACATTAGATTGATAACTTCGAATCCGCCGGTGCCGGCAAAAAAATTCGCTAACTGCGGAAAGGGGGCAACCAGATGAATTCCACCGCCCCAACCCGGTTTCGAGAAATTCTGGGCATCTTCCCCATCCGGCTCCATCCGGACACCATATATGCCTACCTTCCCTCCCGCATCGGCGGTATGTGGCAAGACCAAAACCGACAACACCAGAAGGGCAAAGAGAAACTTAAACATTTCTGCACACCTCCGCGCCAATATTTACCGGTGGCATCCGGTCGCTTTAGTTTGTCCCCTTCAGCAAATAGAACACTTCCTGCGCTTTCTTCTGATTATACTCGAAGGCAAGCCCTTTATAATTGATGACATCGATTATGGTTCCAATAAGGCAGATACCGGCCGTGAAAAGATAAAGCAGTCCCATGCCTATCTGCTCCAGGAAGAAGCGCTGGATACCGGCGACACCGAGGAAACCAATAAGGGTCAGCAGTAGAATGGTCTGCGGGTCCTTTCGCCGGGCGCGATAGACTGCCGCAAATTTCCGAGCGGTATCATCATCAACATTCTTCAGAAGGCCGCTGACATAGAGCATTTCGTCACCCTGCAGTTCGGGGAGAATCTGAAAGAGGTCAGCCATGACTAACTCCTATTCTTTGGTTAAAATTTTCAACCGACTTGCCAACCAGTGTAATAATCCTGAAGCCTGTAATCAGCACAAAAAATATAGCCAGCGGATGGGTCATAAACGATGATATCAGGTCGCCGCGATATAAAAGCGCCAGGGCGCGCCCCAAGCCACATCCCGGACAGTAGTCAATTCCCAGGTTATGAAACAGGCAGAAACTTACCGGACTTGCATCATTCGGATTGACAAACAACGGGGCGACCAGAACCCCGCACCAGGCGAGCAATTCCAGATTTACTTTGCCGGCGAATATCCTGATGACTTTTCCCACTCTTAGCGCACCAGATTTCATTTGATACTACTTACGTGAAGTTAATTAAGACAGTTTCAATATTGATGGCAAGATGAATCTGGAGGGGAGCGGCTGCTGTATTTATCTCATCATCGCTATACATATCAACCGCCAGGAGTGGACTAATGTGTCGCCCCGGTCTCATCCTGTAAGACAGAAAGAGACCATCAGGGGGCGAACGCGCGGGGTGTAAAGACCATAGATAGATTTCAGGATATTACAGCGCTGTCAGGAATCCCTTCCTGACTGAAATTGTCGTAACCACAGCGATTTCGACCTATAAAATCTGGATTAAAGCATACAGACAGAAACATAAGTACCAGACTAAATCACGATTCTTACACAGTATCCTGTGTTGAGTGTAACCAAGTCTCCTTGTACTACTCCATCCTGGTATCAAACGTGGTCGATGACTCAATAGCGTCGTTCCACTCTCAAAGCCAGTTTGACTCATCCTTCAGCGTCTGCATCATCAGTCCCGTATCGGCAACCCCTTCGGATTGTCGTAACCGGTGAACGCCTGCTGCATTCCCAGCACGCTAAACGACTTCATGGACTTCAGCGAGGTCAGTTGACTCCCAATGTCTGACATTAGACGCTAGTCGTGATTGCGCCTGCACGCTCGTAATTCACGATAATGACGCCATTTGAGGTGACATTGCTTTCCGTTACCTTGAACGCCGCCGGGATCGCGCCTTCGGAAAACAACCGTTTTCCGCTGCCCAATGTTATAGGAAATATCTTCAGCCAGAATGAATCGACCAAATCTTGCTTGAGAAGTGTCTGAATGAGATTTGCGCTTCCGTAAACGTGCAAATCCGGCCCTTCCTGCTGCTTAATTCTGGTGATCTTATCCGCAATATCTCCGTTTAAGAACACGGACGGCTGCCACTCGTGAGAAGTCACGGTGTTCGAGGCGACAAACTTGGTCGCCGTGTTAACGCCCGGCCAAACGTCAGCACGTTGTGGCCAGTACGGTGCCCAAATCTCAAAGGTTTTGCGCCCTAACAACAAGTCAAAAGGCATATTCATCTGCTTTCTTATGACCGATGCAATAATAGGGTCGGAATATGGACTTATCCACCCACCATGCGCGAAGCCGCCACTGGTATCTTCGTCCGGGCCGCCTGGGGATTGTATGACACCATCAAGGGAGATAAATTCAAGCACAATAACTCTTCTCATAACTGAGATTCTCCAACAACTGTATTACTTGCTATATGCCTTATTCAAAGCAGGTAAAAATCGTCTCACGTACTATCTTATACTGCTGCACACCACCTTTGATTGTCGTTTTTTTCCTGCGCTGTGAGGAATACTTTCCTGACGGAAAAATCGAGACCATCCGCCGCAGACGGATTTCGACCTATAAAATCTACTCAGCTGTCCGAACCTATTCAAGAAAGGGTAGGAAGAAGTTCCTGCCCGCACAGGCGAAAGTTGTCTTCGATTTATCGTTCATATATGTAACGTTGCCCTCTTCATCACAGATAGTGAAAGCGGCAGGAAAACTGTCAGCCCAAGTTGTTATCTTCACTTTAATCCTCGAAATTGAAATGTATTGTTCGAACGAATATACGAAGTGCGCAAAGAAGTGGGCATAAAAAAGTCGGAACTATGCGGGTTCCGACCTATTGAGATCTGCTCGTATCTTCTCTCAATTAATTATATGCAGCGCCTTCTTATGGACATTCAGTCCCGCTTCCATCATCGCCTCCGAAAGCGTCGGATGAATCGCCATAATATGTCCCAGGTCCTCGGCCGTCCCGTCGAACTCAATCAGGGCTGTTCCGGCATAAAGAATATCCCCGGCGTGAGGACCAAAAACATGAATCCCTAAAATCTCATCGGTCTCGGCGTCGGCGATTACTTTCGCAAAACCATCGACTGCCAATGTGGCAATCGCCTTCCCCAAAGCGCGATAATTGAATTTGCCGGTTTTGATTTTCTTTCCAGCCGCCACCGCCTCTTTCTCGGTCATCCCGATTCCGGCTATCTCCGGGTCGGTGAAAACAGCATATGGCACATATTTCCAGTCTGCCCCCATCGAGGAACCGGCTATCGCCTCGACTGCGGCCACACCCTCGTGTGACGCCTTATGGGCCAGAAGCAGACCACCCGCGACATCGCCGATGGCGAAAATATTGCTCACATTCGAGCGCATATATTTGTCGACAATTACGAACCCTCTGGAATCGGTCTTGACTCCCGCTTTCTCCAGATTGAGACCGGCTGTATTCGGCTTCATTCCGGCCGCTACCAGAACCATGTCGAAGGTAAAATTCTTTTTCCCTTGCGGCGTTTCTACCTCGACCTCGACCTTGTCGCCGACTTTCTTGGAGGAAACCACTTTCGAAGAAGTGAAAATTTCCATCCCCTGTTTCTTCAATTCCCGCTCAGACGCTTTGGAGATATCCTGGTCCAGAGTGGGAAGAACGGCGTCCAGGAGTTCAATTATAGTGACCTTAGCGCCAAGCGTATTATAGACCGTCGCCATCTCAACTCCGATCGGTCCGGCCCCAATCACCCCCATCGTCTGCGGAACGCGTGGTATATTTATTGATTCCCGCGCGCCGATGACAATCTTGCCATCGGTTTTTATCATCGGAAGTTCCATCGGAGTCGTGCCGGTAGCAATTATGAAGTACTCGGCTTCGATACGAGTCTTGGTCGTATCTCTAACCACCTCGATCTCTTTGGAGGAAACAAAAGAGGCGGTTCCATCATATACCTTAACCCCGCCCTTATCCAGCAACAATTTGACGCCGCCGGTGAGACGTTTGACGGTTTCATCTTTATGCTTACGGAGTTTTTCCAGGTCGATATCGACATTGCTTGCTTTCAATCCAATTTTCTCGCAGGCAAGGACTGTTCGCTTCAGTTCGGTGACATAGAGAAGCGCCTTGGAGGGAATACACCCCCAGTTCAGGCAGACCCCGCCGACATATTCTCTTTCCACAAGGGCGGTTTTAATGCCCAGTTGCGCCGCTCGGATAGCGGCGACATAACCCCCGGGCCCTGCCCCGATGACGACCAGTTTATATTTGTCAGCCATTTTATACCTTCATGAACAAGGGGCACAGATTCACTATGCCCCGCAATTATTAAACAACTCCCAGAATCCAGGAATCAGGGTCTTCCAGATATTCAATCATGCGACGGAGGAACTGCACGGCATATCCGCCGTCAATAACGCGATGGTCAAAGGAGAGCCCGAAATTGAGTATCGGACGAATGACTATCTGCCCGTCACGCACCACCGGCTTATCGACAATCTTATGGACGCCGAGTATCGCCACCTGAGGATGGGCAATAATCGGAGTCGAGCCGAGCGCGCCCATGCCGCCGGCATTTGTAATCGAAATTGTCCCGCCGGTAATTTCATTCATAGTCAGTTTATCGGCGTTCGCCTTCTCCGCCAGTTCCCGCATCTCTTTGGCTATCTGAAGAATCGATTTCTGCTCGCAATGTTTAATGACGGGAACGATAAGAGAATTATCGCGGGCAACCGCCATTCCGATATTGAAATATTTCTTAACGCGCAGAACATCTTTCTCAAGAGTGGAATTAATCCAGGGAAAATCTTGCGCGGCAAATATAATCGCTTTGGCGATAAACGGCATATAGGTAACGCGAACCCCATGCTTCTTCTCAATCTTATCAACATGTTTCTTGCGCCATTCGCTAATAGCGCTCATATCGCACTCGTCAAAGGTCGTCACATGGGGAATCGTGAAGGCCGATCTGACCATATGTTCGGCAATCACTTTCCGGACGCCGGTAATCGGGATGACTTCCTCCGGTTCGGCATCAGGGAAGACAAAATCCGGTTTTTTGATGTCAACCAGATGACGGCTGTTAATATATTTGATGACGTCTTCCTTGCTGACGCGGCCCCCCTTGCCGGTGCCGCGAAGTTTTCGCAGGTCGATAAAATGCTCCCGGGCGAGACGGCGCACGATAGGAGAAGATTTGACCGCCTTGATTCCGTCTTCGATAGCATCTTTATCGGCATGAATCCCCATCTGTTCATGGTGTGCGACCGTACCGACAAACTCCTCGGGCGGCTCTTTAACATCCTGCTCAGCCGGAATCGCCTCTTTGCCGCTGTCGGGCAGAACCTGAAAGGCTTTCGACTCGGTGGCGGTTCCTTCGATTTCCATTACGGCTATTTCGGCGCCTATCTGCACCACCGTATCGGGGGGCACAAGATGTTTTTTCATGACACCGTTGTGCGGCGAGGGGATTTCGACATTGATCTTGTCGGTCATAATTTCCACTATCGGGTCATCGATCTTAATCTTGTCTCCCTCGTTCTTTAGCCACTTGACGATAGTTCCTTCAACGACCGATTCACCCAGCGGAGGAACGACAACTTTATACTCCATTTTCATTCTCCCTCAATATTCCAGAACTTTTCTAACGGCACGGACTATCTTTTCGGCATTGGGCAGGAAGTAATGCTCCAGCGGCGGGGCAAAAGGAAGCATCGGCACATCCAGACCGCAAACCCGCGTCACCGGGGCATCGAGATAGTCAAAAATCTCCTCGGTGATGGAAGCCGAGACTTCTGCCATGACACCGCCGGTCTTGGTATTCTCCTGCACCAGAACGGCACGGGAGGTTTTCTTGACCGATTCGAATATCATCTCCCGGTCCCACGGCAGGAGGCTGCGCATGTCAATCAGTTCCACCGTAACCCCTTCTTTTTCAAGAATATTCGCCGCCTCCATTGACTTGTGACACATCAGACCGTAGGCGACGACAGTAATATCCTTCCCTTCCCGGCGGATTGCCGCCTTGCCGATGGGAACGGTGAAATCATCCTCGGGAATCTCTTCCTTAACGGAGCGGTACAGCCGTTTGTGCTCAAAGTAAATAACCGGGTCTTCACCGCGAATGGCCGATTTGAGAAGCCCCTTGGCGTCATAGGGTGTTGACGGCATCACCACAATCAAACCCGGTTGGGAGAAAAACCACTGCTCATTGATCTGGGAATGATAGAGTCCGCCACCGACTTCACCACCGCAACAAACACGCACCGTCATCGGGCAGGTCCATTGCCCGCCGGAGCGATAGCGGATTTTAGCCGCCTGCTGAATAATCTGGTCCATCGAAGGTGTAATAAAATCGGCAAACTGAATTTCCGGCACGGGACGCATCCCCACCATGGCGGCGCCGACACAACCGCCGACAATATAAGCCTCAGAAATCGGAGAATCGATAACGCGCTCTTCGCCGAACCGTTTCTGCAACCCTTTTGTCGCCTTAAAAACGCCTCCGTAGAGACCGATATCTTCTCCTATCATAAATACACTCTCGTCGCGCTCCATCTCTTCATATAGCGCTGAGGTAATCGCTTCGATATATGTGGTATTTTTCATTTATAGTTACCTGCCTTCTTTATCAATATTCATCGCGGCGAACCGGGAAATTCTCGGAATAGACATCGCGATAGGCTTCCTCGGGCTCGGCATACTTGGATTCTTCCGCAAATTTAACCGCTTCATCTATTTCCTGGTCAATCTCTTCCACCAGGGCTTCCCGCTTCTGAGGAGTCAAAATTCCGAGGTCGGTCAGCAGCTTCTCGTGACGGGGTATTGGGTCTTTCTTTTTCCAGGTGTCCAGTTCTTCCTGGCTGCGGTAATCCGCCGGGTCAATTTCGGAATGGCCATACCAGCGATAGGTCATGCATTCTATGAAAGTGGGACCTTCGCCGGCACGGGCCCGCTTGATAGCCTCCTGGGCGGTTTTATGGACTTCCACGACATCATTGCCGTCAATGGTGACGCCGGGGAAACCATACGCTTTGGCGCGGTCTGAGAATTTCTCGATGGCGCCCTGCAATCTCGCCGGAACCGATTCCGCCCAGAGATTATTCTGACATACAAAGAGGATGGGTAACTTATGAATTCCGGCGTAATTGAGCGCTTCATGCCATCCGCCGCGAGCGGTAGCGCCTTCGCCAAAAAAGGCGACCGCGATATTATCTTTCTTCTGAATCTTAAAAGCCATGGCGCATCCGGTCGCAACTACGGTCTGACCGGCAACGGTTGAGGCGGGATTGATTACTCCTTTAGCCCGCGAGCCATAGTGACAGGGGTGAGTTTTCCCCTTATCAACCGAGGTGGAGCGCGCGAAAACCTGCGCCACCATCTCTTTTATAGGGATTCCCTTGGTAACAGCGGCGCCGATTTCCCGATGCGACGGACCGATTATATCTTCATCGCGCAAGCCATAAACTGCGCCGACAGTGCAGGCTTCCTGCCCGACTGCGGAAAAATAGGTTCCGGCATATCGCCCCTGACGAAACATCTTGCGAAAGCGCTCATCCAAGAGACGGGTTTTCATCAAATAATAGTAAAGTCCCCAGAGAGTATCTTCGGAAAGTCCTATCTGTTTCAGGGACGGTTTTGCTACGGTTTGATTGGCGGCCATTTATCCTCCATTAATATAAATTGCCTAAAAGTCGGCCTATCACAAAGTATCATAAACCTATCTGTTTTCTGTCTTATTACGATAAATAAAGAGAACCCTATAACATTTTTGTCGCTAATAAACGATGTCGAATCGGATTGGTAAAGAGGAACTATCAAAGAAGAATTAACGGACTAAATCTGTCGACTTTACTTCCTCCGAGCATGAAGCCAATCACGCGGCTTTTTTAGCCTCTTTAGACATCCGCCCCGAACGGCCAGGGCGGCAGATTACAGCGCCGCGGTTTATCTTCCCTGATGTTCAGAAGATAATCCGCCTGCATCAGTTTATGAATTTCTCGCGTCCCTTCATAAATTGAGGCCCCTTTGGCATTTCGATAATACCGCTCCACCGGATACTCGTCGCAGAAGCCGTATGCCCCGTGCACCTGCACGGCATCAGCCGCCGCTTTCTCCGCCTCCTGACAGGCAATCCATTTTGCCAGGGAGGTCTCGCGAGTGGAGCGAAGTCCTACATTGCGCATCCAGCCGGCCTTAAGCCATAGAAGACGAGCGAATTCGTAACCGGAATACATATTTGCCAGCATCTCTTTGACCAGTTGATGTTCCTTTATGGGCACCTGGAATGTCTTTCGCGTTTCAGAGTATCGGACACAGGCGTCAATACAGGCTTTTATCAATCCGGTGGAACCGGCAGCAACAGTGTATCTCCCCTGCTCCAGACTGAACATGGCGATTCCGAATCCTTCCCCCTCCTTGCCGACCAGATTTTCCGCCGGGACTTCCACATCCTGCATAGAAATCCAGCCGGTACTGCCGGCGCGTACACCCAATTTGCCATGGATGTGGCCGGTTGTTACTCCTTTACTGTTTCGCTCGACAATGAAACAGGAGATGCCGCTGTGATCGCGGGCTTTTTTCTTGTCCAGGTCAGTCCAGGCGAAAATCAGAAAATTATCGGCAACCGCGGCAAGGGAAATCCACATTTTTTCGCCGTTAAGGATATATTTCTCTCCTTTGCGAACAGCGGTGCTCTGGATTCCGACCACGTCGGAGCCGGCATTCGGTTCGGTCAGGCCAAAGGTGGCTATCTTCTCCCCTTTTGCCTGGGGAATCAGATATTTCTCTTTTTGATGCTTGTTTCCCCAAGCAAGAAGAGTCAGAGAATTGAGACCGATATGTACCGAAAGAATCACCCGCGCCGACGTATCCGCATATTCCAGTTCCTCACAGGCAAGACCAAGGGAAATATAGTCCATGCCGGCGCCGCCGTATTTCTCCGGCAGGCAGATGCCGAGAATGTTCAACTCGGCCATTTTTTTCAGGAGGTCCGGGTCAAACTGCTGAGAACTGTCCCGCTCGCGTATATCGGGAGCGATATTTTTTTGGGCAAAATCGCGGCAGAGTTCCTGCACAGCACGATGGTCATCGGTGAAATCAAAGTCCATATATCAATATTCCGCCTTTCTTATTATCTGTAAACGCCCTATCATAAGGAAATTTCCCGCCGATAGCAAGCGGAATTCATCCGCTAAATACCGAGGCAGTAACGGCTGCGGCAACCGTGCTTGCAAAATTGATAACGTCATTGTTCACAAAACTGAATCCCCGGGTCAATTCCGTACTATAGTCGCAATGTCGCCTCTTTTCCGTTCGTTTTCCGCACCGGGGACAGCGGTACTGCCCCTGAACTGATCCTCCCAGGAATGAATCAATCAGCCCGCCGGCAAAGCCGGAAACTCCAGCAACCAAAATCATCGATAGCAGCGCCTCCCAATTGCCGGAAACCGTGCAGTACATCACGCCTCCGACCAGAGCCGTCAGAAATGCCCCGGCCAAAGAGGCAAAAGTACCGAGTCCGGTCACGCCACCGGAGAGACCGGCATCAATTTTCGACAGAGTTATCAAGTCAAAAGGTCGAGAGGCCGAAAGCATGCCGATTTCAGTTGCCCAGGTATCAGCGGTGGCTTCGGCAACCGCCGCAAGATAAGCCACAAACCAGATAACCTCCCCGGTAATGAGGTATATTATTGTGCAGATGACAGCGGTGCCCCCATTAGAAAATACCTGCCAGAGGTCCCGCGCTCCCTCTTTTTGGCCATACTGCGAAGCCTGCGATTTGCGCGGCGATTTAAGACGAGAAAGCAGCAGGGAGGTAACAAAGAAAAATATCAAAGGCACGGCAAAGAGAAATTGCCCGGCGCCGAAAACAATAGTTCCGGTCAGGACGGTTGCAATCGCGCCCGAAATAGTCAGGGAGCGAAAGCGCCGGGCTATTCCGGCTATCAGCGCTGCCAATAAGGCGCCGATAAGAAGATTCGCGAGATTGAACGATACAACGGTATTCACGGCGCTGTTATCCAATTCTGATACGGATATATCGTAAGTTAAACGGACGTCAGCGTCAATACCATCATTTTCTTCTTGTAATAGCCGGCAGGCTCTGTAATTTGTGTCATCATGAATGACGGAAAGACGATTTTTGTGACAGGCGCCAGTGGACACCTGGGGCGACGTCTCATACCGAAATTGATATCTCGGGGCTACCGGATAAAGGGGCAGTGCCGCAATCTAAGAAAAGCCGAAAAATATCTTCCTCCGGAGGTTGCGATGGTTGTGGGCGATATTCGCGATAAGAGTTGGATGCCGGAGGCGCTGGCCGGATCCGATTATCTTATCCATTCAGCCGCCATGGTCAGTCTCCGGCCCGTCGATCGGCGGGAGATGGAAAGTATTAATGTTGATGGCACAAAAAACCTGGTTGAGGCGGCCAGGAAAGCAGCCGTAAGAAGACTGCTTCATATCTCAAGCGTTGCGACCGTGGGCGGGTCGGTCGAGGGGGCACCGCTTGATGAAACCGCAACTTTCAATCTCGCCGGTTATGGACTCCCGTATTTCGAAACCAAGAGGGCCGCTGAAGAGATAGTAATGGCAGCCTCTGGATCTGTTATGGATACAGTTGTTGTCAATCCCTCGATTATTCTCTACCCGCCGGAGCGGAAAATCACCGGAAACGACTTAAAGAAGATTCCGAGATTTATTCCCTGCTATTTCGATTTCGGATTGAACCTGGTGCATGCCGATGATGTGATTGATGGGATAATATCAGCCCTGGAACATGGGAGAAGCGGCGAAAGGTACATTCTTGCCGGAGATAATATCGATGCCCCCCGCCTATTTGCCGTTGCCCGGAAGTCTTTCGGCATCAAAAAGCCGTGGCTTAAAATACCGATCTCCTGTCTTTACCCGTTAGGACTTGCCGGAGAAATGCTATACCGGCTGCGGCATATCGGCTCACCGTATGGCAAGGGACCGCGCGTGAATCGCGGAATTGCCCGCCTGGCGAATCTGCGATTCTTTTATGATATAACAAAAGCAAGAAAAGAACTTGCTTACAGCCCTCGGACAATAGAGGAATTCTTGCAGGAACTCTTGGCGGATATAGATTGACCGAGAGGAGATTCCTCACGGCAATCCGTTACAGAAAACGGCGCGTTTCCCGGCATCAGGTGATTTGGCACCAGATAGTCAGATGGACTTATTTCCACGTGCGGTTCTTGCTCAAATAAAAAATTGCGGCCAGCCGTAAAGACTGACCGCAATTTCTATTGCATCATACGGAGTAATTCTATTTGGCGTACTTCTTGAACCGCTCGTTAATTCTTCCCCAATGCAAGTTGGCAAGGAAGTTGTCGATATATTTGGCGCGAGCGGGACCGTCTTTGTGGTAATAAGCATGTTCAAATACATCCAGCGAAATTAGCGGCACGCCACCCCAGACAGCGCCATAGTGATGCTCGTCAACCAGAACATTGAGCAGTCTGCCGCTGTATAGACGGTCGAAGACCAGGACACCCCAGCCGGAAAGTTTGGCGGCGATAGCGGTTGCTTTGAAATCCGCCTTCCAGTTGTCAAAGCTTCCAAATTCCTTTTCGATAGCGGCCACCACCTCTTTCCCCTTGGAGGGGTCGCCGTCACCTCCCAGAACCTCCCAGTAAACATCGTGAAGCACCGTTCCGCCGTGGTTCCAGGTCAAACGTCGTTTCAGTTCTCCAATTTCAGAGTAATTGCCGTTGGCGGCAGAGCGGTCGGCTTTCTCCAGCGCCGCTTCAATCTTGTTGAGAAAAGTTACATACCCTTTGTGGTGAGTATTGTAGTGCCAATCGGTCGTTTCCGGAGAGACGACGTCTTTGAGAAGTTTCTTGGCTTCCTCATCAGAGTAGGGCCGGGGATTGAATTTCCATTCATACGGCATATATTTCTCCCTTCTTTAGAATTTGTAATGTTATGTTAAACTGTTTCCCGTAACAACTAACGGTTCCAAAAGTTTCCCAAAAATTCAGAATCAGAAAGTTATCGATTTTCCACCAGAAAGTTTATCTTAATACGCATAGTAAGCCCCCATCGATTGGCGGGACTTTTGACCTGAGCGTAAGCGAATAAATTCTTCTGTCGGGGGCGCCGGATTAATCAATCGAGGAAGTTCCAACTGAAACCAAAGTAGTCGTACCAGGTGGGAATAACGGCATCTTCACGAAGCGCATATTCGGTACCTATGACATTCTGGAAGATATAGTAGAAGCGAAATGATTTTATTGAGAATGAGAGTTTTATATTAATGATCGGGTCCTGTCCCAGTTGGTCGCCGCGAACGCCATGATAGGAACCGTAATATTGCCCCTCAATATAGCCATATAGTCTGATGGGCGGCCTGCGGAATTGATAGGAAAGTTCCAGCGCCGAGAAAAATTGATACTCCGGCATATAGGGAGGGGCGTCATCATCGGCAATCGTCAGATGGCGGTAACTCCCGCCCCCCTTCCAGAAGATATTATCGCGATAGGAAATCGCCTTGACCAAGGAAGCCGAGACAAAGTCAATATCGTGATTTTGGGGACGATAAAAAGGTCCGGTCAGAGTATCGGTGCGCCGGCGCCAATCGATGCCGTCTAAGATTTTGCCACCGGTGACCGACAGGCTCAGGTCGTTGTTCTTACGGCCAAGCCCGAAAGTGACATTCCCCACCAACTGCTTCTCCGGTTTGAGTTCGGGATTACCGGCTTCATAATAATCGAATGTATTCAGGTCGAGAAGTTTCTCCCCCCGCGAAGTAAAATAGAGGAGCATCTGACGGGGGAATTTTCCGGCATACCCGGCAGAAATCCCCAGATAGGAACGCTCACGATTCCTTTGATAGGAAAGCATTGCGGATGGAAGCGGGTCAAATCCCTCCACCTTTGCGGCAGAACCATAGAGTAATAGACTCGTGCTGGAATCACCCGTGGATAGGGTCAATGCCGCCAGGCCGTGCCGCCGATTATGATTTACCCCAAGGTCATCAAATTCTTCTTCGCCGGCGACAAATTCGGCGCGGGTATCAACCGCCCCGAGCCGATGATTATGGATTAGTCGGAGACTGTTGTCAGTGTTCTTGAGCGCCCGTCTATAGTCGGTAAAATATCCTGTGGGACGCGATTCGGACTTCTGGAAACGGTATTCCAGGGCGCTGGTAGAAACCGCTGAATGATAGTACTCGATAGCGCCATGGAATCGCCGCTCGCGCCGGTCGCGGTTTAGCGGATAGAAAGATGTGTCCGGATAAATCGCCAGAATCCCGATACGGCGGTAAAGCCATCCCTGTAAATTCAGATTCCATTTCTTACCGAGAGGTTGACTTATCTCCCCCCATTGATGATAGGCGCTGTCACTCAAAAGCAGGTAGGCGCCTTTTGACTTGAGGTACTGCACCGCCGCGGCAATCCTCCGCCCGTTCTGACTTTCACTGGTGAATTGCGCTCTGGTATTGGCATAGCCCCAGGAGCCTTTGTCAACCACAAGCCCGGAGAGGGCTTTTCCTTTTTCCGGTCTGGGCAGAGTCATGATGAGAGAGGAAACGGCGTTCTCGGCGCCGAAAGCCATCCCCAGCGGACCTTCTACACTGTACACCCCGCCCGATGCCAAATCAGGAAAATCATTCAGGTCAGTCTGGTCATCAGGTTGAAGGATATGCTCTCGAGGAGTCAAGGACTCTCCGTCAAGAATGAGATTCAGACGGTCACCCGGAAGATTAAAAGGGGCCGCCGTTTTTCTCTGAGGGGTTTGATGCTCCTCGATAATGAAATAAGAGGGGCTGAATTTCAAAAAATCGCCGGCATCATGAAGGAATGAACGGTTGGCATCGGGGCGAAGGTCTATACGTGACGGCAATGCCCGCAACGTCAAAGTATCATAGAAGATGTATTTATCGAAGCCGAGGGTATCGGCCTTCTGGGGCTTCTGCTGGAGCATTTCGGGAGTGATAACCAGCACCGAATCGCCGGAAGGAATACGGATAGTGTCGAGGGGGACTTCCTGCGCCACGGCTGGCCCCACTGTTATGAGCATGCATAAGAGGGCCGCTGATATGACTCTTACCATTTTCGCCGTCGGCTTTCTCGCTCCTGCAAAAATTTTAAAGCGGGATAGAGCAACGGGAATATTATACCATTTGAAATAATTGTAATCAATGAAAATGCCAGCCCGGAGATAATCCTGGGCCAGAACGGCTGATAAAGCCAGGCATCAACCACGTCTACCACGAGATGATAGAGCAGCCCGGTGAAAATTCCGGCAACCGTCAATATAAAAAGTAGTCCGGTATCTTTCTTGAGCATACGGGCAGACTTAAATGCGGCGACTCCGACCGGCGCCGAAAGGGAGATTCCTGCCAGTTGTGAAAGTAACAGCGGAAAAGCAACCGGACCGGAAGGATTAAGATTTGACCAGAGAAAAAAACCGATAGCGCCAACGCCAATACCAGGCCAGATTCCCCAGAGGTAACCGGCGGAGAATACAATGAAGAATGCCGGATTGACATTTGGTAAGAGGAGAGTGAAATATGAGAAAACAAAAACCAGAGCCGCGAAAATCGCGACTCTGGCTATAATCTGAGGCGACGGTCTCATCTGATAACGGCTAATTTGTACTTCTTCACCGTGCTGATATTGGCATCGGGAACTTCCAATTTTATGACGGCGATATAGACCCCCGGCGCCACCGCCTTGCCTTTGTCATTAAACAGGTTCCAGGACCATTCCCATTCATCCTCATTGACAGGCCAGAGGACTTCGCCGATGCTGTCAGTCAAATTCGGGGAGAGTATCTTTTCTCCGGCAGCATTGAAGAGGTCCACCGAAACTAAAACTTTGGTTCCGCCCGGAATGCCGGCTTCCCGGTCAAACTCGACTTTGAATGTGATTTCGTCATCAGTGGACTTGACCACCATCGGATTGGGATAGGGGGCAAGGACTTTGAATCTGAGGGCGGTGCTGTCGTCAAGACCAACATTCTTCACAGAATCGGCTACGAGATATCCGAAATGATACCCCGTGGAACCGTCGATGTAGGCGGAATTGATGGTCGATGTCACCGACGGAATCGCATAGAATCTGAAAAAGCCGGATGTGAACATTGAATCGACGACAATTGCGGAATCAGTCAAATAATGAATCCGGACATCCGCCGGCAATCCTGAATTTATGGGGAAACCGACCACAGCGGTATGCCAGCGAAGTTGCAGTGATGAAATCCGGTCGCCGGTGAAACGAAAAATGGCGGTATCCGCTCCCGGACCAAGATTGTTAAGAGCGATATAATTCGATGCTAAGTTCTGCGGTACCCGCTGCTTGAAATAACCCATTTTCTCAACTGTAATATCCGTGGTACTACTGGGCCAGGGCCAGACCATAAAGAATGGATAACTGGAGTGAGGGAGAAACGCCGAATCGGGTATCATCGGATAATTGGCTGCCTCGGAAAATACCAGAGGCGCGATTATTGTATTTACGGTTGTATTTCTTACATAGCGATATGATAGCGGGGCTCGGACAGAGCGGGGACCGGTAAACAGATTATAAACGCTGAACTCGGCAAAAGCCCGCCCCAGATCATATTCTCCCATCGAAATATCTACAATGGCATCATTGGCGGCGCGTAGAAACTGAGGACCGGTGCCGTAATCGCGGCATCTCTCCCAGATTTCGCGCACTATACTTACCCCAAACTTCTCACTCAAATAAATTGGGAAAACGGCCGCGCCGTACGGATGAAGCGAGTTGCCGATAGAGAAATCCTGAAGCGCCAGCCAGGGATAATCATAAAATGCCTTGAGATAACCGTAGTAATCATTGATAGCATCGTACGCCGCTTCTTCCATCCAGGTCGAGGACATCTCCCACCAGTAAAGGCGCGCCGGGTCATTATAGGTATTGGCGCCTTCGTATTCGGTATAATCCATACCGAAGTGGATGGCGTGAAAAAACTCGTGAGCGATGGTAACACGAACAGCATCGAGAGGACGGGTACTGTACGGCGCAAAATTATAATTATTATCAATTACCAGGTACGAAGTGGCCGACTGGGCGTTGATAGCGATTTCCCCCTGGGTGTAGCCGTAATATGAGAGACCCAGTTCCTGAATGTAGATATCATAAAGGGAGTCTCCCCCGTCGGGATAGAAATCGTCCTGTGGAGGCGGCGGGAATCCAAGATAGACCGTTATGAAATTGTACACCGAATCGGCAATCTCGGAAACCCGATTGACATAATCAGGTATACCGTCCGCCGGGGCAATGTCAACATTGGATTGATAAACGGCGTCAACTCCCGAGGTGGTGTAATGTATCATGAATCTCTGCGCCGGCGAAACCATCGAATCGGAAAGAGCCGGTCGAGCCATCGGTTTGGCGGCCCGGAACGACTCCGACATCTGGGGCAGATTTAAGAATAATTCGAAGGCGATACTGGTTCCGCAATGAGGCTGCTCTACGGAATCGAGAGATGCCGGTATAGGTCCGGCGCCGCGAAGATAGCGCATTCTGTCGAGCAAGTCCTGTTGGTACTGCTCGCTAAGCGCCTCGGCATTCGCTGAGCCCGCTGTGAAGAGCAGAAAAATAATCATAAATAAAAAGGGCGTTTTCAATGGAGACCTCTATTTCTTAAATTGTATCTTGCTTTCAGTGATTCAAGAATATTATGGGCCACCGGTTCGCTCCCGATCAACCCGTACTTGCCATCACGGCCGTGAAAATCGGAGCCGCCGGTGATTAGTAGGTTGTGCTCCTGGGCGATTTTTTTGTACCGGGCACGGTGCTGGCTATTATGATTGGGGTGATAGACTTCAATGCCGTCCAATCCGACCGGCACCAGGTCATTTATGAAACGGGAGACATCTCCGATACCGGGGTGAGCCAGAACAGCAAGCCCACCGGCGCCATGAATAAACGCGATAGCCTCAGCCGGGCTCATATTTTCCTTGGGAACATAAGCGGGCGACTTATCACCAATATATTTCCCAAAAGCGGCATCATACGATTTCACAGCGCCGATTCGAAGAAGGGCATCGGCAACATGTGGTCTCCCGATGGCAGAGTTCCCGGCTATTTCTTTTACAAGTTCCAGGGGGATATCGACTCCCATCATTTTTAATTTGCTTAACATAATTTCGCCGCGGCGGTTCCTTTTTTCGCGAAAATCGGCAAGAGCGCCGGTTAGCGCCGGATTCTCAGTGTCGATAAAATAACCCAGCAAGTGAATATCTTCGGTACCCTTTCCGGCCGAAAGTTCCACCCCGCTGATTAACTCCGGGTCATCCGCTTTAAGAAGCCTTTTGATTTCACGATACCCCTGAAGGTTGTCGTGGTCGCAAACGGCAAAGGCGCGCAGTTTCTTTGACCTGACAATCTCGAGAATCTCCGCCGGAGAATTCAGACCATCGGAATAGAATGTATGAATATGCAGGTCGACACGGTCGTACACTATAGTTTGCTCTCCACGATACTCCTGATTTCATCGGCAAGCAGGCTGCTTTTTGTCTGCAGGTCGGCGACCTCTCGACGTAGGCTATCGATAAACTCGGTGTCTTCCAGAGAGGAAATATTTATCTTAACATTATATATAGCCCCCTCAATGGCGGCTTTTGCCATCAAAGCAGAGACACCGGCGTCAGAAACGGAGTTGACATTCCCCTTTTCCGCAACGATGCGGGTCAATTCCAGCACTTGCAGAGAGAGACGGGCGGTCTCCAGCGGCGCCAGGGCAGCCTGTTTGGTAGCGGCTATGATTTCCGCATTGCGCCTGCTGATTTCCGCCTCCGTGTCCTTAGGCAGTTTGCGAGCCGCCATAACCTTGTCAAACGCTTCGCCGTCTTTCTTAATCATCTCTGTCAGTTGCGCGCGCAAAATTTCGGTTTTGTCCCGGATAGCGGTCAACTCCTCTTGAACATCAAGATATTTTTTCTTGCCAACGGTCAAGCGGCAAACCATAGAATCGAGCGCTGCCGCCAGAGCGCCGGCCGAGGCCGCCACGGAGCCGCCGCCGGGGGTCGGCGAAGAAGAAGCGACTTCATCATAAAAGGAAGCCGTCGCGCCGCCTCCCCCGACACCGCTGCGACGCAGTTTTTCTTCCAGTACCTGAGCCGCGGAGAAGTTTTCAAAGCGAAGATAAAAATCAGCCACATCGAGCAATGCTTGTTGCGGGATAAGACCGACTATTTCTGATGAGAGGACATTGACCCCGTAACGGGCTGCTTCCGACTTGATTGTCTCAAACACGCGAAAGACAGGAGTCTGCGTATAGTTGACCAGGTTCATCGAAACCTGGACCAGATTCCGCTCTTTTATGGAAAAACCCATCGCCTTAACAAAACGGTATCCGCCTTTGGCATAGCGAACGGCATTGGCAACCTTTTTGGCGATAGAGACGCGGTCAGTGTCAAGATATACATTGAAAGCAATCAGCGGAAACCGCACGCCAATAGCAGTAGCGCCCGCCTTTAAATTCATTTTTGATGGACCATAATCGGGCTTGCGCGACAGGTCAGTTTCAATCTCATCCCTGATTCCTTCATATTCCCCCCTCCGGACATAAGCCAGGTTCTGGCGGTCGGGATGAGTGGCGGCCGACTCATACAAATATACCGGAATCTGCAATTCCTCCCCTACTCTTTTAGCCAGTTGGTGCGCCAGTTCGATTGCTTCCGCTTCGCTGAAATCTGAAATCGGGATAAAGGGACATACATCGGTAGCCCCCATGCGAGGATGCTCCCCTTGATGGCTCCGCATATCTATAAGTTCGGCCGCTTCTCGGTAACCGCGGAAACAGGCTTCGACAGCATCTTCCGGCGGGCAGACGAAGGTGACCACAGCCCGATTGTGGTCGGCATCCATTTCCCGGTCAAGCAATACCACCGACGGAACGGAGGTAATGGCGGCGACTATCTTATCAATTACTTCTTTTCGGCGCCCCTCGGAGAAATTAGGCACACACTCAACAAGTCTGATCATATAGGCAACTCCCAGAATCTACTTGGTGACTCTGACAAACGATTTTAGTCCCCAGGCCATCAGGGGAATCATTATTTCGTGATGACCGATGAAATTGTAGCCTTTGCCTCCGGTTTCGGTAGGTCGGCGGACAATGTTCATTGCGGGACGATAGTGGTTAATCATATCGAAATTGGCGGTGGTGATGTGCGGGGTATGCTTTCCAATATTCCGTGCGACGGTTAACGCTTTCAGGAAAACCTCGGGCAGGATAACGGCGGAACCGATATTGGCGACAACGCCGCCACGGTCGGCCGACAGCAATATATTGGCGAGAATTTTGAAGTCGCGGTAGGAGGTTTCGCCGGCCGCGGCGGCATCAAAGACCGGATGCTGATGCACTATGTCGGTGCCGATTCCCAAATGAACCGTCGTCGGCAGCGATAAACGTTCCGCCGCCGCAAAAAGCGAATGTTTACGAAAACGAAATTTCGGTCTGTTCAGGAACCGCCCGGCCGCTTCACCGAGACCGAGTTCATCTTCAATTGCCAGCCGAACTATTTCGGCGTACATACGTCCTGTTTCCTTCGCCATACCAAAGGAGCCGTCACGCAGTCCGGCGGCGACATCCTCCGAGGTCCTTCCTCCGAAAGCAAGTTCCAGGTCATGTATTAATCCGGCGGAATTAAAGGAGAGGCCGGTTACAATCTGACGATTCATCAAGTCGATTACCAGATCCGAAAGTCCGACTTTGATGACATGAGCCCCGAGCATGAGATGAAATGGGCGTCCTTTGCGGCGGGCCACAGCGACCGCTTTGAGGAATTCCTGAAGTTCCGCCGCTTTCAGAAAACGGGGCAGGGATGTAAAAAAGCGGTCGGCACCTTTCATATTCAGCGCCTTGCCAAAGTTGCCTATTTCAGTTTTGCTCTGCCGCCGGCGCAATGACACGAGACGAACCTTTTTCAAATCTATTTGCTGGAAGCGGCTCATAATTGTCAAAAATCTACAATTTCGCCAAGTTTATAGTCGGTCAGTTCCGCGGAAATCGAGCCCACCAGGACTTTCGACCTCATCAGAACCGGCATTTTCAGGCGGTCATCGGTCAGCCAGACCGTCAATTTCCCTTCATGCTTGAATATGCCCGAACTGAGAAGAAGCGGCTCGACCACGATGCAATCGAATTTCCCGGCTTTGACGCGAATGGTTTCCTTGCGATGCACTTTCACCTCCAGCGGATATTTCTTGCCGTCGGTGAAATTATCCACAAAAATCGATTCACCCACTCTCAACTCCTGCGTTCGCACGTAGAAAAGGACGGAGAGAGCATCCTGCACATAGGGAGGGACATCAATGGTATCCTTCTCATAGAAAACGCGGTGATTGAGCTGGTCAAAATTGTATTTTTTCTGGGCGCGATAATTCCCCTCGCTCAATTTCTTCTCAAAAAACCAGGAATAAATGCCAACCCCATCTACAATCGAGGTAACGACATCTTCAACGCGGTAAAAAGAGGAGAAAAACTTGTTGGAGTTGGCGGTGGAGATAATCTGGTAACAGGGGCGACCATTGAATTCTATCAGGTCGGTGACTTCCATGGTGGCATAGCCGGCATTAATGAAGCCGTACCCAATGTCAAAAGATAGTTTCTCCCCCAGACCGAATGCGTTGTTCTCGATATAGCGGTCGAGTCCCTGATCGGGCGATATCTCATGGGTTGCCTGAGCCGATACCGGACGGAGGGAGGCATAGACAAAATAGGCTGCCGCCACAATCGCAATAACTCCCAGAGTAATCAATATTTTCTTGGTCATGCGATTTTCACTGAGCCCTTTTCTGCTGCGCCCTCTCAATGATTATAGGAAGAATCCGCCCGATTTCCTCGCCTATTTCAACAAAAGTCTGATTATACATATCCAGCGACCCGCCAATCGGGTCAGCGATACCTTCGCCGTCACATCCGGCGTCAGGGAAATTTTTCAGAAGAAATGTTCGCGGGCGCGCTTCGGGAGACAAACGCGCCACTTCATAACAATGCGCCGGCGTCATTGTAAGAATCAGGTCGGTCTGCTCAATTAATTCCGTGGTCAACGGACGCGACTTATGCCCGCTTATATCCGCCTCCCATATCCGACAGGCTTCTATGGCATATACGGTTGGCGGGAATCCGGACGCCGCCGCCGTTCCAGCGGAAGAAACATCTATCCAATTGATACCGCGATTATCTAATAGTTTTCGCAGTCCCCCTTCCGCCATCGGGGAGCGGCAGGTGTTGCCGGTACAGACAAACATGACCCGATATCTGGCATCACTCATATCGTCTCCAGGAAGGGGGCAATTTCAGATTTCGGAATTGCTCCCTCGCGAAGCACCTGAGGCATCGCTCCCGAACAATCGACGACTGTAGAGACATCACCGGCCAGCAGACCGCCGTTCAGGTATAAGGAGACGTTTTCACCCAGCATGGCGGCGATTTCATCTATCGTAGCCGGTTGTTCCTGTCCCGAAAGGTTGGCGCTGGTGGCCGTGGCATAAAATTCAGATGCCTTTAGAAGCGCCATTATCACCTCCGATGATGAATACCGAATTCCTATCTTGCCGTCAACTACCAGAGGCGGACCGAAATCTTTCTTTGCCTTCAGAACCAGGGTCAGAGGACCGGGCAGAAAACTATGCGCTATCTCTTCAGCCAGGCGACTCAACTCTCCCAGCATGCTAATGTCATCAAAAGACGGCACAAAGAGGGCGACCGGAATGTTTGCCTTCCGTCCTTTTATGTTAATCAACTTCTCCAGAGCGGGGCGACGGTCATGACGGGCTAATAAACCGTAGCGCGTCTCCGTCGGCGCCACAATAAGACCGTCGTCTCTCAGCATGGCGGCGGCTTTCGTGATGATATCACCACGAGGGGCATGAGGATCAATATCCAGGATTAGAGGTGCTGTCATTATTTATTTCGGTTTCCGATGGCATGGACGGCGATTGATAGCGGCTCTCGGCATCGGTAGCGCGATAGGTCGGCTCAAGATTTTGGACATTCAGGGTGACCCGCACTACCCAGGCAGAGTCATAACCGGTGTCCTTTGCAATGGAGAGATAGTCTTCGGCTTGACGGCGGTTTTCGAAATCACCGAGTCGCACTTTATAGTAAGGAACTTCGTAGTCGAGGGCCACTCTTTTGTCGAAAATTTCCGAGGCGATACTTTGCTCCCGGACCGCCGGTCCATAAGTACGGGAAGTAAATATCTGCACCCGATATAGTTCCAATGGCGCTGTGGTGCTGTCAATTCGGAATGTAGTTTGAGGTGCCGGAGGGGAAAGAAGCCGTGGCGCCGAATCAGGAGCAGGCATTGGATAGAGCGCCGGTATGACCGCCATATCTTCCGGGATATTGAGAGGGTATGTTTCCGGCGTGAACCGGACTTTTCCCCTGTCATCTTTTCCTTTGGTTAACCGCATCCCGCCACAGCCGGCCATAAAAATCAGCGATAGAAGCAGTATTGAAGTCGATGTAATCTTCATAATCAGAGAAATTTCTGCAGGTCTTTGTCCTCGGCAAACTGAGAGAGAATTTTCTTGATGTCGTTGGCCTTTGTCTTATGAGCCACAAGAACCACCTTATCGGTTTTGACAATCACCAGGTCGGAGACGCCAATAGAGACAATCATTCCGTCAGCCTCATTATAGATGGTAGTCTCATACACATCCGAAATTCTGGCGGCACCGATAATCACATTATTATCGCGGTCTTTATCTTTATACCGCTCAAGGGCATTCCAGCTCCCAACATCATCCCAGAGAACGTCTGCTTTTATGGTCAAAACGTTTTCGGCGTTTTCCAGGACGGCAATATCGATGGAAATCGGTTCGGCTTTGTCATAAAGGTCGGTCCGAAGTGCCCATTCTTCGCCGGTGCCAATACCCCGGGCATATCCGCCGAGCATCTCCCTCATATCGGGCTGGCACTGGCCTATGGAACTAAGAATCGATTTCACCGACCAGATAAACATCCCCGAATTCCAGAGATGTTTCCGTCCGTAGTAATACTCCTGCGCCACCACCGCTTTCGGTTTTTCGGTGAAGGCATCGACCGTATAGAAGGCATACCCATTAACCTTCTTATGCTGCTGACCCAGTTTTATATATCCATATCCGGTCTCGGCGCGGGTCGGCTCGATACCGATAGTTATCAGCCGCTCTTCCTGGGCAGCGACTTCCGCCCCCGCCTTGATTATCTCAATTAGCCGCTCGGCGGGACGAATGATATGGTCGGCAGAGAGAACTACCATAACGGCATCAGGGTCAGTTCGGCTAAGATGTTCCGCGGCAAGCCCTATGGCAAGGCAGGTGTTACGGCCGCGAGGCTCCGCCAGAATGTTTTCCGGTTTCAAAGATGGGATTTCATCAAGAATCGGCCTGATCATATTTTCGGAGGTAACGACAAAGATGCGCTCCATCGGAATCAGCGGTAAAACGCGGTCAATAGTCTCTTGCAGCATAGTCCGGTCGGAAATGAGTCGCAGAAGTTGTTTGGGACGGTCAGCGCGAGAGAGAGGCCAGAACCTTTCTCCCCGCCCGCCGGCAAGTATGACTCCGTAAATCAAATGGGACCTCCATTTTCCTGTAAATTAATATCATAACAATATTAAAACCGCTTGTCAAGGATGCCCTTACTCGCCGAAAACGATTGCCCCAAACTTATATATCACCGCTTCCGGTCTGCGATAACTCTCCGGAGGAATGCCGGCTTTGCGGCAAAGTTGTATCAGGAATTCCTCGCGGCTCCATCGATAAGAAGCCGCCACCTGAGGCAGCAGGAGCCCCCGGCTATTGCCGTAAGCAATCATCAAGCCATCACGGCCCACTTCGATTTCATCCAGTGAAGTTATTTTTTTCAGCGGAGTGAGAATGGAGATTTCGATATGCAGTTGCGGCAATTCATCAGGTCCGACCGGCAGGAAGCGCGGGTCGCCGAAAGCAGCCTGGATGGCACAATTCGCCACCGTGCCTGATATCGACTCGGTGGCGGCGGTTTGACCGATACAGCCGCGAAGATGGCCATTACGGGTCAAGGTTACAAATGCGGCGCCTGGTTTACCCAGGCATCCGTCAGTTTCAATTGCCGGAACAGTACGGTTTTCCATATACGATAGAATTGAATTACGGGCAAGACTCAGGAGTTTATTTTTGACATCGGACGTCAAATCCCGCTCGTTGAAAAGCGCAGTATCGGTAGTCGTGACGGACAGAGCGGTCTCAGATTTTTCATCGATTTTAACTTCATCGTTTGAAGACTCCTTCCCGGAGCGATAAATAACCGCCGCAAGATATCCAACCACGCTACTTTTGTCGCCGCTCTGGTCGCCGGAATCGCCGTATTTAAGAATTTTTACTCGATTGGCGCCCCTGCTAATGGCGGCACGCATTACGGCAACTGCCGCTCCTCCCCCGCACATTTCGGTCTTGCCGGTTTGCAAACTCTTTTCCAGACGGTCGGCATCAAGATTTTTGATACAGTCTATTCCGACCGAGTCGAGTTTCCATCCTTCGGATGCGGACCGGTAATGTTGCCAGTCGGTCGAAGCAATCAGGACGGTTCTTCCCTCATCCGGGACACCCGTAAGAACCTTTTCAAGGAGAGTTATGTTCTCTTCATCCGGGTATCCCATAATAATCGGAATTATCTTGAAGCCGGTCAGCACCGTTTGCAAATAAGGAAGTTGCACCTCGAGGCTGTGTTCCTGCAGATGAGCCTCGGGGATTACCTCCACTCCTTCAAATGAGCCGAGCAACTTCCGGCAGATTTCGTCACCGCACGGCACCTCGCCCAGAGGAGTTTTCCATACTATGCCCGGACCATAGACCGAAATCCCCTTAAATCGATGACGATGTGACACACCGCAGAGAACAACCCGGTCAAAAGAGTTTCCGTTAATTAACTTATAAGCATGCGCCGCGATAGGACCGGAATAAACCAGACCGGCGTGCGGAACAATGAGAGCGATAATATCGCCGTCGATTGGCTCGGATGAGGAGACAGCCCCCAGATGCTCTGTCACCATAGTTGAAAGGGCAACCTTGCTTGCCGGGTAGAACTGCCCGGCAACGGCCGGCTGGCGAACTTCTGCCGATGCTGGTAAACAGCGGCAAATTAGGAGTATCAATAAAGACTCTAATATGGTGCGAAAATGTGACATATCTGTAATCAAGAGAATACCGCACAAAGTTCAGCCGGTCAAGGAAAAAAGAGTTGACAGACCAAACGATATCGATTGTATATGACAGTATGAGCCGGGTGGTTGTAGTAAGGTCAGAGCGGCCCTCAGAGGCAAAGTCTCCGAGTGTGGGAGTTTTTATGACCATGCTTGAGGTCGGGCTGAACGAATTAACCGGAATGGTTCAAGTCACAGATGCTATTAAGAAATATATTCCACCTGGAGTCATCGGTCTCAAAGTTAATTGCCTGACGAGGCAATATAATTCAACGTCGGTGGCTCTGGTGGAGGCGCTCATAGCGCTTCTGGTAAGAAACGGCCGCGATGAGAACGATATAATTATCTGGGACCGCACCAGCAATGAACTGGATGGTGCCGGCTTCAAACTGAATCTGTCGTCATTTGGCGTGCGAGCCTTCGGCACCGATGTCAGCCGTTTCGGCTACAGCCGTGAAATATATTCTTCCGGCGAGGTTAATTCTCTGGTCAGTCGGATTCTCACCGAGGAGATTAAATCGCTCATAAATCTGCCGGTATTGAAAGACCACTCCATTGCAGGACTCTCGGGGGGGCTGAAAAATCTGTACGGGGTAATCAACAATCCTAATAAGTACCATGACAGCAACTGCGACCCATTCGCCGCCCAGGTACTCGGGATTGCCCCGGTTAAAGAGAAACTGAAACTGACTATTATCGATGCCTTCCGCATTCAATATAATGGCGGTCCCGGATTTGACAGCCGCTACCTGACTGAGTACGGCGGCATTATCTTATCGGATGACCCGGTGGCGGCTGATACTGTCGCTCTTCAAATTCTGGAACATCTCCGTGCCGCCCATAACCTCCCCAGTCTTGAAAAATCGGGACGTCCCGTCAGATACCTGGCAACCGCGGAGCGGCTGAAGTACGGCACTGCTGATGTCAAGAATATTCAACTCAACGTAAAGACTATGGACAGCCAAGGCGCCCTGCATGAAGGGAGTCTGTTTTGATGAAAAGACGTCTCTTCATAAAATCAGTGGCAGGGGGAACCCTTGCCACGACCCTCGCCGGCACCGAGTTCCTTCCTCGATTTCTGGGTGGAATTGAAAACGCCTGCGCCTTCTCTTTCACAAAACAACTTTCTTCAAAGGAAGCCCGTTTCTACAAGAGACTCGAGAGCGGCGGAATCGAATGTCAAATCTGTCCCCGCAGATGCCGAGTAACCGACCTCGAAAGAGGATACTGCGGCACTCGAGAGAATCGCGCCGACAAATATTACACCCTAGTCTATGGCTTTCCCTGCTCCGCCAATATCGACCCGATCGAGAAGAAACCTCTTTTTCATTTTCTTCCCGGCGCCAGGGCGTTTTCGCTGGCGACGGCCGGATGCAATGTTAACTGCAAGTTCTGCCAGAACTGGGAGATTTCGCAGATGCGACCGGAACAAACCGACAACTTTGAACTCTCCCCGCAAGCGGCGATTGATATCTGCATAAGGGAGCGAGTTCCGGTCATTGCCTATACATATTCGGAGCCGGTGATATTTTATGAATTTATGTATGACATCGCGGAACTGGGACAGAAGAGTGGCATCAAATCAGTCATGATAACCGGCGGTTATATCGAGCCGGAGCCGCTCAAGGCACTCCTTCCGCAGTTGGATGCCGTCAAAGTTGACTTGAAGGCGATTCGAGAAGACTATTATCGGAACATTGTCGGCGGACAATTGAAACCTGTGCTGGATGCCATCATTCAGATAAAAAATTCCGGCGCCTGGCTGGAGATTGTCTATCTGGTGGTGCCGACTCTAAACGACTCGGAGGCCGAGTTCCGTGACCTGGCGCATTGGATAAAAAATTATATCGGTATCGAGACACCGGTCCACTTTTCGCGCTTCCATCCTCTATACCTCCTAAAAAATCTTCCCCCCACTCCGCAAACAACACTGGAGCGGGCGTATGAAATCTGCCGCGCGGAAGGACTTGAGTATGTTTACCTCGGCAATCTTCCGGGACACCGGGCGGAATCGACTTACTGCCCAAAGTGCGGCAAGATTCTGATCGAGCGGCGGGGGTATCAAATATTGCAGAAAAATATCGAGAGGAATCTCTGTCGGTTTTGCCGGAAAGTCGTGCCGGGTATATTCTGATGAAACGCCAGGCATTCTTTCTTGGTCTTTTTTCGGTCGGGGCGCAGGTCTTAATCTTAAGGGAGGTATTGGCAACCTTAAATGGCAGAGAATTATTTATCGGAATTACTCTTTTCGCCTGGTTGTTAGCGGTGGCGCTGGGGTCATTCTGGCGTGGAAATGAAAAAAGAGGACTTCGCCTCAAGACATTGTTCTTGGCCGGGTCTCTTCTGCTGCTTATAGTCCTGTTGGCAATTCGTTTTGCGCCGCAATTGCTGGGCCTGATTCCGGGAGAAGTTATTCCTCTCGGCAAGGCGCTGCTTATATCAACACTCGCCATTTTCCCTGTTGGGTTTGTATCAGGAGCGTTATTCCCGGCGATAACCGCAGAAGGATACAAACCGGCCGCGGCGGTTGCCGAGGTATATCTCTTTGAAGGATGGGGGGCGTTTGTAGGCGGAGCGGCGGTTACGGCATTTCTCTCTCTGTCCGTCACGGGGCTATCCATCGCCATCATAATTGCATCTCTTACTTTGACATTTATGGTTGTAAAAAAGTTAAATCTCTGGTTACAATCGGCTATCGTTCTGGTCTGCGCGCTATTTGTGATAATTGCGATCCCAGAGTTGGAGTGGAAAATTGAAAAGATCAAATACGCCCCTACTGAAGTTATCGACAGTTTTGAAACCCCGTACGGCAAGCAAGCGATAATCCGCAATGCCGAGAATATCAGCCTTATAACCGATAATCTGCGGGAAACTACTTTCCCCGATCGGAGCGCCGCCGAATATTCCCTGATTACCCCGCTCCTTTATAATCCGGAAGGTAACAGTTTTCTATATGTCGGCCGAGGTGATTTTCTCTTTTCGGAATTGGCGGACTCTCTGCCCAGTCTTAAAATTGTCTGCCTTGACCCACGCGCTAAACTCGAGGAGATAGGGAGTCAACTTTTCGGGAGGCCATCTAATCTGACAGTGATAAACGATGACCCGATTGCTTTTTTCTCCCGACGGGACCTGGTCAGCCGATTTGATTATGCCGTCATAAATATCGGCGAAACAGAAACCTACCTGGGGAACCGTCTATTAACTGCATCTTTCCTCAGTCAATTGAGAACGGCATTGAATCCAAAGGGGGTTGTTCTTCTGAACACGCCCTATGATAGCGACCGCCATATATCTGATGAGAAAGGAAGAGCGCTGGCTGTAATATATAACAGCATTCGCGCCTCCTTCCCATATGTTACATTCTGGCCCGGCGAAACCACACTCTTTTTTGCCTCAGCCGATTCGGTCATTAATATTCCGGCTGCAGAAATTATCCGGAGAACCGAAGAACTGGGATTCTCGACTGCATTTGTAAATCGGGGATTTCTGGAAGACCGCCTTCAGTCTTTGAAAATAGCAAGGCTCAATCAAGCTTTGCAGACAGACAACGCTATCAATCAAGTGGAAAAGCCATCCTTAGTTCAAAGGGGGGCTGTTTTTCAGGCGCAGACCGAGAGGTTCGCCAGAGTAATGGTGACGATACTTTTAGAGCGTCCTTACGCGGCTATACTCGCCGCGGCTATGTTTATCGTTCTGTACCTAACGGCGCTTATCAGGCGCCATCGCCGACGCAATTTCGCCCTTATTCTTTATTTTGTCGCCGGATTTGCCTCCCTCTCTCTGGAACTGGTCTCCTTTTATCTTTTCCAGTCAAGCGCCGGGGCGCTTTATTCGGACCTGGGGCTTCTGGTGGGAGTATTCATGCTGGGACTTGCGCTCGGTACATATCTGGCGCTTCGAAGCGCCAGCGACAGTCTTTCCATCCCATCAATCATGTTGCTCATACTGGCCTCGGGATTACTCCTTTTGACCTATGACAGCATTCTCCCCAAATACGCTCTGTACTATCATCTGCTCTTTCTCTTTACGGTGGCGCTTGGCACCGGCAGCCTCTTTGTCGCCGCTACCGGTAGATATTATTATGGTCGCGCCCATGCCAATCGGGGTATCGGTTACGGCGTCGAAATTCTGGGCTCGTCTGTAGGAGCAATTCTTCCGCTTACTGTCCTGCTCCCGATAATAGGAGTTGATTGTATTCTGGTTTCAATATTGTCGGTGCTCCTTTGTGGAGCACTCGGCGCTTATCTCACGCGGTGAGCATGATTCATAAATATTTGAATTCGACGGCTCATTATATATCTTCCGACTATGTTGAAATCAATTGACACCATAAGCACGCCCGCCATTCTTCTGGAACGGGAGGTCATCGAAAAGAACATTCACCGGATGAAACGGCTCGCCGCCCGAAATAGGGTTGCCCTGCGCGTTCATGTGAAAACACATAAGATACCGGAACTTGCCCGCTGGCAGATTCGCGCCGGGGCGGTCGGCGTCGCCGTGGCTAAAGTAGGAGAAGCGGAGATTTTTGCAAAAGCCGGTATCAGAGATATTCAAATCGCCAATCTGGTTGTCGGTGAAGACAAATTACGCCGCGTTGCCCGCCTGGCGTCCCACTGTCGCCTCTCCCTGGCAGTCGATTCGACTGAGCATCTGATTATGATTGCAAGTGTCCTGGGTCGCCGAGCAGGCCGGCTGCAACTTCTTGCCGAGGTGAATTCCGGCCTGAATCGCAACGGCGTTAATTCTTATAAACAACTGGAGAAGATATTCAAGACTGCGGCATCTGTGAAAGGCATAAACCTGGTCGGACTGATGACCCATGCCGGGCATGCCTACGGCGCAACAAGCAGGGAGGAACGGGGATTTATCGGCACAATGGAGGGAGCAATGCTGGTGAATTTTGCCGAGAGACTCCGACGCTCCGGATATGATATCAAAACCATCAGTGTCGGTTCTACTCCGACCGCCGAGTACTGTGCCGTCGTGAAAGGCGTGACTGAACTTAGGGTCGGAAATTACATTTTCAACGATATGACTCAGGTAGCCCTGGGAACCGCCCGGATAATTGATTGCGCCCTCACCGTGTTTGCCACCGTGATAAGCGTGCCTTCAAAAGAGCGAGTCATCATCGACTCCGGCAGCAAAGCGCTCGGCCTCGATAAAGGAGCCCATGGCAGAAATTTCATAGAAGGTTTCGGGTACATTGAAAAGAAGGGAGACCGATTAAGCCGCCTCTCGGAAGAGCATGGCATAATCGACAGACCTAAAGAAAAATATCAGATAGGCGAAAAGCTCAAAATCATTCCTAACCATGCCTGCACCGTGATGAACCTCTTTGATTTTGCCTATCTTGTGAGTAAGGAGAAGATATTGAGAAAACTCACAATCGCCGCCAGAGGACGAAGTGACTGAGAAAAGCCGAAAATCTCGAGCGAAGAAATATATCCTGTTTTTGAACAACCGGTATTCTGCGGCTGAAACTGACTTTTACCGTAAGCGGCTGAACAACAAAGTTACGGTCGCTGTTGACGGTGGCGTGCGATTCTTTCTCCGGCGCCAAATCCGTCCGGATATCATTATCGGTGATTTCGATTCCGCTCCTCGACTATCAGAAAAGTACTTGTCAGGCCTTGAGGTAATCAGATTTTCTCCTCGCAAAGACAAAACCGACAGCCAGCTTGCCATAGAGATGGCAATAGAGCGGGGCGCCGATGAAATTGAAATCTGCGGAGCGCTGGGACGGACCGAAATCGACCACACTCTGGAAAATATTTTCTTACTTCATGTAATAAAACAGGCGTCAAGATTGAAACGACGCCGGATTCGCGGGCGGATACTCTCCCCTCTTTCCGAGGTTATTCTTTTAGAGAATGAAAAGGCTGTAATCACGGGAAGAAAAGGAGATTATCTTTCGATTCTTCCACTATCAGATGGAGTAAAAGTGCGCTTTGCGGGGCTGGTGTATCCGGCGCCGAAGGCGTCTTTGAAATTTGGCGACAGTCTGAGTCTTCGGAATCAATTTGCAGAATCAAAAGCCGCCATAGCCGTGAAAGGAACGGCGCTGGTGGTGACAGTCAGAAAAAGAGTGGGCTAAACTACATTTTCTTGACAAAACTCTTGCCGGTGATATATTGGGTGAACTTTGCAGGGCGGTTACCGATAAAGTAAGCGCCCACCAGTTTATTACTGGGGAATGGTCCAACGGTAGGGCGCGTGGCTCTGGACCACGAAATCGGGGTTCGATTCCCTGTTCCCCAGTTTTTTATTGTAGTCTGGGCACAAGATACGAATGCCTGCTCAATTCATATGCCGACACCTTGAATGGCTACACAAATGTCGAAATTACAGGGACAGTAATTCTTTTCGAGAAGAATTCACTTACACAATGAGGGTCAGAATTGGTTTGATTTTTACTTGACATTTGATTGCTAGTGTGTTTCTTGATAATCGAGGCTAATATTCTGACGAGCGGAGAAGTTCTTTGAATGTCGAAAACAACTCAATAGGTTTCTGGGCAAAGTTTGCGATTTTTGTCTCATTAGGCAGTGCAGTTGCCACTCTCATTATAGCGATTCAGGCATACAACCAAACTCTAATATCACGCGAAACACTAGGAACACTCAAGAGCCAATTAAGAATATCAAATCGTCCAAAACTCGTAGAGAGTCTAACTGACAATCCAGCTATCCCAGCGGCCATGAGAATAGAAAACATTGGAAAAGGTGAAGAAAAGTGGAAATTACCCTATTATATTATAAACAATGGAGACGCTAATGGATATAAAGTGAAGTACTACCATGGCGTCTTTCAAAGTGATACCATAAGCCACCCCTCCACTGACTCGATGCAGACCAGATTAGAGCAATTCATCATCTATCCGGGTGAAATAATAGACTGCGGCTATGATGTGCTATACCGTCAAGAAGTACTTGATGCTATAGCTGAAGGCAAAAAATGGTATCGGCACTTCTTCACATATTTCGAAGATGAATTCGGAAATGGTTATTCATATTGGTCCGTATGGGTGTTGTCATATAGAATTGGCGATATACCAGAGTGGAATAGAGTCAGTCGGAAAGTTTTCTAATTCACTCTTATATACGAGACTGAGTTTGTCATTTAAGGAATCAATCGAAGATGGAACAGGCGCAGGTCTCGTCCGCTACATGTAACTTGAATTCCCTTTGGACTTCAAAATAATATATTCTCTACATTGGTAAATAAGTGGCAGAATTACTGAGTCTATTGACATCGGAAATTCATTCAAAGTATTGACCTTATCCCCAAGTTGGAGATACTCTGTCATCTCGTCTTTCAGCTTAATGTCGTCGCCATCCGTTGAATCATAACACCCATTCTTGTGGACAATTTTGTTTCTCAATCTGCGGACTATATCGACAGATTTCGCATGTTGTACTGACTTATCTATTGGAATGCTGTTTGACAGATAACCAAAGAATTCCAAAATTGAGCACAGACGCACTATTGCATTTTGATTAATCCAATGCCCTGCTTCATTGCTTTGCTTAACGAGTTCCTCCGTCACGGTTTCAAGATAATGAAAAACGACCGGCATAGTCGACCCAGAATAGTATGGTGCTGTTGCTGCCCCCCTCTTTCCAATCAAGTCACGGCTCATGTAAGGAAACATCTTCTTGCATGTCAGATAATCGTTTTTCAGTTTGTCAATTGCCTTGAGCGCTTCTTGCATGTTCATACTTCATCCGTTTAGTAGGTCTTATTGGCAACACTACTTCTTCTTCCACGCATCCTTCAGCGACACTATCCTGTCAAACACCGGCCTCTCCGGTTTCGAATCGACCGGGTCGACTAAGAAATAACCATGCCGCAGGAACTGAAACCGACTTCCCTTCGCCGCTTGCCCCATCGACTTCTCCAGTTTGCACTCTTTCAGGGTAATCATCGAATCCGGATTGACCGACCCAAAAAAATCTCTCCCATCGCTGTCGTCTTCAGGGTCTTCTTTGGAAAAGAGATGGTCGTACAGACGGACTTCAGCATCAACGGAATGCGCCGCCGAAACCCAGTGAATGGTCCCTTTCACCTTGCGCCCATCCTTAGCCTCTCCCCCGTGGGTGTCCGGGTCATAAGTACAATGTAATTCAACTATTTCGCCGGAGCCGTCCCGAACGACTTCTTTGAGCCGGATAAAGTAGGCATGCTTCAAGCGAACTTCATTGGTCGGGGTCAGTCGAAAATAACCTTTGGGCGGATTTTCACTGAAGTCCTCTCGCTCGATATAAAGTAATTTCGAGAATGGAACCAACCGTTTCCCCATGGAAAGATCTTCCGGGTTGTTATCGGTCTCAAATTCCTCGGTCTTCTCATCAGGATAGTTCACCAGCACCACTTTCAAGGGGCGCAACACCGCCATCACCCGCGGCGCCTGCTTGTTGAGAAGTTCACGAATACAATCTTCGAGAACGCTGATTTCAACCATGCTGTCCCGTTTGGCAACTCCGATTCGCTCGGCGAAAAGGCGGATTGATTCGGGGGTGAATCCCCGCCGTCGCAATCCCGATATGGTCGGCATACGGGGGTCATCCCACCCCGAGACAATCTTCCGCTTGACCAGTTCCAAAAGTTTCCGCTTGCTCATCACGGTGTAAGTCAGAGCCAGACGGGCGAATTCAATCTGCCGCGGATGATGTATCCCCAGTTCCGTTATGAACCAGTCATAGAGCGGACGATGGTCTTCAAATTCCAACGTACAAATCGAGTGGGTAATACCTTCAATAGAATCGCTCTGCCCGTGCGCCCAATCGTACATCGGATAGATACACCATTTTTCCCCGGTGCGATGATGTGAGGCATGCAGTATCCGGTACATCACCGGGTCGCGCAGATTGAGATTGGGGGATGCCATATCAATTTTTGCCCGCAAAGTGCGGAAACCGTCAGGATATTCACCCTGGCGCATCCTCTCAAACAGCGCCAGGTTTTCATCGACGGAACGGTTACGATAGGGGGACCCTTTCCCCGGTTGTGTCAGGGTGCCGCGAAAATCGCGAATCTGGTCAGCCGTTAGGTCGCAGACAAAGGCCTTCCCTTTATCAATCAACTTCCGGGCATATTGATATAGTTGGTCAAAATAATCGGAGGCATAGTACTCCCGCTCTTCCCAATCGAATCCCAGCCAGCGGACATCCTCTTTTATCGAATCCACATACTCCTGCTCTTCCTTGGTAGGGTTGGTATCGTCAAAGCGGAGATTGCATTTCCCACCAAACTCGGCTGCAATGCCGAAATTGAGACAGATTGACTTAGCATGCCCGATATGAAGATAGCCGTTTGGCTCCGGAGGAAAACGAGTCATTATCCCGGAGGAAAAGCGCCCCGAATTGATATCCTCGCGAATAATTTCTCGGATAAAATCGGTCTTAACTGTGCTGTCGTTATTCTCCATTCTTCCCTTTTCTTGTCTAATTCTGTATCCAATCCAATTCGGCAGAATGCTCGCAGACTTCAATCTGCTGTCAAAGGTGGAAAATAAACGGTCGGCAGATTCGACACAAGGCAAAAGAATACCCTCTACGTTATTGCCACCCAATTCTTGTATTGCCCATCATATCAATTCAAGCCACCGTCACCCGGAAGAGTAACATCTTGACTGTCAATGAGATAATCACGCTAATGAAACCATTTTATAAAGAGTAAGGTGAAACAGGGCTAATATCTTCGACAGAAGTGGCATTATTCCCAAAATTCCATAGGAAAATCTGGTTGACAACTTATTGAATAGTTGTACCTTGTGATTAAGCTATTCCTATTTCTACACGGTTAGGCTAGCCAGAGCACAGAATGGCGGAAATACAAACTTAACCGGTTTTGAGATTGCCGAGTGGTAAACGGCAAAGTGGTCCTTTCAAAAGTTAATAATGCAATTGCGCTGGATGGTTTCCTGCGCACGGAGGATTAAGGCAAAAGCATTTGCTAATTACTTGCCGGTTGGCCAAAGTAGCCGACATTTTCCTTCAAATAATTATTAGTGAAATCCTCAAAAGAGGATTATATCCCCGAACCCTTTCTTACCGGATGGGGATGACCGATTCAACTACGACTAAAAATATGAACTATAGACTCGCCATGGGAGTGCAAGCCAATGGGAAAAACGCTAACGACCTGCTTAATGCTGCTCTTGGTATTGGCGGCATTGAGCCATGCCCAGATTGTTGTCGGACCTGAAGACGACCCGACTGTAATTGATACCACCATCCCCCCGGGACCAATCCCCCGCGCTACCGAACTTATTTATCCAATCTACAATCTCTCGTCATCACAAACTGCGAACTCAACCAATATTTCGCAGTTGGATTGCTCGCAGTTTCCCCTCATCTGCCTCTACCTCGACATTCTGGACGCCAACGGCAACCCTATCGGCGGCATGACTGGCGATAGTATTTGTCTGTCGCAGGATGGGATAACCGTCGATAGTTTCAGCATTCAGCAGTTGAGTCTTGATTCCTGCATTACCTCGGTCTGCTTGGTCGTCGATGTCAGCGGAAGCATGAGCGACGGCGGCCGTCTTACTGCCGCAAAGAACGCCATGCATCGGTTCGTCGACAACATGGACCCCTTTGACCGGGTGGCGATTGTACCGTATTCCAACTGTATCGGTACCATAACCCCTTTCACCAGTAATAAAACGACACTGCATAATGCCATTAACGCCCTCTCCGCCAACGGGTACACCGCCTGCTTCGACGGCATTTACAAAGGTGTTGACCTGACCAAACTGGAACTGGGAAGCAAAGCGGTGATTGCCTTTACCGACGGCTTGGAAAACCGCAGCCATCTCTGCTATCCCCCACCGGATGGCGTCAACGACAACACCTACGCTGATGACTCTACTCTTATCTGCACTTTGGCTAAGAACTCCGGAGTTCCAATTTACACATTTAACCTCGGCTCCATAACCAACACCTGGTACAACCCGGAGGCCCTTCAAGCGTTCGCCAATGGAACCGGCGGCTATTGGGACCAGGCTCCCAATAATGATGACATCGATTCTCTCTACACTCGCATCAAACAGCGTCTCTGCAGCCGTTACTATATCTGTTATTACAGTGGCGACACGATTCAAAACGGCGACACTCACATGGTAGTGGCATGCTATTATGATGGTGGCGCTTGTTCCCCGTGTGACACCGCCTACTGCCAGGAGCGCGATAACCCCCATATCTCCCGCACACCGATAACTGTTGGACTGGAAGATACTTGCCAGTCGGATAACAGCCCGCTGACCATCTGTGCCTACGTGACCGATAAGGACACTCCTTCTTCCGGATTGACAGTCACTCTCTTCTATCGCGTGACCGGACAGGTCAGTTATACCACGGTGGCGATGACGGCTCCGCCCAATGACAGCACTTTTTGCGCTACCATCCCGGCATCGACCTTTGACTGTAAAATAAATTTCGATTATTACATGACCGCATCAGACGGACAAGTAACTGTCTCCTACCCTTCCATAAATCCGCAGGTAAATCCATATTCTATAGATATCTGCCCCAGCAATCCGCCGGTGGCTAATGCCGGCAGCGACCAGACTATCTTTCAATGCACCGCGGCGCCGATCTGCTGGCCCGCTTCATGCACCGACCCCGACAATAATCTTAAATCCTGTGAACTGGTCAGCGGACCGGGAACATTCAACGGCAGCCAGATCTGCTTTACTCCCAGCGGGACACTTAATTATGAATTCATATTGAAGGCCACAGACAGTTGCGGCGCCACCGACTACGATACGGCGGTGATTTATTACGCGCTCAACGTCCCCCCGACAGCCAATGCCGGACGTGATTCTACTCTCTTCCAGTGCACACCGGCGCCGATCTGCTGGCCGGCATCCTGCGCTGATGCCAATGGCAACCTCAGTTCCTGCCAGTTGGTTTCCGGGCCGGGCAGCTATAACGGAACCAATATCTGTTTCACTCCTGCCGGAAGCGGCAGTTACACCTTTATCCTGGAGGCGACCGACGCCTGCGGCGCCAAAAAGAGAGATACAGCGGTTATCACAGTTACACTCAATCAACCGCCGGCGTGCAATATTCCCAATGATACCAGCGTTTTCCAGTGCGCGACTGCTCAGTTATGCCTGCCGGTATCAGCAACCGACCCCAACGGCAATTTCAAACGATGCCAGATTATCTCCGGTCCCGGCTCTCTCAGCGGTGGCAACTGGTGCTATACTCCGACCGGCGACCAAACGGTGAACGTCACGGTTCGCTGCGAGGATTCCTGCGGCGCCTGTTGCGAAGATAATTTCACAGTGCACTTTGAAGTCAATCAGGCGCCGGTGGTGGCTCTGGAAAATGACTCGTCACTCTTCCAATGCTCACCCCAGCCAATCTGTGTCAGTTACGGCATTACTGATGATGAAGGAAACGTCACACTGGAGGAGTTGCTCTCCGGACCGGGCAGTATCGATACCGCCCTTAATAAGGTTTGCTTCACGCCAGCCGCTGCCGGAACCTACACTATTGTAGTAAGAGCCGCCGATTCCTGCGGCGCGATTGACACCGACACTATAATTGTGACAGTGAGTTTGAACCGACCGCCTGTGGCAAACGCCGGAAGCGACCAGACTCTGTTCCAATGCGCCCCGACTCAAGTCTGCTGGCCCGCCTCCTGCAGCGACCCGGATGGAAATCTATCCACCTGTACTCTGATTTCCGGAGTCGGCAGTTACAACGGCACTAATATCTGTTTCACGCCGACGGCGAGCGGAAATTACACCTTTATACTGGAGGCGACCGACGCCTGCGGTTTGACCAATCGTGACACCGCGGTAATTACTGTGACCATCAATTCGGCGCCGGTTTGTGTCATGCCGCCGGACACGAGCAGTTTCTTCCAGTGCACCCCGACGGCGGTATCTTTGCCGCTGGGCGCGACTGATATCGATAATAACTTCAGTCTCTGCCAGATTTTGAGCGGTCCCGGCTCCCTTGTCGGTGGAAATTGGGTCTATACGCCTTCGGGCGACGAATTCCGAAAAGTGGTAGTGCAATGCCTTGACGCCTGTGGCGCCGCCTGTATCGACTCCTTCTTTGTCAGGTTTGACATAAATGCGGCGCCGATAGCCAATGCCGGCGCCGACCAGACCTTGTTCCAGTGTACGCCGACTCAGGTCTGCTGGAATGCCGGAGCGACCGACGCTGATAACAATATTTCATCGGTGCAACTGGTCAGCGGCGTTGGCTCGTTTAACGGTTCTCAGATTTGTTTCACACCCTCGGCCAATGGCTCATATACTTTCATTCTGGAAGCGACCGATGCCTGCGGAGCGACCGACCGTGATACCTGTGTCATCAATATTACCCTCAACAATCCGCCAGTCGCCAACGCCGGAGCCGACCAATCGCTCTATCAATGTAATCCGGCTTCTATCTGCTTGCCCGCATCGTGCAGTGATGTTGACGGCAATCTCACGGGATGCACTCTCATTTCCGGAACCGGTACCTTCAGCGGCGGAAATATCTGTTTCACGCCGACCGGCAGCGGAAGTTACACATTTGTAATTGAAGCCTCGGATGCTTGCGGGGCTACTGACAGGGACACAGTTGTAGTAAATGTCAGTTTGAACCTCCCCCCAACCATTGCCTTCGGTAATGATACAACGCTTTTCCTTTGCCAGCCGCAGCCGGTTTGTCTCGGTTACACTGTTTCCGACCCGCAGGGCTTAAATAAACTGGTCGAAACTATGGTTTCCGGTTTCGGATATATCGACACCGCTCTGAATCAGGTCTGTTTCACCCCGACCGGAAGCGGCGTATATCAATTCATCATCAATGTTTCCGATTCCTGCGGCGCTTTCGACCGTGATACCGTTGTCGCCAATATCAGTTTTGGGCAATTCGCTGTTATCGATTGCCCCGCTACTCCCCTTTCGGTGTCACTCTGCAGCCCTGAGACAGTTTGCCAGACGATTGATATAACTCCCGCCTCGGCAACTGTGTCGGTTTCTTATGGCTCCTATTCCGGCGGTGAACTCTGTTTTATGGCTGATACCTCGGGAGTCTACGTTATCACCATAATCGCCGCTTCTTCCTGCGGCGCCGATACCTGTCAGATTACATTCAATGTAGATATCGGTCAGGCGGCGCAATTGAGTTGTTTCTCTCCGGGGTCAAAGTTTATCTGCCTTCCCGGACAGGTTTGTGCGCCTGTCGGTGTTATAGGTGATGGCGCAGTTGTCACCGTCAGCCCAATCGGTTTGTACAACTCCGGCAATGTCTGTTTCCCCGCCGACACCGGTGGTCACTACGTCCTCACGGTCATCGCATCCACTGCCTGCGGCGCCGACACCTGCCAAATTGTCATGGATATTACCATCAATTCCCTGCCGGTGGCAGTCGACCCGGCCAGCCCCGTGGATACTTTCCTCTGCGCTGCGGCCTCAGTCTGTCGCCAGTTCTCGGCCGGCGACATCAACGGTGGTCCCTTGACCTGGAGCAAAATTTCCGGCAATGGCACCGTCAGCAGTTCCGGATTATGGTGTTTCAATCCGACTGCCAGCGGTTCTTATTCCGTGACGGCGGCAGTAGCCGATTCCTGTGGCGGCGCTGACACCGTCTCTCTGACATATAATATCAATCTCAATGACCCCCCCACCGTTGCTCTGGGCGATGATATGAACCAGTTCGCCTGCGTCGGAAGCACCCTCTGTTTCCTGTACAGCACGACTGATGACGATAATAATATTGTTCTGGAAGAACTCCTCACCGGACCTGGAACCATCGATACCGCTCAAAATAGAGTCTGTTTTGTTCCGCCTGCAACCGGGACATATACTTTCATAGTCAAAGTGACCGATATCTGCGGGCTGAGCGACGTCGATACCATCAACGTAACAGCGCTGGTTAATATCCCGCCGGTGGCAGATGCCGGCCCCGACCAGACCCTGCTTCTCTGCTCCGCGGTCGAAGTTTGCTGGGCCGCCTCCTGTTCCGATGTCAACGGCAATTTGACCAATTGCGCTCTTATTTCCGGACCTGGTTCTTACAGTGGCGGAAATATCTGTTTTACCCCTGCCGCTAACGGCGCATACATGTTCGTGCTGGAGGCGACCGATGCCTGCGGCGCAACTGACCGCGATACGGTCATCATAAATGTCACCCTCAACCAATCTCCCGTCTGCTCGGTACCTGACAATCAGAGCATTTTCCAATGTACGCCAGGTCAGATCTGTCTGCCGGTATCCGGGAGTGACCCTGACGGCAACTTCGCTCGCTGCGAGATTTCCTCAGGCCCGGGGACTCTATCGGGAGGAAACTGGTGTTTCACACCGACCGGTGACCAGACGGTCAATGTCACTATCCGGTGTCTTGATTCCTGCGGCGCATATTGTGAAGACAATTTCACGGTTACGGTTGATATAAATCAGCCGCCGTTATTCGCCTTCGGAAACGATACTTCACTCTTCATCTGCGGCTCATCGGCAATTTGCTTCGGATATTCCGTGACTGACCCCGAAAACAATGTAACTCTGGAAGAACTTCTGCCGGGTATTCATGGCGGTACGATTGACACCGCTCTTAACCAAATCTGTTTCACGCCGACTGTCGGCGGCATATATACCTTCATTGGAAAAGTAACTGATGCCTGCGGCGCCACTGACCTGGATACGATAAATATCACGGTGGCGTTCAATACCGCACCGGCGGCGAATGCCGGCGTCGACCAGAATATCTTCCAATGTTCTCCGGCGCCTATCTGCTGGGCGGCGTCCTGCTCCGACGTTGACGGCAATCTCACCAGTTGCACACTTATTTCCGGTCCCGGAACATATACGGGTGGGAATATCTGTTTCACCCCGACCGTTAGCGGCGTTTACACTTTCATAATCGAGGCAACCGACGCCTGCGCCGCGACTGACCGCGATACAGCCATGATAACGGTCTCATTGAATGCCCCGCCGGTTTGCAATCTGCCGCCGGACACAAATAAATTCTTCCAGTGCACTCCCGGCCCGGTTTCGTTGCCGGTCAGCGGCAGCGACCCTGATGGCAATTTCGACCATTGTGAGATAGTCACCGGACCGGGCTCTCTCTCGGGAGGCAACTGGGTTTACACTCCCTCGGGAGATGAATTCCGGAAGGTGATTATTCGTTGCCTCGATGCCTGTGGTGTCAGTTGTATTGATTCCTTCTTCGTGCAGTTTGATGTCAATTTTGCCCCGGTGGCGAACGCCGGAGCCGACCAGAATCTATTTCAGTGCATCCCTGCCGAAATCTGCTGGAATGCCGGCGCGACCGATCCGGATAATAATATCACCTCGGTTTCGCTCGTTAGCGGACCCGGGACATTCAACGGTTCGCAGATTTGCTTCACCCCCTCCAACAGCGGCACTTATACCTTTATTCTTGAGGCGACCGACGCCTGCAGTGTCAAGGATAGAGATACCGCAATGGTCACGGTCAACTTCAATCGCGCCCCGGTCGTAACCGGTCCGCCCGACTACACTCTGTTCTTTGACTATACCGACCAGTTCTGTTTCGATATTACCGTATCGGACCAGGACAACAACCTCAGTTCGGTGATGGTTTCTCCCGTCGGCATCTATAACTCGACCACCGGACGAGTCTGCGTTGATATCGACTCCATTGGCACCTATTGCCTGACTATCACTGCTACTGATCTCTGTGGCGCCATCGATGTCGATACCGTTTGCATAGAGATTCAGCTTGATGAATGCATCCATGTGCAGATTGAGAAAGTGCATAACGTTCTCCAGGGGCACCATAAACTGGTAAATATCATTCTTAACGGCTCCGGGAAAGCGCTCGGTGGATTTGATTTTCTCATTGCTTACGACAACTCTGCCTTGAACCCCGGCGTGGTCCTTCCCGGGGCGCTCTTGTCCGAGTGTGCCTGGGAATACTTTACCTACCGCTTTGGTTACTCCGGACAGTGCACCGGATGTCCCTCAGGGCTTCTAAGGCTGGTTGCCCTTGCCGAAACCAACAATGGCGCCTATCACCCTGACTGTTTCCTTGACGGACGGGTCGGCGCTATGGCAACTATCGATTTCCTGGTGAGCAATGACCGCAATCTGGAATGCCAGTTTGTGCCGATTCGGTTTTTCTGGATGGACTGCGGCGATAACAGCATTGCCTCCCCCAGCGGTGATACCCTCTGGATTTCGCGGGATGTCTTCGATTTCCAGATGAACAATATCACCGATTACAATGACCGCTTCCCCACCTTCCTGGGCGCTCCCGACAGTTGTCTGGTCGGCGGCGGTCCGGACAAACCGGCTCCGATTAGATGTATCGATTTTATCAACGGAGGCGTTGATATTATCTGTGCTGACAGCATTGACGCCCGGGGCGATATCAACCTGAATGGTGTCCCCAACGAAATCGGTGACGCCGTGGTCTTCACCAACTATTTTATTTATGGTCTTGGCGCTTTTACCGTCAATTTGGAAGGACAGATCGCCGCGACTGAAGTCAATGGAGACGGCATTACACTTTCCGTCGCCGACCTGGTTTATCTGGTGCGCGTAATTGTCGGTGATGCCCAGCCTCTGGCAAAGCCGGGACCTGACGCATTCGCTCGTTTCCATACGGAGGCGAAAGTCGTGAAAGCGGAGACTAATACCAGCATTGGCGCCCTCTTGATGATTTTTGACGGCGAAGCCCGCCCGGCCCTCGGGCCGGCCGCCAGCGGAATGGAAATGAAATATGTTTATCGTGACGGTATCACCCGTGTCCTGATTTACAGTTTCGAGCGGGGCAAAGCAATCGGCAGCGGCGATATTCTCAGTTATGACGGTGCCGCGGAACTGGTTGCGGTTGATGCCGCCGATTACTACGGGTCAATTTTAAAAGCCAATGCGGATAACATTGTGCCAACCGAATATGCCCTGGACCAGAATTACCCCAATCCGTTCAATCCCAAAACCGTTATCGAATTTGCCCTGCCTCAAGCAGGAGAATGGACGCTGGAGATTTTCAATATTCTGGGACAGAAAGTCGAAACCTGGCGACGATTCAGTGAAGCCGGTTATCAGCGAATCGAATGGGATGCCGAAGGATTTGCTTCGGGTATTTACCTTTATCGGCTCTCCGCCGGTGATTATGTTGCCAGTAGAAAAATGATAATCCTCAAGTAAGAGGGGAACTTAAATTGATGGTATGGAAACGGCGGGAAATCAGTCCCGCCGTTTTTTCTGACGCAGAATTGCTTCACCGGCAACAATGTGGGCTTATTTGCCTTGACAATTAGGCGTATTGCTCTATATTTTTAAAGTGAGAAGTTGGTTGCCTCAGATTGTCAATTCCCCAATATCTGCCTCTATTTTCTTATTCAAGGTCCGAAGTTCTTTTTCCGTCAAATGGCGCCGTCACTCACAACCAGTCTGTGCGATATTAATAACCTGATGACCCTGGGAGCACACCTATGAGAGTCTTTCTAAATCTAATACTCACTTTTATATTCTTAGACAGCGCAGCGTTTGCCGGCGACCTGTACAAGGTTCTGGTCCGAAACAGCAATGAAGCCACAGCCCTTCGTCTGGCAGGGATTGAACCGGTCGTTCGATTAAACGACGGTTACCTGGTGGTGGCTGACGGACTTTCGGCCGAACGACTCCTCAGTTCCGGGCTGTCTGTCGAACTCGTGGCAAATGACATAGATAAGAGCCAACTTGCCCTGGACAACCGTCTCGACAGGCTCAACACTGCAAATTATCCATTGGTCTATGAAGAGGGAGACCTGCGGATTTACCGGTTTGACCCTGCAGTGGAGAAACCGATGCAGATTGCCCCGATTCTGACGGAGAAATTGGAAATCGAATTCAAAACCTCGGCATCAGTTGACCTGTCACAATTGCAGGCGGAAATCTCTCTGGATTCGCTGATTGGCTTGGTGCGCCAGGACTCTCTCTTTTCTTATACGTCCCGCCTCCAGGCATTTTATCGCCGCTATATCGGCACCGATTCCAATCGGGCGGCCGCGGCCTGGATGGTGGGAAAGTTTCAGGAATTCGGATATGATTCCGTCCTGCTGGATAGTTTCTACATACCCACCTATTCCGTCTGGGCACATAATGTCCTCTGTGTCAAAACCGGCACAGTCGACCCGCAACATCAGATAATAGTTGGGGCGCACCGTGATGCGGTCTCCAATTCTCCCGGCGCCGATGATAACGGTTCCGGAACTGCCGGTGTCCTGGAGATGGCCCGGGTTCTTTCCGGACTGGATACCAAAATGACCTTCGTCTTTGCGTTATTTGACGCCGAAGAACAGGGTTTGCTCGGTTCCTGGAATTATGCCAATGCCGCCAAAGCTCGGGGCGACAGTATTGTCTATATGTTCAATATGGATATGATCGCGCATTTTAACAACAGCACCCAGGCTAAACTCTATCATGGTCCGGTCACTACCTACACTGCTCTGTGGCAAACGCTGGCTGGCTCGCTGGTAGGTATCACCGGGATACTCAGCGGCTCCTCCGGCGGCTCTGACCATTACCCTTTTATCCAGAACGGGTACGAAGCCACCTTTGCTCATGAATTCAACTTCTCTACAGTGTATCATTCACCGCTTGACAGCACCAGTTATATGAATTTTGAATACATGACCCGAATGGTCAAGGCATCACTGGCGACCGTATATACGGTAAATAACATCTACACCCCTACCGGGGCTGTGACATTTTCATATCCTGCCGGCATTCCTCAGATAATCCCTCCCAATCAGGCGGCTACCTTTGAAGTGGTCACTAACGGAACATATGGAACCGAACCGCTCGCCGGGAGCGGCCGCCTGCATTATTCGCTGAATCAAGGGGCTTATATAGATGTATCAATGGTGGAGTTGTCACCAAATCATTACCAGGCGGTCATACCGGCGCAGAACTGTTTCACAAAAGTTGATTTTTATGTAGAGGCGCGTGATATCGAAAACAATATCTACTTTGACCCCGATCCGGTTGAGCCTAATCATGCTATTGTCGCCGATGCCTCTCTTACCGTATTCGAGGATAATTTTCAGACGCACAAAGGCTGGACTGTCAGCGGCACCGCCGACGCCGGACACTGGCAGCGCGGCATTCCGCTTGGCGGAGGACTTCGCGGCGACCCAACCGCCGACTATGACGGCTCCGGATTTTGCTATCTCACTGGAAATGCTTCCGGCGATTCTGATATCGACAATGGCAATACTCTATTGACATCCCCTGTCATCAATCTGGGAGGAGTCAATGACGCTCTGATAAGTTACGCCCGGTGGTACTCCAATAATGCCGGGAATGACCCCTTTAATGATGTCATGATCATTTACATTTCGAACGATAACGGCGCCAACTGGACGGTGGCAGAAACGGTAGGACCGTCACAGCAGGCGTCCGGCGGATGGTACACCCATTCATTCTGGGTTTCCGATTTTGTCTCCCCCACGGCTAACATGAGAATTCGCTTTGAAGCCTCCGATTATGGGCTCGGCTCTGTGGTTGAAGCCGGTGTTGATGCCGTCTCAATTCTCTCTTTCGAATGCGCCTCTTATATCTGCGGCGATGCCAACGGAAGCGGCAGCGTGAATATTCTTGATGCCACCTTTATTATCAACTACCTCTACAAATCGGGCGCCGCTCCGTCACCGCCGGAATCGGCCGATGCCAACGGAAACGGCTCGACTAATATTCTCGATGCCACTTATATTTTGACCTATCTATATAAATCAGGCCCGGAGCCGATCTGTCCCTGATCTAAGTATAAGAGAAATTGAATGTCCAACGCAGGAGAGTTGTCTCCTGCGTTTTTAATTTCTTCTTGTTCCTGCAATTAATATATATTGTTTGCGCTCCACGCGACCCACCTCACAAATGCGATTTTACCTCTTTTTTTGCCGAGACCCATTGTCAGGCCGAATAACACTTTATATCTTATTGATTGTTAATATATTATCATACTTTAGATAAAGTAACAGTTCCAAATTGTCTTAACATTGTCGCGTAAATACGAGTAAATCAGGTGGATTTCAATCCAATTTGTATGAGAATTATTTCACAAAGTGCTCCGATTTTAGTTGCCTTCCGCCGATTGATATATTAGACTTCTTGGAAGAAATTTGAATAATTCTGCCTTGAGGAAAATGACTATGTTTGTCCATCGTCCCGCACCGAGGCGTTTCCTTTTCCCCCTCTTTCCAATGAGGAATGATATATGAATAATTCGGCGAAGAATGATTATCCGCCCGGGCTTATAAGGGCGGACGATTTGGAACATCTATTGAAAGCGCTGGGCGCCGGCGGCTTTAGAATTCAAGCGCCGGTTATCCGCGACCAGTCCATTGTTATTGACGAAATCAAATCAGCCGGAGAACTTCCGGCCGGCTGGACCGATGAACAGAACCGGGGGCATTATCGAATTAAGCGGCGGTCAGATAACGCCTATTTCGGGTACGTAGTGGGACCCTACTCATGGAAAAAATTCCTGTTTCCACCTTCAACCGCCATTCTTGAAGCGAAACGAACCGGAAATGGATTTCAGGTGTCAGCGGCCGCGGAAACGGTATCACCAACGGCATTTTTTGGCATCCGCCCTTGTGACCTGAGAGCGCTGCAAATTCTTGACCGGGTCCTGATAGGGAGCGAGTATCGCGACCCGATATACCAGAAGCGACGTGAGCAGATTCTTATTGTTGCTGTCAACTGCACCGAGCCGGGGGGCAACTGCTTCTGTACATCTATGGAAAGCGGTCCCGGCGCCGCCGAAGGTTACGACATTGTCCTGACCGAGATGATAGATGCCGGGCAGCACAATTTTCTGGCGCAGGCCGGGACAGAACGAGGTAATCTTATACTTCAGCAGGTTCCATCTGAGAAAGCGACATCCGATGCTCTCAAATCCGCGGCAGAGGCAGTACAGATGGCCGCGCGCAAGATTTCCAAAAAGATTGACACTGCTGATATTAAGGAGATGCTCTATGCTAATGCGGAGCATCCTCGCTGGGAAGATGTCGCAAAACAATGTCTCTCCTGCGCCAACTGCACTCTGGTCTGCCCCACCTGTTTCTGCGCCAATATTGACGACTATACCGACTTGACCGGTGAGACGGCAACGCGAGTGCGCCGCTGGGATTCCTGCTTCACGCTCGACCATTCTTACATACACGGCGGGAGTATCCGTTCCTCGGTGAGAGCGCGATATCGTCAATGGCTTACCCATAAACTGGCAGCATGGCATGACCAGTTCGGGAGTTCCGGTTGTGTCGGCTGTGGACGGTGCATCACCTGGTGTCCCTCCGGCATTGATATAACAGAAGAAGTCGCGGCTATACGCAGCGGCACTGTAAAAGCGAAAGCAATTTAATTAAGGAGCGATAAATGGAGACTTTAGAACCTATTCTGGCACAGCATCCTTTTCTAAAAGGACTTGACGCGAAATATCTGAAGTTGATTGTCGGCTGCGCCTCGAATGTAGTATTCCAGGCGGGAGAATTCATATTCCGTACCGGCGAAAATGCCGACCATTTCTACATCGTACGACAGGGGAAAATAGTTATCGAGACTTACTCGCCGATTAAAGGACCGATTACAATTCATACCCGTCAGCAGGGAGAAGTGCTTGGCTGGTCCTGGCTGGTGCCTCCCTATAAATGGCGTTTTGATGCTCGGGCGCTGGAGTTGACCCGTGCCATCGCGCTCGACGGCAAATGTCTGCGCTCCAAACTGGAAGAAGATCACGACCTGGGATACGAACTTATGAAACGTTTCACGCTGATAATTGCCGAACGGCTGGAGGCCACAAGACTTCAATTGTTGGATATCTATGGCGACAACACTTGAAAAAATCAAAGAGGGCTTAGACCGGTCGCAGCCCTGGATGCCGAATCTCTTTCGCGTTGAGAGAATCCGCAAAGAGACATACGATACCTTCACCTTTGACCTGGAAACTTCCGACGGCGCCGGTTGCGCCTTTCAGCCCGGGCAGTTTAATATGCTCTATATATATGGTGTAGGTGAAGTGCCGATTTCAATCAGCGGCGACCCCAAAAACAGCCGTACTCTGGTGCATACAATTCGCGCTGTCGGAACTGTCACGAAGAATATGCGGCAACTCAAGCGCGGCGACCTGGTGGGTGTGCGGGGACCGTTCGGCCGACCCTGGCCTGTAGAAGATGCGAAAGGTCACGACGTGATTATCGTCGCCGGCGGTATCGGGCTGGCCCCGCTCCGTCCCGTGATTTACCATCTTCTCGCTCATCGAGAACAGTACGGCAAGATTATTCTCCATTATGGAGCGCGTACGCCTGATGATATTCTCTTTCGTCAGGAGTTGGAAACCTGGCGCGCCCGCTTCGACTTTGATGTTCAGGTGACGGTTGACCGCTCCACCGGTTCCTGGCAGGGGAATGTGGGCGTTGTGACGCTTCTCATCCCTAAAGCGACCTTCGACCCGTTGCAGACTATTGCCATGGTCTGCGGTCCGGAAATCATGATGCGCTTCACTGTCCTGGAACTTCTGAAGCGCGACCTGACCGAGGAAAACATCTTTTTATCCGGAGAACGGAACATGAAATGCGGCATCGGTCACTGCGGACATTGTCAATTCGGGCATCTTTTTGTCTGCAATGATGGTCCCGTTTTCAGATACAGTGATACGGCTGACCTATTCAAGAAAAGAGAAATCTGATATGATACATAAGAAAAAACCGAAGTTGGCAGTTTGGAAATTTGCCTCGTGTGACGGCTGTCAATTGAGTCTTCTCGACTGCGAGGAGGAACTTCTGGCGGTAGCGGGAGCCGTGGAAATAGCCAATTTTCCGGAGGCTTCCCGGGCGGTCGTGGGTCGTACTTATGACCTGTCGCTGGTGGAAGGCTCTATCACGACACCGCACGACGCCGAGCGGATTCATAAAGTCCGTCGCGCCTCTAAATTTCTGGTCACCATCGGAGCCTGCGCGACCTCAGGCGGAATCCAGGCGCTGCGTAATTTCAAAGATGTCAAAGAATTCATCTCTATTGTCTATGCCACTCCGGCATATATCGATACCCTTAACAAGTCAACCCCTATTTCCGACCATGTCGCGGTCGATTTTGAACTACGCGGCTGCCCCATAAACAAATATCAACTGGTGGAAGTCTTAAGCGCGTTTCTTAACGGCCGTAAACCGGTGACTCCCCGACATAGCCTCTGTATAGAATGCAAATTAAAAGGGAATGTCTGTGTGATGGTGGCGCACGGCATCCCCTGTCTTGGTCCTGTGACTCACGCCGGATGCGGTTCTATCTGTCCCTCTTACGCACGGGGATGTTACGGCTGTTTTGGTCCCAAAGAGACTCCTAACACGTCCGCTCTATCGGCTCAATGGGAAAAGTTGGGCTCTTCCCCGATTTCTATTAAGAGGGCATTCCGGGGATTCAACGCCTTCGCCGATGCCTTCCGGAAGGAGAGTGAACTCTATGAGAAGTAGAACTATAAAAGTCGATATGCTGGCGCGGGTGGAAGGCGAAGGGGGACTGTTCGTAAAAATCAAGAACCGCTCCGTGGTCGACGTCAAACTGCGGATTTTTGAACCGCCTCGTTTCTTTGAAGCGTTTCTTCGCGACCGCGATTTTCAGGAGGCTCCCGATATTACCGCCCGTATTTGCGGTATATGTCCTATCGCGTATCAGATGAGTTCCATTCATGCTATGGAAAGCGCCTGTGGAGTCAAGATAGAGGGGACTTTGCGCGAACTGCGACGGCTGCTTTATTGCGGCGAATGGATTGAAAGCCACGCTCTTCATATCTATCTGCTTCATGCCCCCGACTTTCTCGGTTATGAAGACGCTATCAGAATGGCAAAAGATTATCCTGATGCCGTCAAGCAGGGACTGAAACTGAAAAAGATCGGGAATGACCTGGTTACTTTTCTGGGGGGCAGGGAGATTCATCCGATTAATGCCCGCGTCGGCGGATTTTACAAGGCACCGACCAGGAAAGAACTTATGGCGCTGGTGGAACCGCTCAAATGGGCGCAGGAAGCGGCCGTGGAGACAGTTAAATTGGTGGCGACATTCAATTTTCCCGATTTCGAGCAGGACTATGAATTCGTGGCGCTGCGTCATCCCGATGAATACCCTCTATGCGAAGGACGTCTCGTTTCCAATAGAGGACTTGATATTGATATTGTCGATTACGAGAAGCACTTTGAGGAGCAGCATATCGAGCATTCCACTTCCCTGCATTCGGTGCATATCGGAAGCGGCGCCTATCATGTCGGTCCGCTGGCGCGCTACAATCTCAACTATGACCGTCTCACTCCGGCCGCCCGCAGGGCTGCTGAAACCGTCAAGTTGGGAGAAGTCTGTAAAAATCCGTTCAAGAGTATTATAGTCCGGTCGGTAGAAACGGTTTTCGCCTGCGAGGAGGCGCTTCGTATCATCAATCAATACGAGCCACCGGAAAAGTCGTATATTGATATCACTCCCCGCGCCGGAGTCGGATATGGCTGCACTGAAGCCCCTCGCGGCATACTCTATCATCGATACCGGATTGATGATAGCGGCAATATTAAAGAAGCGAAAATTGTCCCCCCGACGTCACAGAATCAGAAAATAATCGAATCTGACCTGTATCAGTTCGTAAAGAACAACATGGCGCTCTCCAATGATAAGTTGACCTGGCTCTGCGAGCAGGCGGTGCGCAACTATGACCCCTGTATCTCCTGTTCCTGCCATTTCCTTAAACTCCATATTGAACAGGAATGACTCTTATGCCGGCGAAGACAGCAACCGGGCAAGACCGTTCCCGCCTTCTTATTATCGGAATAGGAAATGAATTCCGGTCTGATGACGGTGTTGGTCTGCGAATCGCACGGGAACTAACCGCCCTGCTGCCGCCAGAGACCAAGATTATTCAAGGTTCCGGTGAAGGGGCATCTCTTATCGAAAGTTGGAATGCTTTTGAGAGCGTGATTATCATTGACGCCGTCAAATCGGGGGCACTTCCGGGGAGAATTCATCGCTTTGACGCCGTCGCCAGTACTGTCCCGGTCGGTTTCTTCAACTATTCCTCCCACGCTTTCAGCGTTGCCGAGGCTATTGAAGTCTCGCGTGCTCTGGGGTCGCTGCCTTCTTCTCTGTTAATTTATGGCATTGAAGGGAAATCTTTTTCAAACGGTACTGAACTGACGCCGGAAGTCTTACGGAGCGCTGTCGAAGTCAAGAATCTTATTTTGGAAGATATTAAGACCATAACCATGAAGTCCGCTGTCACAAAATGAGCCTCTCTGAGACCAAGAGCAGGTTCGATCGGTCGCGCTCTTCAAGAGATTTGCGGCGGCTCTGCCTGACAATCCGCGGAGCGGTGCAGGGAGTCGGATTTCGCCCCTTTGTCTTCAAACTTGCAAAAGAATTGGGGCTTCGCGGCTGGGTTACCAATGACGCCAGAGGCGTTACCGTTGATGTCGAAGCCGATGAGGAGACTCTCAACCGATTTCTTGTTCTTCTCGAGAAAGAGCCTCCTCCCCGTTCGCATATTAAGAGTCTGGAGCGCTCCTTTCTGGATGTCATCGGATATGACGATTTCAGAATTCGTGAGAGTAACAGTGATGGCATCAAGAGCGCTCTGGTAATGGCTGATATTGCCACCTGTCCCGATTGCCTTAAGGAGATACTTGACCCCGCCAATCGCCGCTACCGCTACCCCTTCACTAACTGCACTAACTGCGGACCCCGCTACAGTATTATTACCGCCCTCCCTTATGACAGAAACAACACTTCGATGCGGCAGTTTGTCATGTGCCCGGAATGCCGTCAGGAGTACGAAAACCCCGAAGACCGCCGTTTTCACGCGCAGCCGAACGCTTGCCCGGTCTGCGGTCCCAGACTGCATCTGCTCGATAAAGCCGCGCGACCTGCATCAGAACCGGATGACCCGATTGTCGTTACGGCGGAGTTGATAAGGAGTGGAAAAATTATTGCCGTCAAAGGACTGGGCGGATTCAACCTGATAGTTGATGCCGCCAACCATGAGGCTGTTGCCAGATTGCGCAAATTGAAAGGGCGCGAGGAAAAACCGTTTGCCCTAATGGTCCCCTCCCTCGCATCGGCTCGCTCCCTGTGCCAGATTTCAGAAGATGAGACGCGTCTAATCAGTTCACCGGAGGCTCCTATCGTCCTTCTCCGAAAGTCGAATTCAGATGAATCCTCCGTTTCGGAACTGGTGGCTCCGGACAATCGGAACTGGGGATTGATGCTTCCTTACACACCGCTTCATCATCTCCTGATGAGAGAACTCAATTGCCCCATAGTCGCCACTAGCGGTAATATTTCTGACGAATCTATCTGCATCGACAACCAGGAGACGTTGACCCGACTGAGCGGCATCGCCGAATATTTTCTGGTGCACAACCGTGACATTGTCAGACCGGTCGATGACTCCATTGTGCGCCATGTATCAGGGCGTGAGATGATTATCCGCCGGGCGCGCGGCTATGCCCCGCTTCCCATTTATCTCAATAATCCCCTTGGAAGTCGCCTTGCCGTCGGAGCCCACCTCAAAAACAGCATCGCTGTCTCTTCAGGTAATCAGGTCTTTGTCAGTCAACATATAGGCGACCTGGAATCGGCTCTGACTGGTGTCACATTTGAAAATACTATTCATGACTTGAGCGGACTTTATGAAGTAAAACCGGAGGAAACAATCTGCGACCTCCATCCCGATTATTTATCATCAAAGTACGCCGCTCGAACGGCAATCAATCTCCGCCATGTTCAGCATCATCATGCCCATATTTTTTCCTGCATGGCGGAAAATGAACTGACCCCTCCCGTGCTTGGCGTTGCCTGGGATGGAACCGGGCTGGGACTGGACACTCAAATTTGGGGTGGCGAATTTTTTGCAGTCGGCGCAGATTCTATCCGTAGAATTGGAACGTTCCGCTCATTTCATCTGCCGGGAGGAGAAAAGGCGATTAAGGAACCACGACGTGTCGCCTTCAGCCTGCTCTATCAGAATTTCGGAGAGAATATTGCTCAATTCTTCCATCTTCCCTGCTTCCGGAGTTTCCGAATCGACGAACTGAAGTTAATGGCTGAACTCTGTCGCACCGGCTTTAATAGCCCTCTGACCACCAGTGTCGGGAGATTATTCGACGCCGTTTCCTCGCTGCTTGATATTTCCCATTTCAACAATTTTGAAGGGCAAGCGGCGTTAAGATTAGAGCAAGCCATAGACTATTCTCCAGACGATGATTGCTATAAGATTGAGGTTGTTCGACAGGGCGAAAATTTCCTTCTCGATTGGGAGCCGATGATTCGGTCTATATTGGACGATATTGAGAGAGGACGCGAAGCCGGAAAGATTTCTGCGGCATTTCATAATGCCTTAGTTGATGCCATAGTTGTCCTCTGCCGGTCGGTAGGTATCTCGAAAGTCGCCTTAAGCGGCGGATGTTTCCAAAATTCGTATCTAATTGAAAGGACAATCACCCGGCTGCGGCAGGCCGGATTCGAACCATACTGGCATCGGCAGGTGCCGACCAATGACGGTGGTATTGCCCTGGGTCAGATTTTCGCCGCCGCCGGGAATTATAGATGGGAGTCATAAAATGTGTCTTGCGATACCGGGCAAAATTGAAGAAATAATTGATGCTGCTGATGCTCTCGGTCGCGTCGCCAGAGTCAGTTTTGGCGGCGCCAATCGGGAAATCAATCTTGCCTGTGTCCCGGAGGCGCAGGTTGGCGATTATATCCTGGCTCATGTCGGCGTTGCCCTCAGTATAATAGATGCCGAAGAAGCGGAAAAAATCTTCGATTATCTGCGCCAGATGGAAGAGTCATCAGAGACGAAGAAGGATGCAAATTGAAGTATCTCGATGAATATCGCGACCCCCGGCTGGCATCAAAGATGCTAAAGCGGATCGCCGAAAGAACAAGCCGTCGCTGGACGATAATGGAGATATGCGGGGGGCAGACCCACACTATTATACGATCCGGAATCGACCGGCTTCTGCCGGACAAAATAAGCATTCTGCACGGACCGGGCTGCCCGGTCTGCGTCACCCCGGTGCATATCATCGACAAGGCGCTAGTACTGGCGTCTCGTACCGACGTAATCTTCTGCACTTTCGGTGACATGATGCGTGTCCCCGGTAACAAAGAAGACCTGCTGACCGTAAAAGCCCGAGGAGGCGATATACGAATGGTCTATTCCCCTCTTGACGCCGTTCAAATTGCCCGAAATAATCCCCGGAGAGAGGTAGTCTTTTTTGCTGTCGGTTTTGAGACAACCGCTCCGGCAAATGCGATGGCTGTGCTGCAGGCATATCGGGACAGCCTTGACAATTTTACTTTGCTGGTTTCCCAGGTTCTGGTGCCTCCTGCCATTGAAGCAATTCTCTCCGCGCCCGATAACAGGATTAATGGTTTTCTTGCCGCAGGACATGTCTGCACTGTTATGGGGTACCGGGAGTACAATCCCCTGGCAGAAAAGTACCTGGTTCCGATCGTGGTAACCGGATTTGAACCGCTCGATATCATTCAGGGTATTGAGATGCTTATCAGCCAACTCGAGAACGGAACGTGCCGGGTCGAAAACCAGTATCGTCGGGCGGTCACCGAGGCAGGCAATCTTAAAGCACAGCATATTATAAATGAAGTATTTGATGTCACCGACCGCACCTGGCGCGGCATAGGCAATATTCCGCTCAGTGGTTTGGCGTTAAGAGAGAAGTACCGTGACTTTGATGCCGAAGTCAGATTCAAACCGGGCGATACTGTCGCCTGTGAATCCTCGGAATGTATCAGCGGACTCATTCTGCAGGGCGCTAAAAATCCCTTTGACTGCCCCGCTTTCGGGAATCGCTGCACTCCCGAAAAGCCACTTGGTGCCACCATGGTTTCTTCGGAAGGAGCCTGTGCCGCATATTTCCGATATCGGGCGAAAACTGTCGAAAAAGCCGGATGACCATGTCAGACAAAAGCAGAAAGCCGTTCAATTGTCCCCTGCCGATTAGTGACTACCCCTCAATCCTTGTCGCGCACGGCGGCGGCGGAAAATTGATGCATCAACTTCTGGAGAAAATGATTCTGCCGACATTTTCTTCCAGTTTCAAAAACAACTGTCACGACAGCGCTGTATTCGAAATTGCCGGCACTCGTCTGGCTTTCACGACTGACTCATACGTTGTACGGCCGATTCAATTCCCCGGTGGCGATATCGGAACTCTGGCGATAAACGGCACCGTCAACGACCTCGCTATGAGCGGCGCCCGACCGTTATACCTGAGCGCCGGTTTGATTATCGAAGAAGGATTCCCGATGGAGACTCTCTGGCAGATTCTTCAGTCAATGAAACAGGCAGCCGACACCGCCCGCGTCAAACTGATAACCGGCGACACCAAAGTCGTTGATAAAGGGAAAGGGGACGGCATCTATATAAACAGTTCCGGAATCGGCATTATCGAACACTCCTTGAATATAGAGCCGCGCTCGGTCGTTGCGGGTGACGCCGTTCTGGTAAACGGTGACCTTGGCCGACATGGTATCGCCATAATGGCGGCACGAGAAGGCCTTTCAATTCAAACCAGAATCGAAAGCGATTGCGCGCCTCTCTGGAATAGCGTGCTGGCGCTGCTTTCTGCAGAACTCGAAATTCATTGCCTTCGCGACCTTACCCGCGGTGGATTGGCAAGCGCCCTGGTCGAAATTGCCGAAACCGCAAATTTACATATAGAAATAGAAGAAGCGAAACTGCCGGTGCGTGAGGATGTCAGGGGAGCATGCGAAATCCTGGGGTTGGACCCGGTCTATGTCGCAAATGAGGGACGATTCGCCATATTTCTTCCGGAAGCGCAGGTTAGCAGGGCAATGGACATTCTTTCCAACGCGTTCCCCGACCTTGCCCCGGCAAGAGTCGGCTCCGTTTACGGCGCCAACCGTTCCGCGGTTACAGTGAAATCCACCCTGGGAGTGGCGCGTATCCTGGATATGTTTAGCGGCGAGCAACTTCCCCGCATCTGTTAGTCAGTTATTCCCTTCCAGATGTCGCTTTCGACGTTTTGATGATTTAATTCCTCTTGATTTTGAGACTTAATACTCTATATTAAAATCGAACGCCAATCACTTCCCCAACATACCGGTCATGCCGGGGAGGTAAAGCCCGGAAAGGTTTGTCTTTATTGAGATGAACTGGCTGAAGTCTTTATTTCTCTCGCGGCGCCGGTTTTCCGACGAGTTAATCAAATCTATTCAGGAAAAATTCGAGCATTTCCTCAAGATTCTTGACTGCAATTACCGCGTCCTCAAAATTATCAGCGATATGGAAGAAAAATCTCAGGGAGAATATCTCTTTGATATGAGTTACATCCAGAATTCCCGCACTGAAATAAATGAAGGGATGGAGCAACTTATCGCTGAACTCAACATATTGAGCGGCGACCGTTACAGGGCGCTTCGAGACCGGTACCGGGAGATAAATCATGAACTGGATATGCTTATGGCCGGCGGCGCTGCAATTGAAAAGGACGACTATGTGGTCCCTTTCGATATGCTGGGACGGGAACGGGCATTCAGCGTCGGAAGCAAGAATGCCCAGTTAGGCGAACTCAAAACCAATCTGGGTCTGCCGGTTCCGGATGGCTTCGCCATTTCTGCCTGGGCATATAAACGCTTTGTCGAAGCCAATTATCTACAGGAGAAAATAACCGATAAGTTAAGCCGGATCGATATTAAATCTTATTCGGATTTGGTGGCGATCGGAAACGAAATCCGAGCCATGGTGATGGCATCGGAAATTCCGTCGGACCTGTCGGACGCCATCGCGGCCGCCTTCGTCGAATTAAAAAAGCGGAATCCCTCCGCGAAAATCGCCATGCGCTCCAGCGCTATAGGTGAAGATACACTTTTCAGTTTTGCCGGGCAGTATCAAAGCCTGCTTAATGTGCCACCGGAAAAAGCGCTTGATGGTTACCGCAGCATTATCGCCAGCAAATTCACCCCACAGGCAATCTATTATTATCTCAGTCATTCTCTGGCAGAATCAAATCTGGCGATGTCGGTCGGTTGCACGGTAATGATTGATGCCGCCGCCGCAGGGGTCATCTATACTCGCGACCCGGTTAATTCCGAAAGTGACACAATACTGGTAAGTTCGATTTTCGGTTTAGGGAAATATTTGGTTGACGGCACCCTCACCCCCGACACTTTCTTACTGTCTCGTAACGACGGAAGAATCGTTCGTTCCCAGATTTCGACAAAGGCGGTCTGCTTGCGAATGTCGCCGGATGGCGGCACGGTTGAAGAACCGGTACCGGCGGAGCGGCAGAACCTGCCGTCGTTACAGGATGCTCAACTGAAACGGATTGCCGAGTATGCTCTCAAGATAGAGAATCATTATCGTACTCCTCAGGATATTGAATGGGCGATAGGGACGAACGGGCAGATATATATACTGCAGAGCCGTCCGCTGCAGATTCTGAGAAGTAAACCGACAACTCGACCAGTCGATATTAATCTATTCCGCCAACTCGCTTCCGGAGGCATGACTGTCTGTCCCGGCGCCGGCGCGGGCCCAGTATACAAGGCATCCTCGGCTTCCGATCTGGCGGCGGTACCGGACGGTTCGGTACTGATGGCCGCACACCCTTTCCCCGGATTGATTACCATTATGGAAAAAGTAAGCGCCATCGTTACCTCCGTCGGAAGCCTCGCCAGCCATATGGCAACCCTGGCGAGAGAATATCGAGTGCCAACTATTGCGGGGATGCAGAACCTGGAGCGATTTGGTAATGGCGACTTGGTCACGGTCGATGCCACCGAATGCGTGATTTACGCCGACATTCAAAACGACCTGGTCGAAGCCCGCAAACCTGAATTCGATTTTTTTGAAGATATCGGAATCTTTTTGATTCTTCGCCAGATGCTGGACCGTATCGCCCCCCTGAATCTGATAGGACGCGGCGATACCGTATTCAAGCCGGAAAACTGCCGCACTCTTCACGATATCACCCGCTTTGCGCATCAAAAGGCAATGGAGGAGATGTTCTCGCGCATTCTGCGCATCGACAATCAGAATTACCTGGGTGTAACTCTTAAAAGTAAAATTCCACTGAAACTAACCATAATCTATATCGACCGGGATATTTCCCAGATGGCGCCCAAAGGATTCATAACCGAGGAGCAGATTGATTCGGCCCCGATGAGGTCATTCTGGGCTGGGGTTATGAAGGTAGGCTGGCCCTCCGCGCCGCCGCCGGTCGATTTCAAAGGATTTGCCGGAGTCCTCGGTACCACTCTCTCCCGGAGTGAAGAAGCCGGTTTCTCCGAAAATAGTTTTGCTATCCTCAGTCGCAATTATATGCTTTTGAGCCTCCGGATGGGTTTCCACTTTTCCACCATTGAGGCTATGTGCTCCGAAGAAATAAGCAAGAATTATATCCGGATGCATTTCAAAGACGGCGGCGCCTCGCTGGATCGGCGCATCAGGAGAATTCGCTTGATAACCGAGGTGCTTTCGCGCGTCGGTTTCGAATGCCACAGCCGCGCCGATTTTCTCGATACCGTGGTCTCGTACCTCGACTGTGATATGATTGCCTCGCTGCTTTACCAGTTAGGCCGCGTTACCATTCTGACCAAACAACTCGATATGGCTCTCTCCAGCGATGAAGTCACCCTGTGGTACACTCATGACATTCTGAAAAAACTCGGCATTGAGCCTCAATCGGGTGAAACCAAATGAACCGCCTGACGGAAAAATTCCGTAATGCGGCTGATGCCCTGCTGAATTACCGCAGTCTGCCACTGCTCAGTTCTGTTTTGTTCATACTCATCCTCTGCGGGACTATATACATAATCTATCAGAATGCCGGCATCATGCGCGACCGTATCAACGAAGACTTCAATCAGCAACAGTTGATTCTGGCACGCCAGGCAAGTGGGCAGGTAAGTGTCATTTTGCACGACATCGAACTGGAAATCGACGGCCTGGCGCGGAAAATCTCACACTTCCCCGACCCGAGCGATATCCAAACAGTCTTTAATGAAGCAGCGGGACGGATGCGCAATAAGGGATTACTCGAATTAGGCCTGGCCGACAGCACCCGCAAACTGATACAGGTGACGTCGTCTGATACCGCCTTGCAACTTGCTGATGCCCGCCTTTTCCGCGACTGTATCAGTCTCGGCATCCCGCAAACCTCATTGGGGCAATTATATGTCGAGCCGCTTTCCGAAAATTACTCCCTGATATCTGGAATAATTTGTAAGAAATTGACTGGGTCAGGCGCGACGAGGTTTCTTTACGCCAGGATAGATGTGTCGCAGATGGTGGCAGGCGTGACCAGGGAAATCCGTTCCGGCAAAACCGGCTATGCCTGGGTCATTGATGAGACCGGAATGTTCATCTATCATCCGGAGCGGGAATTTATCGGCAAAAATGCTTTTACCGCCCGCTATCAGCGCAAACCGTATGTCAGTTTCACCCAGATAAATGATATCATGCGCAACCAGATGTTAAAAGGAGAAGAAGGCACCGGTATCTATGAAAGCGGCTGGCATCGGGGAATTGAGGGACAGATAACCAAACTTATTGCTTTCACCCCTATTAAGAGCGGATTGCTGAGTAAAAAACAGGTCTGGTCGGTCGCAGTTGCCGCCCCGACATCAGAAATCGCCGGCGCCGTCCGGGGTGTCTATATCCGCCACTTTGCCGCCGAAGCCGCTATCATTGCGGCAATGATTCTCTTCGGCGTAGTGGTCGTGATTTACCAGCAGAGAATTTCTCATGCTTTGAAGGAGCGAGTAAGCCAGCAAGAAGAATTTATCTCCAGCATACTTCAGAATTCCGTTGACGCCATCATCTTCATCGACAACGACAATCGTGTCAAAGTCTGGAACCGCGGCGCCGAGATTATCTTCGGATACACCGCCAAAGAAATGATTGGGCAGACTTTCCATCGCCTTGTACCGCCGGATATCGACGCCGATGAAGAACTGCTCAGCATCCAGGAAGAGGTGACCTGTCAGGGATATATCCGCAACTATCGCGCGCAGCGAATGACCAAAGACGGCAAAAGAATTACCATCGACCTCTCGCGCACCGTTATACGTTCCCCTAACGGCGACGTCCTGGGAAGCACCGCCATTATAAAAGATGTCACCGAAAAAATGGAACTGGAGCAGAGAATTTACAACACCGAAAAACTGGCTTCAATAGGCATTCTCGCCGCCGGTGTGGCGCATGAAATAAACAATCCGCTTGCTGTAATCCTCGGATTTACCGACCTCCTGCTGGAAAGATTCCAGCCCGGCACGCAAGAGTATGAAGACCTCAAGATGATTGAAGCCAACGCCAACCAGGCAAAAAAGACAGTGGAGAATATGCTCGGCTTTGCCCGAATCACGGAAGGGCTGGAGGAATTTGTCGACGTAGACCAGGCCCTTAATACGGTCATCAAAATCGTGCGCAACACTCTGATGACCAGAAAAGTGGAAGTCACCCTGAATATTCCCGCCAATCTCCCCAAAGTCAGGTGCGATTCGCGGGAATTCCAGCAGGTGATTTTTAATCTCATAAATAATTCGTTTGCCGCTATGGAACCGGGCGGCGGCAGGCTGACCATTTCGGTCCGACGTCAGGAGGATTCCGTTCAGATAACGGTTGAAGATACCGGCAAAGGAATTCCCGAAAAAATTAAACCGCGCATCTTTGACCCCTTCTTCACCACCAAGAAGGTTGGAGAAGGGACCGGTCTGGGGCTTTCCTTGTGCTATGGAATCATAAAGAAATATGGAGGGAAAATTGAATTCTCTTCAAATTGCCGCGAGGATAATCCCCATAAGCCAAACGGCACCAAATTTGTCATATCGCTTCCGGTGCATGATACCGGCGAATCTTTAGAGGAGTAATAATATGAAGCAGAAAATACTTGCGGTCGATGATGAAGTGCATATGCTAAAGTTGCTGGAAAGAATTATCGGCGAGAAGACCGCCTATCAGATTCAGACTACCAACAATGCGCTGGAAGTTCCCCCCCTTCTGACCCAACAAAATTTTGACATCATTATTACCGACCTCAAAATGCCGGGGATGGACGGCATTGATCTTCTCAAGCATATCAAAGAGAAAAATATAGACTCGGAAGTGATTATAATCACCGCCTTCGGTTCTATGGAAAGCGCCATTGAGGCTCTTGCTCGGGGGGCTTTTGATTATATCACCAAGCCGTTTAAGAAAGAGCAGATTATTTTCACGGTTGACCGCGCTATGAAATTCCAGCAGTTAAAAAGAGAAAACAACCGCTTCACGGAGATACTCAATCTGGAGCCGTTCGGCCTGGCCGAGGCAAAGTTCAAGCAGGAATACTTGAACCGGTTGAAAGAGCGCTGCGGCGCGCAGTCGCCGGAGATGGCATCCCGCTCCGGTTTCAGCCCGGATGAAATCGCCGCTTTCTTGAAAAATGTGTGATGCTTATTATTTATAGATGACAATAAGAACTTGAAGGGAGATATATGCCGGAAATCAAACGAGTTGAAGAAATAATGATACCGCTTAACAAGTATCCCCATATCCCATACTGGTTCACCCTGCGCCAGACGATTGCCGAGATGGAAAAGTCGGAACTGGATATTAACGGGCGCAAATCACTTCCGCGAGTGGTGCTGGTATTTGATGAGAAATATCGCCTGATGGGAACCGTGCGCCGCCGCGACATTATGCGCGGGCTCGAACCGGAGTTTCTCAGTTCACCGTCACAACAGCAGAGCAAATGGTTCAATATTCAGGTTGACCCCAACCTCATGGAACTTTCCTTTGACAAGGTTGTCATCGGAATTCGCGAGCGGGCGGAACGGCCGGTGAGCGAAGTTATGCTGCCTATCGTTCGCACTATCGATGCCGGCGACCACCTGATGAAAGTAATTTACGAAATGGTTAGTAACGATTTGAGCCTGGTTCCGGTTACCAGGGAAGGACGAGTAATCGGTGTTATCCGTTCTGTCGATGTTTTCCACGAAATCGCAACTTTAATACTTTAAAGTGATACTCAGCAATCGGTAAATCAATCTGGAGTGACTATGTTCTGGAAAAATAAAGGCGCCAAGAATAAATCAACTCAAAGAGGCGGGCTGCCGCCGATGCCGGCCGATGTTTATCTGGCGAGAGTCCCCGGAAAGAGAATCGACTGGAAAAGAACTTTTTTCCTTACCCTCGGACTGGCGCTATTTGCCGCTGTCTATTTTTCGCCCCCCTGGCCCGACGCCATCGACCCCTTAGGTAAACATTTCGAACTTTCCCGTGAAGGAAAAGCGGCTGTCGCTCTTTTCCTCTTTGCCGCCACCTGGTGGGTGTTTGAAGTCGTCCCCATTGGAATTACCAGTATCGCCATCGGCATCCTGCAAGCCCTCTTCCTGATTCGTGACGCCCGTGTCGCCTTCACCGATTTTATGGACCCGTCGGTCTGGTTTATCTTCGGCTCGCTTGTCATAGGGATGGTTTTCACCAAGACCGGTCTGACGCAAAGGATGGCCTACAAAATGCTCGTCCTGGTCGGCGAGCGAACCAGCATGATATACCTCGGCTGCTTTGCCATGACCGCATTTCTCACATTGATAATGGCACATACGGCGGTCGCCGCGGCGGTTTTCCCGCTGCTGATGGCAATCTATGGATTGTACGATGATGAGCAGAGACCCAGTCGATTTGGTAAGGGTCTATTCATCGGGATGGCTTTTACCGCCGGAGCCGGAAGCATAGTGACACTTCTGGGCGCCGCTCGCGGGGCTGTCGCCATCGGCTTTTTCAAAGATATGGCCGGGAGGGAAATCTCATTCTTTGAACTCTCCTATTATATGCTTCCCATTGGCTGGTTGATGGTGTTCTTAATCTGGCTGTTCTTTCTGATTGCTTTCAAGCCGGAAAGAAGTACCATTCCCGGACTGCGGGAGCGAGCATCAGCCCTTTACACCAAACTTGGACCAATAACACGCAAAGAGATTATCGCCATTCTAATTGTAGGGTTGGTCATCACCGCTCTCGGACTGCGCTCCTTTGTCCCGTTCCTGATGCCGCTGGAGAAAAGCGCCCTGATATTGCTGGCAACCTTGATTTTTTTCGCCTTCAATATCCTGACTATTAAAGACCTTGAAGAAATCCCCTGGAATATCGTCTTACTTTTCGGCGGCGCCATGAGTATCGGTTTCTGTCTCTGGCAAACCGGGGCAGCCAACTGGCTGGCGGTCAATTGGCTCCTTCTGTTCAAAAACGCCTCCTGGTTTGTCTTCGTCATGGGTGTCGCCTTCTTCGTCCTGATAATGACCAACTTCATAATGAATGTCGCCGCCATCGCTATCTCCCTTCCAGTGGCGCTGGTAATTGCGCCCTACCTGGGAGTTGCGCCGGAGGTTATCCTCTTCGCCTCTTTGGCAACTGCCGGTATGCCATTTCTGTTCTTAATCGGCGCCGCCCCCAACGCTATCGCCTATGAAAGCCGTCAATTCTCCTCCGGAGAGTTTTTTCGGGCGGGTATCCCAGCCAGTTTGATACTTATGATTATTCTGGGTCTATTTGTCTGGCTTGTATGGCCCATGATGGGTATGCCAGTACTGGCGCCGAAGTGACCGCAACTCTTGTATTTCATCGATTTTTATTAAGGACAAAATAATCCAGTTAGCGCTTGACAAAACCGGAGACGACGGTTATATATGAATGAAGTTTGTTAATATGTTCACAAAGTTGTGCTTGCAAGAAATATGTAACGCAATATATTATAACGACTTAGATAGACCATCTGGAGGAGACTATGGCTGAAATTGAACCTATTCCCAGCCTTATAAGAGCAGATATCTTGGTTGTCGGCGGTGGCATCGCCGGTATGACCGCCGCCATTGAGGCGGCCGAAATCGGCAAGTCGGTTGTCCTGCTCGAGCGGTCGGCCACGCTTGGCGGACGAGTCGCCGCCATGAATCAGTATTTCCCCAAACTCTGCCCGCCTACCTGCGGTATAGAAATAAACCTGAGAAGAATCAGAGTTAATCCCTGCATTCGGGTGCTAACTCTGGCAGAAGTTGGAAAACTCAGCGGCGCCGCCGGCGATTTTGATGTACAGGTCAAACTGAATCCCCGTTTTGTCAATGAAAAATGCACTGCCTGCGGCGATTGCGAAAAAGCCTGCGAAGTCGAAAGAGATGACGATTTCAACTATGGCCTTTCCCGGACCAAGGCGATATATCTTCCCCACCTGATGGCTTATCCGGTCCGATATGTTATCGACCCCAAATATATAAAAGACCCTTCCATGAAAAAGGTAGTCGAATCCTGCAGATATGCCGCCATTGACCTTGATATGAAAACGCAGGAGGTCACATTGAAGGTTGCTTCCACTGTTTGGGCGACCGGATGGAAACCGTACGACGCCACCAGAATTGATAATCTTGGATTTGGCAAATATAAAAATGTGGTGACCAATGTCATTATGGAACGGCTCGCTTCCGAGAATGGTCCGACCGGAGGAAAGATTGTCCGTCCTTCCGACGGCAGAGAGATTAAATCGATCGGATTTGTCCAGTGCGCCGGCTCCCGCGATGAGAATCATCTCCCCTACTGTTCATCCGTCTGCTGTCTCGCTTCCATGAAGCAGGCAACTTATATCCGTGCCCAATATCCCGAAGCAGATATACATATGTTTTATATTGATGTTCGCTCACCCGGCAGAATGGAAGATTTCTATGTCAAGGTCCAACAGGACCAGAAATTTCATTTCCATCGGGGCAAAGTCGGCAATCTGACCGAGGTCCCCGGTTCTGAAAATATAGTCCTGGAAGCGGAAAACACACTTACCGGAGTTATCACCAAAACTGAAGTCGATATGGCTGTTCTGGCAATTGGAATGGTGCCGAATACCGCCGATGAAGTTCCCTCTATTCCGATAACGCGGGATTCTTATGGATTCATTGTACCCAACGGAAGCGGCGGAATTGTCGGGGCGGGGGCGGTTCTTCGACCGTGCGATGTCGCCAACAGTGTGCAGCAGGCAACAGGCGCCGCAATGCAGGCAATCTGTGCCGCGGGGAGGAAATAACAATGGAACCGAAAATTGGCGTATATATCTGCAAAGGGTGCGAAATCAGCCAGTCAATCGACGTTGAGAAACTTGTCGGCACGGCTCTCAAAGACGGCAAGGCAGACCTCTGCAAAACTCACGACATGCTCTGCTCCATCGAAGGCTTGGAGACGATTAGAGATGATATTGGAAAGGATGGGGTGAACCGGGTGGTTGTTGCCGCCTGCTCCTATCGCGCGTTTCCGGAACTGTTCGACTTTGGAAAAGATATCCTGACCGACCGGGTCAATCTTCGCGAGCAGGTCGCCTGGTGCCATAAACCGAATGATGATGACACCCAGATTATTGCCGAGGATTATATCCGGATGGGGGTCACCCGCGTTCGCAACAGCGAGCCGCCACAGCCGTTTGTCGAAGAGACGAGCAAGAGCATAATGGTGGTGGGTGGCGGCAAAGCCGGACTGACGGCTGCCAGAGCCGCCGCCGACGCCGGATACAGTGTGATTCTAATTGAAAAAGAGAGTTATCTGGGTGGATGGGCAGCCAAATTCTCGAAAGTATTTCCCAAGAAGCCGCCCTATCAATCTCCCGAAAACTCTGGTATTAGCGAATTAATTAGAGAAGTCGAATCGCATTCCAACATTACAGTGAAGAAAGGAGCGGTCATCTCCAAGACCTCCGGTCAGCCGGGTAAGTTTACGGTCATTATTAATGACGGCGCTGCCGATACAGAACTGAATGTTGGGGCGATTGTCCAGGCAACCGGATGGAAACCGTACGATTTCACCAAACTCTCTCGCTGGGGATACGGTGTTTCGCCCGATGTGGTAACAAACATTGACCTGGAGGCGATGGTCTCCAACGGCGGTATTAAAAGACCTTCCGATGGTAAAGGTATTGATAGCATCGCCTTCATTCAATGTGCCGGCTCGCGCGAACCGGACCATCTCCCCTACTGCTCCGCTGTCTGCTGCCGGGTTTCATTGAAACAGGCCCTTTATGTCAGGGAGAAATTTCCCAACGCCAAGATATTCATAATCTACCGCGACCTCCGTACCACGGCACAGTACGAACTATTCTACGCCCAGGTACAAAATGACGACGCTATCTTCCTGACCAAAGGTGAAATTGCCTCGGTTAATAAGGATGATGGTGGTAAAATCGCTATCGATGTCAGGGAGACTCTCCTGGGTGAGGATATCCGGATCACGGCGGATATGGTAGTGCTGGCAACCGGCATGGTGCCGACGACAAAAGTTGATGAATCAGAAATGGCCGTTGAGCCACCGGAGGCTTCCGAAACTACCGAGCCAGCGTCTGCCTCACAGGATGGTTTAACTGCCGACGGTAAGAAAGAAGCGGCGGGCGCTGAAAAGGGAGCAAAAATCCTTAATCTGACATATCGTCAGGGAACCGACCTTCCGACCCTCAAATACGGCTTTCCGGATTCTCATTATATCTGTTTTCCTTACGAAACAAGAAGAACCGGTATCTACGCGGCCGGTACCGTGCGCGCCCCAATGGACCTCTCCGCGTCCGAATCGGACGCCTATGGTGCCGCTCTCAAGGCAATACAGGCGGTCGAAGCAGTCGCCCGTGGCGCCGCCGTACACCCCCGCTCCGGCGACCTCTCCTTCCCCGAATTCTTTATGCAAAGATGCACTCAATGCAAACGGTGTACGGAAGAATGCCCCTTTGGAACTCTCGATGAAGACGATAAAGGAACACCGCTGCCCAACCCGTTTCGCTGTCGCCGTTGCGGTATCTGCATGGGCGCCTGCCCCGAGCGAATAGTCTCCTTCAAGAATTACAACGTAAATATGATTTCGCAGATGATAAAGACAATTCATATTCCCGATGAGTTCGAAGAGAAACCTCGCATTCTCGCCTTCATTTGCGAAAACGATGCTCTCCCCTCGCTCGATATGGCAGGGATGAAAAGATTACAGTACAACGCCATGGTGCGTATTATACCTCTGCGCTGCCTTGGCTCCATGAATACTATCTGGGTCGGTGATGCTCTGGCAAGCGGATTTGACGGTGTCCTCCTTATTGGGTGCAAGAAAGGGGATGATTACCAGTGCCACTTCATCCGAGGAAGTGAACTGGCTGCAACCAGAATGACCAATGTCCGCGAAAAACTGAAACAGTTAGTTTTGGAAGAAGAGCGGGTACAATTGCACGAAGTTGCCATTTCTGATTATGCCAGAATTCCGAAGATTTTTGACGAATTTCTGGAGACTATAGAAAAAGTCGGTCCCAATCCCTACAAGGGGATGTAACCATCATTCTTGCCCTGCCGCTGCCAAACTCGGGGGTGGCAAGGCAAGATTGACTATATATATTAAAACCGTTTTTGCTTTCGACCTGGGGTAGAATCTGCCCGAAAATTCATATTGACCCTCTAACATTATGTCGTATAAATAGTTCCCGCGACAAGAATCGGGTGACAAGGCGATATCGGGATTTTCTGAAGAGTGCGACTTAATGAAATTTTTCACAAATTCTTCTTGACTGATTTTCTTCAATTTGTTAACATAGGTATTGAGAAACGGGAAAAACTATGTGTGACTCCTCTACCCAAATCTGTATCGGACAATTAGTAGCTTGTCAAAAAAGTCTAATTCAGTCTCTGTTGGGGAATTATCAGTCACATGCATCTGTATCGAAGATTCATTATTCTGATTTTTTAAGGAGAAGAAATGGCTGAAACAAAATCACAGACACCAAAACTCGATGAGTTGGAAAAAGGGCGATGGCCCAGTTTTGTGAAAGAAATCAAAACTGCGGCGCAGAAAAGCCCTATGGCAGCCGACCTTTTAGGGCAGCTGGAACTCTCGTACAACGAAAAAATAGGTCACTGGAAACATGGCGGCATTGTCGGCGTCATGGGCTACGGCGGCGGCGTTATCGGGCGGTATTCCGATGTCCCCGACAAATTCCCCAATGTATCGCACTTCCATACTATTAGAATTAATCAGCCGGCCGGCTGGTTCTATACATCTGACGCCCTGCGCAAACTCTGTGATATCTGGGAAAGGCATGGCTCCGGATTGACCAATATGCACGGCTCCACCGGCGATATCATCTTCCTGGGCACCAGCACCCCGCATCTCGAGCCGATTTTCTCGGAGTTGACCCAGGCCGGTTTCGACCTCGGTGGCTCCGGCTCCGATGTCCGGACCCCCTCTTGCTGTGTCGGTCCCGCCCGTTGCGAGTGGGCGTGCTATGACACCCTGGCATTAGCCTATGACCTAACTATGAATTATCAGGATGAATTGCATCGTCCGGCATTCCCCTACAAATTCAAGTTCAAAATGTCCGGCTGTCCTAACGACTGTGTTGCCTCCATCGCCCGTGCCGACTGCTCCATAATCGGCACCTGGCGCGACAGCATCCAGATGGACAAAGATGCCGTTCGTGAGTATGCCGACCGCGGCATGGATATCCGCTCCGAAGTGGTTGATAACTGCCCGGCCAAGTGTATGGACTGGGATGGTAAAGAACTTCATATCGACAACAGTTACTGCCGCCGCTGTATGCATTGCATCAATATTATGCCCAAGGCGCTTCGCCCCGGCAAAGACCGCGGCGCGGTAGTCCTGCTCGGCTCCAAAGCCCCTATTATCGAAGGCGCCCTTCTTTCTTCAGTACTGATGCCCTTCATTAAGATTGAAGCCCCCTATCGTCAGATAAAGGATGTCATCGAGAGAATCTGGGACCTCTGGTGCGAGGAAGGGAAGAACCGCGAGCGTATCGGTGAATTTATCCAGCGCGTCGGCTTGGGGAATTTCCTCGAAGCCATCGACGTAGAGCCGGTCGCCGAGATGGTCGCTCACCCGCGCGAGAATCCTTACGTCTTCTATGAAGAGTACTTTGTTGAAGATGAAGAAGAAGAAAAAAAGTAAATAACAATTTGCCATAGAGGTTTGATATGCCAGAAGCAATGCAAGAGAGATTGACCGACATAGGTCCCCCGCACTATGAAAAATTCCTTCCTCCGGTTATTAAACAGAACTACGGGAAGTGGAAATATCACGAAGTTTTGAAGCCGGGCGTAATGGTTCACGTTTCCGAGACCGGCGCCAAGTTATTCACCGTCAGAGCCGGCTCGCCGCGTCTGGTCAGCACCGACAAAATCCGCAAATATGCGGAACTGGCGGACAAGTACTGCGACGGTTTCCTTCGTTTCACCAGCCGACATAACGTCGAGTTTCTTCTGACCAAACAGGAAAACATCGACCCTCTGATTAAAGACTTGAAGGCTCTGGGACATCCCGTCGGAGGTCTCCAGAATTCAATTTCCAGTATCGTCCATACTCAAGGTTGGATTCACTGCCATTCGGCCGCAACCGATGCCTCCGGCATTGTCAAAGCGGTTATGGATGAACTGGCTGACTATTTCGAAACGATGGTTCTCCCCGGCAAACTCCGTATCGCTCTCGCCTGCTGTCTGAATATGTGCGGCGCCGTGCACTGCTCCGATATCGCCATTCTGGGGATTCACCGCCGTCCTCCCAAAATCGACCATGACAATCTCCATAAAACCTGCGAAATCCCCAGTGTCAGTGCCTCCTGTCCGACCGCGGCCATTCGTCCCGCGACCGTCGGCGGCAAGCCGTCCGTCGAAGTTATTGAAGAGCGCTGTATGTTCTGCGCTAACTGCTACACCGTCTGCCCTTCGATGAAACTGAATGACCCGCTCAATGACGGCGTTTCCATCTGGGTCGGCGGCAAGGTCTCCAATGCCCGTCACGAGCCGATGTTCTCCAAACTGGCAATTCCATTCCTGCCCAATAATCCGCCGCGCTGGCCCGAAGTGACGGATGCGGTCAAGAACCTGGTGGAACTCTGGGCAAAGAACGCTCGGAAATACGAGCGTATGGGCGAATGGATAGAGCGAATCGGCTGGCCCAGATTTTTCAAGATGGCCGGTATCGAATTCCGGAAAGAGCATATTGACGACTTTAAGCACGCCGGTCTTACTTTTAAGAGATCGACACACTTGAATTATTAGAAGGATATATTGTGGCAAAAACAGTAGAGGAAGTTGCGGAAGCCATGTACAACATGATCAAGGACGCCACCGGTTTGAAAAAACTGAAGGCGACCGACCTGACCAAAGGCATCATCGAAATGTTCGGCGATGAGGTGGACAAACAGATCTGTAAAGACGCCATCAAGCAGTTGGTCAACTCCGGAAGATGTGTATACACTTATTTCGGAGGCAGTTTTATTGAACTTCCGCATAAAGAGGGCGCCGCTAACGACTAATCCGGCGCCGGTCTGCTAAATATGCTGGTCAGTGTACCTCGCCTGGTAATCGCCGGAATTTCCGGCGATTCCGGCAAGACATTAGTATCTCTTGCTCTGGTGGCTGGATTTAAGAAGTGGGGAAAATCGGTTGCACCTTTCAAGAAAGGACCTGATTATATCGACCCGGCCTGGCTATCGGCCGTCGCCGCTACCCCCTGCCGTAATCTCGACACCTTTCTTGTTCCTGCTGAAAAAGTCCGCTCCTCCTTCCTGAAACATGCCCGAGGTTTTGACCTGAGCATAATTGAGGGTAATCGGGGGTTATTTGACGGCAGAAATATCGAGGGGCAACATAGCACAGCCGAGATTGCCCGTTTGACCGCCTCCCCGATTCTGTTGATTATCAACTGCGCCAAGGTAACACGAACCGTTGCCGCAATAGTCAAAGGCTGCCTTGAATTTGAACCTGGTCTAAAATTCGCCGGTGTAATATTAAACCGGGTGGCAGGTGACAGGCATAACCGTATTATCACCGATGCTATCGAAGGATACTGCGGTCTGCCCGTGCTCGGTTCGATTCCGAATCTGAAAGATAAGATTGTCGAAATTCCTGAACGGCATATGGGGCTAATACCTCCTTCAGAGTTTAATGCTGGGGCTTCTTTTGAGAAGAATCTGGCGTTTCTGGCTGAGAATCATATCAACTTGGAGCGAATTTATAAGGCGGCACAAAAGGCTAAGCCGCTTGAATTGATTCAGGTTGACGAGAAACAGGCGCCATCTCCCCAGGTCCGGATAGGCTACTTTTCCGATTCCGTTTTCACCTTTTACTATCCTGAGAATCTGGAGCGTTTAGCTCAATCAGGCGCCGAACTTGTACCGATTTCTTCTTTGAAGGAGCGAAAACTGCCGGAGATCGACGCCTTATATATCGGTGGCGGCTTTCCGGAAACCCACGCCAGGAAACTGGGCGAGAATCAAATTCTGATGCAATCAGTTAAGAGCGCTGCAGATGCCGGAATGCCTATTTACGCCGAATGCGGCGGCTTGATTTATCTCTGCCGAAATCTCATCTGGAATGAGAACAGATTCCCTATGGCTGGGGTCTTCGACTTAGACCTCGAAATGCATCCCCGACCGGTCGGGCATGGATATACTTCCCTGGATGTAGTCGCCGAAAACCCATTTTTCCCGGTTGGCACCAGAATTAATGGCCATGAATTTCATTATTCCGGAATTAAAAGTAATTTGCCGGCTGACGCTGGCTGTTGCCGAATGGAAACTGGGGTAGGATTGGGCAATAAACGTGACGGCCTTGTTTTCCGGCAGACTTTTGCCGCTTATACCCATATTCATACTGACGGCGAGCATGGCTGGGCAAATGCTTTTATCAGCAGAGCGCTCGCCTTTGCTCGGGTCAGACGCGAGGTGAGCATTCCGAATTCCCACGCTGATAATGCGGACAGGCGAAGAATTGAGAATTATTGTCTTAATTAATACATTGAGAGAGCGACATAATGCCTAAAATAGTAAAGAAAGAGAAAAAAGGGCTCCGGAGTCTCAGCAGTTCAGCAGGCGGTTCATCAGTTGAAACTTCCCCCCTGCGCCCGGTATTTGTCGAAAAGACTCCCCCCTGCATCTGCAACTGCCCTAATCATAATCAGGTGAGAAAAGTCTTAATGACTATTGCCAAGACCGATGACCTGGGCAAAACTTACGACCAGACGCTCGAGGAATCCTGGCAGATATTCATGGAAACAACCCCAATGCCTGCTACCATGGGACGGGTCTGTCCTCATCCTTGCGAAACCGACTGCAACCGCAGCGCTCTCGAAGGGGGGGTCGAAATAAACAGCCTCGAAAGATTTCTGGGGGATTACGGGCTGGCAAAAAATCTTAAACCGCGCAAACTGACCGAAGAAAAACGGAGCGAAAAAATCGCCGTTATTGGCTCCGGACCGGCCGGTATCTCCTGCGCCTATCAATTGGCTCGTCGCGGATACGGCGTAACCATCTTTGAGGCATTTCCCAAACCGGGTGGAATGCTTCGCTACGGGATACCCGACTATCGCCTGCCGCAGGATGTTCTCGACGCCGAGATAAGCCGCGTCCTCGAGATGGGTGTCGAACTGAAATGCAACACGGTGGTTGGAAATGATATTCCATACGAATCGCTTCAGAAGGAGTACCGCGCCATATTCGTCGGAATAGGCGCCCATAAAGGAATAAAACTGAATATCCCCGATGATGATGCCCTCAATGTCTTCACCGGCACCGAATTTTTGCACCGAATCAACACCGGCCAGACTCTTGACGTCGGCGACCATATCGTCGTCATCGGCGGCGGCGATACCGCCATCGATGCCGCCCGGGTAGCGCGCCGTCTCGGCGCCAAATCGACCATTCTCTATCGCCGCACCCGCAATGAAATGCCGGCAATAAAAGAGGAAATCGACGGCGCCCTCGAGGAGGGTGTGAAGATAGAATTCCTTGCGGCCCCTCTGGAAATCACCAAGAACGGCGACCGTGCGGTCGGGATGAAATGCCAGCGGATGCAACTGGGCGAACCGGATGCCTCCGGACGAAGGAAACCGGTCCCTATTCCGGGCGATACCTTTGACCTCTCCTTCACCACCCTGATTGCCGCTATAAGTCAGGAGCCTGATTTCGGCGGCGCCGAATTTCTCAAAGAAGGACGCGATTGGATCAAGACCGACGAAAAAATGAAAACCAAAGCAGAGAATTTCTATGCCGGCGGTGACGATATCGAACTGGGCATCGCCGTAACCGCCATTTACCATGGCCGTCGCGCCGCCGAGGCTATCCATGAACTGATAACCGGCGAGCCGATGCCGGAACTTCATCAACAGGAAATTATCCGCCACGAGAAGATGAAACTTTCGTACTACGAAGCCAAACAGCCGCATCCCTCTCAGCACTTGCCGGTTGATGAGAGATTTAAAAAGATAGACGCAGAAATTGTCAAAACTCTCACACAGGAAGAGGCAATCGCTGAGGCCAAGAGATGTCTCAGTTGTGGGCTCTGTTTTGATTGCGGCTCCTGTTGGAGTTTCTGTCAGGACAATGCCATAATAAAACCGGTGGTCAAAGGACAGGCTTATAAATTTAAACTTGAATTCTGCAATGGGTGTAAGAAATGTGCGGAGAACTGCCCCTGCGGGTATATCGAAATGCATTGAGAAAACTAAGGCGTTTAACAATATAATCAAACATATCTGGAGGACTTACAATGCCGATATTTGAACAAGGCGAAGTAAAGATCAATGTCGATGAAGACGGCTTTATGGAAGAGCCCGATCAGTGGAACGAAAAGGTTGCTCTGGCCCTTGCTTCTACCGAAGGGGTCGATAACCTCACCGAAAATCACTGGAAAGTGGTTAACTACCTTCGCGAGTATTATCAGAAGTACGGTATCGCTCCGATGATTCGGAAACTATGCAAGGAAACCGGCTTCTCTCTCAAAGAGATTTATGACATGTTTCCGTCGGGACCGGCCAAAGGCGCCTGCAAAGTCGCAGGCCTGGCAAAACCGACCGGCTGCGTATAAGATATTTTCCGGGCGGGGAATATCTCATCAAGGTGAGAGGCCCCGCCTTTTATTTAATTCTCTGGGATGGAACCGACTATGATAGGCGATTCTCTACTGAAGAAAAAAGAGACCGTTCTGGATAAGTGGCGTAAGGCGATTATCGCATCTTACTCGCCCGATGCCTCACTTTTCCTTAGGAACCAGAAAAATCAATTCGCCAATCCCGTCGGATTCACCATCGAGAAAGAGACGGCAGAAATAGTCCAGACTCTCTTTGACGGTGGCGATATCGAAACTCTCGCAATCTCCCTTGACCGCTTAATTCGTATCCGCTCCGTTCAAGATTTCACCCCCTCCCAGGCAACCCTCTTCCTTTTCCAACTAAAACGGATAATTCGAGAGGAAACAACAGTGGAGAGTGCTGAGGACTATCAGAAGATGGCGGCGCTGGAGGAACGGATTGATAGCCTGGCGCTCTTGGCTTTCGACATCTATTCCCGCTGCCGCGAGCAGATTTACGACCTGCGCCTCAAAGAGATAAAAGCCCGCGCCTTCAGAATAATGAAAGATTCTGACCTTATCAGCCTGGACATCAAACAGGAAGGAAACTCACCTCATGAAAATACTTGATAAATGCTCCTACATCAGGAGGAACGCCGGATGAAAATTCTCTATTCTTTACTGGCGGTGAGTATATCTATCGCATTCGCCTGGGTAGGGACCGCCTCGGGCGGTTTACATTACCTCTTCGGCGTAGTTTTTCCGGCGGTCGCGGTTTTCCTCTTCTTGTTCGGTATCGTTTACCGCGTCGTCAGATGGGCACGCTCGCCGGTGCCGTTTCATATCACCACCACCTGCGGCCAGCAGAAATCGCTCGATTGGATTAAGTCCAGTCCTCTTGATAACCCCTCTTCAACTCTGGGAGTTATCGGGCGGATGGCTCTCGAGGTCTTCTTTTTCCGCTCACTGTTTCGCAATACCAAAATGGAACTCAAGAATGGCGGAAAATTGGTTTATGGTTCTGCTAAGTATCTCTGGCTCGCCGGACTGGTCTTCCACTGGTCATTCTTGATAATAGTCCTGCGCCACTTCCGCTTTTTCCTTGAGCCGACCCCGGTTTTTGTCGGCGTTCTGCAGAACCTTGACGGTTTCTTCCAGGTCGGCGTACCGGTACTATTTATGAGCGACATTCTAATTCTTGGCGCCTTGAGTTTTCTCTTCTTCCGCCGCATTGTAACACCCCAGTTACGATATATCTCCCTCATTTCCGATTACTTCCCGCTGCTTCTGATTATCGCCATCGCCGCGACCGGGGTGCTAATGCGTTATTTTCTTAAGACCGACCTGGTTGCGGTAAAGCAATTAATGCTGGGACTATTCAGCGTCAGCCCGATAGTGCCGGAAGCAATAAGCCCGCTTTTCTATATTCATCTATTTTTGGTCAGTGTCCTTCTGGCTTACTTCCCGGCAAGCAAACTGGTGCATATGGCCGGAATTTTTTTGAGCCCAACCCGCAATCTTTCCAATAACAGCCGGATGAAGCGGCATATCAATCCCTGGAATGCTCCTGTAAAGGTCCATACCTACGAGGAATGGGAAGATGAATTTCGCGAACTTATCAAAGGCGCCGGCATCCCGCTGGAGAAAGAATGACTATGTCAAAAAAACATCCTAAACCGGAAGAATTGGTCGCAATAGACTACCAGCCCCGCCGCCGGGACTGGATGGACCCTCATGTTGAATTCCGAAAAGGAACGTTCAACTACAGCGCCAACCCGAAGAGCATGGAGTATCTGGGGCTTCCTTTTGTGCGCAAGTGGCAGCCCACCGAAGACGACTGGAAACTGCCGCCCAACTGGAAAGAAATAATTCTCAACGGGCTCCGTGAACGAATTGACAGATTTCGCTCTTTGCGAATCTTTATGGATATTTGTGTCCGGTGTGGCGCCTGCGCCGATAAGTGTCATTTCTATATCGGCTCCGGCGACCCCAAAAATATGCCGGTCCTGAGAGCCGAACTGCTCCGCTCCGTTTATCGCAAAGATTTTACCACCGCCGGCAAAATACTCGGGAAACTTGCCGGAGGACGTGAATTGACCATACCGGTTCTAAAAGAATGGTTTTACTACTTTTACCAATGTACTGAATGCCGTCGCTGCTCGGTCTTCTGCCCCTACGGTATCGATACTGCCGAGATTACGATTATCGGACGAGAACTTCTGAATCTGGTCGGTATAGGAATCGATTGGATAACCACCCCGGCCGCCAATTGCTTTCGCACCGGCAACCACCTCGGCATTCAACCGCACGGTTTCAAAGACAGCGTCGATTTCGCCGCCGATGACCTCGAGGATATCACCGGTATCAAGGTCAATCCTTCCGTCAATAGAAAAGGTGCCGAGGTTCTTTTTGTGGTGCCATCTGCTGATTACTTCGGCGACCCGCACTATTTCGGATTCTTGGGTTACCTGGCTCTGTTTCACGAAATAGGGCTCGATTACACCTTCAGCGCCTTTGCCTCCGAAGGCGGCAATTTTGGACTGTTCCATTCTCATGAAATGATGAAACGACTTAACGCCAAAATTTATGCCGAAGCCAAACGGCTCGGTGTAAAATATATCATCGGCGGCGAATGCGGTCATATGTGGCGCGTTCTGCACCAGTACATGGATACTATGAACGGTCCCGCCGATTTTCTTGAAGTTCCCAAATCGCCGGTGACCGGCACCGTCTTTGAGAACGCCCGCTCCACTAAAATGATTCATATCGCCGAATTTACCGCCGACCTGATTAAACATCGGAAACTAAAACTTGACCCGCATCGCAATGACAATCACAGGATAACCTTCCACGACTCCTGTAATCCGGCGCGCGCCATGGGACTTCTGGAAGAACCCCGCTACATTCTGAAAAATGTCTGCAACCATTTCTATGAAATGCCGGAAAACACGATTAGGGAACAGACTTTCTGCTGTGGAAGCGGCTCCGGTCTTGGCACCGATGAAAACCTGGAGATGCGTCTCCGCGGCGGTTTTCCTCGCGCCAATGCCGTCAGATATGTCCATGAAAATCATGGCGTCAACCTGCTGGTCTGCATCTGTGCCATCGACAAAGCAACCCTTCCTGGGCTTATGGATTTTTGGGTGCCCGGTGTCTCCGTGGGCGGCTTGCATGAACTGGTCGGAAACGCCCTCGTTATGAAAGGGGAAAAAGAGCGGGACAATGATTTTCGGGGGACGCCGCTCCCGGGAAAGGAGGAAAAAGTCCATGTATGACGCCGGCAAAATAATTACCGGATTGATTCTTTTCCTGGTTCTTTTCACCGCTCCTATCTGGGTGAATCTCGCTTCCGGTACCAGCGCGAAGCGTCCCGATATCAAACTGCCGATCGAAGAAAAGGAGTGTGTGGCGGCAACCGCTTACATGAAAGCCTCGCATATGGACCTCATCTATGAGTGGCGCGAACTGGTAGTGCGCGAAGAATTGCGCGCTTATCATTCCCCGGCCGGAAAGGAATATGAGATGAGCCTGACCAAGACTTGTCTCAGTTGCCATTCCAACAAAGCGGAATTCTGTGACCGCTGTCACAATTATGTCGCTGTTTCACCCTATTGTTGGGACTGCCACACGGAACCGAAGGAGGGGTTATGAGCGGCATAGATAGAAGAAACTTCATCAAAATCGCCGGATTGACTACCATCGTCGGTCTCTCCGGCAAACCGCTGGCTGATGCCTTCGCCTCGCAACCGGCAGAAAGCGCCGCCGAAAAGGAGGGACATCCCGGCAAAAGATGGGCGCTCGTTATCGACCCCAAAAAATGTCTCGAAAAAGAGGGATGCCGCGCCTGCATCGATGCCTGCCACAGGGTTCACAATGTTCCGCAGTTCGATAATCGCAAAGATGAGATTAAATGGATCTGGAAAGAAGAGTACGAGAAAGCCTTTCTTGACCAGGAGAATGAATTTATTGAAGATTCTCTAAAGAAGAAACCGGTCCTGGTGCTCTGTAATCACTGCGATAATCCCCCCTGTGTGCGGGTCTGCCCGACTCAGGCGACCTGGAAACGCCAGGACGGCATCGTTATGATGGACTGGCATCGCTGTATCGGCTGCCGTTACTGCGTAGCGGCATGTCCTTACGGCTCCCGCAGTTTTAACTGGCGCGACCCCCGACCCTTCATCAAGGAAATCGACCAGGATTTCCCTACCCGCACCCGCGGCGTAGTCGAAAAATGCACCTTCTGCAATGAGCGATTGGCTAAAGGGATGCCGCTTGCCTGCGTGGAGGCCTGTCCTGAGAAAGCAATGATTGTCGGCGACCTCGAAGACCCGGACTCCGAAGTCCGGC